>JBCCEJ010000023.1:0-68379 GCA_039030335.1 Pseudomonadota bacterium | reverse complement strand
GGGGAACCCGCTCCAGAACGCCTTGCTGGTTGCCCTCGGACCTGTTGTCTACAATGGTCTTGCGCGCTGGGCTCCTGGCATCTGGAGCATTGAGGAGTGTCACGTATGACAGGCCCGGAGCTTCGCATCCGGAAGAGCTGGTGGCACGCGCTGCGCAGCTCGGTTACACGGCCATTGCATTGACGGATGAATGCTCGATGGCTGGCGTCGTGAGGGCACACACCGCAGCACTGGAGCACGACATCAAACTGCTGATCGGCACGCAACTGCGCTGCGATGACGGTCTGCATGTCGTTCTATTGGCAACTGACCGAGCGAGCTACGGGAATCTCTCGGCCGTGATCAGCGCAGCCCGGCGAGACGCGCCCAAGGGTAGGTACAGACTGACGCGCGGTATGCTGGCGCAGGCGTCTGGATGCCTCGCACTGTGGTTGCCCGGCGCCTCGCCTGAAGTTGCGGATGCTCACTGGCTGGCAAGCTGCTTTCCCGACAGTCTCTGGGTTGCCGTGGCTTTGCTGCGGTGCGCCGATGATGCGCTGCGATTGAGTCAGGCGAGAGCATTGGCGAGGGATCTCGGCACTGGCGTGGTCGGTGTGGGTGATGTGTGTATGCACATTCCTTCACGACGGGCCGTGCACGACGTGCTGACGGCGGTTGACCATGGCACCACGGTGGCGGAACTCGGGTTTCAACGTCTGCCGAACGCGGAACGTCATCTACGCTCACGTGATTCACTGGCGGCTTTGTATCCCGAAGAGCTGTTGCGAAATGCGCTGGCAGTGGCGAGGCGGTGCTCGTTTTCATTGCACGAACTGCGTTATGAGTATCCTCGCGAAGTGGCGCCGTCCGGCATGACGCCTGCCGCATGGCTACGCCAGCTCACGATCAAAGGTATGGGAGAACGTTGGCCCGATGGCGCTCCCCGGGCCGTGCGTCAGCAGGTGGAGCACGAGCTGGCGCTCATCACAGAGCTGCGCTATGAACCGTTTTTTCTGACGGTGCACGACGTCGTACGGTTTGCCAGGCGGCGCGGCATCCTGTGTCAGGGGCGTGGTTCAGCGGCCAATTCCGCGGTGTGCTTCTGTCTTGGGATCACACAGGTCGATCCGGCGCGCATGAGCATGCTGTTCGAGCGCTTCATCTCGCGGGAGCGTAACGAACCACCAGATATCGATGTGGATTTCGAACACGACCGGCGCGAGGAAGTGATCCAATACATCTACCAGCGCTATGGTCGCCAACGTGCGGCGCTGGCGGCCACCGTGGTTTGTTATCGCCCGCGCAGCGCCGTGCGTGATGTCGGTAAGGCGCTGGGGCTCGGGCTCGATCAGGTCGACCGGCTGGCACGTTCACTCGCCTGGTGGGACGGACACCGGGCACTCGCTGAGCGTATGGACGAAGCGGGTGTTGATCCCGACAGCCTCGCGATTCGGCAACTGGTCGCCATATTGGATGTCGTCATCGGTTTCCCGCGTCATCTGTCGCAGCACGTGGGTGGGTTTGTCATCGCCCGCGACCAGCTTTGCGAACTGGTACCCATAGAAAACGCCGCAATGCCTGCGCGAACGGTCATCCAGTGGGATAAAGATGACCTGGAGGCGCTTGGCCTGTTGAAAGTCGACGTACTGGCGCTCGGTATGCTGAGCGCCATACGTCGTTCGTTCGACCTGATCCGCTCGTTTTACGGCCGCCACCTCGATATGGCCAGCGTGCCTCCTGAGGATCCGGTCGTGTACGACATGATCTGCGCGGCCGATACGGTGGGTGTATTTCAGATCGAATCGCGCGCGCAGATGGCCATGTTGCCGCGCCTGAAGCCGCGTCATTTCTATGACCTGGTGATCGAAGTGGCGATCGTTCGGCCTGGTCCGATCCAGGGCGGTATGGTGCACCCCTATCTGCGCCGCCGTCAGGGCACAGAGCCGGTTACCTATCCGTCCGAAGCAGTTCGTTCAGTTCTGGAACGTACGCTCGGGATTCCGATTTTTCAGGAGCAGGTCATGCAGCTGGCCGTGGTGGCGGCCGGATTCACGCCAGGTGAGGCGGATCAGCTACGGCGCGCGATGGCGGCATGGCGTCGCCGTGGTGGGTTGGGGCCGTTCGAGCAGCGTCTCGTCGAAGGGATGCGGGAACGCGGTTATGAAGAGGGTTTTGCGCGTCAGGTGTTCAATCAGATCAAGGGATTTGGCGAATATGGTTTTCCAGAGTCGCATTCGGCCAGCTTCGCGCTGCTGGTATATGTGTCCTGCTGGCTGAAATGCCACGAACCAGCTGTCTTCACCTGTGCCTTACTGAACAGTCAGCCGATGGGGTTCTACGCCCCTTCGCAGCTGGTGCAGGATTTGCGCCGGCATCAGGTCTGCGTAGAGCCGGTTGACGTTTTTGTAAGTGAATGGGACAGCACGCTGGAACCTGATGCACATGGCAAGCCGGCATTGCGTCTGGGTATGCGTCTGGTCAAAGGCTTACGCGAGGACCACGTGCGTGAGTTTGTTGGGCGCCGTATCGCCTGCGTACCGATGGACGATGCGCTCCGCGTATTCAGTCGCAAGGAACTCAAAGCTCTGGCAGGCGCGGGCGCGTTGGCTCATTGGGCCGGGCACCGTCGTCTGGCGGCCTGGCAGATTCTGGGTATGGAGCGGTTGCCCGGACTGCTGGAAGAAGCTTCATTCAGTGAACACCAACCGGATTTGCAGGCACCGGCGGAGGCGGAAGATCTGGTTGCGGACTATGCCCATGTCGGTTTGACGCTGGGGCGCCACCCCATGGCGTTATTGCGTCCGCGCTTTGCGAGTCTGCGCACACGGCGCGCGGTTGAGCTCGATCGATTGCCGCACGGCCGGTTCGTCCGGGCCGCCGGCCTGGTCGTTAACAGGCAGCGGCCTGCTACTGCCAGCGGCGTTATCTTCATGACGCTCGAGGATGAGAGCGGCTTCGTCAACGTCGTGGTTTGGCCGTGGGTCGTTGAGCGTCAGCGCAGACTCGTGGTGGCCTCCAGACTGTTGCTGGTTCAGGGCACGATAGAACGCGACGAGAAGGTCGTGCACCTGGTTGCCGGTCGCTTGGAAGACTACAGCCCATGGCTGGGACGCCTGGCTTCCCGGTCCCGGGATTTTCATTAGATGGCGTCTTCGAGCACACGCTGGCTCCGGCCGGGTAGGCGCGGGTCCTCACATGTGCGCCGGGTCAGAGATCCATTAGCGGCTGCGGCCGATGAATACCGTAGCCCTGTGCGAAGTCGACACCGATCTGACCGAGTTCCGCGAGGATACGCTCGTTCTCGACGAACTCGGCGATCGTCTGCATCCCGAGCACCTGCCCGATTTGGTTGATAGACCTTACCATCGCCCGGTCTATCTCATCGTGTTCGATATCGCGCACGAAGATGCCGTCGATCTTCACGAAGTCGACGGCGAGATTCTTGAGATAGGCAAACGATGCAAACCCGCTGCCGAAGTCATCAAGCGCAAACCGGATGCCCTCCTGGCGTAGTGTGCTGATGAGTTGCTGTGCCTGCGGCAGATTCGCGATCATCGCCGTTTCTGTGATCTCGAGACACAGCCGGTCGCCTGGCATGGCATAGAATTGCAAGCGTTCCAGTATGTAGCTGAGCAGCCCGGCGTCACCCAGAGATTGCCCTGACAAATTGATCGCGCAGAGCCCCAGACGGTCCAGGCGAGACCGGTCATCCGCGAGCCAGGCCAACGACTTGTCGATGACCCAACGATCGATTCTTGCGGCGAAGCCGTAACGCTCCGCGGCTTGCAGGAATGCGCCCGGTAGAATCCGGTTACCGTCCTCTTCGCGCAGCCGCAGAAGAATCTCGTAGTGCTCGAGGTCAGAATCCGTGTCGTCTACTGGGATGATGCTCTGGTAGTGCAATTCGAAGTGATCTTCGTCCAGCGCGCGCCCTATGCGAGTGAACCACTGCATCTCGGTGTGACGCCGCTGCAGTTCGTGATCGTCCTGACGGTAGACGTGCAGGCGGTTGCGGCCACTCTCCTTGGCTGCGTAACACGCCGAGTCGGCGGCACTTAGAACATCGGCCACGGTCATATCCGGGCCGTGTATGGGCACCAGGCCGATACTCACTCCGACCGTGAACGACTTTTCGTCCCAGAAGAACCGAAATTCTTCGAAGCTCGTGTGAATCGCGCCAGCCACCCGCTCGGCCTGTGGCAACGGGCAATGCTCCATCAGGATGCCGAACTCGTCTCCGCCCAGTCGCGCCAGTGTATCTCTGGTACGCACGTGGGTTGGCAGCATTACGCCGAGTTGCCGCAGGAGTTCATCGCCAGCCGCATGCCCGCACGTGTCGTTGATGACCTTGAACTGGTCCAGGTCGAGGTAGCAAAGCGCGTGGGTACTGCCTTCTGTGTCCGCGGTGGCCAGAACCCGCGAAAGACGGTCCTCGAATGCGCGTCGGTTGACGAGGCCGGTAAGCGGATCGTGGCGCGCCTGATAACTCAACTCCTCGGACATCCGTTTCTTCTCGGTGATGTCCTCCACCATCGCAACGCGGAACAGAATGTCGTCGTGCGCATCGTGCACGGCGGTCACTACCACGCTCGCCCATTTGGCCGTCCCATCGCGCCGCAGCAGACGCTGCTCGACGGTGTAGTGTCCGATGTCGCCACCGTTCAGCGCGCTCATCTTGCGCGAGTCTTCCTCCACGTCATCGACGTGCAGGAGCTCGGTGTGCGCCAGTGAGTTCAGCTCGCCGGCGTCGCGGCCGAGCATGCGCTGCAGCGCCGGGTTGCTGTTGATGATTTGCCCACCGTTGTCGATGAGCGCGATACCGATCCCAGACCGCTCGAACACGGCCTTGAACATGTTTTCGCTTTCCCGCAGCGCTGCACCGATGTAGGCATTCGCCGCGCGACGTACGGTCCGGACCATCTCCTCGGGGTCGCCGCCTTTGTGCAGATACCCGAAGGCGCCCAGATTCAATGCGTCGACAGCCGCGTCGTGCGTGGAATTTCCGGTGTTTATGATGATCCGGATGCGTGGGTCGCGAGCCGTCAGCGCAGCGATGAACTCGGTTCCGTAGTAGTCGGGAAGGCTCAGGTCGACGATCGCGACGCCGAAAGTCTCGTGCGTGACCGCGTCCAGCGCCTCGCCCCCATTGCCGTAGATGCTGGTGGCGAAGTCGTCCCACAACAACATCTCGGCGACTGTCTCGGCGTGGTCGAGATCGTCTTCGACCAGTAATACCCGGACCATTGTCTGGTCGCCGCGGCTTCCGGCTTGACTGAGGTCGTCGTCTGAACTGGGCACCGAGGACATTTGAGGACGACCTTCAGTCTGGGTTGGGTTTCATTCGCTGGGAACCGGATGCCTGCTGCCCGACGAGCTGGCCCAGAAGTTCCGGGATTCGGGTTTCGGCATCGGGTTTGTCGACATAGGTGTAGGCCGTACGTCGTACAGCCTCGCGCGCGATGGCGTGGTCGGATTCGCTGTCGCGCGTCAGCATGATGGCGTCGAAAGACGGCAATATCGCCTTCAGCTCCAGGTAGGTTTCGAGTCCGTTGCTGGATGACAGTTCACAGTCGATGATCACGATGCGAAATGCGATCTGAGCAGCGAGGCGCATGCCTTCCTGCGCGGTCGCCGCGCTCCTCACGCGATAGCCGCGCTGCCGCAACAGCATGACCAGCGCGTCGGTCGCTACGTCAGCGGTGATGACCAGCACTGCCGCCCGGCCTGCGTCGCGGACCAGGTCGAGCATCATCTCCAGATTCAGCGGCTTATCGACGAACGCCATGACGCCGCGCGTCAGTGCATTGCGTTTCAGTTCATCCACTGCGTAAGCGCTCATCATGATGATACGGGTCGCCGGCGAACTTTCGCGGAGATCGTCGAGTACCTCGAAGCCGCTGCGGCCCGGCATCCGCTGGTCGAGGAGTACGACATCGAAGCGGTTCACCCGGCAAAGCGCCAGGGCCTCTTCAGCATCGCTGGCCGTCGCGACCTCGTGGCCCTCCTCGGTAAGGATTTCCGCCAGGGTTTCGCGCATGCCCTCATCGTCATCGGCAACCAGTACCCGGGTTGTCATTGCAGCCGGTCTCCTCTACCGCTCGGTCGAGCGGTCGATCCAAACTGTCATTGTAGTGGCAACTCAGCGACAAATGTTGCACCGCCCGAAGCATTGTTGTGCACCGATAAGTCTCCGCCGTGACGCCGCAATAGTTCGCGGGAAATCCACAGGCCCAATCCCGCGCCACGGCTCCTGGTGGTGTAGAACGGTTCGAACACGCGATCTAACTTATCGGCCGGAATGCCGTCTCCTTGGTCGCTGACCCAAAAACGGTTGGTGGAACCAGCGCGCTCCCCGGCTACGTGCACGACACTGCCCGGCGGACTTGCCTGTACGGCGTTGCTCAAAAGATTGGTCAGAACCTGGCGGAGCTGTGTCTGATCGGCGACTACCGTGAGGCCCTCACAGCCACTGATGTCCACCGCTACTCCATCGGGACGCGTGATGCCCGGCAGCAATTCCTCCAGCATCCGGGTCAGGATCAGGTTACCCACGTTTGGACTCTTGACGCGCGTGCTCTCGAGCAGGCTGCTGATAACGCTATCGCAGTGACTGATTTCGCGCTCCACCGTATCCAGGTGGCGCAGAAGCGGACTATCGGATTCCACGCGTCGCCTTAGCAGATAGACAGAGTTTCGCGCGGTGCCTAGTGGGTTGCGCAACTCGTGACTCACGGTTGCAGCGAGCCGGCCGATGGTCGCCAGCCGTTCGGCCTGAATGAGCTCTTCGCGCGCCGCCTCCAGATCGCGCGTGCGTTCGGTCACCACACGTTCGAGTTCCTCCTGGCGGCTTTCGCGCATTGACTCTATTTGTTTGCGCTCGGTGATGTCGGTGGCGACCACGATCAACGCCCGGTCTTCGGCCTGATGCTCGCGGAGCTGGACCCACGAGCCATCGAGCATTTCCAGCTGCTCGTCGCCCTGGCCGCCCCCGGTGACGATATCAGGGGGCAGATCGGCTGGGCGCTGTTCATTGACCGTGCGCAACCGGGCCGATGTGAGGACTGCGCGGCGCACATCCGCGCGGCTGGCACCCGGCAGCAGATAGGGCCGCGCCTCAGGGAATAGCATCCTCAGCCTGTCATTACAGACAACCAGAGTCTGCGCGCTGTCGTAGAGCGCGAATCCATCGGTCATCGATGCGATCGCCGCCTCAAGGCTCTCGAATGCGTATTTGGCCCGCGCCTCGGCCTGTTTGACGGCGGTGACCTCGGTCGTCGCGGTCCCCAGCGCGCGCAGTGCCCCGGCTCCGTCAAATACCGGGAAGCGTTGGATCAGAAAATCCTGGGGAGCATCGGGCGTGCCGCGCTGAACCTCCCCGGTGATCGTGCCCCCCGACTTGACCACGGCTGCGTCCATCGCAAGCGCGTCGTCCAACCAGTGCACGTCAGCCAGGACCTCGCGGTCGCTCAGACCGATGACCTCCCGTTCGGTCAAGTCGTGGTCGCGTAGCCATTTCTCTGAAACGTTGAGGAAACGCCCGTCGAGATCCTTCAGCCACATGCGGATCGGCGCGTTATCGAATACTGCGCGGAGGTTGGATTCGCTCGCCTGGAGTGCCATGACCGCCGCCTCGCGCTGGAGCTCGAGACCGATGCGGTCAGCTACCAGCCGTGGAATGGACTCCATGGTGGGTGTGTCCCTGACCGGCTCATCGTGCATCAGTACGAACAGACCGACCGTTTCACCAGTGTGGTCGTGCAAAGACGTCCCCACGTACGCTTCGATGCCACCATCGACCAGCATCGCGTCTTGTGGGAAGAGGGCTGCCGCTCGCTCGGTCAAAACTACCGGGTCAGGGCTCACCAGTGCGTGTTCGCACGGCGAGCCGTGCAGGTCGTAGGTGAATGGTTCGAGCTCTTCGCCATTATCGATCGCGCAAAGTGTCATCATCGTGTCATCGGACTCGCGCATTGCGACGACGCCTATGCGCATGCCGAGTGCGGCGCAAACGGACCGAAGGGTCAGACTCAAAATGTTGTCGGTGTCCGTCGCGTCGGGGGCGACCATGGCACGGAGCATCTGGTCGATGCGCTGTTGCTCGGTAACGTCGGTCAACACCATCAGTACCCCGCCCTCGGTCGTGCGGGTCTCGCGAATCTGCATCCAGCCGCCGTCGCGCCTTGCGTATAGCTGTGGAACGCCATTGGCCAGCGCATGCTCGCGCTGTCGCCGCGCGAAGATGGCTTCCTTCGGCTGGTCTTGCGCGATCGACCCGTGCCGTACACCAAGGCGCATGATGTCGACGAACTTGCGGCCGGTGATCGGAGTGTCCTGAGCACCGATATAGTGGTCCCGGTAGGCGGAGTTGTACATGACGAGTCGGTCGTCAGCGTCGTACAGCGCAACACCGTCGCTACTCCATTCGAGAGCATCGACCAGGCGCCGCTCGGCGCTGTGCGCGCGCAGCTCTGCGAGTTCTACGTCGGTGACGTCGCGGCCGGTGCCGCGGTAGCCGGTGAATTCTCCCTGTTCGTTGGTGGCCGGCTTGCCGCTGATCCGAAAGTATCGAATCTCACCGGTTCGCAGCCGCCGACTGAAAGTCAGATCCGTGAATCGCTCCCGGCGTGCGACGCGGTCCGATATCTCAATGATGCCGGGTTCATTTGGATCCAGGCCGGCGAAATCGCTGCGCTGCAAGCCGATGACGTCGTCTTCCGCCACGCCGGCGACACGTTCGAGCTGTGGCGAAACGAACGTAAAACGATCGTCGGCGTCTGTTTCCCAGAACCAGTCGACAGCGGTTTCCATGAAGTCCCAGAATCGCATGTCGTAGGCTCGCAGCTGCTCCTCGCGCAGAGTTAGCTGGGTGACGTCGGTGATGACGACCATGACGCCGCCGTCCGCGGTGCGAAAATCGCGAGCAACGGCTCTCGTGCCATCGCGGAGCAACAGCGACTGCACCGTTCCGTCCGCGATTCGGTGCTGGCGTAGCCGCGCTTCGAGGTGCAGATCGCCGGCCACTCCAAGCTGCAGCACCGACGCCATGCCGTGTCGGAGCAGACCTTCGAATGTAAAGCCGCCGGGAGGCGCGGCTGCGCCGACGACGAACCGCTGCGCGTAAGCCGTGTTGCACGAGACCAGCAGATCCCGCGTGTCGAACAATGCGATGGCATCGGGTAGCTGCTGAATGGCGCTATTCAGGCGGACCTGGGCCTGTTCGACCCGCACGGCTTCAGTAACGTCGCGCCCGGTGCCTCGGTAGCCCATGAACTTACCGCCGCGGCCGAACACCGGTTTGCCGCTCACCCGGAAGGTGCGAAGTTCGCCGGAGTTATTGAGGTTGTTGTATTCGAAGTCGCGAAAGGGCTGGCGTGCTTCGAGATGTGCCTGATGTTTCCTCCAGCTCTCCGGTTCCGGCTCGATGCGAAGAACCTCATCCCGCCGCTTGCCGAGGAGACCGGAAGGGTCCATGCCGGTCATATCGGCGTGTGATCGCGAGAACCAGCTGAAACGGTGGTCGGAGTCGGTCTCCCACAGGAATTCGGTTGCCGAGTCGGCGAAGTCCGACATCCGCTGTTCGACGCGCAGGCGCGTCTTGCGGATGTTGCGGGCGAGTACCGCGGCGGCCGAGACGCTGACGACAGTCAACAATGCGCCGCATATCAGTACGGTCTGCGGATCGGTGCTGAGATACGCCAGTAAGAGGGTTAGGGCGATTTGCACTATCGCCAGTCCGATCACTCGGTAGCGGCGTTTCATCGGGCATACCTGCAAAGGGCTGACCTGCGCAGCGCACCATAGCGCCACTTTGGGGCTGCCGGCCAGCCCCCGCCCGGACTCGCGCCCCACCCGTTGTGGTCTGGATGATTTGCGCGGTTCAGAAGAGCGCTACATGGCCTTCACGATATCCTCGACCATCTTCTTCGCGTCTGCGAACAGCATCATCGTGTTGTCACGAAAGAACAACACGTTGTCGACTCCCGCGTATCCGGATCCCATACCCCGCTTGATGAACAGCACAGTGCCGGCCCGCTCGACATCCAGGATCGGCATGCCGTAGATAGGGCTCGCCGGATCGGTCTTGGCGGCCGGATTCGTGACGTCGTTGGCGCCGATGACGAACGCAACCGATGCCACGGGGAACTGACTGTTGATGTCCTCGAGCTCGTGGACTTCGTCGTAAGGCACATTGGCCTCCGCCAGCAACACGTTCATGTGGCCGGGCATACGTCCAGCCACGGGATGGATGGCGTAGGCGACCTTGACGCCGGCTTTCTTCAACAAGTCTGCCATTTCCTTCAACGCGTGCTGGGCCTGCGCGACGGCCATGCCGTAGCCGGGCACGATGATCACCGAGTCGGCATTTTTCATGATGAATGCCGCGTCATCCGCGCTGCCTTGCTTTACAGCCCGCGCGTCATTTTCCGCGGCAGACGGTTCCGCCAGCTCGCCGCCGAAGCCGCCTAGAATCACGCTCATGAATGACCGGTTCATGGCCTTGCACATGATGTAGCTCAAGATCGCGCCGGACGATCCGACCAGCGCGCCGGTGATGATGAGCGCGGTGTTCCCGAGCGTGAACCCGATGCCGGCCGCTGCCCAGCCGGAATACGAGTTCAGCATCGACACGACGACCGGCATGTCCGCGCCGCCGATCGGAATGATGAGCAGTACGCCCACTAGCAGTGCAACGATGGTCAGCAGCCAGAACGCCACATGTGATTCGGTCTGACACAGCCAGATGACCATGGCGACCAGCGTCAGGCCGAGCAATGCGTTCAGCATATGCTGGCCCGCAAATACCACGGGCGCACCAGATACTAGGCCTTGCAACTTGCTGAACGCCACGATGGAGCCGGTGAATGTGATAGCGCCGATCGCGGCGCCGAGCGACATCTCGATCAGGGTCGCGGCGTGGACCGCGCCGCGCGCGCCAATTCCGAACGCTTCCGGCGCGTAAAGTGCGGCGGCGGCGACCAGTACCGCGGCTAGCCCCACGAGGCTGTGAAACGCGGCCACCAGTTGCGGCATGGCGGTCATCGGAATGCGACGCGCAACGACCGCACCGATACCGCCGCCTGTGCCCACGCCGGCCAGCATCAGCAGCAACGTCGCGGAGTCGGTCACGCCGGACACGGCCAGAGTGGTCAACACCGCGACCGCCATGCCGCCAATGCCGAACACGTTGCCGCGGCGCGCGGTTTCGGGTGACGAGAGCCCGCGGAGTGCGAGGATGAACAGGACGCCGGAGCTCAGGTAGGCGAGCGCTGCCAGATTCGGGCTCATTGGCCGCTCCTACGCCTTGCGTCTGTACATGGCCAGCATTCGCTGCGTGACCATGAAGCCTCCGACGATATTGATACTGGCAAGGACGAGGGCTAAGAAGCCGAGCAACTTGGCCGTCCAGGCGGCTTCCGCGTTGGCGGCGGTTGCTGCATCGACGCCGACGGCGAGCAATGCGCCGACTACGATGACTGACGATATCGCGTTGGTTACGGACATCAACGGCGTGTGCAAGGCCGGCGTAACGCTCCACACAACGTAGTAGCCGACGAAGACGGCCATGACGAATATCGCCAGACGGAACACGAACGGGTCGATGCCGTTCGCGGCGGCCAGTCCGTCGGCGACCGCCTCGGCCGCGCCAGTAGCGGTTTCCGGGGAGACCAAGCTCTGCACCGCCGGTTCGCCGGCGGCATTGGTCGCTTCGCGGGTCGCCTGAAAGTCTTCTGACCGCGGCTCGCTCATGATGCCTCCCGTACCAGGAACTGGGGATGCACAATCACGCCGTCCCGCGTCACGCAGGTGCTGCGAATGATCTCGTCTTCCCAGTCGATGTCGAGCGCGCCAACTTCGGTGTCGACTAGCGGTGTTATGAAGTTCAGAAGATTCCTGGCGTACATGGCGCTCGCGTCCACGGCCACGCGGCCCGGCATGTTGAGGTGCCCTACGATCCGGACGCCGCCGGCATCGACCGTCGTACCCGCCACCGCCATCGCGCAGTTGCCGCCGCTCTCGACCGCGAGATCGACGATCACCGAACCAGGGCGCATCGAGCGCACCATGGCTTCATCGATGAGCTGCGGGGCCCGCCGCCCGGGAACCAGCGCGGTGCAGATGACGATGTCTTGCCTGGTCATCGTCTCCGCGATGAGCGCGCGTTGCTGGCGCTGATAGTCATCACTCATCTCGCGCGCGTAGCCACCGGCGGTCTCCGCCGCGGCCGCTTCGTCGTCCTCTACCATCACGAAGCTTGCCCCGAGGCTTTCGACCTGTTCCCTCGCGGCCGGCCGTACATCGGTGGCGGAGACGATAGCGCCGAGCCTTCGCGCCGTGGCGATGGCCTGCAATCCGGCCACCCCGGCTCCCATCACCAGAACCCGCGCCGGCGCTACGGTGCCGGCGGCGGTCATCATCATCGGTAACGCGCGGCCGAATTCGGCGGCCGCGTCGATCACGGCGCGATATCCCGCAAGGTTCGACTGCGACGACAGCACGTCCATCGACTGGGCCCGACTGATGCGCGGTAAGAGTTCCAACGCGAACGTCGTGATCCCGGCGCTCGCATAGCGTTCCAGATCGCGCGTTGCGTCGTACGGCGCTAACAGCCCGGCCAGCAGCGCGCCGCGCGGCATGGCTTGCAACTCGGTGTTGGAAGGCGGGCGCACTTTGAAGATGACGTCCGCGTTGGCAAGGGTGGCCGTGAGCGTCTTACCGATCGTTGCGCCGGCGTCGCTGAAGGCAGCGTCGGGGAAGCTGGCGGAGGCCCCGGCGCCCGTCTCAACATGAGCGTCGAACCCGAGGCCTGCGAGTTTACGAATCGTTTCTGGAGACGCGGCCACGCGAGCTTCATCGACCTCGCGTTCCTTCAGTATTGCTACTTTCATATCGGGCGAATCGCGGTATCCAGCCGGGCACGAGCGTCGTTGGTGCGACGGGATCAGCTTCCGCCTGTGCGGGTACGGCCGGCGTCTGCGCAGTTCCCGCAGGCCTCTATCTTACCGTCGAGCAGTCGTGTGCTACGCTGCTCTGACGGGATAGGCAGCGCCCGGTGACAAACCAGGAAACCGCGGTCTGAATACGCATGTTCGGGCATCTCGCGGCGAGACTTGCGTACGGAGGAGAGATCAGCATGTCGAAAGTCCTGATCATCGATGATTCGGCCACTGAGGTTCAGCTGTTGAAAGGCATCCTGGAAGGCGCTGGATACGAAACGATATCGGCCCGTTCCGGGGAGGAAGGCGTTGCGGTCGCAAAAGCGGAACTGCCCGATGTCATCCTGATGGATATCGTCATGCCAGGTTTAAACGGCTTCCAGGCGACCCGGCAACTCCACAAGCATGATTCGACGCGCGCGATCCCGATCATCGTCGTGTCTACGAAATCGGACGAGACCGACCGGATCTGGGCCATGCGCCAGGGTGCGACCGAGTACCTCGTCAAACCTGTCGAGGAGAACGCGCTCGTGCTGGCGGTGAACGCGGCCGTCGGCTGACCCCGCCCGGTCGATGCCGTGCAGGCATCCGCCGGGCAAACGGCAATTCGGGCAACCGGCTGCGCTGTGCGCGGTGCTGTGCGCATGCTGTCGGGTCGCGCGGACTCCGAACCCAATCTTCTTCCTGAATCAGACGAGACTCGAGAACATGAGCGAATACAAGATCGCGCTGATACCCGGCGACGGAATCGGCAACGAAGTCGTGCCCGAGGGTGTACGCGTCCTCGAAGCTGCTGGCTCCCGTTACGGTATTGATTTCACCTGGCAGGAACACGACTGGAGCTGTGAGCGCTACAAGAACACCGGCGCGATGATGCCCGACGACGGCATCGAACAGGTGCGCGGTACCGATGGCATCTTTCTCGGCGCGGTCGGATTTCCAGGCGTGCCTGATCACGTGTCGCTATGGGGCTTGCTGATTCCGCTCCGCCGCGAGCTGCAACAATACGTGAACCTCCGACCGGTACGCTTGCTGAAAGGCATTCAGTCGCCATTGCGCGAGCGGGGCCCCGAAGACATCGACTTCTACGTCGTGCGGGAAAACAACGAAGGCGAGTATTCGGAGATCGGCGGTCGGCTGTTTGCCGGGACCGACGCGGAGATGGCCATTCAGGAGAGCATTTTCACGCGTCGGGGCATCGACCGGATTTTGCGCTACGCGTTCAACCTGGCCGAGAGTCGCCCGGCCAGACACGTCACTTCGGCGACCAAGTCGAACGGCATCATCCATACGATGCCTTATTGGGATGAGCGCTTTGCCGAGGTCGGCGCCCAGTACCCGGACATCAAGACCGACCAGTATCACGTCGACATCCTGGCGGCGAACTTCGTACTACACCCGGACTGGTTCGACGTCGTCGTGGGTTCCAATCTTTTTGGTGACATCCTGTCTGACCTCGGTCCTGCCGTCGCCGGCACCATCGGGGTCGCGCCATCGGCCAACATCAATCCGGAGAAGGACTATCCGTCCATGTTCGAGCCGGTTCATGGCTCTGCACCGGACATCGCGGGGCGCGGTATCGCGAATCCCATCGGTCAGATATGGTCGGGCGCGATGATGCTTGAGCATCTGGGGCACGCCGAGGCAGCCCGTGCTATCGAAACGGCGATCGAGTCCGCGCTCGCCGATCCGGCATTGCACACGCGGGACCTCGGCGGGCAGGCGGATACCGAAACCCTGGGCAAGGCGATCGCCGAAGCGGTCGAATGATCTCGTGCCGGGCGGCGGCCATTGAAAGCGGTCTGGGCCGGACCGCCGGGCGCGCAGCGCGCGTCAGGTCTGCTCCAGCTGGCTGACGCGTCGGGACAAGTTGACCAGCATGCCGGCCGTCGCGCCCCAGATGTAGCGCCCGGCGAACCGCAACACGTAGTAGTGGCGCCGGCCGCCGTTCCAGGGCCGGCTCTCAACGCTGTGATTGGCAGAGTCGAGCACGAAGTCGAGCGGCACCTCGAAGACATCACTGACTTCCCCCGGGTCGACGGCCAGCGAAAATCCGGGGCGTACGAAGCCGACTACAGGCGTAACCCGATAGCCGGTGCCGGTCTGGTAGTCGTCAAGACGACCGACGACGTCGACGAACTCGGCTCCGAGGCCGATCTCCTCGTGCGTCTCGCGCAACGCCGTCGCGACCCGGTCGGCGTCATCCGGCTCCGCGCGGCCCCCGGGAAAGCTCACCTGGCCGGCATGCTTCTTGAGCCTGGCGCTGCGCTCGGTCAACAGCACGGTCGCCCCATCGGTACGTTCCACGATCGGAACCAGCACGGCTGCGGGTGTCAGCTTCGCCCTGGCCGCGGACGCCGGATTGAGTTTGAAATCGCCGTCCGCGGGTACATCGCCATCGCTGGCGCCGAGGGATCTGAGGCTTTCGACAATTCGTTGACGCATTCGCTGCGTTATCGTGTCTAAGCAAAAAAACCATGGTAACAGGCAGGCAATCGGATGGATGCGGTGGCTGAACCGGCCCGTGCAACGGCACTGATGCGCGCACTCGGTACCCAGATAGCGGGCGTGGTGCGCGCCCAGGACACCGTCATCCGCAAGTTGATGGCCGCATTCGCAAGCGGCGGTCACGTGCTGTTGGATGATGTGCCAGGCACCGGCAAGACGACTCTTGCGAAGGCGTTGGCGGCGAGTATCGATGGCCGGTTTCAGCGCGCTCAGTTCACGCCCGATCTGCTTCCTGCGGATTTGCTCGGTGTCTCGGTGTACAACCAGCGCGACCAGAGCTTCACGTTCCATGAAGGCCCGGTATTCGCCGACGTGCTGTTGGCCGATGAGATCAATCGCGCGTCCCCCCGCACACAGTCAGCCCTGCTCGAGGCGATGGCTGAGGGGCAGGTCAGCATCGATGGCGAGCAGCGTGCGCTCCCGGAGCTCTTTTTCGTGATCGCTACGCAAAATCCACTCGAGTTCCACGGGACCTACCCGTTGCCTGAATCCCAGATGGATCGCTTTGCGCTGCGACTGTCACTCGGTTTCGTGCCCGCGGCTGCCGAGGTGGAAATTCTGGCCGCGCAGGCCATGCACACGCACCCGCTCGAGAATCTCCAGGCGCTCGCGACGCCGGCAGACGTGGTCCTGTTGCGCCGCGAGGTAGCGAACGTCGCCGTCAGCCCCGAGGTCAAGGCCTACATCGTCGGACTGGTGGCTGCGACCAGAGCTGCCGCCGGCGTCGTACATGGGGCGAGTCCGCGCGCGTCGCTCGCATTGATGAAAGCGGCACAGGCGCTGGCGCTGGGCGACGGACAGCACTTCGTCACACCCGATCACGTGCAGGAACTGGCGGTCGACGCGATCGCTCATCGCCTTGTATTGAATCCTCAGGCGCGTCATGGCGGATTGAGCGAGCAGGCCGTCTTGAACGAGATTCTCGAGAACGCCAGCGTGCCGACATGAGCGCGCGACGTGAGCGGCTGCTCCGTTTCTACGATCGTCTGAACCGGCTGGACGACTGGTTCGCGATGCGGCTGACCGACCTCGGACGCCTGATCTTATGGGCTACCGTGGCGGCTGGTTTATTTGGCATCAATCAGCGCCGTAGCTACGCCTACCAGCTGTTCGCGCTGTTTCTGGTCCTGTTGTTATTAGGCCTGCTGATTGGGAGGAGCCGCCGCGCACACGCGGTTGACGTCGTTCGGGAACTGCCGGCATTCGCGACCGTCGGCGAGCCCTTTCAATACCACCTCCGTGTCCGACATACCGCGGCTGGCCTGCAGGTCGACGTACCCGTGTGGCTGCGTGAACGGCTCCAGTCGCGGCCGGCGCGTCCGGAAGGACTCGTTCGGTACTACGATCCGGTCGCCCCGCGACGTCGGTATCGGTTCGCGTTCGTAAGATGGATCCGCTACACGCGGTATCTGCAAGGGGCGCGCACCAAAGGGCAGCACGCCCTGCTGGAATCCCGATTGAACGCCGCGGGCGGCACCCGCATTCCGCTCTCGCTGACA
Organism: Pseudomonadota bacterium; assembly: GCA_039030335.1. GTDB lineage: Bacteria > Pseudomonadota > Gammaproteobacteria > HK1 > HK1 > JBCCEJ01. The sequence goes on along the minus strand of JBCCEJ010000023.1, from coordinate 51,458 downwards.
CCGTTGCGGCGCGGCTACGTGCAGTTTGAAGCGCTGCAGATCGGCATGGCAGAGCCGCTGTCTATCAGCCGGCGGGTCGAGGTGCGCCGTCTGCCGGGGCAGGTGCTGGTGCTGCCGGCCCGGTTCGAGATTGCCGATCGCCTGCTGCCAGGCGCGGGGCGGGGCGACACCGCCCATGGCGGTTTGCTGAACCTGCCGGGCTTTTCCGACGAGTTTCTAGGGGTGCGTGAATACCGTTCGGGAGACTCGATGCGCCATATCCACTGGAAGCGCACCGCGGCGATCGGGGAGCCGGTGGTCCGAGAGTTCATGCGGGAGGCGAGCCGTCGCTACGCCGTCGTCCTCGACAGCTGCGGGGTGCGCAGCGGTGACCCGGCATTCGAGGAATCTGTCAGCGTCGCAGCCTCGTTGCTGCAGCACGCGTTCGGGCATCATGGCGGCGCCGACCTGATTACGCTGGAGCAGAGTTTTATAGATCACGGTCTGGGCAGTCTGGACCTCGAGACGCTGCTCGGCGTACTTGCCGTCATCGATGGTGAAGAGGACGTACCGGTGGCAGAGCTCACTTCTGCCGCGTTGCGCGAGCAGCACCGAATTAGGGCTGCGGTCCTGGTTCTGCACACCTTTGACGCGGCCCGTGGCCAACTCGTCGACACCCTTCGCGACGCAGGGCTGGAACTTCAGGTCATCGTCATCCAGGGCGCAACCGACCACGATGACTCAGCGGCACCAATGCCAGCCGGCGTCGCCTGCGAGCGCGTGCCGTTGGGGCAGGCCGCGATGGTTCTTACGGCATGATCGGAACAACCGACTGGACCCTCGTAAAGCCTGTTGCGCCCGACGCGGCGTTCCCGCCATTGCTGCTCGCGGCCGCGCTCATGGTGTGGGGCTATTCCACCGAATTGTTGCCGGTAGCATTGATTCTCGCGGTGGCTTACGAAGTGGCACCCGCCCTGCGCTGGCGTTGGCGCTTCAGCGCCCAGGATTTCAACCGGCTCGTGGATTTGACGGCGGTGCTGTTCGTGGTGGTCGCCTTCTATCAGTTCGACCAGCGCGCCGTGCATGGCGTGTACGGCATCTTGCAGTGGCTGCCGCCGTTGCTCGGCATTCTGCTGCTGGCGCAACGCTACAGCGACCTCGGTGGCCTGCCTTTGTCCGCGCTGTTTCTGAGCATACGTCGGGCCGCCGCGCGAGGTGATGCAGACGCGCAGCGCAGCGTCGATTTTGCTTTCCCATTCTTCGTGGCGACGCTGCTGTCGGCGTCAGCCGGCGATCTCCGCGGCGCATGGATGTTTCCGACGGTTGCGTTGCTGCTCATCTGGGGACTGGCTCTCGCACGCGCCCGACGCTATCCGATCTGGGTATGGGTCTTACTGCTGACGGTAGTCGTCGGTGGGGGCTACGCGTTGCAACACGGAATGAAGTCGGCACGGCGGGCTATCGAACCGATCGTCATGCAGTTCCTGCGCGACTATATGGCCGAGTTCCGCGACCCGTTCAAGACGCACACGGCGATCGGCGACGTCGGCGAGCTGAAGCTGTCCGAACAGATCGAAATGCGGGTGCGGCCGCTCGACGAAAGCGGGGTGCCGGAACTGCTGCACGAAGCGACGTATCGGCAGTTCAGTCGCAATACCTGGCTGACCGGCTCCAACACGCTGGATTCGTTGCGCCCCAGCGATGGAGGGCTCACGTGGACCGTGGCACCGGCGCCAGAGCAGTCATCCAACCGTATCGAGATCGCGCGCAGTATGCCTCGTGGCCGCGGCATACTCGCTACGCCTGACGGTAGCTGGCAGCTCGAGAATCTGGGCGTCGAGTCGCTCAGCCGCCATCCCCTCGGCGCGTTGAAGGTCGGGCGCGGCCCGGAACTCGTGCAGTACGAGGTCAAATACCGGCCGGGCCTCGCGACGGTGCCGCAGCCTGGACCGCTGGACCTGAGTGTTCCGCGCGAATACCGTCAGACGTTGTCACGGTGGCTGAGCGAGCGTGGCATCGGTCGCGTGAACTTCCCTGGTGAGGGCGGCTCACGCGGCCCTGGGGAGTCCTCCAACGCCGCCATGACGGAGGTCGCCGAGCAGCCGCGCGATGTGGGTGAGAATACGTTGGCCCGGACGCTCCGCCAGCGCCAGGCCGGCGACATCATTAACGCCGTTCGACTCGGTCTCGCGGATGGCTATACCTACACGCTGAAACTGCCGAGCCGCATCGAACCACTCCCGCTCCACACCTTCTTGCATGAGTCGCGTAGCGGGCATTGCGAATTCTACGCGACATCGACGGTGATGCTGCTGCGCGCCGCCGGCGTGCCGGCGCGCTACGCGACCGGCTACGCGGTCAATGAGTGGAGTCCGCTGGAAGAAGCTTTTGTCGTACGACGCCGTCACGCGCATGCGTGGGCGATGGCCTGGGTTGATGGACGTTGGCTGACCGTCGATACGACGCCGGCTACCTGGGTGGAACTCGAGGCGGAGGCGGCACCGTGGTGGAGCGCACTACACGCGCTCGGCTCCTGGCTCCGACATCAGTATCTCGAATGGCGGTGGCGCGAGAGTGAAGACGACACGCAGCCGTGGCTGTTGTGGATGGCCGTCCCTCTGATCGGCTATCTCATCTGGAGGCTGCGCGCCGAGCGGGTTGACCGCGCACGGGCCGCCGCGACCGACGCTCCGGCGGACGTACCGGGAGCGGATTCCGAGCTGTACGCAGTGTTGGACCGCCTTGCGTCGTCAGCTCCACCTCGTATGGAGGGTGAAACGTTGCGTCGTTGGTTCGGCCGCATCGAGAGCACCGCAGCAATGCCTTCGTTAGCACTCCTGCGCGACCAGGCGCTACCACTTCACGAGCGTCTGCGTTTCGACCCCGCTGGGCTCGCGCCGCACGAGCGCGAGCAACTGCGTGCCGTTTGTGAGACGTGGATCACGGAGTTGCCGCCCGACCCGGCAGTTTCGTGAGATTTGTCACAGCCCCCTATTCGATAGTGTGAAATCCTTCGCATCACATTGGCGTTGGCCCCGCGGAGAATGTCTCCAACACGCGGGAACGCAGTTCGAACAGGAAACAAGGTCATGGGAAAGGTCGTCGTCACGGTTGCACTGGCAGCGGTTGCTGGAAGCGCGATGCACTTGATGCAGGCGGGCAGCATCGGCGGCGGAACTCAGGCCGAACTGAGCGCCATGCTCCTGTCCATACTGTTCGTGATTCCCTTGTTCTCCGGCTGGCTGGAGTCGTAAGCCAGACAGCCTGTCGCACCGGGACTCCCCATCCCGCGCGCGACGATACGCAAGGCTCCTCCCTCCCCCCGCAAATTCGGGGTTCAGGTCGCGCAAGGACGCGGCCTTTTTTTTGCTACGTTCGCGCGCGCCCTTGCAGCCGCGGGAATAGCGCGGTGGAATCCTCTCAGTTGAGTACCGACGGTGTTGAGGTCGCCACCGGGTGCAAGGCGCTCGTGTCGAGGTTCCAGTCTGCTTTGCCGATGGCATCGGATAGCAGTGATTTGAACGAGTGCAGCAACTGCGTTTCCAGCGCCAGGTCGATGCCCGAACCGTTCGCGGGATGCAGACAGAGCACCGGTGCGCCAACGTCATTGCTGCGCGTCTGAATACGTTCGAGCAGGACCGGATTTTCTCCCAAGGGAAAGATTGTCGCGTCATCTTGGAACTGCGTTTCGAAATCGGCGTTGGCAAGCGCATGGTCGCGTTGGAAGTCGGCTATTGCTGCGCGGGCTTCGGCGCTCTGCACTGTCGCGGAAGTGGCGGCGTGCAGCGACATCCCGGCCAGTACTGGTAACAGGAGGCGAACGAAGCGGCGGGTCAGCCAGAACCGGAGCTCCGCCTTCTCATCGGTACTGATACGCAGAAGCAGCCGGTCATCAGCCGGGACGAAGGTCAGTTGGATCTGGGAAAGTCTGGCCATTCGATACCGCGACCTGGCCGATGCAGTCACCGAACGCTAACACAGCTGTGGCTGGAGCGGCGCGGTCGCCTGGGACTGAATCTATGGCCTGCGCTTTACCGCAGCACGCGAGCCACGGGACGCGCTCCCGGCCGCCCGCGCCTGTCGGAGCATGCTCGATGCACCTGGCCGACCGACTCCGGGTTTCGGCGACAACCTGCTTCGCTCACAATAGGACCTTTACGTCGCAGCTCCCGGACTGGTGGCTTGGTGTCTCCCCTCTCCCGTTACACTCAAGACCTGGAACGCCCTGGTTTCGTTGCCGATCCGGAGCAGCGGCGTGCGGTCGAGGAGCTCGAACGAATCTTCGACGACCTGAACCGCGCAGCGCCCGAGCCTGCCGGACTTCTAGGCTTTTTTCGCAAGCCGGTCGCGAACCCATCAGTCAATGGACTGTATCTGTGGGGCGGGGTCGGACGCGGCAAGACCTACCTCGTCGACGTGTTTCACGATGCGCTGCCATTCGAGCAGAAGATGCGCACGCATTTCCATCGCTTCATGCAGCGCGTACACGCGGAACTCAAGACCCTGGGTGGTCGGCAGGACCCGTTGCAAACCGTTGCTGACCGGCTCTCCAAGGAAGCCCGCGTACTGTGCTTCGACGAGTTCCATGTTTCCGACATTACCGACGCGATGTTGCTCGGCAGACTGCTGGAAGCGCTGTTCTCGCGCGGCGTGACATTGGTGACCACCTCGAACATCCAGCCCGATGAGCTTTATAAAAACGGCTTGCAGCGGCAGCGTTTCCTGCCCGCCATCGAACAATTGAAGCGCAACACCGTGGTGATGCATCTGGACGGTCGTGAGGACTACCGATTGCGTACTCTCGAACAGGCCGAGATCTATCACGCGCCGCTGGACGACGAGGCGGAACGAGCGCTCGCCGCGGCCTTCAAGGACCTTAGCGGCCGGCCGGTCGAGGCTGGCGACCTCCGCGTCCAGGGCCGGGACATCGCCTACAAAGCGTGTGCTGAAGGAGTCGTCTGGTTCGATTTCTACGCCGTGTGTGATGGTCCGCGCGGCGCCGCTGACTACATTGAGATCGCGCGCGAATTCCATACGGTGCTCGTTTCCGCGGTGCCGGTTTTCGGTGCGGCGGACAACGATCGCGCCGCCCGTTTCATCACGCTGATCGATGAAATGTACGACCGCAGCGTCAACGTGCTCATCACGGCCGCGGCCGCGCCCGAGGCGCTGTATCGAGCGGGCCGGCATGCGTTTGCGTTCGAGCGTACCGTAAGCCGGCTGATCGAGATGCGTTCCAAGCAGTACCTGCAGCGCCCGCACAATCCTGCCTGACCGGTCACGCCCGGCACCTGACAGCCAACCAGGCTCCGTCCGCGGGCCATTCGAGCGCAGCGCTTGGCCGTGTTCAGCAGCGGCCACCACAGCAATACCGTCGCGAACTGCATCGCGCGCCGTGCGGTGCGCGCACTCCGGGTCCTGCGAACGCGCCCACGCGCTTCGACGCGGGATGACAAGCAGTTGCAGTTGCGTTACAACGAAGTCACAACAACGGGCGCGGACGGCCAGGATGCCTCATCCGCCAGTGGTCCAGGCGCGCCGGCAAACAATAACCGTCGTAGAGCGTGGAGGATGCGCTGATGCCCAACTATGCCACTCAAGAGATCCGGAACCTGGCTGTCGTAGGACACGGTGGAGCCGGCAAGACTACTCTGGTCGAGGCTCTGCTGGCGCACGCCGGCGCCGTAGACAGCGCAGGTACGGTAGAGCGTGGCAGCACCGTTTCGGATTTCGAGCCCGAAGAGAAAAGTCATCAGCACTCGATGTTCGCGGCGGTAGCCGGTTTTGATCGCAACGGACATCACGTCAATCTCGTCGATACCCCCGGTTATCCCGACTTCAGCGGACGTTCTCTCGCCGCGCTGCCGGCCGCGGAGACCGCGCTCGTCGTCGTCGACGCCAAGTCCGGTGTCCAAACGACCACGCGGCGCATGATGGAGGCGGCTGCGGAGCAGGGGCTCTGCCGCATGATCGTCGTCAACCGGATCGATACGGATGATGTCGACTGCGAGGCGGTGTTGGCGCAAATACAGGACGCTTTTGGTACCGAGTGCCTGCCCCTCAACCTCCCGGCGGCCGCTGGCGCTGGCGTAGCGGATTGCTTCTTCGCGCCTGATCACGCCGCTTCCGTGGCATTTGGCTCGGTCGAGGAAGCGCATACGCAGATGGTAGACCAGGTTGTCGAGATGGATGAGAACCTGATGGAACTCTATCTCGAGCAAGGCGACGAAATGGCGCCCGAACAGCTACACGATGCGTTTCGTCTGGCGCTCCGCGACGGCCACCTGATCCCCGTTTGCTTCACGTCAGCGACAACTGGGGCCGGCGTTTCGGAACTGGCGGACATCATCGAGCGGGTGATTCCAAGCCCGGTCGACGGAAATCAGCCGCGCTTCCTATCAGGCGACGGAGAACCCGTGGCCGTCACGCCCGACCCCGACGGTCATGTCGTCGCGCACGTGTTCAAACTTGCCCTGGACCCGTTCGTGGGTCGTATGAGCGTCTTCAGAGTGCACCAGGGCACCGTGACCAAAGACTCCCAGCTGACGGTCGGAGATGCGCGCAAACCGATCAAAATAGCCCATCTCTACCGGCTCCAGGGCAAAGAGACTCAAGAGGTTGACGCGGGCATTCCGGGCGATATCTGCGCGGTTACGAAGATCGACGAAATTCATCAGAATGCCGTGCTGCACGATGCGTCTGAGTCCGCGGACCTCAGCATGGGCAGCGTGGCGCTGCCAGCGCCGATGTTCGGGCTCGCCATTCAGGCGAAGTCGCGCGGTGACGAATCCAAGATCTCCGACACCCTCAACAAGCTGTCCGCAGAGGATCCCACATTCCAGGTAGAGCACACGTCGACCACCAACGAAACGGTTATCAGAGGCGTCGGCGAACTGCACCTCAGAATGATGCTGGAGCGCATGAAGGAGCGCTACAACGTCGAGGTGGACACGCGCACGCCGAAGATCGCATATAAGGAGACGATCGGCGCCCCAGCGGAAGGGCACCACCGCCACAAAAAACAGACCGGGGGAGCCGGGCAGTTCGGTGAGGTCTATCTTCGCGTCGAACCGATGGAGCGCGGCGGCGGATTCGCGTTCGAGAACGCGGTGGTTGGCGGCGTGATCCCATCACAGTTCATCCCAGCCGTCGAAAAAGGGGTGCGCCAGGTGCTCGAGACCGGCGCTGTCGCCGGTTATCCGATGGAAGACGTCAAGGTCACCGTCTACGACGGCAAGCATCACTCGGTGGATTCCAAAGAAATTGCGTTCGTGACCGCGGCGAAGCGAGCCTTCATGGACGCGGTCGGCAAGGCCAAACCGGCTGTACTCGAGCCGATCGTGAATATCGAGGTGACAGCGCCGCAGGAGAACATGGGGGATATCGCGGGCGATCTGTCCAGCAAGCGCGGGCGCATCAGCGGTACGACGGCGCTGTCGGGCGGGATGGTGAGCGTTGCCGGTCAGGCACCGCTTTCGGAGTTGGAGAATTATCAGTCTGAGCTGAAATCGGTAACCGGCGGCGCGGGCTCCTATACCATCGAACTGAGTCACTACGACCCGGTACCGCGTCCGGTGCAGCAGCAGCTCGAATCCGAATTCAATCCGAGTACGGACGACGACTGAGTCAGGACGGCGACCATGCCTGGCCGCCCCGGCGGCGGTCAGGGCACCCTGACGCTCTCGCCCGGTTGTCCGACTGCGCGCCGCTCAGTCTTCCCAACCGTAGTCGAACGTGATCTCGTCGTCCGGCCGGATGCCTTTGGCTGCGTACAGGTCGACCCCGTCGAAGAACGCGTTGGGCGGCTTGGCGTGATTCAGGTAGCGCAACAGATTGAGCCCGCGTACGCCGTACACCGTGCCGTCCGCCTCCGTGATCCAGAGCACGTATTTACCGTTACGTTTGGCGATCGGGCCGCTGTAAGTGCCGATGAACTGACCCTTGCGAAAGCGCACCCTCGCGAACAGTCCGCGGCCATGAATGGGCGAGCGGTCGACGTAGACGAGGTCGGCGAGTCTGGTGGTCATACGATCGTCTGTCTCGACACCTGACTGACGGCAGGTCGTGCGGATGAGTGGCCGTGGAATCTATCGCCAGCGACCGTATCAGGTCGCGAGCAACGTGATGTTCGGCGTGGAGCGTTCGGGGTCGGCATGGAACCCCTGCACCGTCAGGATGAACTCACCGGGTGCGGCGAGCCCCATCTCGCGGGCGAGTTCGCGCGCAAGCGCCGCCCGATCTTCGAGGTCGTCCACGTCGACTTCGACGGGCAGCACGCCCCAGCACACGGCCAGTCGACAGCAGGTCGTGGCGTTGCTGGAGACCGCGATCACGGGCGCGGCCGGCCTGGCTCCGCTCATGGTAGTTGCCGACATGCCGGATTCGGAAAAGACGACGACAGCGCGGACTTTCAGGTCGCGGGAAAGCGATGCCATGGCCCTCGCCACGGCATCGCCGAAGGCGTCCGGGCTCACGTCGCCCGCGCTGAGCGCTAGTGAGCCAAATGCCTCCTGACGCCACAGGTGGGCCTCAGCCTGCCTGGCGACCCGATCCATCATGGCTACCGCTTCGAGCGGGAACGCGCCTGCTGCGGTTTCGGCTGACAACATAACTGCGTCGGCGCCGATCACGACGCTGTGCGATACATCGGTGACCTCTGCGCGCGTCGGCCGGGCGTTCTCGATCATCGATTCGAGCATCTGCGTCGCGATAATGACCGGGCGGCTGTAACGGCGGGCGCGGTCGATCAGCTGCTGCTGGATGGCGGGCACCTGCTCCGGGGGCATCTCCACGCCGAGGTCGCCGCGCGCGACCATGATGATGTCGCTCGCCTCCAAAATGCCGTCGATCTCGGTAAGCGCTTCTGGTCTTTCGATCTTGGCCACGAGACCGGGACGGTGCGCATGCGCGTCGACGAGCATCCTCAGTTCGTCGAGGTCAGCGCGTGACCGAACGAACGACAGCGCGAGATAGTCGACGCCCAGGTCCAGCGCAAACTGTGCGTCCGCGCGGTCTTTCTCTGTCAACGACGGGGCCGAGACCTCGACGTCGGGCAGGTTGATGCCCTTGCGATCGGTCAAACGGCCGCCCTGGACCACCTCGCAGATCACTTCCGTGCCCTCAATAGCAGTGACGCGTAGTTCCATGACGCCGTCAGCGAGCAGCACGCGGGCGCCGATCTCCACGTCGTTGGCGAGCGCTGCGTACTGCGACGGTATCAGGCCCGGGCCGCCGTCTACATCGCGCACCGTAACGACGACCGATTCACCCTCGGCCAGATCGATGCCGCCGTCCGGAAAATGCCCCACGCGAATCTTCGGACCGCAGAGGTCAGCCAGGATCGCGATCGGTCGGCCGGCGTCGCGGGCTGCCTCGCGGATGAGCTGATAAACGGCTGCGTGTCCAGCCTGATCGCCGTGCGACATGTTGAGTCGGAATACGTCGACACCCTGATGGATCAGTGCGCCGATGGTCTCGCGATCGTTCGAGGCCGGGCCGATCGTGGCCACGATCTTCGAGCGCCGCTGCTTTAGCAGCTGGATGTCAGTCTTGATGACCATCAGCGATGTCCTCGCAGGCAGTGTAGGCGCTATCTTGCCGTATTCGAGCGCCGCTGACATCGCGCTGACAGCTGCGGCAGGCGACGCCGCGCCAGAGCGTCATGACGTATATTCCCGAATCCTTGTTAACCTTGCGCGAATGACCCTACGCACGGAACGAAAGAAACAACATGTTGGACCTGATCGCTGTGCTGGTCACCGTGTCGGCGGTGTTCAGTTACGTCAACCACCGGTACATCGGACTGCCGACGACCATTGGCGTCATGCTGATCGCGCTGGTGGTATCGCTCGTCATGATCGGTGCCGACCTGCTGGGTGTCGAAGGCCTGCACGACTTCGCGGCGCACGTCGTCGGTCGCATCGACTTCAACTTCGTGCTGATGCAGGGAATGCTGTCGTTGCTGCTGTTCGCCGGCGCCATGCACGTCAACCTCACCGAGCTGGCTGCGTTCAAATGGCCCATCGGCATCATGGCGAGTATCGGTGTGGTGGCCTCCACTTTTCTGATCGGCGGTCTCTCCTACATCTGTTTTCCGCTGGTCGGGCTCGAGATGCCGTTCATTTACTGCCTGTTGTTCGGCGCGCTGATCTCACCCACCGATCCCATCGCCGTACTGGGCATCCTCAAGTCCGCTAACGCGCCTCGCAGCCTCGAAGTAAAGATCGCCGGGGAATCGCTGTTCAATGACGGCGTGGCCGTCGTCGTGTTCCTGATCATCGCCGGGATCGCGGCCGGCACGGCCGAGCCAAGCGCGGGCGGCATCGCCATCTTGCTGGTGCAAGAAGCGCTCGGCGGCGTGGTGCTCGGTCTGGTGCTCGGCTGGATCACGTTTACGGCCCTCAAGACCATCGACAGCTACGAGATCGAGGTCATGCTGACCCTGGCTCTGGTATTGGGTGGCTACGCGCTCGCGGGGAAACTTCACGTTTCCGGGCCGATCGCAATGGTCGTCGCTGGCTTGATGATCGGGAACCATGGCCGCCGCGAAGCCATGACCGAAACGACCCGACAGCACCTCGATTCCTTCTGGACGCTGCTCGACGAATTGCTGAACGCTTTGTTGTTCGTGCTGATTGGTCTGGAGGTCGTGGTTTTGACATTCGCCGGTGAGTATCTGCTCGCCTCGGTCATCGCCATTCCGATGGTCTTGGCGGTGCGGTTTATCTGCGTCGGCCTGCCGGTGTCAGTGCTGCGTCTCGCCGGCACGGCGTTCTCCCCTCATGCCGCCAAGCTGCTGACGTGGGGCGGCGTGCGCGGTGGAATCTCGGTTGCGCTCGCGCTGTCGTTGCCAGACTCGCCCGAGCGCTCCGCCATCGTGGCCGTTACATACGTCATCGTCCTGTTCTCTATCTCGGTACAGGGGTTGACCATTGGCCCGGTCGTGCGGCGCATGGTCGGCGAGGCTGAGGGGCGTACGTGAGTCTGTCGCTGCTCCGGACCCGGCGCTTCGGCCCGTTCTTCGTCACGCAGTTTCTCGGTGCTTTCAACGACAACGCCTTCAAGAACGCGCTGTTCATCCTGATAACGTTTCAGGCCGCAGCGCAGGCCGGATGGACCTCTACCACGCTGGTCAATGTCGGACAGGCGTTGTTCATCGCACCGTTTCTGATGTTTTCGGCTGCTGCCGGCTACCTTGCGGACCGGGTTGAAAAAGCCGGCCTGATTCGCCGGATCAAGCTTTGTGAAGTCGCGATCATGGGTCTCGCCGCCGCTGCCTTCCTGTTGAATTCGACGTGGCTTTTGCTGTTCGTGCTGTTCCTTATGGGCACGCAGTCGGCGTTCTTCGGCCCGGTGAAGTACGCGATCCTGCCGCAGCATCTGGAAGAGCACGAGCTGGTGGCGGGCAACGGTGTCGTCGAGATGGGGACCTTCCTCGCGATCCTGTTGGGCACCGTGGCTGGCGGCGTTCTGATCGCGTGGGAGGGTCTTGGCTCGTCTGCCGTCGCCGGCGCGTTGGTCGTGATCGCGGTGCTCGGTTACCTGGCGTCCCGCGGCATTCCGAACGCGCCACCGGAGCCGGGGCCGCCCGCGCCCGCGCCAAGATTCGGCACCGGGGTCTATCACATCATCCGCCACACCGCCGCCAACCGCACCGTGTTCAACTCTATCCTCGGCATCTCATGGTTCTGGCTGTACGGCGCGATGATCCTGACGCAGCTGCCGGCATTGACGCGCGACTACCTGGCCGGAGACGAGCTGGTTGGGACGTTGCTGCTCACCGTGTTCTCGTTGGGCATAGGAGTGGGATCGCTGCTCTGCGAACGCATGAGCGGCAGACTGGTGGAAATTGGTCTCGTGCCGTTCGGTTCGATCGGTCTGACCGTATTCGCTCTCGACCTCGCGTTCGCCATCCCGGATCCGGTGCCGGGTGCGGCTTTGGCAGGCGCTGGTGAGTTTGTGACCGACCACACGAACTGGCGTCTACTGTTCGATCTGTTTGCCATCGCCCTGTTCGGCGGCTTCTTCATCGTGCCGTTGTACGCCCTGGTGCAACTGCGCAGTCCGCCCGAGGTCCGCTCGCGGATCATCGCTGGCAATAACGTACTGAACGCTCTTTTCATCATCGCCGCGTCGGCTATCGCGCTGGCGCTGTTGAGCGCCGGGCTCAGCATCCCGCAGCTCATCGTCGTGCTCGCGTTGATGACGGCGGCTGTGTCCATTTATATCTTCACGCTGGTGCCGGAGTTCCTGATGCGCTTCATCGTCTGGATGCTGATTCACACGGTGTACCGGCTGCGCAGTACCGGGCTCGACGCCATTCCCGACGGAGGTCCGGCCGTCCTGGCCGTCAACCACGTCAGCTTTGTGGATGCGCTGATCATCGCCGCGGCTTGTCGACGGCCCGTTCGCTTCGTCATGTACCACAAGATCTTCCAGCTTCCAGTGGTGAACTTCGTCTTTCGCGTCAGCCGCGCGATCCCGATCGCACCCAGAAGCGAAAACCCGCAAATGATGGACGACGCCTTCGATGCGATCGCGCACGCGCTCTCGGACGGAGAGGTCGTCTGCATCTTTCCGGAAGGCCAGATCACCGGTAGCGGTGATATGAATCCGTTTCGGCCCGGCATCGAACGGATCATCGAACGCACCCCCGTCCCCGTTGTTCCGTTTGCCCTGCGGGGGCTGTGGGGCAGCTTCTTCAGCCGCAAGGGTGGTGCCGCCATGACCCGGCCCTGGCGGTTGCTTGCGAACCTGCGTGGACGCGTCGAGCTGGCTGGCGGTGCACCGATAGCGCCGGAGCAGTTCGATCTCGCGGAATTGGAGTGCGTCGTGGCGTCGCTGCGTGGTGACTGGCGCTGAGTCGGGTATGAACGGACGCTCTTTAGCGCGCTGGAAACTTCAGGCAAAAAAAAGGGCGCCTTGGGCGCCCGAGTCAGGGAGGAGGAAGAAGCATTCGTAAACTGACTGTAATCTAGCAAGGCTCATGCCAAAATTTTGTGAAACACGTCAAACTATTGAAAACAATAATATTTTGGTTCGACGAGGCGCGTCATGCGGCCCCGTTGTCAACGTTGCCACGCACTATTTAGGGTCAATTGTCTGGCGCGCTGCTCTTGAGCGTCAGGTTTTTGCCCTGATCCCAGGCTCGGGCTGACCTAGCCGAGTTGCCGCAGGCTGTCCACCGGAGGCTGGTCGATAACGCGCCGCGTGCTCAGGTAGCCCGCTGAAGCGATCAGCCATGCGCCGCCGCCAGCTCCTACCAGCCAGGTCCAGATCGAGCCGTCGAATTCGAAACCGAAAACCTGCTGTGCGAGCACCGCGGCGCTGATGGTCGCAGTGCCTGCCGCCAGCAGGCCGGCCAAACCGCCGAGCAGGGCAAATTCGATGACGAGCCCGCTCACCAGCATGCGCCGCTGCGCGCCCAGGGTGCGCAGGATCGCCGTTTCATGACGACGCTCGTCCAGGGTTGAGTGAATGGTTGCGAACAGAACCATCAGGCCAGCCAGGATCGTAAAGCCGAAGACGTACTCGATGCCCAGAGTCGCGTGGTCCATGATGCCGCGCACCTGGCGCATCAGGGCATCGACATCTATCACCGTGACGCTTGGAAACTGGCGCACCATTTCGGCGAGCAGTTCCCGGCGGGACGGGTCCAGGTGAAAGCTGGTGATGTACGTGGCTGGGTAGCCGTCGAGCAGAGCCGGCGAAGCCAGATAGAAGAAGTTGACGTTGAAGTCATCCCACTTGACGGCCCGCACGCTCAATACCGGCCCTTCCACATCCAGACCGGCGATGCGGAAGCGCAACACGTCTCCGATCTCGATTCCGAGGGTGTTCGCGATACCGGCCTCGATCGACCATCCGGCCTCGCCGTCGCGCCACCAGCGTCCGGCTGTCAACGCATTGTGGACCGGCTGCTCGCCGGCGAACGAGAGATTGGCTTCACGGGTGGCGAGGCGCTGGGCGCGCGGTTCGACATAGCTGTCCGCCACCACCGCTTCACCATTGATGCTGGTCAGCCGACCCCGAACCATGGGGCTGAGAGTCTGGATTTTCAGTTGTTCGCGCTCGAGCAACGCTTCGAGCGCCTGCACTTCGTCAGGCTGGACGTTGATCAAGAAGAAGTTTGGCGCATCAGGTGGCAGCGAGCGGCGCCATTCGTCGAGCATTTCGCCGCGGACCAGACCGAGCAGCAGCAGCGCCATCAAACCAAGGCCGAACGCCACCATCTGCAGTACGCTGGCCGCTGGACGGCGCAGTACGCCTGCCACCGCAAAACGTACCGCCGGCCCGGTCCGACCCCGTAGCAGCGTCAGAACGCGTAGCATCAGGAATGCGCCGACGGCGAGGACGGCCATCGTGCCTGCAGCGCCCGCCATGACCATGGCGGCCAGCTGCATGTAGCCAGCCTGCCACCACGCGATGCCGAACAGTGCGATAAAACCCGCCAGATAGACGGTCCATGCCCGCCATGTCGTGGCGTCGAGGTCGCGACGCAGCACGCGCGCAGGTGACACGTTGCGCAGTCTCAGCATCGGCGGCAAACCGAATCCGACCAACGTAGCAACTGCAACAGCAAGGCCGACGGCCACCGGCGTAGGGCCGGGCGCCGGCAGAATGTCGACAACCATCGCACCGAGAATGCCGGCGAGCCCGAGCTGCGCCAGGAATCCGAGCAATGCCCCGATCAGTCCGCCGGCGACCGCGACGGCCAGCAGCTGCACGCCGTAGATGCGCAGGACCGATGCCTGGGAGGCACCGAAACAGCGCAGCAGAGCGGCCGCGTCCAGATGCCGTTCAGCATGGCGTCTTGCGCTCACTGCGATCGCCGCACCGGCCAGCAGCACGCCGACCAGCGCGGCCAGGCCCAAAAACTGGCGCGCACGCTCCAACGCGTTGCGCAGCTCGGGGCGTGCGTCTTGCACTCCCTCGATACGCGCGTTGACCGGGACATCTGTGGCGATGGCGGTCCGGTAGCGGGCGACGTCGTCACGGGTGCCGGCTACCAGTAAACGATGACGGACGCGGGAACCGGCCTGAACCAGTCCCGTGTCCGATACGTCGTCGATGTGCATCAGTACGCGCGGCGCGATGCTGAACAGGTCGCCGCCGCGGTCGGGCTCGTAGGTCAAAACGCGTGCAATGCGGAGCTGGCTCTGACCGAGTTCGATGCTGTCGCCCACGCCGAGGCCCAGCGCGGCCAGCAGTCGGCCTTCCAGCCAGACCGTGCCGGGCTCCACGGACTCACCGGTGTTCCGGCTCTGGCCAAACGCGGTATCCGCAATACGCAGCGTACCGCGCAGCGGATAAGAGTCGGTGACCGCCTTGACCTCGGTGAGTCGCATGCGCTCGCCGGAAAGCACGACGCTGCGGAACGTCAATGTCCTCGCCAACTCCAGAGCGTGGGCGTCAGCTTTTGCCGCGAATGATGGCGCGATCGGGTCTCGCGAGTTGACCAGCAGGTCGGCGGCCAGCAGCTCGCTGGCACGCGAACTCATGGCACGCTCGACGCGGTCGACGAAAAACGCCACCGACGTGATGCCGGCGACTGCTACCAGCAGCGCCAGAATGAGGATGCGCAGTTCGCCGCCACGCCATTCGCGACCGAGTATTCGCAGTCCGAGGCGGACATCTGCAAGGGCTCGACTCCGACCGTCCGAGACGGGCACTGGTCGCGGCAGGGCGGCGTGGCCCAGAACTTCGCTCATGGGTCGCGCACCAGTCGGCCCCCGGCAATTTCCAGACGCCGTCCGCAGTGGTTCGCGAGGCTGAGGTCGTGAGTTACCAGCACCAGCGTAGTCGAGCGCTCCTGATTCAGTTCGAAGAGCAGGTTCGAGACGTGCGCGCCGGTCGCGTGGTCGAGGTTGCCAGTCGGCTCGTCGGCGAACAGAACCTGTGGCTCGGCCGCGAAGGCCCGCGCGATCGCGACGCGCTGTTGTTCGCCGCCGGACAGCTGCCGGGGATAGTGGTCGAGGCGCTCCCCGAGGCCGACGCGGTCGAGTACGTGTTCGGCGCGCTCGCGCGCCTGCGGATGCCCGGCCAGCTCCAGCGGCAGCATGGCGTTTTCGAGCGCGTTTAGACTCGGCAGCAGCTGGAAGGCCTGGAATACGAACCCGACGCTGCGGGCTCGCAGCGCCGCGCGGCCGTCCTCGTCCAACTCGCCCAGGTTGACGCCGGCGAGTTCAACGTGCCCTGAAGTCGGCGCGTCAAGCCCCGCCAGTAGTCCCAGCAGCGTTGACTTACCGGAACCCGATGCACCGACGATGGCCACACTTTCGCCAGCACCGATGGTCACGCTGACATCATCAAGGATGGTCAGGTCGCCGCCTGGGCTGACCACCTGCTTGACGAGATGATGAGCAGAGACGATCACATCGCCGGTCGGCGGCATGAGAACGGTTCCGCTGGAGGCTTCCCCGGCTTTCTGCCGCGGCGGATCGGCAAAGATTTGTTCCATAAATGATCCGGCTGGGTTGTCCTGATATCGCGAAGGTTCGGCGAACTGTCCGAAAATTCAAGTTTGGACCTGCAAACTTTACTTTTGTTTACATTGCCAGCGCCCTCGGGCGCTGACGCCGTCTGCCGGGACTGCGCCCGATGGCCGGAACGACGAGCAGGCGGGCTGACGGTCCGTCGGCCGTTGGCGATGGGTCATAATGCCCCCTCTGTCGATACGCTGCGGTGGGGACGGAAACGACGACGCCGCGATCCCGGGCGCATCGGTAATCCGGGCACACCGGCATAAACGAGGAGCAGGTCATCGATGTCGAAGGCGGCGGAAGTCTGGAATGCGGTGCGACCGGCGCGCAGGTCGGCGTGTGCCCGCAAAAGCACTGACCTCATCGCTTTGGCGTGGGCGCTGTTGGCGTACCTGTTAGCGGCCGCGGCGCCAGCCGGCGAACGGGCTATCGTCGTGGTTGGTGACAGTCTCAGTGCCGCCTACGGATTGAGAGCAGAACAGGGATGGGTACACCTGCTCGACCGGCGCGTACGCGCTGCCGGTCATGCCTACCAGGTCGTCAATGCGAGCATCAGTGGTGACACGTCTCGGGGCGGCAGCGCGCGCATCGGCATTTTGCTGAAGCGCTTCGAGGTTGCGGTCGCCGTGGTCGAGCTGGGCGGCAACGACGGCTTGCGTGGTATCCAACTCGCGAACACGCGTCGTCATCTCGCCGAAATGATTGCGGCGTTCAAGGCCGCGGGTGCCAAGGTCTTGCTGGTCGGGATGCAGATACCGCCTAACCTCGGGCCCCGCTATACGCGTGATTTCAAAGCCATGTATCCGGCGCTCGCAACTGAATACGACGTTGCGCTCGTGCCGTTTCTGCTCGAAGGCGTTGCAACCGACCCGGCGCTGATGCAGCGCGACGGCATACATCCGACGGCAGCCGCGCAACCACTCATCCTCGAGAATGTCTGGCCGCATCTCAAGCCCATGCTGTGACCGCCAGAACGTCGCGTCACAGGTCCGCTACGCAGGTTGTGCTGCTGCTGCTGTGTGCGCAGGCGCTGGTGGGCTGTGCGACTTTGGAATATTACGCTCAAGCGGTTTCGGGGCATTTCGAACTGATGCAGGCAGCGCGTCCGATCGAGGAAATGTTAGCCTTCCCTCAACGTGGCGAGCTTGACCCGCGCACTCGAGAACAGCTGCGCGAGGCGTTGGCACTTCGCGACTTCTCCGTCGGCGAACTCGGTTTGCCCGATAATCCCTCGTATCGTAATTACGCCGACCTCAAAAGGCCCTTCGTGGTCTGGAATGTGGTCGCCGCCCCTGAGTTCAGCCTTCGGCCGAAGGTGTGGTGTTTTCCGATCGCCGGGTGTCTCGCGTACCGTGGGTATTACGCCGAGACTGATGCGCGCGCTCTGGCCGAGGAGTTGCGAAACTCGGGTTACGACGTGTCGGTGGGTGGTGTGCGGGCGTATTCGACGCTTGGCTGGTTCGACGATCCGGTGCTGAATTCAATGTTGGCGCCGCCGTCTCCCTATCTCGCGGGCGTCATGTTTCACGAGCTGGCGCATCAACAGCTGTATATCGAAGACGACTCGAAGTTCAACGAGGCGTTTGCCACGGCTGTACAACGCATTGGGCAGCGCCGTTGGCTCGAGGCGCACGGGCAGCCAGGTGCAGTGGAACGGCTCGCCCAGGCACAGCATCGGCAGCTCGAGTTTGCGGCGCTGCTGCGTCGGCACCGCGCGCAGCTCGCGTCACTCTATGAGTCTGGAGAGCGTCCGGAGAGGATGCGCAAAGAGAAGCGCCGCATCTTCGCAGCCCTGCGCGCGGCGTACGATGAACTCGAGGCGTCCTGGGACGGTGGACCGGTCTATCGCGGGTTCTTCTCCACGGACTTGAACAACGCCCGGCTGGTGGCTGTGGCGACGTATCTGGATCTGGTTCCGGCGTTTGAGCAGCTCGCGCGGGAGCAGGACGGCGACCTGAACGCGTTCTACGCGGCCGCTGCCGCGCTCGGCGCGCTGGACCCCGTGCGCCGTGCTGAACGTTTGCAAGCGTTGAGCAAGGCCGCGCGCGACCATGGCGCAAGCCCCTGATGAGAGAATTGCGGATGCCCGAGACGATAGCGGCGGCGCGCGGGCGGTTGGCCTCAACCTGCCGCTCGGTGGCCACATAGACACGCCTGTCATGCCTGATTCAGTTTTGTTTCTGGGATGTGGAGACCTCGGCGGACGGACGGCGTTGCGGCTGTTGGCCGCCGGGAGTGCTGTACAAGCGCTCCGCCGCCGTCCCGAGGCATTGCCAGAGGGCGTCTCCGGTGTCGCCTTCGACCTGATGTCCAAGGCGGGTCGGCCGGTCGGACTCGACCGCGCAGATACGGTGGTATTCATGTTGAGCGCGGGCCGCGCAGACGAGGCGCGCTACCGGGCGGTGTACGTCGACTGTCTCCAGCGGGCGCTGACCTTCCCAGCCGTCGCGGACGCGAAACGGCTCGTGTTCGTCTCGAGCACTTCGGTCTACGGACAGCGCGACGGCCAGTGGGTGGACGAGGACTCCGTAACCGCACCAGAACGTTACAACGGACGCGTTCTCCTGAAAGCTGAATCAGTGGCGCGCAGTCATCCAGGTGCCGTTATCGTACGGCTCGCGGGGCTCTACGGGCCGGGCCGGGAGCGCAACATTCGCTGGGCCCGGGAAAGGCGGCCGTGCGTGTACGACCCCCCGCAGTTCACCAACCGTATCCACATCGACGACGCGGCCGCGCTGCTCGCACATCTGATCGGCCTCGAACAGCCCGAGGCCTGCTATATCGGCGTCGACTGCGAGCCGGCGCCGCAGCATGAAGTGATGGCGTGGTTGGCCGCGGCCCAGGGCTTGGAACCGCCACCGGCGCTCAAGTCTACCGAGGTCAGCGGCCCCGGCAGCAAGCGGTGCTCGAACGCACGCGCGCGCCAGTCCGGATTCACCTACCGGTATCCGACCTACCGGGAAGGGTACAGCATGGTCCTACAGACGAGGCCAAGCCGCCCGGAAGATGACGGTTCACCAACGCCCGGAGCGACACCTGTGTGAAGGCGCTGGCGTATAGCGGACACCTGACCGATTCGCCAGATCGATCACGTGCGCGGCTGCCTGAGGCGCGCGTTGGCGACCTGCGCAGTGTGGTCCGGTCCGGTCTGAAACGGCTGGCACCCGACGTCGTGATCGGCAGTGCAGCGAGGGGCGTAGACCTGCTGATCCTCGAGGCGGCGATGGCGCTCGGCATCACAGCAGAAATCGTGCTGCCCTTCACCAAGGAGGTTTTCCGCGCCCTGAGCGTCGAGCAACCCACCGTACCCGACTGGTCGAACCGGTTTGATGCGGCGCTCGAATACGCATCTACGGTGCATCTGCTGTCTGGCGCCAGTACTTGCGCCGAGGCGGTATCGTTCGAGCTGGCCAACCGGGTCATTCTCGGACGCCTCGCCAAGCTGGCCGAGAGCGGCGTGGACAGTGACATCATGGCGGTCTGGGATGGCCAGCCGGGGGACGGTGCCGGTGGCACGGCCAGTTTTCTGGCGCTGGCTCAGGATAGTGGTTTTGGCGGCTCCGTGGCGTGTCTTGCCAATGCAGCCACCGATATCGATTGGCGCGAGCTGGGCGCCCTGACGCCCGGGCAGACCAGCGCGCAGGCGGACGGATTTGGCGTGGTCTTCGAGGTCGCCGGGGCGGTGCTGGACAGCGCTACCGAAGTGGCAGGCGCGCGGAGCCTGTTCCGGTCTGCGACCGACGCTGAGACGGCGGTACTGGCACTGTCGTCTCGCGAGGTTTTGTTACGCCCCGTGGTTTGCCGGCCGGCGGCGTGGCCGGACGCGCTAGACGGTGGTATCGACGAAAAAGAGGTGGTGTGGGCGCTGGCGGCGCTGGAGCGCCGGCATCTGGCTGAGGGATGACGTTCGCCGGCGCGGACCGCAACGCGGTGCTCGCAGGGGTGTCGAAGCCGTGTTCAGTCGCGATCAGCGAGTTTCATGACGACCTCGTTGACCGCATCGAGCCTCTCCAACGGGTCCAGGATTTCCAGCAGCCGCTGTTTTGTAGAAAGCGATACGGGTAATACTTCGGCGATACGGTTGGCTATCCATCCGGCGTCGTCGCGCGTGTCGGCCGGTACTCGGTCGCCATAGCCGTTCTCACTTGCCACCTTGCGAATTTCGAGCGCGACAGTGGCCAGGTGGGAGAGCGAACCCGGCAGCGCTAACGGCGGGTCGACGGCAAGCGGCTCTGTGCTGGTGGCGACGAGAAGCTGGTCAGGCAACACCTCAGTCGCGACGATCCGGAACCGTTCGCCGCCGGTTGCGGTTATCCCGAGCAGCCCGTTATCGAGCTGATCGAAGTCAGTGATGTGCGCGAGTGTCCCGACGTTGTGAACATTCGCCGCATCGCCGACCTCACTGCCGTGTCTGATACAGGCCACACCAAACGGTGAGCCGGTACGCATACAACGGCTCACCATGTCGACGTAGCGTGGCTCGAATACCTTGAGCGCCAGCGCGCCGTGCGGGAACAGGACTGTGCCCAGCGCAAAAATTGGTAGTGGTTCGCTCATGAGTGACTGTGGCCCGCTGGTTCTGGTTCCTGGCGAAGCAATGCCTGTATTCGATCTGCGAGTCCGGTCAGATCGCCGTTGCTCATCAAGACGATGATGTCATTGGGACAGCTGCGCTGCACGAGTTCCTGCGCCAGATTCTCGCTGTCGTCCGCTATCAGGATGCCATGTTCCGCGTAGTCGGAGGCGTTGTCGGGGTTGCCGAGCAGCCATGCCGGGCCGGCTGCTGCGAGCGCTTCTGCCACCGCGCTGCCGTGCGCTCCGCCTCGCATGGTATTGGATCGCAGCTCCAGTACGGCGAGGACACGTTTGCCCGGCGCCGTCAGTGCCGCGAGCGTCTCTTTCACGGCGCTCGGGTGGTGCGCGAAATCCAGGTACAGCCGCCGGCCGGCCGTATCGCCGCGCCACTCCAGCCGTCGTGCCGGAAGGTGGAATCCGGCCAGGCTGCGCGCGGCGTCCTGCGGGTTCACTCCGGAGCAGGCGGCGGCCGCTATCGCGGCCAGCGCATTTCGCCGGTTGTGCGCCCCAGGCACGTCCCAATCGACCGTAGCGACAACGCTGCCGCCGCGCAAAATCTCGAACTGGCGCTGGTCTGCGGTGGCCGCACCGAGCGCCCACTCAGCGCCGTCTTCACGCGCTCCGAACGTTACGACCTGCGACCAACACCCCGCGTCGAGCGTGGCATCGATCTCGGCATCGGGCACCGCACGCAGGATCGTTGCGCGGCTCGGCAAGGTTCGTATTGCGTGATGGAATTGACGCCGTATGGCCGCGATATCGGGATAGATATCCGCGTGGTCGAATTCGATGTTGTTCAGGACGAACGTAGTGGCCGGGTAGTGCAGCAGCTTGGCCCGTTTGTCGAAGAACGCCGTATCGTACTCGTCGGCCTCGAGCACGAACGGGCCTCGACCGAGCGCGGCGGAAACCTCGAAATTACCGGGAACGCCTCCGATCAGGAAACCGGGTTCGAGCCCCGCGTCGTGCAGGAGCCAGGTCAGCATCGAACTCGTCGTGGTCTTTCCGTGGGTGCCGGCTACCGCGATGACGTCTCGATGTCGAAGCACGTGTTCGCGCAGCCATCCGGGCCCGGAGACGTAGGCGCGGCCTTCGTTCAACATCTGCTCCACGGCGGGTACGCCGCGGGTTGCCGCATTACCGACGATTACCAGATCGGGTTCGCACCCGAGGGGCTGGTCCCACGCGGCTTGAACGTCGATGCCGAGAGCGGCCAACTGCTCGCTCATCGGCGGGTAGGCCATCTTGTCCATGCCGGTGACCCGATGTCCCAGTTCGACCGCAAGGCGGGCGATACCGGCCATGAATGTGCCGCAGATGCCAAGTACGTGCAGATGCATGCTGAGCCGCGACGCGCGAGTGCGTCAGGACGCGGGAGGGTCCATGCCGCCCAGGGCTTCCAGCAGGGCCGGCATAATCCGAAACCCGAGCCAGAAGTACAGTACGGAATACACCATCGCATTGAACCAGCCGCGTTCGAGCGCGTGGCGGAACACGTGCGTGCGAATCAAAATCTCCCACGCTGCCAGAAACAACCAGGCGAGCGTGTGCAAACCGGTAACCGTGTCGGACTCCACCGCGTTCAGGAACCACGCGTTCACCGGCAGCAGGAGGAAGCCGAGCACGGCGCCGCAGCCATACAGGGCGCAGAGCGTCTGCAACTGACGCTCCGGCTTACCCGATATCGTCAGCAGGATCGCGACAAACGCAGCCAGCATACCCGCTTCCGCGACGGCTGCTATCAACGTAGCGGCGAAGCCGTAGCGCATGCCGTAGGCGATCAGTAATACGCCGAGATAGCCGGTCAGCGTCAGTCCGAGCAGAAACCGAGAGGCTGGCAAGGCCTGCGGCGCTACCTGCAAAAGTCCAATACCGATAAACGGTTTGAACAGACCGAGCGCCTGGTTCATGCGCGCAACCCTGGGACGATGGCAGAGGCGGGTGCCGCGACGCGGGTGGTCACGTACCGAGCAACGCCTTGAGACTGGCTGTGGCTGCGATCCCCACGCCGATGATGACCGAGGCGCTCAGCAGCACGCACGCGCCCAGCAGTCCAAGCGCCAGCAGGCGCCGTTCGACCAGAAACAGGATCCTGCGGTTGGCCCAGGTAAGGAAACCCACCAGCAGCAGAATCGTCGTGAAGTACGTAATCCCGATGAGCGAGTTGGAGCCGAGCGTGACTTCCAGGGCTACCAGCACCAGCCATGCGCCCCAGAACGAAATACCAGTGCTGAGCGAGCGCTCGGCCGCGTCGCGCAGTATCACGAAACAGAATTGTGCCCGGGCATGTTGCGACAGCGACTTAATCATCTTCGGTATCCGTGATGCATCTACAGGGTTGCGGATACGCGCCGCAAACGGACCTGCAGCGCCGGTGGCGGGCGCCTGCCCCTGACTGGCTGCGATGGCAGCGCCAGCCGGGCGGTAGCGCACTTTCACAAGCTTCGCTCGCCACTGTAGCGGCTAAAGGACAGAACTGCACCCGGCAGTGCAAAATGGCATCCGCCGCCGGTTGGTGCAGCGCTGCGCTCACCACGAGCGGAACAGGTGGTTTTTGGGCGATGAGATGGACACGAACGATGGTCGATAGTCCCGCCGCGCGACCGGTAGTCGGTGTGGCCGGTTGCGGAACGATGGGTTTGCCGATGGCGCAGTCGCTCGAGCGGGCCGGGTATGAAGTCCTGGGCCTCGACGTCAGGCCGTCAGCCGAGTTTGGCAGTTTCGCGCCATCCATGTGCCCGGATCCGCGGGAGTTCGCAGCGCGCGCCGAGGTTGTCATCTCGGTTGTCAGGGACGCGAAGCAAACGCTGGACCTCTGTTTTGACCAACAGGCTCTGTTCGCCGGGGAACACGGGATCGCCACTCTGGTGGTCAGTTCGACCCTGTCGCCGCGATTCCTGCCAGAGCTGCGGGCCCGCCTGCCCGACAACACAAGCCTGGTAGATGCGCCGATGTCAGGGGCTCCTCACGCCGCGCGTGCCGGTGCACTCAGCTTTATGGTGGGCGGTGCTCACGAGGACCTGGAACGGCTTGCGCCGCTGTTCGACGTCATGGGTGACCATACCTTCAGGCTAGGTCCACTTGGAGCGGGTATGACGGCCAAGGTGCTCAACAACTACGTCGCGTGCATCACGGCGATGGCGGTGCGCAGGACATACGACCGTGCCGACGCCCTCGGGATGGATTTAGAACAGCTGCGGGCCGTCATGCACGCGAGTTCTGGTCAGACGTGGTTTGGCGATAACTTTCATTCCATCGATTGGGCTCGGCAGGGTTATGCACCCGAAAATACGATCGGCATTCTCGAGAAGGACGTTCGCTCTGGTCTCGACGCCGTGAGTGATTTGGGCGCGGTCGGTCCCGATGCATTCGACGCGGCCGTGCTGGACGCCATCCGTGGGATCGGGCCCTGGCGCCCGGGTGACACCGATGACTGACGCGACCAGACCCGCTGCGCTCGATGCCATGCGCGTCGACAAATGGCTCTGGGCGGCACGCTTTTTCAAAACTCGGGCACTTGCCGCGACTGCCGTCAACGGAGGCAAAGTGCACGTCGACGGGGCGCGGGTGAAGCCGGCGCGTCAGGTGCGGCTCGGACAGACGCTCGCGATTACGCGCGGCGAGACGACCATCGAGGTGGTGGTTGCCGGACTCGCATTGCGTCGAGGCCCGGCCCCGGAGGCTCAGCAGCTCTATGATGAGACTGAAGACAGCCGGCGCGCTCGTGAAGAAGCGAGCGCGCGGCGCCGCGCGGCGCGGGCGGCCGGTGAGCCGGCCGCTGTCGGCAGGCCCGACAAACGGGCGCGGCGTAGCTTGAGCGAACTGAAACGTCAGTGAGCCGCGTCACCATGCGGCGACTTGCGCGTCCGGGTGCGTCCGTCGACAGATCGTCTTGCCGCGGAGGTCCCAGGCGTAGTGAGGCGATAGTCCAGCCGGGTCAGGTGAGCCCGAGTCGCGTGTCGAGTGCGTTTGCCCGTTCTAACGCGTAGAGGTCGTCACAACCGCCGATCAGTTCGTCATCGACGAAGATTTGCGGCACGGTGTGTCCGCCACTGCGCTCCATCATTTCTTTTCGGAGCTCGACGTCGCTGTCTACGTCGTGGATTTGCACACTGACACCCTTGGCGGCCAGAAGCGCTTTCGCCCGGTAGCAAAAAGGGCAGAGTTCCGAGCTGTACATCTCGATGGTCGGCATTTGAAGTCTCGCTTCCGGTGCTATCCCGGTTCGTATCTGTCACTTCGCGGCGCACTATCACGCGAGCGTCGCACGGTTGGTGGGCG
The DNA here is from genome assembly GCA_039030335.1 of Pseudomonadota bacterium. Taxonomy (GTDB): domain Bacteria; phylum Pseudomonadota; class Gammaproteobacteria; order HK1; family HK1; genus JBCCEJ01. The sequence goes on along the minus strand of JBCCEJ010000023.1, from coordinate 26,142 downwards.
GCCTGCCAGACGGCCTCGGACCGGTATTGTACGTTCGATGCGTCAGGTCAACATCGGGTGACAGCTACGGGACTTGTCCTCACCTCTCACCACGGGTCTCCCGCGAGTGCTGGCCCGGCGTGGCTACGCGTTTCGAGAGTCACGCCGTCGCCCCGCCGGGAGATTCAGCGCCGAGCGGGTCGGCGACGCGGTGGATGCAGTCACGTCGCGCGCAGCTGCGGCACGCGATGCCAACCGGCTCGACCGGCACGAAGCCATCCGCCGCGTAGACGGTCGACGCGGCGGCGTCTTCGGTCATGACCAGCATATCGGTCAGGTAGTGCCGGGCGCGGCCGAAGCCAACCGGCCCGCTGAGTCCGGCGCGTGCCACGAACACGAAGCGATTGCCATCCGGAAACAAGACACGCTGTCGAACCACGGATTCCGGAACCTGTTGGGCACGGAAAAGGGCCCAGAGAGGGCACGCGGCCGCGTAGCGCGGAGCGGCCAGGCCCCCGATGTGTCGCGCGGCGACGACGCTACCGGCCGCATTCGCCCGAAGATAGCCAAACCCCGGCACGCCAGGTCCAGCCGCCAGCGCACAAAGACGCTCGCACACCAGGGCGAAGCTCATATCAAACTGTGACGCGAGCGCCTCCACGTCGTAGTGAGCGCGCGCAGCGGCTTCTGCGAAGCGGTATCTACTTCTCGATCCTCACGCTCGCGTTCGCACAGATGTCTTATAACCTCGCCTACTCGGTGCTAACCCCTATCACCAACGGGGAGACCGGTTTGCAGCTCACCCTGCACGATGCACGCGTGATCGACACGATGGTAGGCATCGACTACGGCGGTGCCTTGCCGACTACGTCGCTGTTCGGCATACCGATGTCTGGTTGGACCGGGTATTACTTCTGTGCCGTGATGCTCGTCGTTATGTTCTATATCTCGCTCAGGATTTTTCGCTCCCCGTTCGGGACGATGCTTCGCGCCGTCAAGTCGAACCAGAACCGCCTCAACTACACGGGGCTCAACACCAGACCTTATACGCTCGCCGCCTTCGTAATTTCCGGTATGTACGCAGGTCTCGCGGGCGGTCTGATGGCAGTAACCGACCCTCTCGCCGGCGCCGAGCGCATGCAGTGGACGGCCAGCGGTGAGGTCGTGCTGATGACCATTCTCGGTGGCACCGGCACACTGCTGGGTCCGATTGTCGGCGCCGGTGTCATCAAATATTTCGAGAATATCTTCTCAGCCTTCAATGACGAGATTTTGATGAGCACGTTCTCGTTCTTGCCGGAAACGCTGCAAAACGGCGTCGTGGCAGTGACCGGGCTATTCGTCGGCGAGGGCTGGCACCTGACGCTCGGCGCACTGTTCATGTTGATCGTCATCTTCCTGCCGGGCGGGTTGGTCGAAGGCGTCAGCCGCCTTGTGAACGTCCTCTGGCGACGGCGTGCGGCCCGGGACGCAGCCGCTTCGGCCAGCGTTGCTACGAGTTGATCACTGATGTCCATTCTGTCTGTTCGCAACGTCAACAAACGCTTTGGCGGATTGAAAGCCCTGAACGAAGTCAACCTGGACGTCGAGGCCGGCACCGTGCACGCGATCATCGGCCCAAACGGCGCGGGTAAGTCGACCTTGCTCAACTGCTTCATCGGTCGTCTCGACCCCGATACTGGAACCGTCGACTTTGACGGCACGTCGCTGCTCGGGATGAAACCGCACGAGATTAACCAGGCGGGTGTCAGCCGAGTGTTTCAGACGCCTGAGATCTTTGGCGAACTGACGCTGCAGGAGAACGTCATGATCCCGGCGTTTGCGAAGCGCGACGGTGCCTTCAAGGTCAACGCCTGGAGCGCGGTTCGAGGCGAGGTGGATATTCAACTCCAGGCAACCCGGTTGCTGGAGAACGTCGGACTTGGTGGCAGTGCCGGTGCCGTGGCGAGCCAGTTGTCGCGCGGTGATAAACGTCGGCTCGAATTGGCGATGTGTCTGGTGCAGGAGCCCAAGTTGCTGCTGTTGGATGAGCCGACGGCTGGCATGGCCCGGGCGGATACCAACAACACGATAGAACTGCTGAAAGAGATCGCAGGCCAGGGCATTACGATGGTGGTGATCGAGCATGACATGCACGTCGTGTTTTCGTTAGCCGACAAGATCTCCGTGCTGGCACAGGGCACGGTCATCGCGGAAGGCCTGCCCGAAGAAATCAAGGGTAATCCGAAGGTCCAGGAAGCCTATCTCGGAGGGGCGCACCTGTGAGTGAGCAAAGTCGCGAGGAAGCTGGACCCGGGATGGTCGTGGGCGATGAGCCATTCGATGGCAAGCGCGCGCCGTCGGTGGCGCCGCAGACCGCTCAGGGCGGACAGCCGGCTTACTGCTCGGTGTGGGACATACACGCCTACTACGGCGAAAGCTATATCGTGCAAGGCGTGAGCTTTGATATCCGGGAAGGCGAGATCGTCGCTCTATTGGGCCGCAACGGGGCCGGCAAGACGTCCACTCTGCGCACGCTCGCGCGTGTCGATGAGCCGGAGTTGCGGAGCGGCGAAATCTGGCTCGATCACAAACCGCTGCACGAGATGGCCTCCCATGAAGCGGCGCGCAACGGTATCGGTCTGGTACCGGAAGACCGGCGCATCATCGCGGGCCTCACTGTCGAGGAGAACCTGCAACTCGCTCAGATCGCCCCCCCCAAGGGCTGGTCGCTCGAGCGTGTCTACGATCTGTTCCCACGGCTGGCCGAACGGCGTACGCAGGAAGGCACCACGCTCTCGGGCGGCGAACAGCAGATGCTGGCGGTGGCCCGCGCCCTGGTGCGCGATGTCAAGCTGCTGTTGCTCGATGAGCCGTATGAGGGCCTGGCGCCGGTGATTGTCCAGGAGATCGAAAAAACCCTGGAACAGATCAAGCAACTCGGCATGACGACGCTCATCGTCGAGCAAAATGCCATCGCGGCGCTGCATCTGGCTGACCGGGCGCTGATTCTCGACATGGGGCACATCGTGTTCGATGGTACCGCTCAGGAAGTCCTGGACAACGAAGAATTGCGCCACGAGTACCTCGCGATCTGAGGTGCCCCGCGTCCCAGATGCGCGGATCTTCGGGCAGGCGATGTCTGGACCGGCGCGAGGTCGGTAGTCGCGGCCACGGTATCTTCGCGAGTGTATTGACTCACGCCGCAAGAGCCAGTCGATGCGGCCCGGCGCAAACGCCGGCCGGTTCGCCCATTCGCACTGGTTTGGCAGTGGGCCGCCGTCGAACCGCCAGCCGCCGCACTGAACGAATGAATCAAGTTCATTGCAGGCAGGCCGATGCTGTATAGCAGGAAGCTTGTTCAGATTGCATGACGGTAGATCGGTCTCGCGCGGCAGGAATCGATCGCGTCTGGCGGCGTTCCTCTGGCGGGTGCAGTGGCAACCGTAAATCTGACTCAGCCAGCGCGACGCGTGCATGACAAGTGTCTATGCTGTAGGGATGGAAACAGCTTCAGAGCATCGGCGCGCCAGGCCTGTACCGGGCGCGTTACTGCCGCCGCATGAACGTGGCGAGAACTAAGCGATGTCGAATACCAACAGCAGAGAGCTCGCGGGGCCCTACGCAGTGCTATTCGCGCACGTCGGCGGCTCCGCTCCACTATACGAGGAACTCGGCAACACGTTCGCCATCGACATCGTGACCGAGTCGGTTGCGGCGCTCTCGGCCGTGACGCGCGCCCACGGCGGACGCGTCATCAAGTTCATCGATGATGAAGTCATGTGTGTCTTCACGGAGGCCGAGCATGCCGCGCTCGCGGCCTGTGATATGCAGGTACGGATTCAGGAGTTGGAGCAGGAGTCGACCGGTCCCGCCAGGGATTTGCAGGCGCGGGTCGGCGCGCACTACGGGATGGTGCTCGACGAAGGCAAGGACGTATTCGGCGATACCGTCAACACGGCAGCGCGCATCGCGGCGCTCTGCAAGCCGGAACAGATTCTGGTGACGGCCCAGTTCGTGAGTGCGCTGCCGCGCGAGCTGAAACAGTCGGTGCGCTTTCATGACGAGGTGGACCTGCGCGGGAAGCAAGACACGACATCGGTCCACGAGATTTTGTGGGAAGTCTCCGACGTCACGGTCGCCGGCGACAACGTGCCGAAGATCGCGCGCCTCGAGCACGAAACATGCACTGTGCTGTTCGGCGACCAGCTACTTGAGCTTGGCAACGGGCGTCCCCACGCCGCAATGGGCCGGGCTGACGACGTGGAAATTCAATGTAGAGGCGCGTTGACGTCGCGCCATCACGCCCGGATCGAGTATCGCCGCGGGCGTTTTGTGCTGACCGACCAGAGTTCCAATGGCACTTTCGTAAGGCCTGATGGCGAACCGGTGCTGACGTTGAAGCGTGATTACTACACGTTGACGGGCAGCGGCATGATCGGGCTGGGCGAAGCGCCGGAGACCGACGACCCACTCACGGTGTTCTACCGGTGCAGCTAGCGGCGTTCTGAGCCGCGTCTGCAGCGCAACCCCAGACCGTAATGGTCGAGAAATCCTGTCCAAGGTAGTGCGCAACCGGTGCTGGTCGGCAAGCGACGACGTCGGCCGACTTCCGTAAGAGCAGTTCGAAGTTTTCCGCAGCCTGTCTTGGCGAGCGTTCTACCAACCAGCCAACTGCTGTTTCGTAGGCTCTGCTCAGCAGTACCAGTGCTCGGTATGATGGGCAATGGCACGGCCGGGCGTTACGGCCAGTGCCGGCGGGTCGGCGCCGATCGCAGCGTAGGTGCGCTCCAGCATCCACGCGAATACCTGCGACCGGCTTCGCCGACGGGGCTCGCTCACCGACGTTTCGATCTCGTGCTGCAACGCATCGACCCGCGGGTCTGCGTGCGTCCAGGGATGGCCGAGGCTCGACTGGTCGAACGGGCCGGCCAGGGCGCGCACTTCGGGAAGCTCCAACAATCTCGAACCAGCCGGGATTAACAGGCGGATTGCCAGTTGAACCGGCGGTACGCTCGCGACCAGCTCCAGCCGGTTCAGTTCTTCCAGCAACGCGGCATAACTCTCGAGCGTGGTCCACGGCGTGAAAGCAACGAACGTTGGCGCCAGCGCGATGCCAAGGTTGCGCATCAACGCCACCACCGCGACGAAGTCGGCATGCGTATGACCTTTGTCGAGCCGTTCGAGTATGTCGTCATCGATACTCTCGACAGCCGATATGACCAGCGTCATGCCAAGTACGCCTAGTCTCGCGACGGTTTCCTGGTGTCTCAGCAGGTGCTCTACCTTGATAACGGCGTCGAAGGTAAGGTCCGGGAATTCCCGGTGGAGCTGCTCGGCGATACGGAGTGCGTGGGCAGGCCCGTTCAGGAAATCCGGATCGCCGAACGAGACATGGCCGGCTCCGGCTGCGACCTGGGCGCGGATATCTTCCAACACAACCGCCGCGGGGATCGCGCGAAACCTGCCGTTGTAGGCAGGGACCACCGGACAGTGGCGGCATCGGTGCTTGCAACCGCGGGTGGTCTCGGCGAAGCCCATCGTCATTTCGCTGCCGTCGGCGCGGCGCAGCTGCGCGTGCGCGCTTAACGGGGCCAGGCCGGTCCGGTCGGGCACGACGAAGCTGACCTTCGGTAACCCGTCCAGCACCGGCTGGGTAGGCGGTTTACGTTGTTTGAGCTGGTCGACGGCGGTCAGCAGGCCGGTTTCGAATTCGGCGCCCAAGATGAGATCGACACCGGCATCGCGAAGCCATCCGGCGTTCAGTGGCGCGTACATCCCATACGCGCACAAGACAGCGCCCGGGGCGGCGGCGCGTACGGACGGGAGAACTTCGGCGGCGATGCGGGTAGCCGTGTGCATCGGCAGATGCACCCCGATCAGGTCCGACGCAGCGAGCTCGGTGGCGATCAGCCGTGCTTGGGCGAGGTCGATGAGATCCACATACACATCTCGCTCACGCAGCAGCGCGGCCGGATGCGCCAGTCCGAATGGTTGTCGCCCAAGTTCGTAGGGACTGATGAGCGTGACCCGCAACGCTGGTGTTTCCTTGGTCCACGGGGGGACCGGTTGGCTTTGGGCATTCGGGTTACGCGTAACGCGCACTCGTTGAGTTCACCCGAGCCCGCCCTGGGGTTGGCGAATTATCGCAGACACATCGCGGAAGCTCACCACCTAAGAGCGCAGATGTTTGAAGACACCGGCTGTCTGTCCTGGCGCCGCCGTCCGCTGGCCTCACTCCAGACGTTTGCCAACTATCTGAACCAGCCGATCCCGTCACGTGTGGATCAGAAGCCGATCGACGAACAGATGCGGGTACGCGAGACGACAGCGCGGAGTGACGGATATGGCCAGCACTTCACCCCGAGACCTGGTTGGCTACGGGCGGGCCTGGCCTCACCCACAATGGCCCGGTGGCGCGCGCATCGCCGTTCAGTTCGTGCTCAATCATGAGGAGGGCGCCGAGCGGATCATCCTGCTGGGTGACCCGGAGTCGGAGTCGCTCCTGAACGAGTTCGGCTGGGCGGTCCCGCGGGTCGGCGAGCGGTCGCTGCCTATCGAATCAATGTACGAGTTCGGGAGCCGGGTTGGATTCTGGCGAATTCACCGTCTGTTCACAGAGCGAGGCGTGCCCGTCACCGTGAACGCGGTGGCCAAGGCATTGGAGCTCAATCCCGAGGCGACGGCCGCGATGCTCGAAGCTGATTGGGAACTGTCCAGTCACGGGTACCGCTGGGTGGACTATCACGGCATGCCGGTAGCCGAGGAACGCGGCTTCTTGTACACCCAGGACTCCTACGCGGATGAGGTGCCCTACTGGATTGAAGAAGCGGGGCGCCCCTTGTTGGTCGTGCCCTACACCGCGGATGTCAACGATCATCGATTCGCGACTTCACCGGGCTTCGACTGGGGCGCACCATTCTTCGAATACTTACGAGACGCCTTCGATGTGCTCTATGAGGAGGGCGACCAGTGCCCGCGAATGATGCAGGTCGCGTTGCACAATCGGCTGGTTGGTCGGCCGGGCCGATTCGGACATTTGCGCAAGTTCGTGGATTATGTTCTTGCACATGATCGCGTGTGGCTGTGTCGCGGTATCGATGTCGCGCGGCATTGGATGGCTCGGTTTCCTGCGCCGGGACCGTGAGTTGTTGGGTTCACGCTGAGGCTGTGCTCGACTCAGCTGGGACGCCGCGACACACTCACCGCGGTGCGAGCGCAACGCTGTTTCATGCCGCGCCGTTCCCTTCGAGGGTCAGCGAATAAGACTCTTGCCCGTAGTTCTCATGCCACTGGCTACGCTGACCGTTCGGGAGTTGCCGGTAGACGCGCTGGCTGATGACAATATCGCTGCCCTGCATCAGGAATGCGGCCATGACCGTGTGGCCAAGCACGTCACGTTGTCGAGTGGGCCCAAACTCACCAACGACCACATCACCTATGTCCACCGCGCAGCGTAATCCGTGGCTTCGAACATGGTGGCTGCTGCAGAGCGTCTCATACCTCCGGCAGAGGGCCAGCAGGCGCTCTACCGCGTCTGACGACGCATCTTCGTCGTAGAGCGCAAGGCAAGCGTCTCCCAGAAACTTGATGATGTGTCCAGTGCCCAGGGTGTCGGCACAGGTGAAATAGAAGTCGTCCAGCCACAGTGCAAAATCTTCCAGGTCGAGCGTTCGGCCAATATCGATTTGCCGGCGAATATCGACAACGACGATGGTCTTGCGAGCACGTTTTAAGCGCGCCGGCAGCCACCCTGCGTTGGAATCAGACATGATGGATAGCCTCTTGCAGCGGTAATGCCGGGCCGGCAACTTCTAGCCGTGCGCGTCCTCAGGCGAGCACGATACTCCCAACACTGGTGCCGCCTCCGGGTACGCGACGGCCCTGCGAAGGCCTTGACCAAAGCGACCCGTCATTTCGTCGCGAGTCAATATCCGCCGAACATTCGCTCCGCTTTGCGTTCCCCGCGCCTGGCGATCGGTGAGGCCGATGTCGTCTCGGACTATGCAGATCCCGTCATGCAACCGAATCGTCTCGGTTCGCCAGGCTCGAGGGTGCCGGCGACTCAGTACTCCCCGAACATACGCGCAATCTCTTCCGCTTCCTGACTCCGCGTGAGTGCAAGCATCAGCAACACCCTGGCTTTCTGCGGATTGAGATTGTCACCCGCGATGAGGCCTTTTTCGCTCAAGGACGCGCGTTGGGTGACACGCCCACTGCCGGCGCGGGATCCCTGCACCACGACGACACCCTCGCGCACGGCCCGCGCCAGTGCCTCGGTCTCGGCAGGCGGTGCGAGCCCCGGGGCAAGGCCGGCCGACACGATGCCACGGCTGCCGGCACCCACGAAGGCGTCTACGGCTGTGCCATCTGAGCCCGCATAGGAGTACACGATGTCGACCCGGGGCAGGCCGTCCAGTCCGGCGACATCGAACTCGGTGTCTGGTGCACAGGTGCGCATCGGGCGGCGGTAGTAGGCGACCTCGCCGGCATCTACATGGCCCAGCACTCCAAAGTCGGGCGTCTTGAAAGTCTGCATTCGCAAGGTCGCGGATTTGGTCACTTCCCTTGCCGCCTGGATCTCGTCGTTCAGCATGACGAGCGTGCCCATGCCTCTGGAACCTGGATCGGCCGCGACACGAATCGCGTTGTAAAGGTTGATGGCCGCGTCCGTGCTGATACCGCTGGAAGGCCGTTGCGCCCCGACGACCACGACTGGTTGCTCGACTTTCAGGGTCAGGTTCAGAAAGTACGCCGTTTCTTCGGTCGTAGCCGTGCCGTGAGTGACGACGATGCCGGCAAGGTCCGGATCATCAGCCACCAGTTGGTGAATCGTCGCGTGCAGATTCAACCAGTCCGACGGGGCAATGGCTGAACTGCTGAGCAGCGTAAACGGCACTGGAACGACCTCGGCCGCCTCCCGCACAACCGGAAACAGTTCCAGCAGGCCATGCGTGTCCACCCGGGTCTTATTGTCGGTGTATTCGATAATGTCGAGCGGCGTCTTCCCTATTGAGGAGATGGTGCCGCCGGTGGCGATGACCGCCACCCGGGGATTATTCATGACTGTCTTTCCACGGTGTTGGCTTCGTAGCGAACCCGAGTAGCGGGCCGAGCACGATGCAGAACTGATGGGTTCTTTCATACCAAAATTCAGGTTCTTTCCGGCTTCAATTCGGTCTCCAGACAGAACCTCTGCGGTCGACCGAGTCTACCTGTACTCTTGAGTCCGACGACTCACTGCCGGGGCCGGCAGGTTTCCGAAGGAGCTGGCCGGTGGTTCGAACGGCCCACTTGCCGGTCGGGGAGTCCGTCATCCGACAAGGGTAGCTCAGCGCCCTGTACCCGCTATGAACTTCTGTAGGTTCCCGCGCGCAACCAGCCCAGACCAAAAAAGGTCAGCCCCCAGATCTCGACGAACAGCACTGTTCTCTCCCACTCGAGCAGCGCGCCGACGGCGCCGATAACCATCATGCCGCCAATCATCAGGAAGTTGATGGCCGTGTACGTATTCGCACGCGCATCGGCGCCTTTGGCTCTGGCATTGGCTGCAAACCCGGCCAGGAGCGCGATCAGGCAGGCAAACATCAGCACCGCGCAGGCAACGTGGACTGCCTCGGGCTCGGTCCAGATCGATCGGGCGATCGCGAGCGCCCACCACGACGGAGGTCCTGACTCGGGAAAGCCCGCGGTAGGGAACAAGCCGACGCCTATCGCGAATACGCATGCGAACTTACTGACCCAGTACGTCAGATCACGGCCACCGCCCGTGCCGTTGTACGCCGCCAGGAAGAATCCAACCACCAGCAGAGAGCCTACGAAGACATCCTGCGCATCGGTCCAGTACGTGACACTGATCGAGGTAAGCCGGCTCGCGTTGCCCGACAACAACATGACTACCGGCCCCAATCCAATGGCGATGACACCGATGAGTGTGCGCATTACCTTGTAGTCAATTTGCCGTTGCACGCCTGCTTTGTTGGTCAACCCTGTACTCTCTCAATGAACCGACTTGATTGCGTCCCACTCGAACTGACACCTGGGGCTACCGCGGAATCCGCGCGTGCGGCTTCGGCCTGAGCCGGAACCGTGCGAAACCCGTCGCCAACCGCCCGGTAGCCGAGGCGCCGCACGATATGAGTCGCTCGAACCGGTCTGGCCAGCGTGCCGCCGAATGGCCGAAGGCATATCCCAACACAAACAGGCAGGCGGCGATTTTGCTGTTGCATGCCGATGCATACCGGTCCCCTCGACAATCTGCCCTCAAAGCTAATCGCGCAGGCCAGCATACGTACCCGACGCACAACACCAGATAAGCCCGGTCGAGCCGCCTCAGGAACAATGGAGGCACGTTCTGAGGGCACTCGAAGAGTCGGAACAGTCGGGCCGGCACGACGATCAATGGCAAGTATCACGCAACGAGCGTGATGAGCAGCGTCGGGAGTTAGATGATGGCCAGCGGGCTGATGGCCGGTCCTTCCGACTCTCGACTCGGACTTTGCGCATCGCATGGTATGCGCTCCGGTGCAGCATCAACTCACTCGTTTGGGTTGAGCGAATTTATATCCAATGTTGGAAGAGCGCGGCGTGGGAGGCAGATAAATCAGTTTCGCCGCAAGTTCTCAAGAGCGGATTCGCTCTCATCGAGCCCCTTCCCGTCAACGGTCTGCCGCACGTCTCCCAGGCTTTTCTGTCGCACGGCACGTTCGTAATAGAGCCGAGCTTCATCGTGATGGCCCTGCCTTTCAAGGCAGGCCCCCAGGTGGTGAAGACTGTCACCAATGCTGGTGTGGTCAATCCGACCGTAAACATCACCCAGCTGCTTTTCGTCGGCCGCGGATTCGTAGTAAGACCTCGCTTTGGCGTGCTGACCCTGTTGCTCCAGGCATGCCCCAATCTGGTGGAGACTTCTGCCTATGGTCTCGTGGTCGACGCGTCCGTGAACGTCGCCGCGCCGCTTGGCCTCGATCGATAGTTCCGACCAGTTGACGGCGTCTTCGTATTTACCCATGCGCAAGCAACACTTCCCGATTTGATGGAGACTCCGACCGACGACCAGATAGTCTACCTTCCGATTAGCATCGCCCTTCTCTTTCGCCCTTACGGCTTCCTCGTACTTGCATCGAGCGGCGCGAAGGTCCCCGTTCTTGAACAGGAGCCTTGCGAGATTGTGCAGACTCTTGCCCAGGCTGTCGTGGTCTTCATGGCCAGAGTCGATGGCTAGCAGTTTCTGTTCGACCGCCTGCTGATACGCGTCAAGAGCTGCATTGAGTTGCTTCTCTTCTGCAAGACACCAACCAATTTGATGCAAACCCTGGCCGAGCCCGCGGTGGTCGATTCCGCCATTGCCGTCACCTTTCCGGTGCGATTCAACTGCACGCTCAAACCACTCTTTCGCATCCGCGGTGCTGCCCATTTGCGATAGGCACCAGCCAACCTGGTGCTGGCTGGAGCCCAGGGTCCTGTAGTTGTTACTGCCGCCGCGTACGCCGTGTTCTTTGGCGTTGACCGCCAGCTCGAACCACGGCTTTGCTGCACTAAACAGGCCGATCGCCTGCAGACCTTGTCCGATGTCGTGGGCTTGGTCGGCGCTGAATTCATCGCCCGATCGTTCTGCTACCCAGTCACTTAGCTCGAGTGGGTAGCACATCAGGTCTAAGATACGATCGGCGTCTCCCGCACTCTCCTCCACGTCGAGTGCGGCTTTCGTGAATCCGTCACGCTGTGCCGCTTTGAAAGTACTCAGGTGACTGGTGTGATCCACGTTACGTACAAACTCACGGACCAGTCCGTGTATGCGGTACCGTCCTGAGTCGACCGATTCGATCAGGGATGCGTCGACGCATTCCCCGAGCGCCTCGTCGATCGTGTTGGCGCTCCATCCTTCGGCTTCCGGCATACGTTGCCCGAGCCAGTCTTCACGAATTCCTTCCAGCGCAAAATGAACGGTAGCCTTGAGCATTGTTCGAGCCTCGTGACTCAACGACCCCCATGGTTGCGAAAAGCTCTCTTGTGTCTGCGTTGACAACTCGTCGTTTGGTGATTTGTGTCGCCTCAGTCTCCTGGCGGCCTGGACTGCGGCGGGCTTGAGCTGAACCGGCAGACCGCCAGCACGGCGAATCAACTGTGTGCCAAAGCGCTCCATTACAGTAGGACCGGCAACCGCCCTGACCAGCTCGAGCGAAGTCTCGTCGTCGAGCAGGCGAATCTCGACGTTCGTCCTACTGCGCAATTGCAATTGATTGGTCGTCACAATGATGTGAGTTGCTTCATTGCGCGCCGGATACCAGCGCTGAACTGCGTCAACCGATTCAACATTGTCGTAGACGAGCAGTGTCGATTCGCCGAGTTTGCGTAGCACCGAGTAGTATCGATGCTCATCGGGTGTATCGCTGACCTCGATGCCGAGCGTAGGTGCCACGACCGACGTCAAGCCATGGGGAACGTCTACGTAGCTCATGTTGATTTCAAAGACGCCGTTGGCGTAATCAGCCTGGTGTTCCTGAGCATAAGCCCGCGCAACGGCACTCTTGCCGACACCTGGTGGTCCGTAAACCACCACCACTCCTTGCGTGCCGACAGCCGGAAGTGCCTTGGCGATCAGGTCGAGTTCCAGTCGCCTTCCAACAAACTGTCCAGTATCGGGAATGACGCCGCGGTTCCGGGTTGAGTCGGCGGTGGATTCCCGCGAGATCGCAACTACGCCCGCGTCCGCGAGTCTGTTGGCCAAACGGTCGAACGTCACCCTCCAGTGAGCGCTACTGAGTTTGATGGCTTGAATACTGGCCAGCGGCAGCATTGTCGGAACGTGACGCAAGTCCTTTGCGGTTAGTGCTCCCGCTCCATTGACCCGCACCGGTACGACTTCTGCACCTGCGGTCAGTGCCGTCTCTATCTCTTGCCTGACCCAGTCATCTTCTTGTTCGAGCTTCCGGATCCCATTGTGGTCACTTGCGTTTAGCCAGTCTCGCCCCACCAGCACCAACACGATCCTGGCACCGGCGACGGCCGACTTGATCTCCTCAGGCCAGACCTTACCGGGCTTGATATTCCTGTCTAGAAAGTACGAAGCGGGACCAAAGTGGGCGTCCAACGCGTCAGCGAGTCGCAACGCCACGTCGAACGTATCGTTTTTCCGATAGTTGATGAAGATCGGTGGCGTTTCGGTACTCATGCACTCAGGCTACGCGGGATTGCGGACTCGGTCACGCTGACGCGAACCGTGAATGCGAAATGCTCAACGCGCCCGGCCCCGCGACTTCGACATTCGCGGGGCAGATAGAGGAGTAGGCCAGCTCCCGCACTGGTGCTGGCTAAATGACGGTGGACCTGTCGGATGCGATGTCAGACATAAAGGCAAGATGCATCTGCGTGTCGCCTTCCCGCCCGTTCGGAGCGCAGGATTCGCGGCTTGCCCCAGTAGTCACGCACACCAGCGCTCGTTTGCCGGTGCAGACTCCGCGGTCGTAGCGCACCTCGCTGCGATACATCTGCCCGTACACGAAGACGCGATCCATCCAGCCTTTCAGCATGGCAGGCATTCCGAACCACCATAAAGGAAAATGTGCGATTACGAGATCGCACGCCATCAGATTCTGGATTTCATACTCGACCTGATCTGGCAGTGCTCCGTGCTGGGCCCCATGACGCTGCTCGGTCTGTGCATGAAAAACCTGCGGGTCTTTGCGTTGCGGATAGTGCACAGAACTTTCCCGGGGGTCGAAGTCCATCGCGTAGAGATCTGAGAAGGAAATTTCCCATCCCGCGTCAAACAGCGTTTGCCGCGATCGGCTCGCGAGCTGCGCGTTAAACGACTGCGGTTCAGGATGGGAGAGTACGATGTGTGCGCGCATGCTGGGCTCCGGATGACTGCGACGGGTTCTCGTTCACACGGGTTATCCGGTGGCCGAAGACCTGCTCGAATTCTACTGTTGCCAACCCCGGAACGCTCTAAGGCAACGAACTGCGCCCGCCGTTGGTCGTCGGTGCTCCAAACACGGCCGTTGACGGTACCGCAGTGGCCCTTCTGCAATCGCGCTCCGTTCCACGCGGCGCCGTTTCAACGGGCCCAGGACACCGTCCCATCGGACATACCAATTCGATGCGCCGTGCAACGCGTTTGCCGATACTCGCCGGTCGCGCTAGCGTATATTGAAACGTGGCCAGACGTCGTCGGGAGGGCCGGGTGACCCGACTGGTAGGCACAGCTTCGGAGCGCAGTCACGAAGATGATCTTTGGCATCCTGGTCAATTCCGGCCCCTACCAGCATCAAGCCGCTGATTCGGCGTATCAGTTTGCCCGCGCGATCCTCGATGCCGGACATGTTCTGCACCGCGTATTCTTCTATCACGATGGCGTCAACAACGGCACGCGATTGACCAGCGCTCCACAAGACGACCGGCAGATCGTCGAGCGCTGGACACGACTCGCACTGGAACAGGGGGTCGACCTGGTGCTCTGCGTGGCCGCTGCTCAACGGCGTGGAGTGGTCGATGCGGACGAAGCCGAGCGCCATGGCAAAGACGGTGACAACCTTGCGCCCGGCTTTCGCATCTCGGGTTTGGGACAACTCATCGAAACCGCCATAGAAACCGACCGGCTGGTGACCTTTGGTGCCTGATCGGCGACGTCCAGCAGCCAAGCGCATGCTGTTTTTGCATCACAGGGCGCCGCACGGTTCAGTCGTGGCGCAGGAAGGTCTCGACGCGGTCCTGGCCGCCGCGGCCTTTGACCAGAACGTCACCGTCGCCTATCTGGATGACGGCGTGTTCCAGTTGGTGCACGGCCAGGACACGTCGTCCATCGGGATCAAGAATTTCACCCCCGCGATCCGCGCGCTGGCGCACTACGGCGTTGGACAGTTGCTGGTCGAACAGGAATCGCTTAGCGCGCGCGGCCTTGCGCGGCAAGATCTGGTCGACGCCACCATCGAGACGGATGAGACTGCCGCGCGCGGGCCGCAGGTGCCATTGATCAGGCTCGTCACGCGCGCGGAGCTGTCGGCGCTAATGGAAGCGCAGGACGTGGTGTTGAGTTTCTGAGCAGCAGATGGCCACGCTTCACACCGTCAATCAGTCGCCCTATGGTCGGACCGCGCTAGCGCGTTGTCTCAACTACATCCAGCCGGGTGCCGGGTTGTTGTTGATGGAAGACGGTGTGTTAGCGGCGCTCACCGGCGGCGCCTGGGCTGACCGCCTGGGCGGCGTCGACGGTGTGGAGATTTTTGCGCTCGGACCGGACCTCGCCGCGCGCGGGATTGCCATCGGCGCCGTCGCGCCCAATATCCGTATCGTCGACTACGCTGGCTTCGTAAAGCTTGCCGTCGAGTACGATCGGGTTCAAAGCTGGCTATAGTGGCAGTGTCGGAGGGCCTTCCCGATCAGCGGCAGTCGGCTGCACGTCAGGTCAGAGAAGTGAGCAATGAGCATCGAAATCAACGGCAAGCTGCTGGATACCGACGAGGAGGGCTACCTCGCGAACCTGGCTGACTGGGAGCCGGGCGTCGCCGATCTGATGGCGAGCAACGACGAGACCGAGCTCTCGGCCAACCACTGGGAGGTCATCCACTTTCTGCGCGAATACTACGACGAGTATCAGATGGCTCCGGCTGTGCGGGTACTGACCAAGGCGATCGGCAAGCGGCTCGGCCGCGACAAGGGCAACAGCAGGTATCTCTACCAGCTGTTCCCTTACGGCCCCGCCAAGCAGGCTTGTCGCTACGCGGGTCTGCCGAAACCCACGGGCTGCATTTAGGCGCAGATTGCAGTGAGTCGTGAAATTAAACCCGCGAAGTCGCCAGCCGATTCAGGAGTCGTGACTTCGCCGCGGAGGGCGGCGCATGCCGTCAGCGAACAACGCGCTCCCAGACGTCCCGGAGGTGGCCCGATCATGCGCTCACGCACGCTGTCGATCAGAAAGCCATGACAACCGAAGACACGCAGAACCAGCGAATCCGACCCGGTAGCGTGGTTCTCCGGCCGTATTATGTCTGGTTCGGTGTGGGTATCGCGGCGGCGGTGCTGGTGCCGCTGCTCGCGAGTCTGGCAGGCGTGTTGTCAGCGTGGTGGGCCACCCTTTTCGCGCTCGTCTGGAGCGCTGTCGCCGTGGCGCACGGGTGGTATGTGCGCCGCACACTGCTGGAACCGATGCAACTGCTGCGCAAGTGGGCCTCCCAGATGTGTGGTGGAGATTTGAGCGCGCGCATTTCGCCACCGCGAGAAGATGCCTTCAGCCGGCTCGCCTTCCACATCAACCGGCTGAGCGAAGCGCTCGACCGGCTCGCTAACGACATGGATACCGTAGTCAGCGGGCAGACCGAACAGCTGTTGCACCGGAACCAGTCGCTGACGACCCTTTACCGCGTAACGGCCGCGCTCAGTCATCCCACTGGAGCCGACCGCGATGCCAATGACGCTTTGATCGTACACGCCGCCGAGCCGCTGCTGGACATGGTTGGCGCGTCGGCGGCGATTCTGGTTATCGGCTATCCCGAAGAGCCGCGACTGGTCGACGTACGCGGTATGGAAGCGGCCGTTGCGGCGTTTGGCGCTGGCGCTTGTCCGCCGCCAGCGCGCGAATATCAGGAGTCCGTGACCATCGACCGCGCGCCGGCTTTATCCGCAAACGGCTGGCCGTTGCCCGCAGAGTTGCAGGACGCGACCCTCATCAGCGTACCTCTCGGTTTCGATGGTCGGCTGCTGGGGTCTCTGGAGGTCCTGGTGGCGTCTTCCATGCCGGCTCCGGAACGGGAGATGCAGCAGTTGCTCATGAGTGTGGGCACGCACCTCGGCATGGCGATCGATAAGCACAATGCCGAAGTGCGCAGCCACAACCTGCGCATCATGCAAGAGCGCAACGCTCTGTCGCATGAGTTACACGATTCGTTGGCACAGACGATCGCGAGCCTTGGCCTCCAGGCCAAGATGCTGCAGGAGTCGCTGCAAGCCGGGCAGACGGACAACGCGGCGCGCGAGTGTGCGCGGATTCGCGATGCCGTCGATGACGTCAACGTGGAACTGCGCGAGCTGCTCGCCAACTTCAGGGCTCCGGTGGACCGGCGTGGTTTGCTGGATGCGCTTCGCGACATGACTGAACGGCTGCATGGCGAAGGCCCGTGCGCGGTCTACCTGCAGCACGAAGGTTCGACTCCGGAACTGTCACCCGCAGTTCAGATGCAGATCATGCGGATCGTCAGCGAGGCACTCACGAACGCGCGACGGCATAGTCAGGCCCAGATGCTGCGCGTGCTCGTGCGCAATCGGCGCGGCCTGCTGCAGGTGCTCGTCGAGGACGACGGTATCGGTATGTCCGAGGCAGGGACCCCGGTGCGTCCGGGCGACCACCCGGGCGACCATCTCGGCCTCGCGATCATGCGCGAACGTGCGCAGCGTGCAGGCGGTTCGCTTACGATTGAAAGTGAACCGGAGGAGGGCACGCGTATCGAGTTCAGGCTCGATCTGGCGGCGCTCGACAGCCAGACTAGTGAGGCGGCCTGATGATGACTACTTTGGATTGAGAGGCGACCGTGCGCATAGTTCTGATCGATGATCACACGCTGTTCCGCAGCGGTGTGCAGGAACTGCTGCAACGCCGCGGCCTGGAAGTCAGCGGGGCGTTCGGCGATGGCAACGAAGGGCTCGAGGAACTCGAACGTCTGAGTCCCGACGTCGTGCTACTCGATATGCGGATGCCGGGCCTGTCGGGACTCGACGTGCTGCGGCGCATGCGCGAGCGCAAGGTCGGCTGTCCGGCCGTCATGTTGACGACCAGCCGCGACCAAACTGATCTGGTCGCATGCCTGCGTGCCGGGGCCAGCGGGTACCTGTTGAAAGATATGGAGCCCGACGAGCTGGTCGCGTCGCTCCATCAGATCGTCGCCGGCGAGACGGTCGTGGCGTCTGATCTCAGCGGCGCTCTTGCCGCCGTCGACCAGGGCGGCAACGGTGCGGACGAGGGGCGCGACCGCTTCGCCGAGCTGACCCCGCGCGAGACCGAGATCCTCTGCCATCTGGCTGCCGGGCAGAGCAACAAGGTGATCGCTCGGGAACTCGGTATCTCCGACGGCACCGTCAAGCTGCACGTGAAGTCGATCTTACGCAAACTCGAGGTGCATTCCCGCGTTCAGGCCGCTGTGATAGCGGTGGAAGCCGGGATCTGCAGACACGACGACTGAGGCCTCGCCACCATTCAGATGCGCTGTGGTCCGGTGGTCAGGTGGCCCGACTCGGGCCGGTCGGGCTGAAACCACCCGAGCTTGCCGTGCAGTTCGACGACCGAACCCACCATCAGCAGGGTTGGCGCACGCGGGCGTTCTCGTTCGACCAGGGCGGGCAGCTGCGCCAGGGTTGATGTGAGTACGCGCTGCTGTGGCGTCGTTCCGCGTTGCACGAGCGCCGCGGGTGTGTCCGAGCCCAGGCCGTGTTCAACCAGCTTCTCACAGATGATTGGCAAGCCGACCAGTCCCATATAGAACACCAGAGTCTGACCGGGATGAGCCAGGGCCGGCCAGTTCAGATTGACCGTGCCGTCCTGCAGATGCCCGGCTACGAAAACGCAAGACTGGGCATGGTCCCGGTGGGTCAGCGGAATTCCGGCGTAGGCGGCGCACCCCGACGCCGCCGTGATGCCAGGCACGACCTGAAACGGAATGCCGCGCTCGGCCAGCGTATCGATCTCCTCGCCACCCCGACCGAAGACGAACGGATCGCCGCCTTTCAGCCGCAGTACCCTGCGCCCTGTAGCCGCGAGTTCGACCAGCTGCTCGTTGATCGCCCGCTGATGCATCGCATGGTTGCCGCGGCGTTTGCCGACGTAGACGAGTTCGGCATCGCGTCGTACCAGATCCAGAACTGGTTCGCTGACCAGGCGGTCGTATAGCACCACTTCCGCACGCTGCATCAGGCGCATCGCCCGGAAGGTCAGGAGGTCCGGGTCGCCGGGGCCGGCGCCGACCAGGTATACCTCACCGAGCGATCGAGGCGCCGGGCAGTGCAGCATCTGTTCAAGCCGTTCGCGCGCATCGGCCTCGCGTCCGGCGAACGTGAGTTCGGCGACCTCCCCATCGAATGCCTGCTCCCAGAATCGGCGGCGGGCCGTAGGGTGCGCAATGACAGCTTTGACCTGTTCGCGGTATTCACGAGCCAGCGCCGCGAGTTGCCCGAAAGCGGCCGGGATGGCTGCTTCGAGCCGGCCCCGCAGCAGCCGCGCGAGCGTCGGTGCACTGCCTCCTGTCGAAATGGCCGCGAGAACCGGCGAGCGGTCGACGATCGACGGCATGATGAAGGAGCCGAGGGCTGGCTGGTCCACGACGTTGACCGGGATTTCGCGGCTGCGGCAGATCTCTGCCACGCGCGCGTTCACCGCTGCGCTGTCGGTGGCCGCGAAGACCAGGCGCGCGCCGCTAACATCGTCATCGATGAATTCGCGTGCATGCCAGGTCAGCTGCCGCCGGCTGGCCAACTCGCGCAACCCGGCCTCTGCCGCTGGCGCCACGACCGCGACCCGCGCGCCGCTGCTCATCAGCAGGCCGACCTTGCGCGCGGCGACGGGTCCCGCGCCGACGACCAGTACCGTCTGGTCTGTAAGTTTCACGAATATCGGGAAGTGATCCATGAAATACCGTCGCAGCGCTCACCGTTGGCTCAAAAAGAAGGGGGCAGGGCGCCGATGGCGGGTGCTCCGGCCTACTGGCGCGCATGATAAGTGAGATCCGTCTTCGTGCGCGGTCCCGAAAACCCCGTGTGGCGGTCTGATTCCGACGTCATCGGTCGGTGCCCCACGGTTTCAGGCGTTAGAGTCAGGCCGCCTGAGCGACACGGGCGGCGTTGGGCGATGGAAAACCTGGTCGCGCCGGGTTTCTGGCATGGGCATCGTACCCGCGACTTCGCTACTATTCGCGCCTGGCCGACTCAAACGCCCGGTGATGATCGCGCGCCACGGGTCGAAGGTTCCGTGCGTGCGAAAACCTCCGCCGATCGGTTGTCTTCGACGATGTGCATGGAGGGGTAGGGCGTTTGGAATTCGACCAGCTGGTGGATGCATCAGGGCTCAGCTGTCCACTACCGTTACTTCGCGCCAAAAAGGCGATAGCTGCGATGGCGGCCGGGTCGGTTATCAAGATCCTCGCGACCGACCCTGGTTCCATTCACGATTTTGAGGCGTTTTCGAACGCGACCGGGCATGTTCTTCTGTCATCGGGCCAGGAAGATGGCCGGTTCGTGTTTCTGCTGCGCAAAGTCTGAACCGCACCGGGTTGCGGCACCGCCCGCTGGCGGAGCGTGTTCGGGTTCATCCATTTCCTGAACTGGCCAGGGGTTCGCCGGTTCGGCTGAGCGACAGGCGCCATGCAAATCTACATCCTGGTTGTCATCACGATCATTACGTCTTCCACCGGCGTTGCCACCGACACGCGCTTTCAGGAGTTCGACAACCGGCCAGCGTGCGAAGCTGCGCGCGACGGCATCGTGGCCGGCGTCAACCGCATCAAGGGAACGGTTGGCCGTGATGTGTACGCGGCCTGCTACGCGAAAGGCTGACGCACCGCCCGGCGAAGCAGCGAACTTGCCATTTCGGCTGCGTGCCAGGCTCCGTTCCGATTGGAACGACAGGCCGATCACAGCCGGTGTCTGCATCGCCTGTGAAGCGGGTCACAAATTGCCGCCTCCGTGCCGCGATTGCGTTGACAAGCGCTCACCCCGAGTCCGAAATGCGGCTGACCACCCGGTTAGGTGGCCATGAAATCGCCACATTTGTCTCGCTCCAGCGCCACATCGGCGCCAGTTCGGCAGCCGGGTTGTCAGGCAACCTGAATCGCGTAGTTTCCCAACAGAGAATGCCAACGATGTTCCGTGCACTGCTCGTCGCCCTGATCAGTTCCAGCGTCATGTTCTGCTCGCCGGCCGCGTGGTCCACGTCGGGGACACCGGACGCGGTAATCACTGCCGTTACCGACAAGCTGCGCGCTGAGCTCGGCAAGACCGAAGCCGGCCAGACGGTGAACCCCGAGACAGTTTTCGTGCTCATCGAACGTCACGTGGCACCGGTGGTCGATTTCGAGCGCATTGCGCGACGCGTGCTCGGCAAAGACTGGGAAGCCGCGTCGGCGGCCCAGCGCACGCGGTTCGTCACGGAACTGCGCAAGATGATGTTCAGGACCTACTCGCATGCCGTCGGCGGGCTGGCGGGTGCGACCCTGCGCTACGGGGATGTCAGGCGCAGCCGCTCGGGCAATGTCGCGATGGTGCCCACGCGGGTTTTGACCGACGATGCGCCGGAAGTGAAGATGAACTACTACCTCTACCGCGGAGATCAAGGCTGGCGCCTCTACGATATCTCCGTGGCGGGCGTCAGCATGCTGAAGACTTACAAGCGCACCTTCAAGAATCAGGTTCGCGAACTGGGGATCGATGGACTGATCGACCACCTTGCGTCGGTCAATCTCTCGAAGGACGCATGAGGTCGCCGAACCCTTTCGGCGCTCGCGCTCACGATTGACGATGGCCGCCATTGTGGGGCGGCCTGATCTGCCTTTCGATCGGCGCGCTCAGCTGTGGGCGGCGGCCGGAATCTGCTCATCGTGCCACCCACAGTTGGCCCTGTTATGATGCCGGTGCCGCCTGCACCATGACGTCAGGCCCAACCCGCAACTCACGGACGTGTCAGGACAGCCCGACCATTAGCCCGCGCATCATCCCGCGCGCCGAACACAATATATCGCGCGCGAACATCAGCGAGCATGCACTCAAAGTGCTCTATAGACTGACTCAGGCGGGCCATGAGGCCTACCTGGTGGGCGGTGGGGTGCGCGATCTGCTGCTCGGCCAGTCGCCCAAAGACTTTGACGTGGCTACTTCCGCACGGCCTGACGAGGTCAAGGCACTGTTCCGCAACTGCCGTCTGATCGGGCGCCGCTTCGTGCTGGCGCACGTGCGCTTCGGTCGCGAAGTGATCGAAGTAGCAACATTCCGGGCAGCCCACGACGCCGACGATGGCGACGGCCGCACGGAGAACGGCATGATCGTGCGCGACAACGTGTACGGCACTCGCGACGAAGACGCTGCCCGCCGTGACTTCTCGATCAACTGTCTCTACTACGATATTCGCGACTTCTCGGTCGTGGATTTTGCCGACGGTGTCGAC
Source organism: Pseudomonadota bacterium (assembly GCA_039030335.1). Taxonomy (GTDB): domain Bacteria; phylum Pseudomonadota; class Gammaproteobacteria; order HK1; family HK1; genus JBCCEJ01. The sequence continues at coordinate 4,046 of JBCCEJ010000023.1, read as the reverse complement.
GACCTCGAACACGGCATTATCCGCATGCTCGGTGAACCGGAGTCGCGCTACCGCGAGGACCCTGTCCGGATCCTGCGCGCGCTCAGATTTGCCGCCAAGCTCGACTTCGAACTGGAGACGCGCACGCTCGCGGCGATCGCGCCGTGTGCGGGGCTCCTGGCCGACATTCCGCCAGCCCGTTTATTCGAAGAATGCTTGAAGCTATTGATGACCGGCCACGCGCTGGCGTCGTTCCGGAGGCTGCGCGAACACGACATCCTGCGGACGTTGTTCCCGGCGACGGCGTCACTTATCGAAGAAGACGAGCGGGCTCTGGCGCTCGTCGAACTCGCGCTCGGCAATACCGACCAACGCGTCGCGGAGGACAAACCGGTCACTCCCGCATTCCTGCTCGCGGCACTTTTGTGGCCCGTGCTGCGCGTGCATCTGGCCGGGCACGAGGTGCAGGACATGTCTCCGGGCCAGGCGATCGAACAGGCGGGCTCGCAGGTCGTCTTCGATCAGAATCAGGTTGTCGCCGTGCCGAAGCGTTTCTCGCTGATGGCGCGCGAGATCTGGAACCTTCAGCCGCGGCTGCTCGACCGCCGCGGACGGCGCCCGCAGAAGCTCGCAGACCACCCCCGCCTCCGGGCGGCCTACGACTTCCTGCTGCTGCGCGCAGAGGCTGGGGAACCGGTGGAAGAAGACGCGGCGTGGTGGACGAAATTCCTGGAGTCGCGCGGTGACGGCAATGCGTCGGCGCAGTCTGCACCGCGCGACGGAGAGCGCCGACGGCGTCGCAGACGGCGCTCAAGGCGCGGCCCTCCGGCCGCGCGAGATGCGACCGCCCAGTGAACGCGTCGCCGGTGTCTGCCTTCGTGGGGCTCGGCGCAAATATCGACAACCCACGATGGCAACTGCAGCGCGCCGTCATCCGCCTCGCGGCGCTGCCAGAAACGCGCTTTATCCGCTGTTCTTCTCTGTATGCGAGCTCCCCGATGGGGCCGCTCGACCAGCCGGACTTCCTGAATGCGGTCGCGCATCTGGAAACACGGCTTGCCGCTATTTCGCTGCTGACGGAGCTGCAGACGATCGAATGCCGTCAGGGACGCCAGCGCCGGCGTCACTGGGGTGAGCGCACGCTGGACCTCGACCTGCTGGTGTTCGGCGAGCATCAACTGAGCTCAGCGCGTCTGACGCTGCCGCACCCGGGTCTCGCCGAGCGGCCGTTCGTGCTCGAACCGCTCATGGAAATCGCACCGGAGCTCAACCTTCCGGGGCTCGGTGCGCTCGCCGACCTGGCTGTTGCCGGTTTCGGCGGCGGACCGAAGGGATCGTTGGAGAGGGTGCATCCGCCGCCCATCCCGGCATGAGCGGCGACTGGGCGCTAGGGGGCCAACCGCGCCATATTGCGGTCGAGGGGCCGATCGGCGTCGGTAAGACCACGCTTAGCGTGGCCCTGGCGCGACAGCTCGGCGGCGAGACCGTACTGGAGGCACCGGCAGAGAATCCGTTTCTGGAGCGCTTCTACGCGCAACCGCGCGCCTGGGCCCTGCCGGCACAGCTCAGCTTTCTGCTCCAGCGTGCCCGGCAAGCACGCGAACTTGCGCAGCCACAACTGTTCGCGCCAACCGTCGTCAGTGATTTCATGGTCGAGAAGGACGCACTGTTCGCCGAACTGACGCTGGACGTCGATGAATTCGAGCTTTATCGGCAAGTGTACGCCGAGGTCATGGGAGGACTGCCCGTGCCCGATCTGGTCATCTACCTGCATGCACCGCTGGCGGTATTGCTGTCACGCATAGAGACGCGTGCAATCACCTACGAACAAGCGATCGAGGCGGACTATCTGGCGCGCCTCGCCGGCCTGTACGGGCGCTTCTTTGCCACCTACGATGCGGCGCCGCTGCTGGTCGTGGATACAACGGCGCTCGACTTCGCAAATGCCGATGCCGCGCTCGAGCGATTGCTCCAGGCTGCGCGGCAGATCGACCGCGGCCGCCGGTTCCTGGATGCCGAGACATTGCGACTGACACTCGACGATGACGAGATGCCGTTCGGGTGGAGGTGAGTTATGGTCGGCGCGCACCAAGGCGGTGAAATCGCCCAGCGTACGCGCCTGGTGAAGCTCAGCCGAACTAGAATCAGATGGTGCCGGAGGCGAGACTCGAACTCGCATGGCTTTCGCCGCAGCATTTTGAGTGCTGTGTGTATACCAGTTCCACCACTCCGGCAGGCGCGGCCTGCGTGAGGCCCGCTCCGCCGTCACCGACGACGGTATGACCTCGACACGCCACCTGCACATGATCACAAAGCCGCCGCACGCAGGCAAGTGCCGCGCAGTGGCTGGTGCGAGGATCCTCGGAGCTGATGACAACCGTCCGATGAACAGCACGCCCTATGGAAACGCTTGATGACTACGACTACGAGCTGCCCGCGGAGCTGATCGCGCAGGCACCGTCGCAGGTCCGCAGCGCGAGTCGGTTGCTGGTCATGCCGCGCGCGCGCGACGCAGCGGGCCTGGGCGACCATGCGTTCAGCGATCTGCCAGAGTTGCTGCGCGCCGGCGACCTGCTGGTCGTCAACGATACGCGGGTGATTCGTGCCCGGTTGTTTGGACGCAAACCGGGCGGTGGGCGGGTGGAACTGCTGCTCGAACGCATCCAGTCCGACACCGAGGCGCTCGTGCAGGCGCGCAGCAACCGACCGCTGCGGGATGGCACGGTCATTGGCTTGACCCCGGCGGCCTCCGCGGAGCGGACCAGTCGCTTCGAGGTTGAGATCATCGCGCGGCAGCACTCGTTCTACATGGTGCGTGCCCGTACTGCGTGGGCCGAGTTGCTCGAACAGTGTGGTCATTTGCCATTGCCTCCGTACATCGATAGAGCGCCTGAGCGTCGCGACGAAGACCGCTATCAAACCGTGTATGCCGAACGGCCCGGCGCGGTTGCCGCGCCAACCGCCGGCCTGCATTTCGACGCCGCCCTGTTGGAACGTTTGTCGGGTGCCGGAATCGCACACATGCCCCTCACTTTGCACGTCGGTGCCGGCACTTTTCAGCCGGTGCGTGGCGACCTCGACTCGCATCGGATGCACGCCGAGCGCTACGCGATCGACGCCGAACTCTGCGCGCGCATCGAATCGACGCGTGCCGGGGGCGGACGGATCGTCGCAGTCGGTACAACCGTGGTTCGTGCGCTCGAGAGTGCGGCGCAGGCCTGGCCAGCGCCGGGCGCGCCCCGACCCACAGCGGGGGATACGGAGTTGTTCATTCGCCCGGGCTTTCAGTTCCAGGTGGTTGATGCGCTGATCACGAACTTTCATCTGCCTCGTACGACTTTGATGCTGCTGGTGAGCGCGTTCGCGTCCCGTGAGCGCGTGCTGGACGCCTACCGACACGCGGTGAAGGCCCGCTATCGCTTCTTCAGCTATGGCGATGCGATGTTGATCCAATAGACTGCGCACCGGCTCTGCAACGGACCGGGGGTGCGTGACGGGAGGCCGTGTTCGCGGCCATAGCGCGCCATGCTCAACTGCCACCCGGCCTGCCAACGGTGCCACGAACTGACCGGCAGTCCGCATGCGGCCACGGTGCTTGGGTGCGAGGTGCGTGTGCACGAGGGCCGCGTGCGGAGCGGCCAACCGAGAAGATTGACACATGAGTTTTCGATTCGAGCTGATCGACACCGACGCAACGGCGCGCCGTGGGCGCATGCACTTCGCGCGCGGCGTTGTCGAGACGCCCGCGTTCATGCCGGTCGCCACCTACGGCACGGTGAAGGCCATGACGCCTGAGGAACTCCGGCAGCTGGGTGTGCAGATCTTCGTCTCCAACACCTTTCACCTGATGCTGCGCCCCGGTGAGTCGATCATGGCCGCGCACGGAGACCTGCATGAGTTCATGCATTGGGACGGCCCGATTTTGACCGACTCGGGCGGCTTCCAGGTGTTCAGTCTCGGAACCTTGCGGAAACTGACGGAGGCCGGTGTGGAATTCCGTTCACCGATCGACGGCTCCAAGGTTTTTCTGGACCCCGAGCGCTCGATGGCCGTGCAGCGTGTGCTCG
>JBCCEJ010000022.1:0-70108 GCA_039030335.1 Pseudomonadota bacterium | reverse complement strand
GCGCGCGTTCGCGAACGCGCTGCGGGGCTGGGCAAACCGGTCACGTTCTGTTTCCTGGGCGGCGACGACGGGGTGGACGACGCCATTACGCTAAAAGGTGCTGTCGAAAAGGCGCTCGGCCACGTCTTCGAGACGTTTCAGCCCGAGGCAGAAAACGCGCGGCCGGGCGGCGCCATACGCGGCCTCTTTTGCGGCGGCACACTCTGCGCGGAAGCGCAGGTCATCGCCAGGGCCGCGGGCCTCAGCGTGCACTCGAACGTGCCGGTACCGGGGGCCGGAACGGAGCGCGCATCCGCCCACCATCAGTTCATCGATTTCGGCGCTGACGAGTACACCGCCGGACGGCCACACCCGATGATCGACCCTTCGGTTCGCAGCGCAGCGCTCAAAGACGCGCTCACGGATCCGTGCGTCGGGGTCGTACTGCTCGACGTGGTACTGGGTTTTGGCGCCGACGACGATCCGGCTACCCACGTCTGCGTCGTGGTCGAATCCGCACCCGGTGACCGACCGCCGATCGTCGCGTACGTATGCGGCACCGACGCCGACCCGCAGGTCAGCACCCGACAGGTCGAACGACTGCGCGCAGCCGGTGTCATAGTGGCGCCCACCAACGCGGACGCGGCTGACGCCGCGGTGCACCTCGTCAGCGGTTGAGCCCGCGCAGACCGACCTTCTCGCAACCACGCTGCGGCGCACCACGCAGCAGCCCGTTTCGGAGTATTGAGCCGATGGAACTCTTCGAAGATCTGAACCCGCTGCCGCGGCGCCTGATGGGCCCCGGCCCGGTCGACGTCGATCCTCGCGTATTGCGCGCGATGTCGATGCCGATGCTCGGGCAGTTCGACCCGCAGTTCACGGGCTATATGAACGAGGTCATGGCGCTCTACCGCCAGATCTTCCGTACCAACAACCACTGGACGTTCATGATCGACGGTACCGCCAGGGCCGGTATCGAAGCCGTGCTGACCTCGATCATCGAGCCTGGCGACACCGTTGTCGTACCGGTGTTCGGACGCTTCGGTCATCTGCTCTGTGAAATTGCCGGGCGACTGAAGGCCAACGTCGTCAGTATCGAGGTCGAATGGGGTCAGGTGTTCAGCCCCGAGGCGATCGAAGCGGCGCTGAAAGCCCATAAGCCCAAGGTGGTCGCATGCGTGCAGGGCGACACATCGACGACGATGGCGCAGCCGCTCGCCGAGATCGGGCCGCTTTGCCGGCAGCACGGTGCCCTGCTCTACGTCGACACCACCGCGTCGATCACCGGCATGCCGCTGGAAACCGATGCGTGGCAGCTCGATGCGGTCACGGCGGGATTGCAAAAGTGCCTGTCCGGCCCTCCTGGCATTGCGCCGGTCACGCTGAACGACCGCGTTGCGGAGCTTATCAACGCGCGCAAACACGTCGAGCAGGGCATACGGCCCGACGGCTTCGAAGACGCGGACGGCCTCATCATCCAGTCAAACTATTTCGACCTGTCGATGGTTATGGACTACTGGTCGGAGTCGCGCCTCAACCACCACACCGAAGCAACGTCGATGCTCTACGCCGCGCGCGAATGCGCCCGCATCGTGCTGCAGGAGGGCTGGGACACGCGTTTCGCAAACCACCGGCGGATAAGCGACGCGCTCTGCGCGGGTCTACGCGCCATGGGCCTTGAACTCTTCGGCGATCTGGACAACAAGATGCCGAACGTCACGGGTGTCGCGATCCCGGCTGCCGTGCAACCGAACGGGGACGCCGTGCGCGCCGATATGCTGAACGGCTTCGGTATTGAGATCGGGACATCGTTCGGGCCGCTGCACGGCAAGATCTGGCGCATCGGAACGATGGGTTACGGTTGCCGCGTCGACAACGTGCTGTCCTGCCTCGGCGCGCTCGAGGCGTGCCTGCGCCGGCACGGCTACAGCGCGCCAGCCGGTGCCGGCGTCGATGCCGCGTGGGCGGTGCTGTCGTGAGCGCGGTCGCGGGCGACGGCAAGCCCAACCGCAATCCGGCCGAAATGGCGGTAATCGAGCAGGTCGCCGGCACCGCGGACGACGGCCCCGTGTTGATGCTGAATCTGAACCGTTACTCGCAAGCCGCCGGGTTTCCAGATGGCCAACTCTACCGGGACTACATGCGCGTACTGAACGCATTGCTGCCCAAGGTTGGCGGGCGCATCCTCTGGCAGTATCCGGTGCGCGGACAACCGCTCGGCGACCAGCCGGTCGACGAAGTGCTGGGCGTCTGGTACCCGTCCCATCAGGCGTTTCTGGATTTACCATCAGCCGACGGCGCGGATGAGAACTACCGTTTGCGCGAACAGGCTGTAGCCGACGCGACCATCCACCGCTGCCCGGGCGAGACGCCGCCGTTCGGTCCCACCTGATCGGGCTCCCGGCGGTCCAACCGCCGGGCCATGCGCACAAGGGTCAGGAGATACCGAGCCCCCCGACCTTGATCCATGGGTAGCAGGACGCGCCGAAGTCCGCTGTCTCCTTCGACATGCCTTCGATATCACGCAGCAGCTGCGCGAGGTTCCCGCTCACCATCGTCTCGCTGATCGGGTACTGCACCACGCCGTCTTCGATGTAGTAGCTGTTCTTGGCAACGCCTGAGAAATCACCTTTCTCGCTCGGACGACCACCTGAGAATCGCGAGATTAAAACACCTTGCCTGACGCTCGCGATCATCTCGGCCACGCTCATCTGTCCGGGTTCGACCAGCCAGCAGCCGCCTGAGCGGCTCTGGCCGTGTCCAGTTTTGCGCGAGCCGTAGAGGTCCAGCAGATAAGACTTGAGGGTGCCAGCTTCTACGATAGTGGCATTCTCGGCTGGATAGCCGTCGCCGGTCAGGAAATGACCGCCCGGCTGATCGAGCGGCCTCGAGCGCAGCGTCAGTGCTTCTGACGCCACCTGCTCACCGAGCCGCCCGGCGTAGACCGACGTGCCCGCGATCATCGGTCCGTTGCCGATATTGCCGAGCAGAAAGCCCATGAACGACCCAACACAGTCGGGCGTGATAACCAGATCGCCCGTGAACTTTTGCGGCACCTTGCGCGTGCGAATCTGTTCAACCGAATTGGTCATCAGCCTGGCGAACGAAGCGGTCTCGGCGATGGGGCGGTCGAGCCTCTTCATGCTGACGCCGGAATAGCTGAACGACGATACGTCTTCGCCTTCTTTGGCCGTAAACATGGCCTGCGCATCGTAGCGACCCCGCCGCGCTTTCAACGAAACGCCATTTGTATTTGCGTAGTGCGTGTGTACCCGCGTATGCGAGACGCCGGCGATCCCGAGCGTCAGACTGGGGTGGGTATTCACCGTGTAGTCCAGAAACTCGTCCAGCCGGTCGCACATGCGGTCGAGATCGGCACTCTGATCCCCAAAGCTGAATTCGGCGGCCGGCTGCGACTGTGCGATCGCATTAGCAGTGTCAGCCGGCGCGGCCTGCGCCGACAGCCACAGTTCTTCGACGGCCTCCACGACACTGTCATCGTCCAGCTTGTTAACCGACACGGTTGCGCGCTTGTCGTCGACCAGACCCGACAAGACCAGGGACACGTTCGCGACCGAGCGCAGCATGCTCGGCGTGTTGAACTCGGCTTGCAGCTCATCTTTGTCATTCGCGCTGATACGCGCTTCGGCGTGCGCAAACCCACGGCTGCGCAGACGTTCGAGACTCTGCTCCAGTACAGCTTCGTGCATTCGTTGTTTACTCCCCGCCAACGTGAATCCGGCATCGAATGGCCGGACCACCCATACCGACCGGAATGATCTGCTTCTTGCCGCACATCCCGGCACAACCCCAGTTCATTTCGTCAGACACCATCGTCACCGTCTTCAACATGTCGAAGGCGACGCCAGAGATAGTGGTGTCCGTGATCGCGCGACCCAGCTTGCCCTCCTTGATCTCGTAACCGAGGCTGATGCCGAACATGAACTCCGAAGTCGAATCAGCCTGCCCGTTGGATGGCCACATCAGGTAGTAGCCATCTTCGACACTCGCGATCATGTCTTCGAGTTTGTCGCGCCCGGGCAGAATCGCCGTGTTGCGCATGCGGATAAGCGGTTCATCAAAGAACTGGTAGGCCCGCGCGTTACCCGTCAGTTCATGCGAGAAGTGGTGGGCACTCTCTTTGTTGTGCATGAAGTCTTGCAGGATGCCGTCTTTGATAAGCCAGACATCGCGACCCGTTACCCCTTCGTCGTCGACGTAGACCGGCACCGGCAGAGTTTCGCCGTCGCGGGTGTGGGCATAGTCGACCATCGATACGAGCGGGCTCGCGACCTGCTTGCCGACGTAATCGCCAGCCACGGAGCCTTCACGAACGAGGTCGGCTTCAGTCGTATGACCGATCGCCTCGTGCGCCAGAATTCCGGCCAGCTCGGAATCCATGATGACGTCGTGCACCCCGGCGCGCGGTACCACCGCGTCGACCTTATTGACGAGATGCCCGTGCAGCCCGGCGATGTCGTCGTAGAGTTCCGATGGACGGGCGAAGACATCTTCGAACTGTCCACGCCCTCCGAACGCCTTGCGAACCGTGACCGGCTCACCGGCCGCGTTGGTACGTACGAGACTTACGATCACCAGCGAACGCGTGATATTCGAATATGCGCTAGACCCGTCGGAGTTGCAGAACTGCTTCTCCATATCGAGATCGGCGAGCTGGACAATGCGGGACTTGAGGCCGGGGTAGGTCGAGGTAATGTGCGCATCCAGCGTGTTAAGGAAGTCGACGGTTTCGGCCTGCGTGCGCCGGGGACCAGCCGTTGAGAAGTCGACGTTACATTCAGCCCGGTCGACGCTCAGCGTCGAGCCCGCACGACCGCTTCGTCTCGCCAGAAAGCGCGCATTTGCGGTGGCATCGTCGATCGTTGCGAGCACTTGCGCCTCGTCGAGTTCGGGGCGCGAGGCAAAGCCCCAGATACCGTCTTTGAATACACGTGCGCTGACGCCGCTGTGCTGCGCTCTGGCATTGCCGGTCAGATCACCGTTCAACAGCGTGACGTTGGTGCTTGCGTTACGCTGCATTCTGAGCTCTGTGTAACCTGCGAACCGGTTGGCGTAACCCGCCGGGTTCATCTCCTTAATGGCACTCATATGCGGGCCTCCCGCGGGCCTCGAGGTAGCAATGCGCTACAGGTAGGAACGTTCAACGATGGTTTCAATCATGACGGCGCGTGCGATGTCCTCCCACTCGGCCTGGTGCGATCCAGACCATGGCTCGACCCCTGCCTGCCAGTACGCACGCCTGGCCGCGCGCTCGTCACCATCCTTTCGATACAGGTAAGCGCGTACGCGCAAAGTGGCGTAGTTATCGTCAGACTTCGCCGCACGCATGGCGCTGTCGTCGCGGCCGTTCGCGTCATACCAAAGGGCACGGAGCGCGACATTTGCCTCGACCGGCGGCGCCTGCTGACCGAGCGAAGCGACAAACTGATCAAAATCCATCGACCGGGTGCTCAATCGGGCGCTGACAGGTAGTCGAGCGCAACGGCCGCGTGCAATGCGACGCCAACCGGCAACGCCTGCTCGTTCAACGACATCCGGGTGGAATGACAGGCTGGAGCATCAGCCGGGTCGATATCGTCCGGCGCGGTGCCGAGCATCGCCATACAGCCGGGACTCCGTTGCAGCACCAGGGAAAAGTCTTCCGCCGCCATCAGCGGGTGCTCGGTCTCCGCGTACCCATCATCACCGACGACACTGCGCGCGATGGCGCCAAAACGCTCCACGAACTGTGCGTCGTTAATCGTTGCCGGATAGCCGTTGCCGATATCTACTTCCGCGCGCATCTCGTAGGCGGCCGCAATGTGTTCGGCAATGCGCCGGATCCCGGCGTGGGCGGTTGTTTTGGCTTCGGCGCTAAAGGTCCTGAGCGTGATGCCCATCTCGGCATGTTCGGGGATCACGTTATCGACCGTGCCAGCAACGATCCGACCGACCGTGATGACCACCGGGTCGAATACGCTGAAGCGGCGCGTGACAAAGTTCTGCAGTTCGTTCACCAGTGTGCAAGCGACCGGCACCGGATCCAGCGCGTCATAGGGCATGGAGCCATGGCCGCCCTTCCCAATGATCCGGATGGTCACCGTGTCGGCCGAAGCCAGCATCGGGCCCGGCCGCGTCATGACATGCCCCGCTGTGAGATTGGGGAAGATGTGAATGGCAAACGCGGCATCCGCCTTGCCGGCAACGTCGAGCAGCCCTTCTTCGATCATCGGTCCCGCGCCACCCGGCCCTTCTTCACCCGGCTGAAACATGAAAACCACGTTCCCGTGCAGTTCCGAGCGGCGGCGCGCGAGCAGCTTGACGGCCCCCGTCAGCATGGCCGTGTGCGCGTCGTGGCCGCAGGCATGCATACAGCCTTCGTGCTCGGATGCAAACGACAAACCGGTATGTTCAGGCATCGGCAGCGCATCCATGTCGCCACGCAGGAGCAGGGTCGGACCGCTATGCGCACCGCGCATGATGGCGACCACGCCGCTCGTCGCGTTCGACAGGTGCACGTCTATATCGAGACCGTTCAGGCTTTCGAGGACGGCGGCGCGCGTTAATGGCAGATGGTTGCCGAGTTCCGGGAACTGGTGGATGCGTCGCCGGAGCCGGACGACCTCATCGTTCAGCGACCATGCCTCGGCCAGTAGCGGGTTCGTCATTGGTGTTGCTTCATTGGTGGGGAGCTCGCGCAGTGCCAGGCGAGCGGCATCCCAAGGGTTGCCGGATCGCTCAGACACGCGAAGGCGGGCGCGTTACAAAATCGTAATCGGACTTTCCGGGGCCGATCCGTGAACCCTGTTACCATTGCGCGCGTCTAATCCCCCCAGGTTTACGACTTGCACCAGCCGGCCCGGCTGTCTGCACCCAGCTGTTCGCGATCCGGTCAGTACGCTCAGCGTGCATACGCCGGCAGGCATGTCCAGAGGCTACCGCCGCGAAACGCTCCAAATTCGACACAAGGCGACCCCGGCATGTTCCGATCTTTCTTTCCCAATCCCAAGGTGTTTTTTCTGTCCGCATTGGGCTGGACGGCGCTGTCGTTTCTCGTCTGGTTTACCGTCGGCGACGCGCTGGGCGAACTGATCAATATTGGTGCCGGACTCAATCTCGAGTCGGGTGAGGGCGGACGGCGGCCGTTCTTCACACCGGAGAAGGTCTGGACCTACCAGTTCATCATCATGACCGGGGCAACGTTTTGCGTTCTCTGGGCCTTCCTGGGCCGCGATCAGTGGTACTGGTGGTCTGTTGTCGGGTCGACAGGGCTGGTGCTTTCAACGTACGCCAGCGTCCAGATCAGCGTGTTCCTGAACACCTGGTACGGCAACTTCTACGACCTTATCCAGCGGGCACTCACGAAACCCGAAACCGTCACGCTGGCCGACTACTACGACCAGTTGCTCACCGCGATGTATGTGCTTGTCCCCTACATCACGTTTCTGGTGGCACTCGACTTCTTTACGTCTCACTACCTGTTCAGGTGGCGCAAAGCAATGAACGACTACTACATGTCGTTCTGGCCGATCCTGAGAAACGTCGAAGGCGCTTCGCAGCGCATTCAGGAAGACACCCAAAAATTTGCCGCGATCATGGAAACGCTCGGATTGAGCTTCGTGCGCTCGGTGATGACGCTCATCGCGTTCCTGCCCCTGCTTTGGACCTTGTCCGAAAAAGTCACCGAATACCCTGTGCTCGGCGATGTGTCACAAGGTCTCGTGTATCTCGCGATCCTGTCGGCAGCACTTGGCACCGTGGTGCTGGCGGCGGTTGGCTTCAAGCTGCCGGGGCTGGAGTTCGAGAACCAGAAAGTGGAGGCAGCCTACCGGAAGGAACTGGTCTATGGGGAAGACGATCATGGCCGTGCGGACCCACCAACCGCTACGCAGTTATTCGATAATCTGCGCGAGTTCTACTTCCGCTATTTCTTCCACTACCTGTACTTCAACGTAGCCCGCTATGCGTACCTGCAAGGAGCCACGTTCATACCGTTCATCGCCCTCGGCCCGACGATCGTCACCGGGGTCATCACGTTCGGCGTGTTTCAGCAGATCCTGAACGCATTCAATCAGGTCGAGAACGCATTCCAGTTCCTGGCCAACTCGTGGACGCGCATCGTCGAGCTGATGTCCGTACACAAACGCCTGCGGGCCTTCGAGCAGAACATCTACGCCGGGGAAGCCGTGATTGCCTGAGTGACCACCGCGGTCAACAAAAACGGAAGCTGACGCGGCGCCGTATCAGCGCGCCGCTCATGACCTAGCGGAGCTGGAACCGCCCGCCGCCGGGTGCACCGGGCATCGGCGGAGCGCCGCCGGCACCTGGGACGACGATCTGCGAAGCCTGCTGGCGCTGCATTTCTTTCAGCTCCTCGACCATCTTCTTGACGGCCTCTTCAGCGGCGTCCGCGAACATCTCAACGGCGCCTGCCAGGTCTTCAGCTTCCAGTGCGAAAGTAAGCGGCAACGGTCCCATCGCAGATAACACCTGCGCCTGTCCCATGAAAACGATCGGGCGCGTCGTGTCGGCGCTCCCATCAGCGTTGATCGGCGTGAGCCGCCGGATCGAGCCCGCCGCCATGTCCGTGATCATCTCTTCGATGTACAGATTGTCGGCGTCCATGCGAATTTCCCGCATGCCGTCGGTGTCGCTTGCCACTGTGTGGCTCCTTATGGCTCGATACGATAATGCAAATAGGCTAGCAGTCCGAAACCCGGAGGGGAATGCTGATGCCAGACGTCGACTTGCCGTTCACTCGAAACGAGTACGCGGCACGGCTTGCCAACACGCGCACGGCGATGGCGGAGGCCGGCCTCGACGCGCTGCTGGTAAGCGACCCGTCGAACATGGCGTGGCTGACGGGTTACGACGGCTGGTCGTTCTACGTCCACCAGGGCGTCGTCCTAACGCTGGATGACGAACCGTTGTGGTGGGGCCGGAACATGGATGCGGCTGGCGCGCGACGGACCGTCTACATGGATGAAGACCACATTCTCGGGTACCACGATGACTTCGTGCAGTCGACCGAACGCCATCCGATGCAGGATCTCGCGAATGCGCTGAAGGCCCGCGGGCTGGAGCGGAGCCGCATCGGCGTCGAGATGGAGAACTACTACTTCTCGGCGGCCGCCTGGGAGACTCTGAAGACGGAACTACCCGACGTTCGGTGGCAAGACGCGACCGCGCTCGTCAACTGGCAGCGAATCATCAAATCCCCAGCGGAGATTGCGCTGATGCGCAAAGCCGCACGTATCGTCGAATTGATGCACGCCGAAATCCGGGCGCGTTTTGCGCCGGGTGTACGCAAGAACGACCTCGTCGCCGAGATCTACAGGACTGCAATTCGCGGCACCGCGGATGCCGGCGGCGACTATCCGGCCATCGTGCCGCTGCTACCCACCGGGCTGGATGCAACGGCGGCGCATCTCACATGGAACGACAAACCGCTGGAACGCGGAGCCGGGACCTTCTTCGAGATCGCCGGCGTGCACCGCCGCTACCATTTGCCGCTTTGCCGGACGGCCTACCTCGGCAAGCCACCGCAGAGGGTACGCGATGCCGAACGGGCCGTGCTCGACGGCGTTGAGGCGGGCCTCGACGCGGCACGCGCCGGCAACACGACCGGCGACATCGCGCGCGCCTTCTACGGTGTGCTCGAACGGGCCGGGATCCGCCGCGAAGGCCGGTGCGGATACGCGATCGGACTGAGTTATCCGCCCGACTGGGGTGAGCGCACAGCCAGCATCCGGCCGAGTGACCAGACGGAACTGCAACCCGGAATGACGTTTCACTTCATGCCGGGGCTCTGGCTGGATGACTTCGGGCTCGAAATCACCGAGAGCATTCTGGTGGGCCTCAAGGGGCCCGCTGAACCGCTCGCTGACGTGCCCCGCGAACTTTTCGTCAGAGACTGATCGCATGCCTGAACCCGCTCAACTGGAAGCCACGCTGACGCACCTGTCACAGCTGATCAGCTACCCGAGTGTGTCCAGCGAATCCAATCTGGACGTGATCGGCTATCTCGATGAGCAGCTGCGCCGCATCGGCGCCCGAACGGTCATCACGACCAGCGAAGACGGCCGCAAGGCCAACGTCTTCGCGACGCTGGGTCCGGACGCCGATGGCGGGGTGGTGCTGTCGGGCCATACCGATGTCGTACCGACCACCGGCCAGGCCTGGACCAGCGACCCGTTCGCGGCGCGCATCGATGACGGCCGGGTGTACGGCCGGGGCAGCTGCGACATGAAGGGATTCCTCGCCGCAGCGCTCGCGATGGGGCCGCACTACGCCAGCCGGCAACTCCGGAAACCGGTCCATTTCGCCTTCACGTACGACGAGGAAACCGGGTGTCTGGGCGCGCCGGTGCTGATCGATGAACTGATGCGCACAGGTCCACGGCCATCGGTCGCGATCATCGGTGAGCCGACCAGCATGCGGATGATCGAAGGGCACAAAGGCTGCTACGAGTTCACGACGCACGTCTGTGGGCTGGAAGGACACGCATCACTGCCGGACCAGGGCGTCAACGCGATCGAATACGCTGTGCGGTACCTGCACCGGCTGCTGGAACTGGGTGCCGATCTGCGCGATCGGGTGCCGCCCGGCAGCCCGTTCGACCCGCCTTGGCCCACGTTGAGCGTCGGCCAGATCGAGGGCGGAATCGCGCGGAACGTGATCGCCAAAGACTGCCGTATCGAATGGGAAATGCGTCCGCTCAAACAGTCTGACGCCGACTACGTGATGGAACGCATCGATGCCTACGCCCGCGACCAGCTGCTGCCGGCCATGCGCGCGGTTTACGCCGATGCCGACATCCAGACCGAGACCTTCGCAGCCGTCGTTGGTCTCGATCCCGAGCCGGACTCGAAAGCCATCGAACTGGTCGGCGCGCTGACCGGCAGCAACACGACCGATGTCGTGTCATTCGGCACCGAGGCAGGTTTGTTCCAGGCGGCCGGCATCTCGACCGTCGTATGCGGCCCGGGCAGCATCGAACAGGCGCACCGGCCTGACGAGTTCGTCGACATCAGCCAGCTGGAAGCATGCCTCGCCATGCTCGAGCGCCTGACGGTCAGGCTCGAAGCCTGAGCGCCCTTCAGCGGCTCTTCGGCGCGGCCGGACCCGCGCTACCGGCCCCACCGCAGCGCGATCAGGTCCTGCTCACGCGCGAGTTCGAGCAACTCCGTGCGCGTCGCCGGCGGCAACGGCATCACGGGATGACGCACGAAGTCGCTCGCGATCACACCACCTTCTTGCATCACCGTCTTGCACGCCCGGAAGCCGCACTGGCGGTTTTCGAAGTTGATGAGGGGCAGGATCCCGGCGTAGCGTGCGCGTGCCGTCGCCCGATCGCCCGCCGCGAAGGCGCTCAGCACGGGCTTGATCTTCTCGGGCAGCAAGGCACTGCACATGGTGCCGGTAGCGCCAGCGTCGAGATCCGCCATCAACGTGATCGACTCCTCGCCATCGAACGGACCGTCGATGTGCTCCCCGGCCGCCTCCAGCAACGCACGCAGCTTGGTCGCAGTGCCAGGCATCTCGACCTTCAGGTAGGCCACCTGCGGAATCTCGCGCGCCATGCGCGCCAGCAGATCGACCGACAGGTGGACGCCGGCGAGCGGCGCGTCCTGCACCATCAACGGGATATCGACCGCTTCGGCGATGGCGGCGTAGTACTCGAACACGCGCTGATCGTCAGCTTTCATCAACGCGCCGTGATAGGGCGGCATCAACATCAACATGGCCGCGCCCGCATCGGCCGCGCGCCGCGCCCGTTCGCATGCGAGCCGCGTCGAGAAATGCGAACAGGTCACGATGATCGGCACCCGGCCGGCCACGTGTTCAGCGCTCAGATCGAGCAGCTGGTCGCGCTCGGTATCGGACAGCGACATCTGTTCCGAGAAGTTCGCGAGTATGCAGATGCCGTCCACGCCCTGATCGATCATGCAATCGAGTACCCGCTTCTGGCCGTCCAGATCGACGTCGCCGCTCGGGTGAAACGGCGTCGGTGCGATCGGGTAGACGCCGGTGTACGGGTCGGTCGCGGGCAAACTGGGGTTGGTCATCGATGCGGCTCCTGATGTCGCGGCCCGGGAGGACACCCCGGTAGCCCTTGACACCCTATTCTACGCGGCCTCGCGAGCGGCAAGCCGGCCCTGGCCAAAGGCTTGAAAACCCGTTTCGCCACCCCAAAGCAACTGGTCGCCACGCACCTTGCGCTGAGACCCCAACGACATTTCCGAGGCGCCCGATGAACGACCCGCGGCCGGCGACTGCCAGCCATGCTCTGACAACTGACCTCAAGAGTGAGCTCGCCAAGGTCCTGGTGGGCCAGGAGGCCATGGTCAACCGCTTGCTGGTCGGGCTGCTGACGGGCGGACACATGCTGCTCGAAGGCATGCCCGGCCTCGCGAAGACGCTGGCGGTGCGAGCGCTCTCGGAGTGCATCGACACGGGCTTTTCCCGCATCCAGTTCACGCCGGACATGTTGCCAGCCGACGTGATCGGCACCGAGGTCTTCAACCCGAAAGACGGCAGCTACAGCATCAAACGAGGCCCGGTGTTCTCCAACCTGGTGCTCGCTGATGAGATCAACCGCGCGCCGGCGAAAGTGCAGGCGGCGCTATTGGAAGTCATGCAGGAGCACCAGGTCACGATCGGTGGCGAGACGCTACGCATGGATGCACCGTTCATGGTGTTTGCCACCCAGAACCCGATCGAGCAGGAGGGCACCTACCCGCTGCCGGAAGCGCAGGTCGACCGCTTCATGATGAAGGTCGTGTTGCCGTATCCGAGCGTCGATGAAGAACGGCGCATCCTCGATCGGATGGCAGGCAATCAGCCGTTGCCGAGCGTGCGCGCCGTCGCCTCACCCGCCGACATCGCGGCATCTCGTGAAGCAGTCAGCGGCGTGTTTGCGGACGACAAGGTGCGCGACTATGTGGTCGACATCGTGCGGGCGACCCGCCCTGGCGAACTCGATGCCGTAGCGGGCCTTATCGATACCGGTGCGAGCCCCCGTGCGGGGATCTGGTTGATGCAAGGTGCGCGGGCACACGCATTCCTGAACGGCCGGGACTACGTCACACCGCACGATGCCAAGTCGCTCGCACCCGACGTGCTCCGCCACCGCATCGGGCTCAGTTACGAGGCGGAAGCAGAAGGTCTGGACGCCGATGCCGTCGTGCAGCGCGTGCTGGACTCGGTGCTGGTGCCCTGACCGGATGTTGAACATGTGCACCCTGTACGGTTCCAGCGCGCCAGGTGCGGAAACTCCGCGCAGTTCGCCAACCGGCTAAGCGCACCGACGGCACGGCCAGGCCAACATGCTCGCGAGCGAGATCGTCCAGCGCGTCAGGGAGATCCAGGTCAGGACCGGCCGTCACGTGGCCGACGTGCTGGCGGGCGAATACGTCTCGGTGTTCCGCGGCGCTGGTATCGAATTCGAAGAGGTGCGCCCGTACCTGCCAGGCGATGACGTGCGCACGATCGACTGGAACGTTACGGCCCGCGCCGGCGCGCCGCACGTCAAACGCTACGTCGAGGAGCGACAGCTGACCCTGATGCTGATGGCCGATGTGTCAGCTTCGCAGGACTACGGTTCAGGCGCGCGGTCCAAACGCGAAGCCGCTGCGGAACTCTGCGCGCTCCTCGCTTTCTCGGCCACCTACAACGATGACAAGGTAGGATTGGTACTGTTCGACTCAGCGGTGCGCAAATACGTACCGCCGCGAAAAGGAACGCGGCACGCGCTGAGGGTGATCCGGGAGGTGCTCGCGACGGACGTCCCCGCCGCAGCGCCGCGCGAAACGGCAACCGGCCAGCACTCGTGGTGGCGGCGCTGGCTGCGACGCCGCCGCGCGATACCGTCGAATGCGCGTGGAACCGATATCGATAGCGCGCTCAGATTCTTCGCGTCAGTGAACAAGCGCCGCACTGTATGTTTTGTCGTCAGCGACTTCCTTGACACGGATTACGAGCGCACGTTGTCGATGGTCAACCGACGACATGACGTGGTCGCCGTGCTCCTGACCGATCCGGCCGAACTGGCCGTACCGGCGACCGGGCTCGTCAATCTGCGAGACGCCGAAACGGGTTCGACGACGCTGGTGGACACGACGTCTGCCGCGTTTCGCAATCACATCGCGGCGACCGCCGCCGCGCGCGTTGCCAACCTCAAAGAACGCCTCGGTCGTCGCGGTATCGACCTCATCCACATCGACGCGGCCGGCTCGATCGTCGACCCGGTGGTACGGTTCTTCCGGATGCGGGAGCGGCGGAACCGGCGATGAAACGGATCCCGTGGCATGTGCGGGCGCGCGCCCCGGCCAGACCGCACCGAACGTGGCTCGCCACAATCACCATGCTGACAGCGATGCTGGCACCCTCTCTCACGCCGGCAAGCGATCGGGCGGCAACAGCGGACGGCGCGGTGGAGCGCGTGTCGCGCGGCCCCGTCAGCGCGGAACTCGGGTTGAGCGACACCAGCCCTGCACTCGGTGCTACGGTGGTACTGACCTTGCGCGTCACGGCCGAGCCGGACGTCGAACTGTTGATGCCCGAGTTCGGCGAATCACTGGGCCGGTTCGCCATTCTCGACTACGCCCCGCAAACCACCATCCGCCCGGATGGTTCAACCGTCGCGACGCAAGCCTACGAACTGCTGCTCCAACGCTCAGGGCCGCAGCACGTGCCGCCGCTGCTCATCGAATTCGTTGACCGGCGTGCCGGCGCCACGCCGGCGCCGGCGGGGGAAGATGCCTACGAACTGCTGAGCGCGCCGCTGCGATTTACGGTGGCGGCATCGGATAGCGAGCGGGAGGATCTGTCCGGCCCGATGGGCCCCCTGGAGCCGCGCAGCTTGATCGAACGCGAACCTGCGGCCGTCGGTGGGCTGGTCTTGTTGGGCCTCGCGCTGATCGCGACACTCGGCATCGCCGTGTGGCGCTGGCGGCGGCGGCCAGAAACGCCCGAAAGCGCCTACGCGCGCGCCGTCGCAGCATTGGAGAGCCTGGGCGCGCGTGACTCGGTAGCCGACGTCGACCGCTTCTTCGTCGAGCTGTCGGGTTTGCTCCGTCGCTACGTCGAAGGGCGTTTCGGCCTGCACGCACCCGAGCTCACGACCGAGGAGTTTCTCCTCGCCGCCCGCGAAGCAACGGCCCTCACGCACGAGGACCGTGATTTCCTCGGCTCTTTTCTGCAAATGGCCGATCGGGTGAAGTTCGCCGGTTTCACGCCGGATTCGGCCGATATCGGTGAAGCGCTCGCGGCCGTCCGGCAATTCGTTGAGCGCACCGGAAACGCGCATCTGGCGCAACCGGTGAGCGGCGCTCGGGCCCCGGAGGCCGGTCATGCCTGAGTGGTTGCTGGTCACGTGGCCGGGCACAGTCGAGTTCCGCGACCCGGGCCTGCTGTGGACACTGTTGCTGGCACCGCTTTGCTGGTGGTTCGCCAACCGGCGTTTCGGGGCCTTGATTTACTCGAGCACCGCCATTGCAGCGACCGCACCTCGTTCCTTGCGCGTCAAGCTGGCTTGGCTGCCCGGCGCAGCGCTGACCGCTGCCGTTGTGTGCCTCGCGGTAGCGCTCGCGGGGCCGCGCACCGGTGATGCGACCCAGCGCATCAAACGCGAAGGCATCGCGATCATGCTCGTCATCGACCGTTCCGGATCGATGGACGCGCGCGATTTCGTAACGGAAGACCGCAACGTAAACCGCCTCGACGCAGTCAAGCAGGTGTTGAGCGAGTTTGTACTGGGCGGCGAGATCGCGGCCGGCCGACCTGACGACCTGATCGGTGCGGTCGCCTTCGGTACCTTCGCGGACAGCGTGAGTCCCCTGACGCTGGACCACGCGAACCTGATGAGTATCGTCTCGAACCTGCGCGTCGCATCGACGCCGCAGGAAGGCAATACCGCTATCGGCGAAGGTCTGGGGCTTGCGGTAGAGCGCCTGCGCACCTACCCGACCAAAGCCAAGGTAATCGTGCTGTTGACCGACGGCGAGAATACCGCTGGTACGCTGACCCCGCTGCAAGCCGCCGATCTGGCGAGCCAGCACGGCATCAAGGTCTACACGGTCGGCGCTGGCACCACTGGCTATGCGCCGATGCCGGTCACGCTGGGCGATGGCCGGGTACGCCTCATGCGCCGGCAGGTTCGGATCGACGAGCGCACGCTGAAAGCGATTGCAGACCGCGCCGGTGGACGTTACTTCAAAGCCACCGACCTCGATGAGCTGGGCGCGGTGTACGCGCAGATCGACGCACTGGAACGCAGCGAGATAGCCGAGGTTCGCTATCGCCAGTACCGGGAGCATTACGTCTGGTTCGTCGTGCTGGCTCTCAGCCTGACGATCGCGGCGGAGCTGCTGGGCGCGACGTTGTTGAGGCGCTTGCCATGAGTACGTGGATAGCCACACCGATCGATAAAACGGCCGCGCGGGAGGTGCACCGTGTTTGACGGGCTGTCGCTCGCGGCACCTGAGTGGACCCACGCGATCTGGCTGAGCGCATTCGCCGTCGCGCTCATATGGTGGCTGGATACCCGGCGCCGCCGGTCCCTGAACCGCCTGGTGGCGCCAAGACTGGCGAGCGCTCTCGTGCAGACGCGCGGTGCCGTCAGTCAACACCTGCGTCCAGCGCTTGTCGGGCTCGCAGCGCTCGCCATGAGCGTCGCTTTGATGCGCCCGCAGTTCGGCCACGAAGTCGTGCAACAAAGTCGCGTCGGTGCGGCGATCATGATCTGCCTGGACGTCTCGCGCTCGATGCTGGCAACGGACGCTGCGCCGAACCGTCTCGAACGCGCGAAAGCCGAGATTCGCGATCTGTTGGCTCTACTGAAGGGTGACCAGGTCGGACTGATCGCTTTTGCCGGCAGAGCGAGCGTGCTGTCGCCCCTGACGCCGGACTTCAGTTTCCTGCGTCTTGCGCTCGACGACGCGAACACGGCGAGCGCCCGACTCGGCGGCACCAATCTTGCCGAGCCGATCGACAAAGCGATCGAAGGCTTTGCCGGCATCACCGACGCGGCGCGCTCGATCATCCTGATCACCGACGGCGAAGATCACGACCGCTTCGCGGCAGATGCCGCGCGCCGCGCGGCGGAGCGCGGCATCCGCATCCTGGCGATCGGACTCGGGAACGAACAGGGCGCCGGCATCACCATCGCGGACCCTGAAACGGGCGCCGTAAAGCCACTGACCGACAGCAACGGTCAACCGGTTGTCAGCCGGTTGAATGGCGTCTTGCTGCGCGAGCTGGCGCTGGTTACGGACGGCGCGTACATCCCTGCCGGGACCGGTCTGCTCGACCTCGAAGCGATCCACACCGCCTACATCGCGCCGTTGACGCGGGCTGATGTTACGACTGCGGACCGTATCGTCAAGCGCGATATCTACCAGTGGGCTGTCATGGTGGCACTGGCGGCGCTGGTTCTGGCCGTGGCCGCGGGCTTCAAACGTGCGCCGTCGAACGCGGGCATGCTGGCCGTGCTGTGTCTCGGCGCGGCCTGGCTCCCCGCCGACCCCGCGATGGCCCAGCCGAACGCCCCGCCCGAGAGTCCGTCTACCGACGTGGAGCAACCCGCCGAGCTGCGTATTCCTGAACAGGCGCGCGCCGCCTACAACGCGGGCACCCGCGCGCTCGCCAACGAACAGTTCGACCGCGCCGCAAAGCTGCTGAACGGTGCCGTCAGCCGCGCGGAAACCGACGACGCAGTACGCTTTCAGGCGCTGTTCAACCTCGGCTGGGTAGGCGTGCGAAGCGCCGACAGCAAGCTCGCGTCAGCCCCGTCGGAAGCGCTCGCGGATCTGCAGATGGCCGCCGACTACTGGCGCCGCGCGCTGACGCTCAGGCCGGCAGAGCAGACCGTGCAGGCCAATCTGACCATCGTGGCACGGCGAGCGCTGGTGCTCGCGGATCAGCTGGCGCGTCGCGCTGAGGGCACGCTGGCGCAGCAGTTGCAGGCCTTGTTGGCAAGTCAGCGCGCTCTGGTAGCGGACCTGCAGCCGCTAACCGAGGCGGACGCCGACACCCCCCGCAGTGTGTTCAGAGCGCAGAGCGTGGCTATGTTGGCACTGCTGCCCGAGTTGCAGTCAGCGCTCGATCGCGCCGACAGCGAGCTCGCCGAGCGCGCCGCGGCGTCGCCGGGTTCCGTGGCGTTGCCGCCGGGACAAGCCAGCGCATCCCAGGACGGCCCCGCCCAAAACGAGCTGGACGCGACCGCACTGCGGCGCATCAGCAACCATCTCGCCGAAGCGCAGCAACGACACACCCAGGCCCGCGCGCAGCTGCGCAAACGCGACGCGACGCGCGCCTTCCGGCGCGCCAGTCGGGCGCTCAGCGCATTGAAACGGGCACATGCCGAGACGCTGGCGCTCGACCGGCGCATCGGCGCCCTGATCGGCGAACAGCGGGCATTGATGGAGCTGACATCCGGCATCGCCGCGTCGACCCGCGCGTTCGGCGAGGCGGGCGAAGGACTGCCTGCATGGCTCTCTCCACAATACTTGACCGACGTTCAGACAGACATTCGCGAACGGACCGAGACACTACGGTCACTGCCTCGGGCAGAGCCGGCCGCGGAAGAATTCGCCGCCGCTCAAAGCGCGCTTTCCGATGCCGAGGGCGCCCTGGCGGAGCAGGCCTTGGCACGCGCGCTGGCGGCCGGACAGCGCGGTCTGGAGGCCTTGGCGCTCGCGCTCGAGAAATTCATGCAGCCCCGTCAGCTTATCGAACTCACGCACGCGACCGAACTTCGGATCGGCAACGCCCTGGAGCAGCTTGCCGGCCACGGAACCGCCGACCTTCAGGGCCGACCGGCGCAGCAGAGCCCGGACCGGCCAGGCGAACGCTGGCTCGGATTAGGCGTCGCGCAGGCCCGTAACTCCGAGCGCATGGCGCGCCTCGGAAGTGCGCTATCAGAAGCGGGCGTAGCGGCGCTGCAAGCGGAACGCGCCGCAGCCGCAACGACTGGTGGCACGGATAAGCCACAGGGCACTGGCACCGCGTCCGATCCGGCTGCGCTAGCTGCCGAGCGCGAACGGCTGGAACGCGCCTACGAGCTATGGACTACGGCGCGAAACGCCATGTTCGAAGCAGGCGATCGACTCGCGGCGCAGTGGCCAGTCGGCGACGAGCAGGCCGTCGCGCGTGGACCGCTGAGAGATGATCAGACGGCACGCGTATTGGCGGCCGCAAACGCTGTTGACGAAACCGTGTCGGCGCTGCACGAACTCCGCAAGCTGTTCTTCAACGTGGCCGAGCACCTGAAGGACCTCGCCCGCGAGCAGGCGGACCTGAACGATGACCGCGGCGAGGCCGCCGGGCAGGCGGCCGCGCGAACTCTGTCTGACGCGGCCCTCGCCACCAGCGCCCGAACACTGGCTGCGCGGCAACGCGAACTCGCCGTGCGCCCCGAACCGATCGCGAGCGCGCTCAGCGAACTCGCCGAAGCACGAGCGCCGGCCCCGACGGCAGGCGCACCGGGGCCAGCAGCCGCCGCGGCGGGACCGGATGCAGCGGCCTTCGCCGAAGCCGCCGGACTGGTGCGGAGCGCGGGCGACGAGATGTCTGGTGCGATCGACCACCTGTCCAGCCAATCCGCCGAATGGTCCGATGCTGCAACCGCGCAAGATGCTGCACTGAAGGCGCTGCTCGAAGCCATCGCGCGCCTGGATCAGAATCAGCAACGGAACAACGATCAACAAGAGCAGCGTGATGGTGACAGCGACTCCGGTCAGCAGGACCAGACCGAAGACACGGCGCAGGCGACGGAGCGCGGCAACTCGGGGCTGCTGCAGGGCGTGCGCGATCGTGAGGCTGCCCGCCGCGCCGGGCAGCGCGCCCGCCGGGCGCGCGCCTCGGTAGTGGCCAGGGACTGGTGAGTCCGCCCCGTTGAAGCGTCGCCACACAGCGCAATCCGCCCGTCAGATGCCGCCTGGCCCGGCGCACCGTCGCCATCGTCAGGGCACCGGTCTTACCTGGATAAGGCTACTGCCGGTGTGGCTGTTCGCGGCGATCGCCAGCGCGGCGCCGTCGCTCGACGCCCAGGTTCCGGATCCGCAGGTACAGGTACGTACGTCGCAGCCACCACACGACCTCGGGCAGGCCATCGTGATCCAGATCTCCGTGACCGGCTTCGAGCGAACCCCCGACCCGCGCGTCGACGTGACACCAGTGCCTGATGCGGAGTTGTCACTTATCAGCATCTCTCCGCGGACCAGCGAATCGATCACGATCGTAGGCGGACAAATGAAACGCAGGCTGACGGTACAGCACGTCTTCCGTTTTCATCTGACGCCGCGCAAGGCCGGGCCGATTCGCGTCGGACCGTTCAAGCTGACGCAAGGTAGGCGCGAAGCCGTCGCCGGTGCGATGAGCTTCGCGGTCGACGAGGTCCCGAGCAGCAGCGGCTATCGTCTGGAAATCCGCGTGCCCGATCGCACGCTGTGGGTAGGCGAGGAGTTTCCCGTCATGCTCGAGTGGTGGATCGAACGCTCGAAAGGCGATGCAGTGGGGGCTCGCCTGGCGACCGTTCCGTTGTTCGAGCGCGATGACATCTTCCGGTTTGGCGAACCGGAACCGACCGACACGCGCCAGACGATTCGCGTGCAGGTCGGCGGCCGGGCCGACGACTTCCCTGCGACCGTCGAGACTCGTCAGGATGCGGACGGGACCAACTACTACGTACTCACCGTGACCCGCCAGGCGACCGCGCTGAAGGCGGGCACCTACGCGGTGGCGGCGCCTGCGATCCTGGTCGAGGAGACCGTTCGCTGGCAGCGGGACCTGTTCAACCAGCGGGTGCCAATTCAGGTGCGACGCGTAAAGACAGACGGCGCGCCGCTCGCCCTGGTCGTCGCAGCGCCTCCCGCAGCAGGGCGCCCGGCGACATTCGCCGGCGTCGTGGGTACGGGGTTTGCGCTAACGACTTCGGTCGCCCGTTCCGTGGTGAACGCCGGTGACCCGATCGAACTCGAACTGACGGTCACTGGCGATGGGCCGCTCGACACGCTCGCACTACCGACAGCGGAGGCGCTGGGCCTCGATCCGGACAATTTCAGCGTTGCCGCGGGCCCGACCGCCGGCACCTTGAAAGGCGACGGCAGCAAGCGCTTTACCCTGAACGTCCGGGCGCTGCATGCCGGCGTGAGCGCCATCCCGAAACTCGGTATCGCGTGGTTCAACCCGGAGACGGGCACTTATGGCGAGGCCCGCTCCGCGCCGATCGCACTCAGCGTGAATCCGGCCGAGATCGTCGGTGCCGATGCGGTCGTGGCGCCAGAACCGGAAGCACGCGAACGAGCCGTCAGTACAGCTGATCGTGCGGGCGCACCGCAGGTGAACCTTCAGGCGGTGAAGCCGACGCGCCAGATCGAGTTCTCCGAACTGGCCATCGAAACCGACGCAGCCCGCCTGTTCACGAGCAAACGCCGCTGGTACCTCGAGCCTGCTGCAGAAGGGGGGCTCTACGGCCTCGGCCTACTCTCGCTCTGCGCCGGTTTCTGGTGGCGACTACGCGCGCGTCGCGATCCTGCAGACGTCGAGCGCACGGCCGCCCTGCGACGCGGACGCCGGGCGATCGAAACCGCCGCGGACGCGAGCGTCATTGCGCACGAGCTGAGAGCCATGGTGGCGAGCGCCCGGCACGTAGCCGAACGGGCTTTGTTGGACGCGGTATTGGAGCAGTGCGACGCCATGCGTTTTGGCGGCCGCGTTGCGGGCAGCGATATCGCGACCCTGCGCGCGGACGCCCTAAAAGTTGCGCAGGCACTGGAGGCATCGGGGTGATGCAAACCCCTGAGACGCTGCCGGGTGAACGGCGCGCGCACTGGTGTCGGTTATCGCGAACGCACTCACCCGCACGCGATGCCAGTCGCATGCGGGTCCGGCAGCCGTCGGCGCTGTTGCTGATAGCCCTGAGCGCCGCACTGCTGATCGGCGCAGGCCCGTCGGTAGCGGCCGGACAGTCGGCGGCCGCGCTGGGCGAGCGGGGCGTAGAGACCTACCAGGTGGCGCAACAAAGTAACGACGGCGCAGCCCGGCGCGCGGCGTTCCTGAGGGCCGCCCGATTGTTCCAGCAGGCAGCCGCCGCCGCGCCGGGCCGCGCCTCTCCCGCTCTGTTGACCAACACTGGAACCGCATTTCTTCAGGCAGGCGAAACCGGCGAGGCGATGCTGTACTTTCACCGGGCGCTCGCGCTGGATCCCGACCACGAGCGGGCTCTGCGCGCCGTCGCCGAGGTGCGCGCGACGTTGCCCGTCTCGGTGCCCGTGCCACGCACCGTTCGCAACGACTCCCTGTTCGGATGGCACGAGCGCGCCACGAATTCCGACCGAAAAACCGTCATGCTCGTCTCGTTCGCGCTCTTCTGTGCGGCGTTCACTGCCAGCCTGATGCTGGGCAGCGCCGCACTGCGCTGGCTCTCGCTGCCTCCTGCCCTGACGTTTACGGCGACCGCGCTGGCGCTGATCGTGGCTCTCCGGGCAGACCCGGTTGTCGACGCCGTCGTGACCGCGCCGGAAGTGGTAGCACGCACGGCAGACTCGTTCAATTCGGCGCCCCGGTACAGCGCTCCCTTGCCGGCCGGCACCGAGGTGGTCGTGATCGAGGAACGCGCGCGTTGGCGGCGCGTCAGGCTGGCCAACGACGATATCGCGTGGCTACCTGCGCGCAGCGTCAGGCGCGTGCTCGAGCCCGGCCGGTCATCGCCATGAACAGCACCATCGAGAGCACCGCCAGTGCGCCCGCGGTCACGATCGAGCCGGCCGCAGACCCGGGCGCCTGATAACGCAGTTCGAGGCGATGCGCGCCGACCGGAACGTCGAACGCCAGCAATGGCCAGCGACCCGTAGGAACATGGCGGCCGGCCGTCAGTGGCCGGCCGTTCAGCGTTGCCTGCCAGCCATCCAGGGCGCTGATACGCGTCAGCAGCGTCGCGCCAGTCGGCGCATCGATATCGATGCTCAGCCCGTCGGCGCGCCACTCTCCCGGAACCGCACGACAGTCCGCGCACGTCCGCCACCAGACCAGGGGCTTTGGCTCCGGGACCGTCAGGACGGCGACGTGCAACTCCGCCGGCACCGGAATGGATATCAACCCGAGCGCCTGCCACCGGGCGAGCGCGGCCGGCAATGCGAATACGTGCGTGACGCCGGCGAGCTGCAGTGCGGTGAGCGAGGGCTCGTCGAGCAGCGCATCGATCCAGTCGAGAAGAGCGGTAGGCGCGACCGGGGATGACTCCGCATTCAGGTAGGCAATACCCGCCGCGACGCCGCGCTGCGGATGCAGCCGGGCGCGTTGAAATACCGCCGCGTAGAGCGGCAGGTAGCCAGCCTCGAGTGCGGCCGCTTCGCCACGCCCGGCGTGCGCGGCAAGCGCTGCCCCGACTCGCGCGGCGATGGCATCACTGCGAAACGGAATGGTTCCAGCCGGGTCGCGTGCATCGAAGAGTACGCGCACGGCGGCCGACTTCGCCCGCAACGTCGGTGCCAGCATTTCGGTGTGCGGCGCTGACAACAGCGCGCCCGGGCCGGCCGGCGGAAATCGTGCGTGCACCCAGAAGCCGTCGATCACCAGCATCCCCACCGCTACCGCAGCGAGCCAGCGCCAACGCACCAACGCGATCGCGGCCAGCAGCAGCAGCAGCAAGGTCACTACCCGCGCATGCAGGCGCAGACCGGCCTCGAAAGGGATGGGGATGCCGATAAGTGCAGACCAGAGCGGGCTGGCAGCGGCATCAGGCACGTCCGTCACCAACCAGTCACCAGACATCAACAACACGCAGCCACCGATCGTCCACGGCAGCACGCGACGCCATCGCGGCGTCCGACGCGCCTGTTCAGCCGCAGCCTGCAGACGTGCGATCGCGAGCGCTGTCAGCACTGAGAACGCCAACGTGGCGAGGAATACGAGCTTTTCCGGATAGCGCTGACGCACGACGTCGCCAACGAAGGAGTACCACCACTGCGCGGCGGGCAGGTACCGGCCGGTCGCGAATACCAGAGCCATCAACGCGATCAGAAGAAACACCCACACGGCACCGTCAATCCGACGGTCGCCAGGAGCACCACCCGCCCCCTGGGGCTTCGCCGCCAGCGCCGCGGCCAGCAATGTGATCGGAACCGCGCCGACGTGTATCGAGCTGGCCCACGGCGTCGCGAGCCCCGCGTAGGCGGCCGTGCCGCGAAATTCAAACGCCGGGTAAGCACTGCCAAACCACCACGGATGGAACAGTTCCGGCAGGCGCGCCGGAGGCAGCGACCAGGCCGTTGCTTCCAGAAACGGCAACGCACCGCTCCGGTCGGACAACGCGGCGAGATGCAGCGCCGGCAGCAGCTGCACGGCACCGAGGGCCAGGCCGAGCGCGACCGCGCCCGCCAGCCACCCACCGGCCGCAAGCCAGCGGTAGGGGCCCGCACAGGCCAACAACAGCAGGACCGCGACGCCGACCAGCGCGGGCGGATGCAGAGGGTCGCCGGCCAGGACCATGAGTGACACGCAGACCGCGAAGCCTGCCCACCGCAACAGCCGTGCTTGTGGTGCGCCCTGATTCAGGTAACTGACCCAGCACGCGAGTCCCAACGGCACCCACGCCACGGCGGGCAGGTAGGTCATATTATCGGTGATCGACAGCACGTAACCGCTCAAGCCGTAGGTTGCCCCACCGCCGATGCAGGCGAGCGCCGGAGCGTGCAGATAGCGCGCCAGGGCCGCTACGCCAATTGTGCCGAGCAACACATGGCCGGCCGCAAACCAGGTGGTAGCATGCGCGGGCGTCGGGGCCAGCAGATAAAGGACGTTCGGCGGGTAGAACGCCTGGTTGGCGGGGTCGGCGAGATACGGCAGACCAGTGCCCAGCCATGGCGCCCAGACCGGCGCCGCGCCGGTCGACCAGACGCCGGTGCCCCAGGCTTTGGCCGGTTCGACGAGCAGGCCGAGGTCGCGCGCAAAAAGCAGTTCCGAACCACTGAGTTCCGGCCACCAGAACATCAGCCACAGACCACTTAACACAGCTATGTCAGGCCAACCGCTTCGCATCTCCGTCATCATCCCAGCATACAACGAGGCGACGACGCTGCCGCACGTGCTGGCACGCGTGCACGAACAGGCCATCGACGGCGTGGAATTGGAGATCGTGGTCATCGACGACGGCAGCACCGACGAGACCGACGCCGTCTTGCGGTCCCACGCGCACTTGCTCGATCACCACATTCGCCTCGAACGAAACGCAGGCAAGGGTGCTGCGATCATCGCCGGGTTGGGCGCCGCCACCGGCGCCTTCATTCTGTGTCAGGACGCCGACCTCGAATACGACCCCTCCGACTTCCAGACGCTGATCCGGCCAGTTCTGTTTCACGGCGCCGATCTGGTCATGGGAAGCCGCCTGTCGGCGCCCCCGATGACCCGCGTGCACTACTTCTGGAACAAGGTCGGCAACCGCGTCCTGACGACGATCTTCAACGTGCTGCACAACACAACTTTCTCCGACGTCTACAGCGGCTACCTCCTCCTGAAGCGCAGCGCCGTCGAGCCGGCCGAGTTGCGCGTACATGGCTGGGGTCAACAGGCCGAAATCCTGTCGCTCGCGACGCGGCGACTGCGAACGCTCTACGAAGTACCGATCTGCTACTTCGGGCGGAGCTACGATGAAGGCAAGAAAATTCGCGCCCACCATTTCTTCGGCGTTGTCTGGGCCATGCTGTTGACGCGCCTGTTGCGGCGTTGAGCGGGATAACCGTACGCGCCCTTCACGGGCGCGTACGGGTCCACGTCAGGCAGGCGAAGCCGACCTGGCGGCCGCGAACCGGTTGATATCCAGATCGGCGCGCAAACCTTCAGTCATCGTCTCGAAGCGCCCGAGCACGATGCCGGTCGTATCGGCGATACGCACCATCCTCTGAAAATTCGACGCAACGCCCACGGCGTCGACCAGCGCGGCTTCGCCAAGCTCGGCGGTAACGCGCGTACGCGCCTCGGTGAGCGCCGCCGCCTCGGTGCTGACCACCGCCTCGGCGAGCGCCACGAGTGCGTCACCGCCAGCGATATCACCGCGGTAGTCGCCATTCATGACGACCTGCAAATCCACATCCTGCGCATGGGTTTCACTGCTCGCACGGAGCATGTCGGCATGGGCAGTAGTTCAGTAGTAGCACTCATTCAGGGCGGACACCCGGCCCGCCACCAACTCGATCTGCGAGCGATTGAGCGCGCGACCCGCGTCGACGCCCGACTGACGCACGAGCCCCATGGCGAGATAGTGCGCATCCGAGAGGTCACAAAGTGTCCGCACCTCATCGGGGACCAGGCTCATCGCCCTGATGACGTTGGCCGTGCGCCCGGCCACCCACAGGTCCGCCTCGGGCATGCCGCTGTTATCCGCCGGAACCATCGGTACCCACGCGTCACCGACCTGCTCAACCGATGACGGTCGGTATCCGGTGGGTTCGCCCGGCCCTGGTTCCGGTAACTCCCGAAGCGGCAATCCAAGCCCGATCGCGAAGCTGTCTATGCTGACCATCGCGACGACCGTGCCGACGATCTCGACGTACTCGCCTTCGTGCAGGCCCTCAGCGATCTGCGCGTCGTACCAGGACCGCGTCAGGCGCGCCGCATCGGTAGTCATGCGGTGCACGACGTCAACCACCTGCGATGGCAGGCCGGTCGCGGCCGTATGCTCGCCGGCGACCATCTGCGGGGACAACGCCGCTTTACGTTCAGCACAGACAGGACAGTCCCAGGCGGCGCGGACTTCCCGCGCGATATCTATTCGCTCGGCACTGGTAAACCAGGCCCCCGGCTGTTGCAAGCGCGCCCAGAACCGCGAGTGACTGCCAGCAAACTCGCTGCGTATCGCGTACGGGGCGTCGTCGTAAGACACCATCGGCATCGTGTGACTCCTTCCTCGGTAATTCCACGCCTTGCGGACAACGCACGGCAAGGGCCGGTCAACGGCCCGCTACGGCATGCGGTTTCGAGTGTATCGGGTTTGCCTTCCCGGCGCGGCGGCTTCGCGTTGCGAGCAACGCCGGCCGGGGAGCGCCAACCGCTCGATTTGTGGCACAAACCCCGACTCATGTCGCAAACTCTCGCGGACGCTCCCGTCATAATGAACGCGATCAGCGCTCCCAGCCGCAGCCATGCCAGCGATCACACTCAATAGCCGCATCACCATTCCGGAGGACGTGCTAACGCGCGAACTCGATGGCGAACTCGTGCTGCTTCATCTCGGCAACGAGCGCTACTACGGGCTGGATGACATGGGGACAAGATTTTGGAGTGCGCTCGAAGCGACGGCGCGCGAGCGCCAACCTCTTGCGAGCGCACACGCGGAACTGGCAGCCGCGTTCGACGTACACCCGGAACAACTCGCGACCGACCTGCTCGAACTGATCGAATCACTCGCCGCCGAGCAGATCGTGTCGGTGGAGGCCATCGAATCGTGACCGTGCGCAGTGCGCTGCTCGCAACGGCACTGCTGCTCGTCCGTGCGTCCCTGAAGCTGTTTGGATTCCAGCGCACACTCGCATGGTCCGAGCGCGGCTTTCGCGTGTTCGCGACGCCACCAAACCGGCGCGCAGGCACCGAAGCGAGCTGGACGGCCGAGCGTCTTGCCACCGAGCTGGCGCAGGCCGACGCCCGCCTGTCGGTCGCGCCAGACGACTGCCTGTCGACCTCGCTGCTGCTCCTCGGTCTGCTCCGCCGTCGAGGTATCGATGCCACTTTCCACATGGGTGTGCGCACGCTGACCGGCGCTTTTGAGTCACATGCCTGGATTGAGCTGGACGGGGCCGTTATCAACGACAGCGACGACGTCGCCACCATCTATGTGCCGATGCCACTGCCGACGCGCACCTGATCGCGCGCGCCGGAAGTCGACATGAGCGGCTTTGCGGTCCTGCTGGCCCACCGCGAAGCCAGTGCGGGCGCAGCTATCGATGATCGTCTGCTGACATCGCTCGCCGACGCGTTGCGCTACCGCGGACCGGATGCAGCAGCAACCCTGCGCGACGGCCCGGCCGGTTTCGCCGTCGCGTGCCTGTCGCCAGATGCCGGATCGACCGCGCTGCCCGAATGCGATCCCAGTGGCGGCGCGGTGTACGGGGCCATGACGCGCAAGGTCGGCTGTATCGCTGTTGGAGACGTCTGCTTCGATGGTTTTGGCGACGTAGCCCGGAGGTCGACGGCCCGCAACGACCTGGATACGCTCGTCGCGCGCTACCGGGCCAGCGGGCTGCCGGCGCTGACGGCGCAGCGAGGTGAGTTTGCGCTGGCGCTCTGGGACGCGCAGGCCGGCCGGCTGCTGTTGCAACGCGACCGTTTCGGCGTCAAGCCGCTCTATCTCGCGCGCACCACGCATTTCTGGATCGCGAGCAACACGTTCTCAGTGGTCCGCCGCTTTTGCTCAGGGCGCATCAACGACCGCGCGGTTGGACAGTTTCTGCTGCACGGCCTGAACCCGGAACTCGATTCGACCGGCTTTGCCGATATCGCCCTGGTTCCGCCGGGCACCATTCTCGCGCTGGCTCCGGGGTCCGCTCCGAAACGCGTCGCAACACAGCCGCTCGATGTCCCCGAGGTCGAACGTGGGCTGGACGCCGACGACATCGATGCAATGCTCCGCCCGGCGCTCGAAGCCGCGGTCAGCGATCGAATCGGCGATGCGACCGACATCACGGTCGCGTTGAGCGGCGGCCTCGATTCGGGTTGCGTGGCGGCCGCCGCGCAGGCCGTGCGCGACCACTCGTCGACGTCCCTTCGCGCGCTCGCGATGGACGACTCAGCGCTGGTTGCGAGCGCAGACGAAGCCAACGCCGCGGCACAGAGCGCCAGACAGCTCCAGATCCCGATGGTCAATCTCACGGCCGCACGCTGGGCTCCCGTCGACCCGCGGGAGTTGCCGTCATCTGCCTGTCCGCCGGAGCCGTCGATGAGCATGCCCGGCAACCGCTACGGACACACGCCCACTCGCGCGACGGTTGGCGACGTGCTGCTGACAGGACACTGTGGCGATGCTGTCTGGGTGCCCAACCGCGACTACTTCTGGCGCGCGCTCGGCAACGTGCGCTGGTTCGGCCTCGCGCGCGACTGGACGGCATCGTTGCGGTTCACCGGCGCGCTGCCACCCGTTTTTGTCCGTTCCGGCCTGCTGTACCGAAACCGCAATCGCACGCTGCCGATACCGCCGTGGCTGCGCGCGGATTTTGTTGAGCGCGTCGACCTGCCGCCGCCAACAGCACCCGCGACGGCGCCGTCCGACCGGGACGGCCGGCGCACCGATGCGCTTGAGTCGCTTCGCTCGCCGGTCTGGCCGCGCCTGTTCGAGCATCTGGATGCCGGCCTCGATCGCGGTGCCCCCGTGCCGATACGTCATCCATGGCTCGATCACCGGGTACTGGACGTATGTCTCAAACTGCCAAGTGTGCCCTGGTGTCTGGACAAGCTGGCTGTCAGGCTGACGCTGGCACGCGATCTGGATCCTGCCATCGCCAGGCGTCCGAAGGCCGTCGTGCCGCAGCAGGTGGAGCAAAACGCCTTGCGGACCTTTTTTGCGACACTCGGGCCCGAACTGCTTGCGGATGGCCTAATCGATCCGTATGTGGACACCGGCCGGCTGCAGCGTCTGTTGGGTCAGGTTGAACGCCTGCGGCCTCATGAGTACGCCCTGCTGGCACGACCGTTATACTTGGCCTACTGGTTGCGGCAGGTCGCGAACTCCAGCGGACGACGGCCGTACGACGCGGCCGGCGTGGCATGAGATAAATGGCATGACCAAGAGCACCCAATCCAACGAGTCAGCTAAGCAGCCCTACCGTAAACCCGTGTTCCGCGTTTACGGCACGGTCGAGGAGCTGACCAGGTCGGGCGGCAACGCTGGCAATCCGGCCAACGACACCGACTTCTGCATCGCGGTGCCCACCTATCCCGGCTGTCGGACGTCCTGACGCGCCTCGCCGCGCGACACCGGCCCGGGCTAACCCCGCGCAGGCGCACCCGCCGCCCCAGATGTTCACTTATCGGCCATACGGATTACACCTGCGAGCCAGCGTAGCGCTCCCGGGCCTGTCGGCCGAACCGGGGGGCGGCAGTGCCCACCCGGAGCCGGTCATGGTCAGACTGGGGCGACCGCCGCAGACGCCACCGTCCGACGCAAAGCTCCTGCACGCGACGGCGCATCCCGATGAGGGCCTGCGCCTCTGGCACGACGCGGCGACGTCGCGGTACTGGCACCGCTACGCGGACGGTACGGCATTCGCGTCGGACGGCCTGCGACGTACCGTGGACGCGAGTTGGCCTGAACCGTTAACGCTCGCCAACGCCTGCACGTATTTCATGGGTCCCATCGCGGGCTTATGGCTGCGCCTGGACGGCGCGAGCCCGCTGCACGCAAGCGTCGTGCGGATAGGTGACCGTGCCGTGGCATTCGCGGGCGCGGCCAGCGCAGGTAAATCGACGCTGGCCGCGGCGCTCAATCAACGCGGCTGTCCGGTACTCAGCGACGACATCTGCGTCGTGCAGTTCATCGACGGCGTGCCGTGGGTGACGCCCGGCTATCCCCGCGTCAACTTGTGGCCGGAGTCGGGTGCAGCACTGTTCGGCGACGCACGATCGCTGCCGGCGCTGGTCCCGCGGCATGCCACTTTCGACAAGCAGTACCTGCAGCTCGAACATGACGCCACCTTCGAGGCCGCACCGTGTCCGCTCGGTGCGATCTATATCGGTGAGCCGACCGATGTGGATGGAGCCAGCGTAGAGGCCGTCGGCGAACCTGAAGCGTTGCGGCATCTGGTCGGCAACGCCTACGCGCCGTACCTGCTGAACCGCGTCATGCGCGCGGCCGATTTTTCGCTGTTCAGCCAGCTCGCTTCGGCGGCACCGATGCGCCGGCTGAAGGCGCGGCGCGACCTGAACCAACTGGACATGCTCGCAGACGCCGTCCTCGCCGACGCCATCGCCTTGCTCGACCGCTGACCTTCATCGTCCGCGCCATCAGAAGCTCCGCGAAGCGCACCTGCGTCAGGTTGCAACAACCAGGCGCACCGCATCCAGCTCGAGTTCCACGCGCTCCATGTGGTCGATGAGTGCTTCGGTCTGGTGGACGACGGCGTGCAGCTCTTCCTCGCGGATGTTCGGGTTGCACTCGGCCAGCGCGGCGAGGCGTTCCAGCTCGGCGGTCTGCACTTCCTCGACCTTGGCTACCGCCGCGCGCACCAGAGGCAGGCTACGCTCAGCGGCGATCCCCTCGGCGTGCTTCAACAGACTCTCGATCCGCTGCCGTGCGTGTTTGATGACGTCTTGCGCCATGGCGGTCGGCACGCCTCGGGCGATACCGTTCAGCCGCGTTCGCGTGATGCGTGCACCGAGGTCGCGGCCTTGCTCATCGAGCAGGAGCCGCACCGCCGGTCCGGTGATGAACCGCTGTACCTGCAGATCGGGCGGCGCCTGAGTTCGGAGCACGAAGATGCACTCGAGCAGTAGCGAACTCGGCGGCAGCGGCGGCAGTTTGATCGTACAAAGCGCAGCGGAGCCGAGTTCCGTGCCGAGCAGCAGGTCCATCGCGCCGCTCACCATCGGGTGCTCCCATGTCAGGAACAGCAGATCTTCGCGTTGCAGGGCGTGGTGACGGCGAAATGTCGCTTTGGCGCCGTCTTCGGGAAGCGACGGAAAGTTGTCAGCCAGCATGTGTTCGCCGGGGCGCAGCACGACACTCTCATCGGTGTTCTGTTCATGCTCGATGCCAAACGCGTCGAACACCCGCTGCATGAACGCGAACAGCTCTGCCTCGCGCGCCGCGGAGGTGACGTTCGCGACGATCTCGTCAGCGCGGTGGGGGCGACAGGAATTCATATCCAGCAGCCGGTTGCGGCCGCGTTGATGCACGGCGAGCGCGTCGGCATGCAGTTCGCGGCTGCGCTCCATCAAGGCTGCCTCATCGGCCGCATCGCTCTGGCGTAGCACCCCGAGCAGGCTGTCTCGCACATCCTCGAGTACCCGTGACGCCACCGGACTCGATACTTCGAACGCGTTCAGGGCATCGTGATACCACTGCAGCAGGCGTGCCATCGCGGTGTCTTCGTAGTACGGCACGTGGATGGCGATGGTGTTCATCTGACCGATGCGGTCGAGCCGGCCGATGCGCTGCTCGAGCAGGTCAGGGTTGAGCGGCAGGTCGAACAGGATGAGGTGCGAGGCGAACTGAAAGTTGCGCCCTTCGCTGCCGATCTCTGAACACACGAGAATTTGCGCCGGCTCTTCGGTCTGGGCGAAATAGGCCGCCGCGCGGTCGCGCGCGAGCAGTGACATCCCTTCGTGGAAGACCCCCGAGCGCACCGCGCACCGCGTGCGCAAATGCTCTTCGAGCATACGGGCGGTCGTGGCGCTGGCGCAGATCAGCAACGCGCGATCGGCACGGTGCGCAACCAGCCACTGCTCCAGCCAGGCAACTCGCGGATCGTGACGCAACCAGTCCTCGCCGAGCAGATTCTCCGGGCGCAGCAAGGCGATGACACTGGCGTCCTGCGCGCCCGAGACGTACGGGTCAGGTGCCGGCAACGGATGCGACTGCAGCTGACGAGCCGGGAAGCCGCCGACCGATTCGCGGACGTTGCGAAACAGCACCCGGCCAGTCCCATGCCGGTCCAGCAGCTGATCGATCACCTGTGCGCGGACCGAGGCCTCCGGATCGTCGGCGGTCGCGAGCAGCGCATCGCCCCAATCGTCCCCCAGGTGCAGTTCCACCTGCGCCGCGACTTCGTCGTCGATGAGGGTCAACGGCTCGGCCAGCAGCTCGATGAGATCGCTGACCGTCTCGAAGCCGGCTTCTTCAGCCAGAAACGTGTCGAGGTCGTGATAGCGGGCGGGGTCCAGAATGCGCAGGCGCGCAAAGTGCCCTTCGACGCCAAGCTGTTCCGGCGTTCCGGTCAGGAGCAACACACCCGGTACCGCGCCGGCCAGTTCCACCACGAGTTCGAACTCTTCGGACGCGCCGTCTTCGGACCAGGTCAGGTGATGCGCCTCATCGACGATCAGCAGATCGAAGCCGGCTTCCAGAGCCGCCGCCTGCATGGCGGGGTCTACCAGCAGCGGTAATGTGGTCAGAACCAGCTGGGCGGCTTCAAACGGATTGCTGCCATCCTCGCCGAGCGCTTCGAAGCGCTCTTCGTCCATCACCGTGAACAGCAGGTTGAACCGCCGCAGCATCTCGACCAGCCACTGATGCACGAGCGTTTCTGGAACCGCGATCAACACCCGCCGCGCGCGCCCCGAGATCAAGAGCTGATGCATGATCAGCCCCGCCTCGATGGTTTTGCCGAGCCCCACCTCATCGGCCAACAGCACACGCGGAGCGTGGCGTTTGGCGACTTCAGACGCGATGTAGAGCTGATGGGGAAGCAACTGCGCCCGCGCGCCCAACAGACCGAGTACCGGGCTCGCGTGGTGACGGTGATGATGCAGCAGACTTTCGGTGCGCAGTTCGAACAGCCGGTTGCGGTCGAGCTGGCCAGTCAGCAGGCGGTCGTTGGCTTTTCGCAGCTGAAAGAAGCTGTCGAGATCGCGCTCCGGGACGATCACCGGTTCACTGCCCTCGATCGCCGCCTGATAGAACATCTGCCCGGCGTGCAGCTCACGGTCGATGACCAGTAGCGAGAATCCCGACTGGTGGCGAATGCGGTCGCCCACGGCGTAGGTGACGCGCGTCAACGGCGCGTTGTGGATGCTGTAGGTCCGCTGTTCGCCGATGGCGGGAAACTGCAGCGTGACTTCCCGCTCGCTGCGCGTCTCGACGAGCCCCAGTCCCAGTTCCGGCTCGGCGTTACTGACCCAGCGCTGGCCGGGAGAAAATGAACTGTCGATGAAGCCTTCCTCGGTTTGATGCAGCACGCCTAGCAGGAAGAGTAGACTGCTCCGCTTTGAGTTCCAGTCGTATCGACCCTGGATCGTGCGTCTTTGAGCAACCGGGCATCGTGCTGCCAGCCGCCTGACGGGCTGTCTGGACAGCTGATGACGGATAGCGGCCGGCCGCAACCTGTTGGCGAGCCCGGCTGATCACGCAACACACGAGGAGAACCACCCATGGGGGCGTCCAAGCGCGTAGGGATCATCACTGGCGGCGGATCGGGTATCGGCCGGGCTGGCGCGCTCGCTCTCGCTCGCGACGGCTGGCACATCACCGTTGCCGGGCGCCGGCAGGATGCGCTGGACAAGACGTTGGAACAAGCTGGGGACGCGGGCGAGCGGATGCTGGCAGTTGCCACCGATGTGGCCGATCCGGCGTCGATAAAGGCACTGTTCAAGGCCACTACGGCGGCCTTCGGGCGTCTTGACATGGTGTTCAACAATGCCGGTCTGGGCACACCCGCGATGCCGCTCGAGGATTTGACGCTGGAGCAGTGGAAACAGGTAGTGGACGTCAATCTGACCGGGGCCTTCCTGTGCACGCAGGAAGCCTTCCGCATCATGAAGGACCAGGACCCGCGCGGCGGACGCATCATCAACAACGGTTCGATCTCCGCGCACGTGCCGCGCCCGTTCTCTGCACCTTACACATCGACCAAACACGCCATTACCGGACTCACGCGATCGATCTCTCTGGACGGCCGCGCCTACGACATTGCGAGCAGTCAGATCGACATCGGCAACGCGGTCACCGAGATGACCGAGCGCATGACTGCTGGCGTCCCGCAGGCGGACGGTTCGATGCAGGTGGAACCACGCATGGACGTCGAACATGTTGCGAACGCGCTGGTGTACATGGCCAATCTGCCGTTGGACGCAAACGTGCAGTTCATGACCGTCATGGCGACCAAAATGCCGTTTATCGGCCGCGGGTGAACACGCCAGGGGAGGCGGCCGCGGCCGCCAGCGAGGCGCTGTCCAGGCAGCCGACCAGACCACCAACGGAACACGAGAGTTAGCAACGTGGCAGACGAGTTCGACTACGTCATCGTGGGATCCGGCTCCGCCGGCTCCGTGCTGGCCCACCGCTTGTGCCAGGATCGTTCGGTAACACTCTGCGTGCTGGAGGCCGGCCCGCCCGACCGCAATCCGTTCATCCACATCCCCGCCGGTTTCATGAAGACCCTGGTCAACCCGAAGGTCAACTGGCTCTATGAGACGGAACCGAGCGAAGGCACAGCGGGGCGCCGCATCGCCCAGCCGCGCGGCAAGACCCTCGGCGGATCCAGCTCCATCAACGGTCATATCTACAATCGCGGCCAGCGCATGGACTTCGACGTCTGGGCCCAGATGGGCAACCGCGGCTGGTCATACGCCGAGGTATTGCCCTACTTCAAGCGCAACGAACGGCGCATCGGCGCTGGTGACGACACCTTCCGCGGCCGTGATGGCCGCTACGTCATCGAAGATCTGGAGTGGCAACATCCGCTGTGTGATGCATTCATGGACGGGGCGGTCGGCGCGGGCATACCTCGTAATCCCGACTACAACGGCGCGACCCAGGAAGGCGTCGGTTTCTTCCAGCGCAGCATTCACCAGGGCCGGCGCGTCAGCTCCGCGCGGGCCTACCTGCACCCGGTCATGGAGCAGAAAAATCTGGATGTGCGCACCGGCGCGCTCGCCTCTCAGGTCCTGTTCGAAGGCAAACGGGCCGTCGGCATCAAATACCTGCGCGGCGGCGAGGAGCACATCGTGCGCGCGCGGCGCGAGGTCGTGCTTTGCGGTGGCAGCTTCAACTCGCCGCAGCTGTTGCAGCTCTCGGGCGTCGGGCCGGGCAGCGTGCTTCAGGATATCGGCGTGCCGTTGCATCACGAGCTCGCCGGCGTTGGCGAGAATCTGCGGGACCACTATCCGATCAGGCTGACCGCCAGAGCCAAAGACGTCTGGACGATCAATGAGCGCGCGCGCGGGCTGTCCCTCGCGTGGGAGGTCGCGAAGTACTTTGTCGCCGGCAAGGGCATTCTGACGCTGCAACCGACGCTGGTAGCGTGCTTCTGGAAGTCCGACGAGAGCCTCGAATTCGGCGATCTGCAGATGACGTTCACGCCGGCGAGCTACAAAGAGGGCGTACAGTCGCAGCTGGACGACGAGCCGGGCATGACGATCGCCGTCTGGCAGCAGCGCCCCGAGAGCACGGGCTACGTGCGCTGCCGTGACGCAAGTCCGCATACGAAGCCGGCCATCCAGCCGAACTACCTGCAAGACGAGATCGACCGGCGGGCCGTCATCGGCGGTATCCGGCTCGGGGTACGGCTGTTCAAGACCGACGCCCTGGCCCCGTACTTCGGCGGTATGCTGTCCCCCGCAGATGACATCGAGAGCGACGACGCACTGCTCGACTATGCGCGCCAGCGCGGCACGACCGCGTTTCATCCGATGGGCACATGCCGCATGGGGCCCGACACGGACCCGGGCGCAGTGGTCGATCACGAACTTCGCGTCCACGGACTCGAAGGGCTGCGGGTAGTCGACGCGTCGATCATGCCGACCATGCCATCCGCCAATACCAACGCCTCGTCGCTGATGATCGGCGAAAAGGCGGCTGACATGATCGCGGGAAAATCCCCGCTGCCCGCCGTCGAGCTGAACGACCGGTAATCAGGACCGGCCGAGGAAGGTGGCCCCGGAGGAAATGCGCGTGCTGAGTGCCGAACAGAAAGCCAACTACACAGCCAAAGGCTACACGTGGCCGGTCACGATCATGTCGGTCGAGGAGGCCGCCCGTTACCGCCAGTGCTTCGAACGGTATGAGGCGGAGAACGGCGGCTGG
This sequence comes from Pseudomonadota bacterium, assembly GCA_039030335.1. Classification (GTDB taxonomy): domain Bacteria; phylum Pseudomonadota; class Gammaproteobacteria; order HK1; family HK1; genus JBCCEJ01. The sequence goes on along the minus strand of JBCCEJ010000022.1, from coordinate 33,402 downwards.
TACGAACTTTCAAAGGGTCAGAAGCTCTACCTGCTGCAGAGATGGGTAGCCGATCTCGTTTCGCACGACAAAATCCTGGACGCCGTGGCCGACGTACTCGGACCCGACGTCCTCTGCTGGGCCGTAGCCCTGTTCGTCAAGGAAGCGGGCTCGACGAGCTACGTATCCTGGCACCAGGATTCCACCTACTGGGGCCTGTCGAGCCCAGACGTGGTGACGGCATGGCTGGCGCTCTCGCCCGCGACGCTCGAGAGCGGCTGCATGAAGATGGTCCCCGGCGGAGCCGAACTGGCGCAGATGCCCCATCACGACTCACTCGCGTCAGATAATCTGCTGAGCCGCGGCCAGGAGATCATGGTCGATGTCGACGACGACGACGCCGAATTCGCGATCCTGGAGCCGGGACAGATTTCCCTGCACAACATCCGCACGGTGCACGCCTCGGAGCCAAACCACTCAGCTGACCGCCGTATCGGCCTCGCGATCCGCTACATCGCGCCGCACGTCTATCAGACCGGCGCAAAAGGCGACAGCGCCTGGCTGGTGCGCGGCTCGGACGAGTACGGACACTTCATACATGAGACGCCGGCGCGCTCGGACATGGACGAGTCAGCGCTCGCCGAGTACGCCCGCATCATGAAGCTCCGCCAGGGTGTGCTCTATCAGGGTGTCCAAGGTAAACCGGCACACGTCGACATCGACGCGACCTCCTGAAAACGGGGCCCGAAGCCGGTTTTCGCCCGTCCGCGCTATGCTCGGACGGCCTCCGCCAGAATGCTCACGGCCGCGTCAGCGAGCACCTGGCACCCGGCTACGATGTCGTGCTCGTGGCTGTCTTCCGCGAAGTCGTGGCTGATGCCGCCAATGCTCGGGATGAACAGCATCGCGCACGGCAGGTGATGGGACAGCACCATCGGATCATGGCCCGCCGCGCTGGGCATATACCGCCAGTTGCCAGGAGCATGCTGCTCCGCTGCATTGGCGATGTGGGTCTGAAAACCAGCCTCCATGATGGTCGGACGCACCGGCTCCCGATTCGACTCGATCCGGACGCCGACCGGTCCTTCAGCCGACATCGCGTCAGCCAGTTCCGCCGCGGCCGCGTACATCCGGTCGAGCCGCGCTTCTTCGGGGTCCCGAAACTGCAGCGTGAGGCGGGCCGAGCCAGGAATGATGCTGGCAGCGCCGGGCTCCAGCGCCGCGCTGCCGAATGTCCACACGGTGGTGTCCCCGGCCAGCGTCTGAAACTGCCGGCGAAGGCGAGTGGCGAATTCGAACAGCGCAACGCCAGCGTCTTTGCGCCGATGCATCGGTGTCGTGCCGGCGTGATTCTGCTCGCCTGAGAAAGTCACCGTGGCACCCCGAATACCGACGATCGAAGTCACGACCCCGATCTGCTGGCCCAGCTCTTCCAGGTAAGGGCCCTGCTCGATGTGCGCTTCCAGATAGCCGATGTAGCGCTGACGGTCGAGCTGCGTGCGCGGCACCTCCGTCAGACCGGCGTCCGCCAGTGCCTCGACGAGGCGCCGCCCGTCCTTGTTGGTCGCGTTGGCGAGCGCTTCCTCATCGAGCACGCCGCACAGCGAGCGAGAACCCAGGCAGCCGAGGAATGTGCTTTCCTCGTCCGCGAGGGAGACCACGTCGATGGCGAGGCGCCGCGCGTCCGGATGCTCGCGCGCGGCGCGGGCGATCTCGAGCGCATACATGACGCCCAGTGCACCATCCAGCCACCCGCCGCGGGGCTGCGTATCGGAGTGAGAACCGAGCAGCAGAGCCGGGCCCGGTTCGGGTGAACAGCCGAAGACGTTGGAAACGCCGTCCATATGCGTGCGCAGCCCCGCGTCGCGCATGCGCTCCATCAGCCATTCGCGCGACTCGAGATCGACCTCTGAGAGTGTTGGACGCACCACCCCGTTGCCGGTCGCTCCGAACGTGCGCAACACGCGCAGGTCCGCCAACAATCGCTCGCCGTCGATCGGCAGTCGAGCTTCAGGTTCGTTATGCATGGATTGAGCCCCCATTCACGGGTACCGGTCGCCGCGCCGGCATTTCCCAGAGTCAGCCTGACTATCGGTTGAAACAGGCCACGAGTCCATCGCCCGACCGAGGTCTCTTTGCACCGGGTCCGGTCGGGAGCTACGCTTTAACGGTCCCGTCTGGTCGGGCGCAGGAAGCACTGGCACGGACCTGACTTCCGACCCTGACCGCGAAGGCCTCTACGGCAGGAGAGATCTCCATGCGATGTCTTGGCAAAGGCGTCCGCACGCGCCGGTTGGTGGTTGGGCTGGTATGCGCCATCAGCCTTGGCGCGGCGCTGCCCGCGACCGCCGCCGGCATTCAATACAACTTCCGCAACTTCGTGCTGATGGATCCGCCGCCGCGTGTCAGCGAGCTGGCGACGTACCAGCAACGGCAGTTCAATGGCGCAGTCGCCGAGTCGCGGGCCGTCACCGCGACGAACGGCGTGCAGGGCTACGCCTGCACCCTCGCGTTCCAGGACGCCGCGCGCACCACTGGCGATGATGCCGCGGTGGTGCCGATCGTCGGCTATAGCGGTTGCCCGTTCACAGTGCCCGTCGTCGCGTCGGAAAGCTGGCTGGCGCTCCGCGAGAAGCTCACGATCAACATCATGGACGTGCGCGACGGCGCGATGTACGTCTCCCCAGAGAGCCTCGTGCCGTTTGTCGCCGACCCCGGGCGGACACCATTTCCGGCACCGACCGCCGTAGGCGTCACCTGGCGCTTCGCCAAGGCCGGCATTCGATTCAACACCCAGGCGGGCGAATTCGTGACGGGCAGTGCCGGCGCCACCGCGACGTTCACGGCCAACGGTGTGCGATTCCAGGGGTTCCGCAAAGCGGCGCGCGGGTCGAACCGTCTCTACGCCAGCAACGGGTGGGCCCGGGACACGATGCGCACGGTGCAGGAGCGCCTGACCCGTCTGGGGTACAAGCCGGGCCCGATCGACGGACTCTGGGGTAACCGCACCCGGGACGCACTGCTCGCCTTCCAGCGATCGGCCGGCATCGACGGCAGCGGCACGCTGGACGCGCGAACGCTGCTGGAACTGGGGATCTGAACCTGAGTAGCAGCCGCCCGAAGGCTGCGGGAGCGGACCATGCTGACACCCGCCGAGGTCGAGCACTATCACGAGCACGGGTATGTCATTCCTCCTTACCGTTTGTCTGACGAAACGCTCGAGGCTATCCGGCACGACCACGATCGCCTGCTGAAGCGTCATCCGGAATTCCGCAACTACTGCGCGCAATTGCTCGCCTTTGATCTCGCATTTCTGAACTACGCACGCGACCCCGTGATCCTCGACATGGTCGAGCAGGTGATCGGCCCCGATTTTGCGCTATGGAATTCGAGCTTCTTCGCCAAACCGGCTTTGAACGGACACAAGACGCCATGGCATCAGGACGGCGAGTACTGGCCCATTCGCCCGGTGGCAACCTGCACGGTGTGGCTCGCGGTCGACGACGCGACGATCGAAAACGGCTGTCTCAAGTTCATGCCGGGCTCGCATAAAGTCCGCGCACTCCGTGACCATCACCAGAACTCCGCGCCCGACCTGACGCTCAACCAGGAATTGCCGCCGGAAGACTACGACGAGGATCGCGCGGTACACCTGGAACTCGAGGCGGGCCAGATGTCGTTGCATGACGTATTCCTCATCCACGGCTCGGAAGCCAACCATTCGCCGCACGCGCGCCGCGGTATGACTCTGCGCTACATGCCGCTCACCTCGGTGTTCGATCGTGAGCTGGCCGATCGGCAAACGCGCGAGAAAAACCTCGTCTACAACCACGCCGACCGCACGCTGTTCCTGATGCGCGGCGAAGACCGTACGGGTCGGAACAGCTTCCAGATTCGAAACTGAGCTATCTGCCTGCCGATCGCTGCTAAGAGGCCTGCCGACCGATTTCGGAGCAGGTGTTCAAGACGCTGACAAACGCTTCGACCTGGGCCCGCGAGTCCGGCGGTTGCGCGGTCGAAACACGAGCGGCCTGCGTGCCTACCACAGCTAAAGGGGGCATTGCGCCACCCCCATCGGCTAGCTAGCATCATGCGCTCTGCAACGTAGCGAGCGAGGCCGTATCTGATGGCTTACACACTCGATCAGCTGGCGCAAGACTGTCGCGCCGCGCTGGACCAGGATCCGGGTACGAGCGGTCGCGAGGCCGTGCGGGACTACATCTCCAAGGCCTGTAGCGACGACGATTTCCTGTCGCACCACCTGAGCAGCGACGACGCGCCGGAGCGCCACATCCTGTACGAAGACGATAAGCACGGCTTCTGCATCCTCGCGCACGTCTATCGCGGCGAAAAGCACAGCAATCCACATGACCACGGCCCGAGTTGGGCGATCTACGGGCAGGCGGCCGGCGAGACTTCGATGACCGACTGGACCGTGCTCGAACGTCCGGAGAACGGGGAGCCAGGCAAAGTCGAAGCCAAACGCACCTATCTGATGCAGCGTGGCGATGCGTACCTCTACAACGTCGGTGACGTGCATTCGCCGTCGCGCACCGATACCACGCGTCTCATCCGTGTCGAAGGTACGGATATGCAGAAGGTCAAGCGGGACAAATTCGACGTTGTCTCATAGGCGCCGGTTCAGCCGCGGGTATGCGCATGCGGAGCGATCTGCGGTTTGAACGGGACCTATGACGTCGCCATTTGCGGCGCGGGTATCGCCGGCGTCGCGGCCGCTTATTATCTCAGCGTGGAGCACCGCGTCAGCCGCGTTTGCATTATCGATGCGGGCGATCCGCTCAGCCTGACGAGCGACAAATCGACCGAGTGTTACCGGAACTGGTGGCCGGGGCCGGGCACCGCCATGGTCGAGATGAGCAACCGCAGTATCGACCTGCTCGAATCGATCGCAGACGCGACCGATAATCGCATCGCGATGAGCCGGCGCGGATACGCGTTCGCAACCGCCGACCCCCGCACCGTTAACACGCTACGCGCGCAGGCCGTAGATGCCGCGGCGCGCGGCGCGGGCCCGTTTCGCGAGCACGGCTCGGCCATGCACTCAGACTACTTCGCGCATCCTTCCGAAGGCTGGCGCAACCTGCCGGAAGGCATTGATCTGTTAACCGATCCGGCGTTGATTCAGCAGCATTTTCCGGCGCTGACCGATTCCGCGTGCGGTTTGCTCCACGTGCGCCGTTGCGGCTGGGTCAGCGCACAGCAGCTCGGCGCGTGGATGCTCGAGGAGGCCCGTGCGCACGGCGTCACGTTCATCTCCGGCGCGATGAGCGCAGTCAACCGGGCCGGCGGCCGGGTCAACGCGGTCACGGTACAACGTGGCGATGGCACGACCACCGAACTCGGTGTTGGCGCGCTGGTGTTAGCGCCCGGCCCGCATCTGGCGTCGGTTGCCCGATTGCTGGATCTCGAACTGCCCGTCACGTGCGAATGTCACGTCAAGGTGGGGCTGCGCGATACGCTGAACGCGTTTCCAGCCGATGCGCCGCTGCTGTCCTGGTGCGACCCTGTGCGCCTTCCATGGAGCGGAGAAGAGCGCGACGCGCTTGCGGCCGACGCTGAATCCCGCTACCTGCTGGAGACCTTTCCGCCAGGCGTACACGGACGGCCCATGGGGCGATCGGGTCATCACTATGCATGGATGCTCTGGACTTACGATCTCGCCGACTCGGAGCCGACCTTCCCGATCGAGTGGGATCCCCACATGCCGGAGATCATCATTCGGGGCCTGAGCGCGATGCTGCCGGGGATGCGCGGATATTTCGATCCGCTGCCGCGAACGCTCGTCGATGGCGGCTACTACTGCAAAACCCCGGAGAACCGACCGCTCGTCGGACCTCTGCCTGTGGACGGGGCGTTCGTCAACGCCGCCTATTCAGGCTACGGCATCATGACGAGCTGCGCTGGCGGTGAATTGCTGGCGAATCATCTGACGGGCAGCGCGTTGCCCGACTACGCTGACGCGCTGCTGCCCTCGCGCTACGACGATCCAACCTACCTGGACCAGTTCGGCGACGCCCGTAACGCTGGACAGATCTGACTCGCGGCGCGACCGCCGGCGCTCAGACCGTGGCTATGGGATTGGCCGGCGAACCGACGGCACCCGGCAGGTGCAGCGGTGGTGCGGTCATGAAGAACCGGTAGCGGCCGTTCGCGCCCAGCCAGTCAGCCAGCTCGGTGAAGTACCACATCTCGCCGAGATGAATGCCGAGCTTGAACAGGCAATGCTCATGCAGCGGCAAGCCCGGGCCCACGACACCTGCCGGCAGCGGACCGTGCTCGAACTCCACCGCGCGATTGTCACAAACCAGGATGGCCAGTCCGGAGTCCGTGATCCACTGCAAGAGCCTGGCATCACGGCCATCGAACGCCGGGCAGTGCGTACGAGGCAAGTCGCCGTGCACATCGGCGCCGAGCTCGATGAGTTTGTCCGCATACCCGGTGTAAACACATACGATGTCGCCGGACTCAACCGCCACGCCGTCGGTGTCGAGAATTCGCATCAGATCGTCGTAGCTGACCGCATGGCTTTGAAACCCGTAGTGCTTGCGCAAGTTGATGAGCACCCCGCGGCCCTGGACGCCATGGCGGGCCATATGCTCGATGCCGAGATGCACGGCGCCGAGTTCGCCAAAGCGCGGTTTGCCATCCGTGCCGCAAACGCTGAACCCGTTGTACTGGATCGGCTCCGGCTCACCGTCACCGTCCGCATCGAACAACGCGCCCATATGACCGAAGGCGTCCCATTGTGATGAGTGCTGGTTGTATATGAGCGCGGCATCGTCGCTGACAACGCCGGTGTTGGCGGGTTCAAAATGCTGCATGGGCAAATTGAACACCGTGTGACCATCGCGCACCACCGGATGCAGTACGGGCGGCAAGCGCCGCGGATTGGTGGCACTGGTCGCGGGTATGTCGAGCGGCAGACTGAGACAGAAGCGTTTGCCCGTCCGGATTTCGCGCGCCGCCTGCAGCGTGTTCTCTTCGGTCAACAGGTTGAGGCGCCCGAGCTGATCGTCAGCTCCGTAGTCACCCCAGTTCGACCCTTCCGGCCGCTGCTTCCATCTCATCTCACTCGCTCCTCATCCGGCGGACCCCGAACGCTCACCTGCTACCCCATTCAAGGCGCATTTCCGGCGGACGTATCATTGTGCGTAAGTCAAGTTTATAATGCAGGGGCAGGCGGCCAGCAGATAGCCGCTTCGAATTGCAAGTCAACGCCTATCTCCCTCCTCTCCTCGCTTTACATCGAATTCACTCGCTGCCGTGTCCGGCGTGCCGTCTCCGATCGGCCCGTAGTGCACCGTAGTAGGAGACTGCATGTCTTTTGACTCTCTCGGCCTGTCGGCCGAACTCCTCCGCGGCGTCAACGCCAAAGGTTATTCGCGACCGACTCCCATTCAAGCCGCCGCGATCCCGGTAGTACTGAACGGAGCCGACGTGCTCGGCGGCGCGCAGACCGGTACTGGCAAAACGGCCGCGTTCGCACTGCCGCTGCTCGAACGGTTACACCGCGCACCGGTGTCGCGTCGCAAACGCCGGCCCGTGCGCGTACTGGTACTGACGCCTACCCGTGAGCTGGCCGCGCAAATTCATGAATCGTTCGAGCACTACGGTAAATACGTCAGCGCCCGCAGCACCGTGATCTTCGGCGGCGTCGGCGCCCAACCCCAGATCGACCGGCTACGGCGCGGTGTCGACGTACTCGTCGCCACGCCCGGCAGATTGCTGGACCTGCATGGTCAGGGCGCGCTGCACCTGGATGACGTCGAGACGCTGGTGCTGGACGAAGCCGACCGGATGCTCGACATGGGCTTCATTCACGACATTCGAAAAGTCCTGAAACTGTTGCCGCGCGAGCGCCAGAACCTGCTGTTCTCAGCGACCTACTCGGACGACATTCGCGCGCTGTCAGAGCAGATTCTGCGCGATCCGGTCGAAGTCGAAGTCGAGCGCCGCAATAGCGTGACGGCACTGGTTAAACATCAGCTGTACCGCGTTTCGCAACGCGGCAAGCGGCACTTGCTTGCACATCTGGTGCGTGAGCAGCAATGGTTTCAGGTGCTGGTGTTCACCCGCACCAAACATGGCGCCAACCGTCTGGCGGAACAGCTCGGCAAGGCGGGCATCAGCGCGGCGGCCATCCATGGCAACAAGAGTCAGGGTGCGCGCACCCGCGCGCTGACGGCATTCAAGTCGGGCGAACTCCAGGTATTGGTCGCAACCGACATCGCCGCGCGCGGGCTGGACATCTCGAAACTGCCGTACGTGGTCAATTTCGACCTTCCGAACATCGCAGAAGACTACGTGCATCGCATCGGCCGCACGGGGCGCGCGGGAGAGACCGGCTACGCGATCTCGCTGGTCGGCGAAGACGACGCACCACATCTGCGCCAGATCGAGCGCCTGCTCGGGCGTTCCATCGAGTCACTGGCATTGCCTGACGGATTTGCGGCGCCCAGCGCGACCCCCGACGCAGCCAGACCCGAACAGCAGCGCAAAGGTAGTCCCGGAAACGGGCGTCGTAGCGGCCCGCGGCGAACGCAGCCCGCAGACGGCCCGTCGTCAGCGCACCAACCAGGGCGGCGCACTGGCGGGAGGCGCCGGCCCGAACGCGGATCGGCGCCGCGGCAGGCGTCTTAGCCCGGCATCTGCCGGTCGAGTTGGACAAACGGGTAGCAAAACAATTGAAACTGAGCGGCATCGATGCCATTGAGGGGCCAAGGGCGTAACCCAAGATAGTGCGGCGGCTCCCAACCAGACAGAGGACGAGTCACACGGACAAGCGACGAAGGTGGCCAGCCACGAGCCGGCGAGCGGGCGTAAACCCGTCTGCCGGTCACCGTACCCGGGCACCGATCCTGCAAGACTCGCCAACCACGTCGATCGGCGGTGACGACGTGGCTGGATTGCTTTTCGATCACCGCCACTACGGAAATCAAAGTTAAATGAACCTATACGTCGGCAACCTGCCGTACAACACCACTGAAGACGACCTGCGTGAGGCTTTCGCGAACTTCGGACAAGTCACGCGCGTCAACATCATCAAAGATCGGGACACCGGCGACTCCAAAGGCTTCGGCTTTGTCGAGATGGGCTCGAGCAGTGAAGGCGAGAGTGCTATCAGCGGCCTCGACGGAACTTCACTTGGCGGACGCAACATCAAAGTCAACCAGGCGAAGCCCCGGGCCGAACGCCCCGCACGCGGTGGTGGCGGCGGCGGTCGCTGGTAAGACGCGCCCAGGCGTACTGATAAGAGTACGTGGCTTGCGATGAAAACCCGCGGCCGGCACTGGCCGCGGGTTGACCACGTCAATCGATACCTGCCGCGCGGGCCGCTGCCTCCTGACGAGCCTGCGCACGCTTGAACCCTTCACGTTCCATCAGTCGCAGCATGTAATCGCGCACGTGCGGCTTGTAGCCATCCCCGATACCGAGGTTCTCGCCGAAGAACAGCGCGAAGTGGATGGCAATATCCGCGACCGTAAAGCGCCCGTCGCAAAGATATTCCCGCTCTTCCAGGTGCGCATTGAGGCGCCTGAGACGTGCGTAGTACCAGACCTTATAGTCCTGCGCGATCTGAGTGTTGCGACGCTCCTCCGGCTCCAGCTGGGTGTAGCGAAAGAAGATGGTCTGCGGAAACGTCAGCGTCGCGTCGCTGTGGAATAGCCAGTTCAAATAGTCGCCATACTCGGCGTGATCGGCGCGCAAACCGAAGTCGTAGCGCTGGTAACGCTCGACCAGATACTGAACCACACCCGATGATTCGGTCATGTGCGTATCTCCGTCGACGAAGTACGGCACGGTGCCCAAACGGTTGACGCCGAGGTAATCCTTGTTGAACACACGCGGCGGGAATGGCAACACTTCCAATTCGTAGTCCATTCCCATCTCTTCCAATGCCCAGAGGGCTCGGATAGAGCGCGCGTTCTTGCAGTGCCAAAGCTTCATGGTCGTTTGAAGTCCCCGTTCCAGGCGTGCGCGACAGTGTAACCAGAGCGCGCCCCGACTTGCCCAACGCGGGCAGAACAGCCTAAGTTCTGCGGCCAGATCAGAAATCAGAAGAGACCGCAGTCATGTCCGACAGCACGCTTTACGAAATCCGCGATGGCGCCGCGTGGATCACGCTGAACCGCCCGCAAAACCGCAACGCACTTTCCGCCGTGCTGGTCAACGAACTCTATGCCCATCTCAAAGCGGCGGATGATGACGACGATGTGCGTTGCATCGTCATCACTGGTTCGGGCCCCGCGTTCTGTGCGGGCGCCGATCTGAAGAGCCCACCGGGCTCGGTGGTCGACGGCCAACAGTCCGTACCCTTCACTGACGTCATGAACCAGATTCTCGACGGCAAGAAGCCCGTCATTGCAGCTATCAACGGCGCTGCGTTTGCTGGCGGGCTGGGCCTCGTGGGTGCGGCCGACATCGTGGTCACGGACGAAGAAGCGATGTTCAGCTTCAGCGAGGTGCGCATTGGCGTTATTCCGGCCGTGATCTCCGTGGTATGCCTGCCGAAACTGGGCCGACACCACGGCATGCGGCTGTTTCTGACCGGGGAACGCTTCAAAGGTCACGATGCGGTCGCTTACGGGCTCGCCCACAAGGCCGTACCGGCAGCGGCACTGGAAGAGACCGTGCAGGCCGAGATCGACATGATCAAGCTCGGCGGACCAAACGCCGTCATCGAAGCCAAAAAACTGGTGCGGCAAGTGCCAGAGGTCAACATCACCAACGGTTTTGCGCTGACCGGCGACTGGAGCGTGCGGCTGTTCCAGTCGGAAGAAGGACAGGAAGGTATCACCGCGTTTCGCGAAAAGCGTAAGCCACGTTGGGCCGCCGATGCCGAATAGCGCCCGCTCGGGCGATGCGAAACGCCGATGAACGCCCGCTATCGCTTCGACGGTCCGTTTGCGCATCTGCCCCACACCGCTCGTGACGAAGCGTTGGCGCTCACCCGGCGCGCGATCGACGCCGAGGGCGGGTTGTGGGTGTTCGGTTACGGCTCATTGCTCTGGCGCCCGTGTTTCGACGTTGTCGAATCACGACGCGCCGCGGTTGCGGGTTTCGCGGTCGGGCTGAACGTGTGGACCGTGGAAGCCCGCGGCACACCCGATCGCCCGGGCCTCGGGCTTGGGCTCATCGAACAGGACGGCGGACGTGCGCAAGGCGTATTGCTTAAAGCGGCGGTCAATCAGCTGGACGCCGCGCTCGAATCGCTCTGGGAGCGCGAGATGCTGACAGGCGTATATCAGCCGCGATGGCTGGAAGCGGCAGTCGTCGAAACCGGTGAACCGGTTCGCTGCCTGGGCTTTTGCGTTGATCCGACCCATCCCCAGGCCGCCCCCGAACTACCAATCGAAACGAAAGCACATCTCATCCGATCCGCGTCAGGGGTACTGGGGGCTTGCACCGAGTACGTCGTCGCGACGGTAGCAGCGCTCGAAAAACTCGGGTTGTCGCACCCACAGCTCCGCGACGTGCTGACCCGTCTGGAGCGAGACGACTGTCTGTAGCCCGCATATTTGACCAGTGCACGAGAATGGCGCGAAGGAATTGTGCGTTACATCGCGGGAACGCCACGTTGGGCCTGGTGGTTCCAAGGCCGAGTGAGGTTCGCGCGATGTGGCGTGCAGGATCGAGTGCCAGCTCGTGCAGGCGCGAATCATGCCGGCCAAGGCGACGGTTGAAACAGCACTTTGATCTTCAATACAAGGACGTTTGGCTGTCAGCAGCGCCGGACTGGTGAAACAGGCGGGCCAGACCGCGACGCGACCCGAGCGTTGCGGCGAGCGGGCTGAGGAACAGGCGGACCCCTTGGGTCCCCGTGTACCGGTCAGCACCAGCCGGCATAATGCTGCGGCGATTTTCCAGGAGCAGCCCCATGACACATCCTGCCTTGCAGAGCGGCCGCACCGCCGTGATCACCGGCGCGGCCATGGGCATCGGCCTGGCTGCGGCGCGCCGTCTCGCGAGCTTCGGCATGAACGTGTGCATGACCGATATCGACGCAGAAGAACTGAGTGACGCCGCCGAACAGGTACGCGCCGAGACCGGTGGCAGCGGAGTCATCTTGCAGGTCGCCGCTGACGTCGGCGACTTCGGCGACATGGTCGCACTGCAAAGCGAAGTTCAGGAGCGTTTTGGAGCGGTGTCGCTGTTGATGAACAATGCGGTGACGCGCCTCGGCGGCGGAGCCTTCGCGCCACATGAAAACTGGGTGCAGGCACTCGCGACAAATCTGCAGGGTGTCGTCAACGGTGTGCAGGCGTTCGCGCCGGCGATGATAAGGGCCGCGCAGCCCGGCGTGATCGTCAACGTCGGCTCGAAACAGGGCATCACGACTCCGCCGGGCAACACCGCCTACAACGTTGCGAAAGCTGGCGTCAAAGCATTCACAGAGGGTCTGCAGCACGAGTTGCGCAACGCGGACGGCTGCAAGGTCTCGGCTCACCTGCTGATCCCGGGCTGGACGACCACGGGCAAACGCGAGCACAAACCGGGTGCATGGCTCCCCGATCAGGTTGTAGACCGGCTACTCGAAGCGCTGGAGGCGGGCCGCTTCTACATCGTCTGCCCCGACGATGAGGTCTCCGAGACCATGGACAAGCAGCGCATTCTCTGGGCGGCTGGGGATATCGTGTTCGACCGTCCGCCGCTGTCGCGCTGGCACCCTGACTATCAGGACGCGTTCGCGGAGTTCGATCCGCCACTTGGCTGAAGGCAGCGCGGTGCGCGATCGATGCAGCCGAACGGGACGGTCACGCTTGTGCCCGCCTGCGTCTGTCTTCGCGCCCGTAACAAAATAAGATGTCGACTGAGATCACGCGCGGCATGCATGCATGACTACGAAAGACCATCCATCGGACGGCGCCGACGACCAGAAGCTCCACACCGAGTACGAGAACGGCGACCTCGCCTTCACACGCGACTCGCCCTTCGGCACTGAGGCCGAAGCTTCCTTCGCCGGCGCTCTGAGCTTCCTCCGCCGGCGTTATTCAAAGGACCTGCGCGACGCGGACCTCGCCGTGGTCGGCGTGCCGTTCGATCTGGCGACCACCAACAGACCCGGCGCGCGCCTCGGTCCGCGCGGCATTCGGGCCGCCTCGGCAATGTTGGCATGGGCGCGCCCGTGGGGGTGGGACTTTGACCCTTTCGACCAGCTGCACGTGATCGACTACGGCGACGTGCAGTTCGACTGGGGCCGTCCGGACGGGATCACCGCAGCGCTATGCGACCAGTTCACTCACATCGGCGACGCCGGCGCGGCTGCCCTGATGTTGGGTGGCGACCACTTCTGCACTTATCCGGTGATGAAGGCACTGGCCGCGCGGCACGGACCGCTGGCGCTGGTCCACTTCGACGCACACAGCGATACATGGCGCGATGAAGACGGACGGGTCGACCACGGCACGATGTTCTTTCACGCTTCGCGCTCCAGCATCATCGATGCTGAACACAGCGTCCAGGTGGGCTTACGCACGGTCAACGAGGAAGACCACGGCTTTCTGGTACTGGATGCTGACCAGGTCCGCGCGCGAGGTCTCGATGAGACCATCGCCACGATTCGGGCCCGCGTGGGTGACAGGCCGTGCTATCTGACCTTCGACATCGATTTCCTCGATCCAGCGTATGCCCCGGGAACCGGGACGCCCGTGGTCGCGGGTTTCAGCACCGCGGATGCGCGCTATCTGCTGCGGGGACTCGCGGGCCTGCACCTGAAAGGCATGGACGTGGTCGAGGTCGCGCCACCTTACGACGTCTCCGAGATTACCGCACTCGCCGGCGCTACCATTGCGCTCGACCTGATCTGCCTGTACGCCGCGCGGTCACGTTATCCGGTCACAGGATGACAAATCGCACCAGCACGACGAGGACCGTCAGGAGCTGCAGCGCGTTGACGGCAACAGAGGTCTGATGGCCGCGATGAAACCGTTTGCCTGCCGCGGCGTCGCCGGCCAGTTCCGCATCCCGATCCCGATTGATGCGCGGCATCAGCACCTGCCGTACGAGCATGAACCCGGCGCATACGAGCGCCAGCGCCACGACGTCCGCGACCGTATGCTTCGACCCGAACGCCAGCGCACACGCCGCCACCGCGCTCGTGATGCCCATAGCCAGGTAATAGACCGGAAAGACCTGCCGAATGAACGGGCCGGCGACGGCTGCCTCTAACTTGATGAAGACCAGCGGCGCATAAACGGCGGCGAAGAACAGCATGCCGCCCCATAAAGCGCCGAGTGCCAGCAACGTGACGCTGTCGATAACGGAAAGGAGCATTGGTGCACCTGTGCGCACGGCAAATGCAGAAGATATGAGCAGCGCACAACCGTCTCAACCGCCAACGCGACCGCGGTTGGCGCTCATGGGCTTCCTCGCCGCGAGCTTCGTCGTCTCTGCACTCGGCGGGCTGGCGACATCATTGTCGGTTGACGGTTGGTATCAAACCCTGGTCCGGCCGCCACTCAATCCTCCCGACTGGGTGTTCGCGCCGGTATGGACCACCCTGTTCGCACTGATGGCGGTGGCCGCGTGGCGTGTGTGGCTGCAGGTCAGCGTGCCGCGGCGCGGTCGGGCGTTGCTGCTCTATTGGATCCAGCTGGCGCTGAATCTGTTGTGGTCGTGCCTGTTTTTTGGCGTCCAATCCACCGGCGGTGCTCTCATTGAGATCGTTGTTCTGCTGCTCGCGATCGTCGCCACGACCGTGACGTTCATGCGCGTGGATAGAATCGCTGGCTGGCTGATGGTTCCGTACGCCGCCTGGGTCTCCTTCGCGACCTATCTGAACGCCGGACTCTGGTGGCTCAACTAGGGCGACAGAAGCAGTGCGCCATTGACTGTCAGAGGTCGCACGGTGCCGCGTTCGACGACCATGTTTCCCTGCATGGCCCGGGCCACCTGTTCTTGAGCCGACTCAGCAGACCCGACATCTATCGAAAGACCCTCCGCAGCCATATCGACACAGGTCTTCGCCAACGGCACCGCTGACGTTACATTCGTAGCGCAAATCCCCATCGCGGACCGTCGAGCACCGCCCGATCCAGCCGCGACCACTCCTGTGAATGTCATGCCCAGTTCACCATCTTTCCAGGTCCGACCGCTAGGCGAGAATTTCGCCGCCGAAGTTACCGGCTTCAACGTCGCCATGGCCGCAGACGCGGCCGGGTTTCGCGTATTGGAAGACGCGCTACATACCTACGGGGTGCTCTGTGTCCGTGACCAGCAGGCGCTGACACCCGCCGAGCATATCGCGTTCAGCCGACACTTCGGCGAACTCGAAATCCATGTGCAGTCGAGCTTCAACCTGCCCGGTCATCCCGAAATCTACTGCGTGTCGAACTGCCTCGACGAGGCAGGTAAGGCGCGCGGCCTCGCCGAAGCCGGGCGGGTCTGGCACACGGACCTGTCGTATATGCAGTCGCCAAGCCGCTGTTCGTTGCTGCATGCGGTGGAAGTGCCGCACGACGACGCGGGACAACCGCTGGGTGCGACGATGTTCGCGAGCGCAGTGCAGGCTTTCGCCAGTCTTTCTGCCGAGCGCCAGCGATACCTGCGCACGCTGCACACACGCCATACCTATCAGGCCATCTACGACAAGATCGTCGCGATGAGCAAACCCGGGCGCCAGGGTCTGAAGCCGTTGAGCGACGCGCAGAAGCGCAAGGTTGCGCCGTCCGTGCACCCCGTGGTCATCGCGCACCCCAAAACCGGCGTCGACATCCTGTACGTCAATCACGGCACGGCCGAACGCATTCTCGAGCTGGAACCAGCTGCGAGCGACGCGCTGATCGAGGAACTCTGCGCGCACATCGTGCGACCAGAGTTCGTCTATACGCACCGGTGGCGTGTCGGGGATTTGCTGATCTGGGACAACATCCAGACGCAGCACCTGGCCGTTGACGACTACTGGCTGCCGCAGCGCCGCCACATGCAACGCACCACCGTGAAGGGACCCGCTCCCGAAGCCTCACACGCGGCGGCGTGAAGCGTCCGTCGCCGGCTCGCTTAAGACCGGGTGACGCACGCGGCGCCGGCTGGGCCGGGCCATCCCATCCCTTGCCGGCTGCCAGACAGCGAACCTTGCAGAGCCTGATTCCGGGCGTGTTAGTCTGAACCCAGGTTCACGCAACGCGACGGTGAAATCGCCATGCACGGTTGGCGCGCACGTATCGGCCTCCTGGTCCCATCAGTCAACAGCATCATGGAGCCAGAGATGTGGCGCACGGTCCCCGAAGGCGTCACGGTGCACACCGCGCGCATCGCCGGGGGGCGCGAAGGGACACCTGAAGAACTCCGCAACATGGAGGTCGAAAGCCAGCATGCGTGCGCGCGCGTCGCCATGGCTGAACCCCATGTCATCGTTTACGCGTGCACCAGCGGCAGTTTCTTTGAAGGCCGCGCCTGGAACGAGAACATCGCGAGACAATTGACCGGCATTGCCAACGTACCGACCGTCACCACCGCTGGTGCCATGGCCGCCTCGTTGCAGGCCATCAACGCACGCCGGGTCGCCGTCGTCACCCCTTATGTGGAACTCACGAATACGCGCCTGACGGCGTTTCTGGGCGAACACGGCGTCAACGTATCCGCGCTCGGTACGTTCGACATGCTGGATATGTTCGACCACGCGAAAATACAGCCGTCCGATGTCTACCAGCAGGTCAAGGCCACGGTCACGGGCAACGAGGACGCAGTCTTCGTCGCGTGCACACAGGTGCGTGCGCTCGAAGTGGTCGACATGCTGGAACGCGATCTCGGTTTGCCCGTGTTTTCGGCCGTCCAGGCCAGCATCTGGATGACTTACAAGGCGCTCGGCATCGATCCTGAGCTGTCGACCTACGGTTCGCTGCTTCGCGATATGCCGCCGGTGCCTGCAGCCGCGCTGGCAGCTGTGCAAAACGCCTGACGCCACCGCAGGCGCCCGCGTCCCGGAACCCGGCCAATGTGGATCGGAATCGACGCCGGAGGTACGTTTACAGACGTCGTCGGATACGACCAGAACACCGGTCGCCTGCACGTTCTGAAGACGGCTTCTACACCGGCTGAGCCAGCGCGTGCGATCCTCTCGGGCATCAGCGAGTTATTGACGTTGGCGGGTTGTGACAGCCGGAGCGTCGAGCGTGTTCATCACGGTACGACGCTCGCGACCAACGCCTTGCTCCAGGGCCGCCTGGCCCGAACCGGGATGGTGACGACCCGCGGATTCAAAGATGTGCTCGATATCGCCCGCCAGCGGCGTCCGCACCTGTTCGATCTGAAAATCGCCAAACCCGACCCCGTGGTGCCGCGCAGCCTGCGCATGGAAGTCTCCGAACGGCTCGACGAGCGTGGCAACATCGTGGAGCCGCTAAGTGCCGCCGACCTCGACGCTGCGATAGACCGTCTGCGCACAGCCAATTGCGAAGCGCTCGCGATCTGTTTGCTGCACGCCTATGCCAATCCCGCGCACGAACAGGCGATCCACAATCGTATTCGTGAGCGCTGGCCAGATGCGCTGGTTTGCACCTCGAACGACGTGCTGAACGAAATGCGTGAGTACGAGCGTTTTGCAACGACCGTGGTCAACGCGGGATTGCTGCCCGTGGTCGGCAATTACCTGAACGAACTGCATTCAGGCGTGCGTGCGCTTGGTATCGACCGCGAGCCCCACATCATGCAGTCGAACGGGGGCACCGCCAGCGCGCGCCGCGTGGCCGAGCATCCGGTGTCCACCTTCGTATCGGGCCCGGCGGCAGGTGTAATCGGCGCGCAGCAACTGGGCGCACGCCTGGCGATGCCAGCTCTGCTCACACTCGACATGGGCGGCACCAGCACCGATGTCTGCGTGGTGAACAACGCGCAGGCGGCGATGCAAAACGAACGTACGATCGCAGGGCTGCCGCTGCGCGTTCGGGCACTCGCAATTCATACCGTGGGGGCCGGCGGCGGCAGTATCGGGTGGATCGACGAAGGCGGACTGCTGAAGGTCGGGCCGCAAAGTGCCGCTGCCGATCCTGGACCGGCCGCTTACGGGCGTGGTGGCACCGAGGCGACCGTGACCGATGCCAATCTGGTGTTGGGCCGCCTGGCACCGGACATGCCCCTCGCTGGCCAGCTCGAGCCATCGCTCCACGCCGCGGAGCGCGCTCTCGCCAGTCTGGGCGCACCACTCGGGCTCGACGCGGTCGAAACGGCAGCCGGATTACTGCGCATCGTGCACACGAACATGGCCGGCGCGCTACGCGTGGTGACGGTGGAACGTGGTCATGACCCGCGCGACTTTGCGTTGTTTCCGTTTGGCGGCGCGGGACCACTACACGCGGCCGAGCTCGCCGCGCAGTTGGGCATCGACCGTATCGTCGTGCCGCCGCGCCCCGGGCTCGCCTCCGCTCTGGGGCTGGTCATGGCCGATGCACGGGCTGACTTCGGTCAGACCGTGGCGCTCGAGTTGGACGCCACGGACGCAGCCGAGACGCTCAAGGGAGCCTTCGACGAACTGCGATCCCGCGCGAACGACTGGCTGCAGGCTGAAGGGCATGCGCGCGAAGCCGCGCAGTTTCGGTACTTCGCGGACATGCGCTACGTCGGCCAGTCGTTCGAACTGAGCGTCGCCGTGGCCAACCCGGCGAGTCTCGCGACAAATGCACTCGCATCTGACTTCCACGCGGCGCATGAACAGCTAAATGGGTATGCGTCTCCCGACCACGCAACCGAGGTCGTCACATTGCGTGTGAGCGCAATAGTTCCGAACGTGAACGCTTTGCACGTGCTCGACGCAGTCGGCAGAGCGACCACATCGCAGGGCCGCGAAGCGGGTCCGCCAGCGTCTGCAAAGCGTCGGCCCGTCTGGTTCGAAGAATCCGGAACGGTCAGCGCGGCAGTGACCGAGCGGGGCACGTTGCAGACCGGGGATCAGGCGCACGGCCCGGCCGTGATTCATCAGATGGATGCGACGACGCTGGTGCCGCCCGGGCATCTGGTTACCGTGGACGCGCTCGGCAATCTCGTGTTGGAACGCCGATGACCGGGATCGATCCGATCACCACCGAAGTCATCGCGCAGAGTCTGCAGAACATCGCGGTTGAAGCCGGTGTCGTGCTGATGCGAAGCGCCTATTCGCCCAACATCAAAGAGCGTCACGACTGCTCGACGGCCGTATTCGACGCCCGGGGCCGTGTGATCGCGCAGGCGCACCACATACCCATTCACCTGGGCTCGATGATCGGTGCGATCGACGCACTGACGGCCAGGCACCCGGTATCGACGATGTGCCCGGGGGATATGTATCTCGCCAACGACCCCTATACCGGCGGCGGCTCGCATCTGCCCGACCTTAGCGTCATCGCGCCGGTGTTTCACGCTGGCACTGTGGTCGCTTACGTCGCGAACATCGCACATCATGCAGACGTCGGCGGCATGGTTCCGGGCAGCGAAGCCGCGGTTTGCGCTTCGATCTTTCAGGAGGGCCTGCGCCTGCCGCCGGTGCGTCTCGTGGCGGCCGACGAAATCTGCCGGGACATCATCGATGTGGTGCTGCTGAATTCGCGCACGCCCGATGAACGCGCGGGCGATCTGCGCGCGCAAATTGCGGCTAACCGCTCGGCCTGCCGTAATATCGAAGCGCTCTACGAACGCTACGGCGACACGGTGGGGCCGACGATGGATGCGGTGCTCGACAGCACCGAGCAACGCTTCCGACGCGCCATCGCCAAGGTCCCCAACGGGGAATATCGCGCCACCGAATACCTGAGCGGCGATACCCCGGACACGCGAGCTCCGATCTGTGCGCGCCTGACGGTCGCGGACACCTCCCTGCACTTCGACTTCGAGGGCACCGCTCCAGCGCTCAGCACGGCGAGGAACATTCCGCGCCAGGCGTTGCTCGCGACGGTGTACACCGTCGCCAAGGCGCTGCTGGACCCTCATGTGCCGGCCAACGCCGGGTACTTCAGGACCATCGAATGCGACGCTCCGGCTGGCTCTATCGTCAGTCCGCAACCGCCCGCTCCGGTCGGCGCGCGCTCGATATCGTGCGGCGTCTTGAGCGACGCAGTCGTCGCGGTGCTGTCCGCTGCACAGCCGGATGCCGGACTGGCACCGAGCGGCCCGCATCACTTGCTGACATGGGCTGGTCGCGATCCTCGTAACGGCCGCTATTTCGTCAACTATGAAACCATCGCCGGCGCTCTCGGTGCATTTGCCGATCGCGACGGCATGGATGCAGTACGCACACTCGCCTCGGGCTCGGCCAATCTGCCCGTGGAAGCGGCCGAACACGCGTACCCGTTGCGCGTTGCACGCTACGCGCTGCGCGACGGGTCGGGCGGTAGTGGCAGATTCAGCGGCGGGCGCGGTATCGCGCGGGATTACCTCGTCCTCGGTGACGACGTCACCGTCAGCCTTTCCGCGGAGCGCCAGCATGAACCGGCGCGCGGCGTTGACGGCGGCGGCGACGCCCGGACCGGACGCTTTGTCGTGGCGCCGGACACAGCGGCAGAGCAGGACTATTTTTCCGGGGCCAAGGAGGTCCCGCTCGCCAGGGGGGCCACGTTCCGCGTGCTGACACCCGGCGGTGCGGGTCGCGGCACCCCACCAGACGAGAACTGATCATGGATACGGCCGATTTTCGCAAACAATTTCCTGGTGCTGCGGAGCAGATTTACATGGACGCCGCGGCCCGTGGTCTGATGCCGGCGCGCACACGCGATGCGCTGCACGCCTATCTGGACGGACGCGTCAGTGGGTTTGTCGACAAGGCGGCGATGTTTGCGCAAATCGAATCATTGCGCTCGCGCTTCGCCGAGTTCATCGGCGCCGGCGCGGCCGAAGTCGCGCTGACCAAGAATGTGTCCGAAGGCCTGAATGCAATCGTTGCGGCATATCCCTGGCGTGCAGGTGACAGTGTGGTCTTCTGCCCCGATCTGGAGCACCCCAACAACGTCTACCCGTGGCGCAACCTGGCGCAACGCCACGGCGTGCGGCTGGTAACCATCCCGGCCGTCGACGGTCAGATCGATGCCGACCAGGTGATCGACGCCATCGACGCAACTACGCGCATGGTCAGCGTCTCTACGGTCACGTTCGCGCCAGGATTGGTGACGCCGGTCGGCGCGATTGGCGCGGCGTGTCGGGAACGCGATGTGCTGCTGCTCGCGGATGCAGTTCAGTCGGTTGGACTGCTCGATACAGACGTCGACGCACTTGGCATCGATGCGCTGGCCGTATCAACCCAGAAAGGCCTGCTCGCACTCTATGGGCTCGGCTTCCTGTATTGCCGTGCAGCCTGGGCTGAGCGGCTCGAACCCGCCTACCTCGCACGCTTTTCGGTCGACCTCGGAGACGCGCACGAAGCGGCTACCGGAGGTGACGACTATCGCCTTGCCAGCGGCGCCAGACGCTTCGAGATCGGCAACTACAACTTTGCCGGAGCCGTCGCGGCGGAAGCCTCCTTGAGGTTGCTGCAACAACTGAGCGGTAGCGCGGTGGAAACTCAGGTTCGCCGCCTTAGCGCGAAGTTGGCGACCGGCTTCAGCGAGTTGGGATTGCCGCTGATCGGCCCGCCCGAAGGCGCGGCGCGCGGCATTATCGTATGCGTCGGCGCGCTTGGTAACGGCGGGCACGACTCGGTCGACGACCCCCGACTTACGTCCCTGGCCCAACATCTGCAGGCTGGCGGCGCGTGCTTTTCGATCCGCCGCGGACTGCTGCGCTTTTCCCTGCACGCCTACAACCATGACGAAGACGTCAACGCCGTGCTCGATCTCGCACGCGAATGGACGCGACGCGAAGGCGCAGACGCGGCCTGATACCCGTCAACTCTCCAGAGGAGACGACTACCTCAGCAGTACACGCAACGGAGCGCCCCAAGATGCAGCCAGAACTCTTGTTCGGCATTCAGACCAACGGCATCAAACACACCCACGCGGACCCGATGCCGGATATCGACACACGCTTTCGCATGGCAAAAGAAGCCGGCGTGTTCGACTACGTCGACAAGACGCCCGCACCGGATGAAATCGACGCGTTCATTGCCGCTCGAGACAAGTACGGTCTGCCGGTCCGGGGCAGCGGCTGGTTCTACACGCTCGGACGGGACGAATCTCTACTCGACCACAATCTGGAACTCGCGCAGAGACTCGGGTCGCTGGTGCACAACGTGCAGGTTCTGGTGCGGCATGCAGACGGTCATCTCGTATCGAATCAGGAAGTAGCCGATTTCTATCAGCACGCATTCGAGACCGGCGAACGCTACGGGGTAAAGCCCTGTTTCGAGGTGCACGTAAACATGTGGTCGGAAGACTTCCGGCGCGTTGCTGAAGTGGCCGCCCTGGTCGAGTCGCGCGGGTTGCCGTTTCGAATGACGCTCGATCATTCACACGTCATCTTCAAGATCGACCACGAAGAAGAACAGGCCGTCATGGATATCCGCGATGCCGTCAGGTCGGGTGAGCTGGTGCTGGACCCGTTTCGTGACGGGAGCGTCTGCCGGCAGTGGATCGACTCAGGCTGGATTCATCATTGCCACGCACGATCCGCAGTGCCTTGTAACCCGCGCAACGTCGAGGCAACGGACCCGGAGGGCAAACACGGGCGCGGCATCCAATACCCGTTCAAGCAACCTGGTCCCGGGGAGTATCACGCCGCATGGGACGAGCGGCGTCTGGAGCCCTGGAAAGAAGTGGTTCGCCAGTTGCTCGCGTATCACGCCCGTGACCCGGACGCACATCTCGGTCAAATCTCGACGGAGTTCATCCCCAACTTCGACTACGGCGAAGGGTGCAGATACTCATTGTTCGAACAGGCGATCGCGTGCGTCGAGTGGATGCGCGCTGAATGGTCACGCATTGTGACGCAAGCCCCGTAGCGATTGAGCCCGAAAGGGCCGAGTAGGCCTTGCGCGACAGCGTTGCATCGGGTGTTGTCATCGGTAGTAAATGAGAATCGCTTGCACTATTCTCGCCCGGGATCCGTGTCATTCCCGGTCGACACCCGACCACCCGGTTCAGGTCTGCAGCGCCCGGGCTGATCCCGTTTGGGGCGCACCGGATCTGGTCCAAGCCATCGCCCGGCGTGGTCCGGAGCCTTCGTTTTCATCGCGACAGGCCTTGTAGGCCGGCTGCCCGGCGCCCAGGTATCTGGTGCAGCCGTGTGAATGCAATCCCGACGCCTTAGGAGCACCCGCATGTCGTCATCCGACGCTGAAACCCTGATGCCAACCCGCCTCGATGATGCCGTTTCCGCGCTTGGGAAGCGGCGCTCGGTGCTGGCCCGAAACCTCCAGTCTCCAGGTCCTGACGCTGATGAGCTGAACGTACTCATGGAAACGGCCGTTCGTGTCCCGGACCATGGCCGCATCGGGCCTTGGCGAATGATCGTATTCGACGGCGATGCGCGGGCTCGATTCGGTGAGATGCTCGCGAACCGTGCCAAGGCGCTGGATCCGAGTGCGAGCGACTCGCTGATCGCACAGGAGCGCAACCGCTTCAACCGCGCGCCGGTGGTGGTCGGAGTCGTCAGCTCACCAGACGTCAGCCGCCGCATTCCGGTCTGGGAGCAACAGCTCTCGGCCGGCGCCGTATGCATGAACCTGCTGACCGCGGCAACGTTAAGCGGCTACGGCGCCCAATGGCTCACCGAGTGGTACGCGTTCGATGCCGAGATAGGCACGGCGCTCGGCCTCGGCGAGTTCGAACAGATCGCCGGCTTCATCTATATCGGCACGCCCACTGAGGCACCGACGGAACGCATGCGCGAAACCCTGGAAGGCCGCGTCTCTCACTTCTGACCGGTGGCTGCACCCGCCGCGCCCCGGCTCGGCAGGTGCGGTGAACTCCGCTCGGTGCCGGGCGGCTGGTGACAGGCACGCCATGGGCGCTGACCAGCGCGATGAGTCTGTCTACCGCGACCGGCACGGCCGCGCAGGTACGTCGTAACGGAGCCGAAAACTCGTTGCCGCATTTTCGTCACTCGACGGTCGACCGTCTGCGAAGTCGAGTCGGCGACGTCAATCCAGTTCGTACTTGTCCTTGTAGTCCTCCACAAGATGTTTCGATTGCTTCACTTTGTCGAGGATGCAGTTTCCGATCACGAGATAATCCAGGTCGGTTCCCATAAAACACCGGAAGGCATCATCGGGCGTACATACGATGGGTTCGCCGCGCACGTTGAATGACGTGTTGACGACAACAGGACAACCTGTCAGCTGTTTGAACTGTGATATCAGGGCGTAGTAGCGGGGGTTGGTTTCTTCGTGCACGGTCTGCACGCGCGCGGAATAGTCGACGTGAGTGACCGCGGGGATACTCGAACGCCTGACGTTCAACTTATCAATGCCAAAGAGCGCCTGCTCTTCGTCGGACATGGCGCGCCGCCGATCTTCCTGAACACCAGCAACCAGCAACATGTAGGGACTATCGTATTCGAGCTCGAACCAGTCGCTGACATCTTCGCGCAGTACCGACGGTGCGAACGGGCGGAAACTCTCCCGGTACTTGACCTTGAGATTCAGTGTCTTCTGCATAGACTCCGAACGCGGGTCACCCAGTATTGAACGTCCTCCCAGCGCCCGCGGGCCAAATTCCATGCGCCCCTGGAACCAGCCGATCGCCTTGCCGTCGGCGAGAAAGCGGGCGGTCAGGTCGATGACATCATCGTCTTCGTGCCGGTCGAAAACGGCACCGGCCGCGCTCAACTCACGGCTTATCTGGTCGTTCGTATACAACGGTCCCAGATACGACCCCGACATGCTGTCGCCAGGTTCGGCGGTCCTCGGTTTGTTCAGCTCGGAATGCCAGACTCCCAGCGCGGCACCGAGAGCGCCACCGGCGTCACCCGCCGCTGGTTGCACCCATATGTCCCTGAACGCACCGTCGCGCAGAATTTTGCCGTTAGCGACACAGTTCAGCGCGACCCCGCCTGCCATACAGAGATTGGGGATGTTGTACTCATCCGCGAGCGCTCGGGATATGCGCAGCACAATTTCTTCCGTGACCGCCTGCACCGACGCCGCAATGTTCATATGGAACTGCGTCAGTCTGTCGGTTTCGGGTTTACGAACCGGTTCGCCGAAGAGGTCAGCAAACTTTTTGTTGACCATCGTCAGCCCGGACGCGTAGTTGAAGTACGACTGGTCCATCCGAAAAGATCCGTCGTCTTTCAGATCGAGCAGTTTGTCCAGAATCAAGTCCTTGAACTCGGGTTCGCCATAAGGCGCGAGCCCCATAACCTTGTACTCACCGCTATTGACCTTGAAGCCGGTGTAGTAGGTAAACGCGGAGTAGAGCAGGCCAAGCGAGTGCGGAAAATGAATCTCCTTTTCGATGTTGAGCGAATTCCCACGGCCGATGGCGACCGTGGTCGTCGCCCACTCGCCAACACCGTCCAGCGTCAGAACGACGGCTTCATCGAACGGTGAAGGATAGAAGGCGCTGGCGGCATGGCTGAAATGATGTTCGCAAAACATCAGTTTTTCAGGGCTGAAAGACGCATCATTGCGTCGGCACTCTTTCAGCAGCAAGTCCTTAAGAAATAGTTTTTCCCGCAGCCACACCGGCATCGCGAGCCGGAAAGAACTGAACCCTCTCGGAACCGTGGCCAGGTAGGTCTCCAAAAGACGCTCGAACTTGAGAAACGGCTTGTCGTAGAAGACCACGTGGTCGACATCCGCGAGACTGATCCCGGCCTCATCCAAGAGCGACCGGACGGCGTTCTCGGGGAAGCGGGGATCGTGCTTTCGTCGCGTGAAGCGCTCTTCCTGGGCAGCCCCGACCAGCGTCCCGTTCTTCAGTAAAGCCGCCGCACTGTCGTGGTAGTACGCCGAAAGGCCCAGTACGTAGCTCATGCGGTCAGAACAGAGTGTAGATGAACGGTGCGACTGCAGAGCCTTGTGTCAGCACGATCAGAAATCCGAAGAGCCCGAGGACCAGGATGATCGGAAGCAACCAGAACTTCTTCCGGACTTTCATGAATTGCCAAAGTTCTGCGATAAAGGTCATGGTCAGCTTCCCGACATCAGAATTGATTCTTCATGCTCTGCGGCGGGTCCTTGCGCTCGATCCAATAGGTCTCGCATTCCGGGTCCAGCTTCAGACGCAGCAGGTCTTTTTTGAACAGCGCCAGCGCAATCCCGATCGGGATGAACGTGGTCAGATAAACCAGAGCCATGACGATCGGCGCGACGATCGCGCCCAGTAGAAGACCAAACTTGTGCCAGAGCCGATTCGGCACGGCCAGAGACCGGGGAAATGCGAATGCCAGCACCGCGAAGGCCGCTGCGATGGCGAATGCCCAGACCCTGGGACTCGCGCCGTGGAACAACGGCCAGAGAGCCACGATCAGGAAGACGACCGCGAATACCAATCCGAAACCCCGCTCGGATCCCACTTCAACAGTCGTGTTGGATTTGAGTTCTGACATAGTGGTTGAGTCGTCTAGCATTGGCGGCGCCGGAGTCGCAGTTCGCCCGGCAGGTTTCATCCGGAAATGTGCCCGCCCCAAACGTTGCGAGGTCCGCGTTCTCGGCCTCGCCGGTCCAGTTTGTCCACCTGGGTGCGGCACGCGGGTGTCGCGTGAATGGGTCGCGGGTTCTCACGCTCCAGTTGCGCCGGATTAAGGCTCTTCTCCCTGCGTCCGGCATCTGCGTGGCAGCAGGCATCAGACTCCGGCTGTCCCGCGGCCGTGGGCGAGCTCGAGCGGCAGGCTCTCGCGCCTTCCCGAATCCACCCGGGCAAATTTCACGCCCACGTGGCCGCGGCAAACCCGCGACACCCCGGCGTTTGAACTCCGGAACGGTATTTTCGGTGCGATTGAGTTGGCGAGCAACAGTCTCGTCGCAGCGAGTTGCACGTATGGAGGCGCCGCGGTGGTGTTGACGGCCTCCACCTGTATGCTCCGTGATTTAGTTTCAACTTAGGTGGTACGCCCGTGGCTCGCCTGCCAATTATCAAAACACCCGACGAACTGAACGGCTCCGCCCGTCGCATCGCCGAAGAAATCGTCGATACGCGCAAGTCGCTCGACGGGCCATTCTCGGTGTGGATGCATGCACCCGAGTGGGCGCAGCGCGTTGCACACCTCGGCACACTGGTGCGTTGGGAGGGCAGCCTGGAACTCCGCATCAGAACGCTGGCCGCGCTGGTGGTAGGCCGTCACTTCGAGGCTCAATACGTCTGGGGTATCCAGGGAGTCATCGGTGCCGAACGGGGCGTCCCACGTCAGACCATCGACGCGATTCGAGATGGCCGCCGTGACGGCATTGCGCGGGAGGACCTCCAGATCATCGAGTTTACCCGCGAGCTCCTGTGCACGAACCGGGTCGATGACGCCACCGCCCGTCCCGTTCTGGAGCGGCTGGGGCCAGACCGGTACGTGCAGTTGACGACCTGCATCGGATACTACGCAATGCTGGCGATGACCGTGAACGCGGCAGAGTTGGAGCCAGATCCGACCCACGAAACTCTGTAGTGCCTGGCGTCGGCCGTCTCCCGGGTTTCGCTTCGCGTGCCGGCGTTCGACTCGCGAACTCGGGCTGCATACCCGCCGTGCCTGTGGTCGGGCGAAGCCCGTCGATTCGCATGCGACGGGTGACCCACTCGCATGCGAAGGCGCGCGCAACGCGATACCCTCGGCTTCGGCCACGCTGGGCAGCGCCTTCGCGGGCGCCACAGAACCAGTGACCGGACAGCCATCCAGTCTCGCGGTCGCGACCCCGGAGGACCACGTCGCGCCGTGCCCGGTACCCCATCTCTAAACGAGAGCGCTTGCCCATGCGGCCCTTCGAAACGCTCCGACCTGCAAGGAGACCACACGATGATCAAAACCGAAGCACGCAAATCGGAAGGCGCCAAGATGCAGTTCCTCATCAAGCGCAAGGCCGCGACCACCCGCGAGCAGCTGGTCGCACACTGGTTCGCGAACCACATGCCGCGCGTCATGGAACGAAACGATCGTCAAGAGGCAGCGCAAGAGCCGTTCTTCAGGCACTACCTGGTCTCACTATTCGATGCGCACGACGGCGACGAGCACGCGTGGGATGGTGTCGCACAGCTATGGTTCGATGCGCCGACGCCGCGCCCCGCAACGGCGAGCGGAGTCGTTCCAACGGACAGCTTTCACGAGAAGGTTGAACCCTACTGGCCATGGGCCACGCAGGAGTGGATCGCCGTTGAGGGTTCGTTGCCGGTAGAGCCACTCACGCTCGATGCACCGTACCCGTGCAGTCGCAGCGGCTTTTTGAAGCAGACATCACTCGTCGCCGCACGTCCGGGCGTCGATCTGGACGACATGTTCGCTCACTGGCTCGGCGCGCACGTAACGAACGTCATGCAATGCCTGGAACAGGTGGGTGGTCTTCGCTATGTCGTCAGTCTCAGCACCGACCTGGAACATGCGCCATATGCGGGCATGGCGGAGCTCTACTTCCCGGACGCCGCCGCCCGCACAGCGTTTTGGGACATCATTCAGCCCGACGGGTTTCAGGACTTTGTTGATGCGGGCAAGACTCGTCGATTTACCGGCGCTACAGAGTTCATCGGCCGATAGAGGTGCTGCCAACGCGTTGACGCCAGCCGGTCAGTGGTGCGGACGGTATGCCTGCCATACGGCCGCGGCGCCATCCCCGGGCACTACCCCGGGAAACGCTCGCGCAGCGTCGCGCCGAAAAGCTCCATCAGCAGCTCGATGTTACGCAGCGACGGATAGTTCGGCCTCACGATGAAGGCGATTTCGCGATGCGGACCAGGCTCGGACAGCGGCACGCTGGTGACCTTCGGATTTACTTCGATGAGCGGCTCCAACGCCATCTGCGGAACCAGGGTCGACCCGATCGAACCAGCGACCAGCTGCACCAACGTCGCGAGAGACGTAGCGCCGAGACTGTGTGGCGCCACATCCGTCAACTTGCATACGGCGAGGGCATGATCCTTCAGGCAATGGCCTTCCTTTAGCAGCATCAGCCGGGCGCTCTCGATATCGTCCGCACCGATCCGGTCGTAGTCTCCCTTCGAATCTCCCAGATGGGTAACCCAGTGGAAGTTCTCCTCCCAGAACTTGAACGTGAGCAACCCGTCGACGCGGTACGGGAGCGCGATAACAGCAGCGTCCAGCGTGCCGTTGCGCACCGCCTCCACGAGCAGGTGAGACCGTTCTTCCGACACGCTGAGTTCCAGATCGGGATACCCGGACTGCAGCTCCGGTAGTACGACGGGCAGCAGGAACGGCCCGATGGTCGGAATGAACCCGATCGACATGGGCGTGCTGAGCGGGCGGCGGTGAGCATCCGCGAGCCGATGCAGATCGTCCATCTGCACTTTGATCGAGCGAGCTTTGTCCAGAACCTGCTGACCCATTGCGGTCACCAGGACTTTCTTGTTGTCTCGCTCGAAGACTTGAAAGCCGAGCTGCTTTTCCATCTCCGAGAGCGCGGTACTCAGCGCAGACTGCGAAATCGAGCACTCTTCGGCGGCACGCCTGAAATGCAGATGCCGCTCCACAGCCAGGGCATAGGTAATCTGCTTGAACGAGATCATATCCCGATTATTGGATGGTTATAGACGTTACGTTCTATTTTATAGAATATGGAGTTCTAAATTGCGAATTTTTGATGTGTGGCCGCCAGCCTTACGTTAGTGGGGCTCGCGCATCTCGCGCGGTCGAGAATTTACCTCCTTACCATCATTTCCGGATTTGTAGACATGGCACTCATCAACCAGCACATCCCTTCGTTCAGCGTGAACGCCTACCGCGACGGCGAATTCCTCGAGGTCAGCGATGCTGACGTCCTAGGCAAATGGGCGATTTTCTTCTTCTACCCGGCCGACTTCACGTTCGTGTGTCCTACCGAACTCGGCGATCTGGCCGACTACTACGAAGAACTTCAAGGCCGCAACGTCGAAGTCTATTCGGTATCCACCGACACGCACTTCACTCACAAGGCGTGGCACGATTCGTCGGAAACGATCAACAAGATCAAGTACACGATGCTGGCTGACCCGACCGGCGCCATGACACGGGCATTTGACTGCATGCGCGAATCGATGGGTCTCGCTGACCGTGCGACGTTCCTGGTCGACCCTGACGGCATCGTGCAGGCGATGGAAATCACGGCGGAAGGCATTGGCCGTGACGCGTCGTACCTGATGAATAAGGTCAAAGCCGCGCAGTACGTTGCAGCGCATCCGGGCGAAGTGTGCCCGGCGGCCTGGAAAGAAGGCGAAGAGACCCTGGCGCCGTCGCTCGACCTGGTTGGCAAGATCTGATTCTTCCAGACCGTCGACGCCTGGCGGCCTGCGGCGGGCATGTCCCGCCGCGGGCTTCGACCTGAAACGACAATGACCGAACCGCTAGTGGGAGTCGAACCGTGATCACAGATGCACTGTTGCAGGCCGTCAAAGGCTACACCGATTCGATGCAGGCCGACGTTACATTCGTGCTGCAAACGGGCGAACATCCGAAACGCGCTGAGCTGGTCGACTTCCTGACGAAACTGAGTTCCGCGAGCCCTCGGCTGTCGCTGGAGGAGCGCGACGACGACGAGCTGAGAAGCCCGGTATCGTTTGCGCTGGAGGCCGACGGCGTGGATACGGGCGTGCGTTTTTCCGGCATCCCCGGCGGACACGAATTCAACTCTCTGATCCTGGCGGTGCTGCACGCGTCAGGTACAGACATGAAGCTCGAGCACGGTTTGCGCGAACTCGTCGCTAATGTCGATGAGCCGTTACATTTCGAAACGTTCATCAGTCTCAGCTGCCACAACTGTCCGGATGTCGTGCAAGCGCTCAATCAGTTTGCGCTGCTGAATCCGTCGATCAAATCCGAGATGCTCGACGGGGGCCTGTACCCAGAACTCATCGAAGCGCGCGACATCCAGGGCGTGCCGAGTGTCTACCTGAACGGGGAACTGTTCGCGAACGGCAAGGTCGATGCGGCGCAGCTCATCGACAAGCTGATCGAGCGGAGGCCCGAAATTGCAAAACCGCAGAGCACCCCATCGCTCCCTTTGCAGGATGTCACGGTGGTCGGCGGCGGTCCGGCCGGCGTCAGCGCGGCGATCTACACGGCTCGCAAAGGTCTCAAGGTCACACTGATCGCCGAGCGCTTCGGTGGGCAGGTGAAAGACACACTCGGGATCGAGAATCTAATCTCCATTCCGAAGACGACCGGCCCCGAAGTGGTCGGGGGCCTGATGCAGCACCTGAACGACTACGACGTCACGCTGAAAGAACACCTGCGCGTCGTCGATGTGACTGATGGCGATATCAAGTCACTGACGCTTTCGACGGGCGAGGTGATCGAGACGCGCTCGATCGTCATCGCAACCGGTGCACGCTGGCGTGAACTTGGCGTGCCCGGCGAGAAAGAGAATATTGGCAATGGCGTCGCTTACTGCCCGCATTGCGACGGCCCGTTCTTCAAAGGTAAGGACGTCGCCGTGATCGGCGGCGGCAACTCCGGCATCGAAGCCGCGCTCGATCTGGCCGGCATCGTGAAGTCGGTCACCGTATTCGAGTTCCTGCCGGAGCTGAAAGCAGACAAGGTGCTGGTAGATCAGGCTGACTTGCGGGACAACATCACCATTCTCAAAAACGTCGCGACCACCGAAGTCACGGCCGAAGATGGCAAGGTGACCGGACTTCGCTATCAGGATCGCGGCACCGGAGAAACGCACGACGAACCGCTCGCGGGCGTGTTCGTGCAGATCGGACTGGTGCCGAATTCGCAGTTCGTCAAAGACCTGGTGGCGCTGAACCCTTACGGTGAAATCCAGATCGATGACAAGTGCCGGACTTCGGTGCCCGGTATTTTCGCGTGCGGCGACGTAACGACCGTGCCCTACAAGCAGATCGTGCTGGCGATGGGTGAAGGGTCGAAAGCTTCCATTGCGGCGTTCGAATACCTGCTGACGCATCAGCCGGCAGAAGCCGGCGCCGAGCAGGCGGCCTGAAGCTGGGTTTTACCGCGTGAAAGTGCGGGTCGCGGTTACCTGAGTTGGTGAGTCGTCGGGCGGCACGGAGGCCGCCCGGTCGCCGTTAGTGGCCAACCGGTTGATTGCGCCTACGCAGAACGGCCTTGTCATCCCAGCCCGTTCCCGAACAGCGCTTCGAAGTTACGCCAGACCCGCTCCGCGGCCTCTTGTTCTTCCCACCCGCGAAGTTCCGCCATGTGGCTGACCGTGCCCACAACGTTGGCCGGCTCGTTCCGCGTGCCGGAAACGGGTGACAGATAGGGCGCGTCCGTTTCGGTCAACACCCGGTCGTCGGGTAATTCCCTCAGCATCTTCGCGAACGCTTCGCTCTTGCGGGAATTAGCCGGAATCGAGAACCACCAGCCGTCTTCGCGAGCCCAGCGAAGCGCGTTCTTGACCTTGCCACCGTAGCAGTGGAAGTCCACCTTTTTTGCGCCCAGGTGCCGCAGGATCTCCGCGGCGCGCACTTCGCGTTTGCGCGTATGGATGATCGCCGGCAAGTCGTGGCGCATGGCGATGTCGATCAGTGCTTCGAAGACGCGCTCTTGCGCATCGAACGTAGCCTCGCCGACCCAGTGGCCGTCGAGGCCACATTCTCCGATCGCGCTCAAACGCCCCTCGCCCGCCATCTGCTCGATAAACGCGATCTCGGCGTCAACGTCGAAAACCTCGACATCCAGTTCGAAGTTCTCGGGCAATACGTTGCACGCGGCATCGATCGGATAGATGCCGAGTGCCGGGCGCACCACGTCGTAGCGTTCGGCCATCTCGAGGATCTGGCGATTCGACCGAGGCTCGAGGCCGTTGACGACAATCGCACGCAGCCCCGCATCCGCCGCGCGGCGCACGATGGGCGCAACATCGTCCGCGAAGCGTTCGTGTGTCAGATGCGTGTGAACGTCGACGTACAAGCGCTCAGCCTTCCGCCGCAGCCCGGTCTGCTTCGAACTGATATTGCGGTGTCGTGTCGCGCTGCTCGCGCGTGTCGCCGCCAGACGGGTTCATCGCGCTCTCCCGCCATCCGGGCTGGTCCCAATGGCGCTCAAGGTCGACGACAACGCCGGGCGTCGTGGCCGTATCGAGCAGCGTCAGCGCCGCGCGGACCACACTTAGCTGGTCGTCCGGGTCGAACGCTTTCCCGCACGTATGCCCGAGCGGATAGTCACTGAACGCGGCGCGCGGCGGATTCCCGGCCTCGATGATATCGAGCGCGCTTGCCATGCAAACGGTTGGGATGCCGGCAGCTTCGAGGTGACGTGCGATCAGACTCACGGTCTGATGACACACGGGTCACATCGGGGCCAGTAGTACCGCGTCTACACCCTGCGCGGAAAACCGTGCGTGCACCTCCGGGATCAGTTCCTCGCGCACCCGGCGCTGCGAGTAGACGCCACCCATGCACGACAACATCTCGGGCGCCAGACCGCCGATCGTGCCATCAGCTTCGAGGCTGCGTAGAGCGTTCAACG
>JBCCEJ010000021.1:0-72748 GCA_039030335.1 Pseudomonadota bacterium | reverse complement strand
GCGCTGGTTCGGCCATGGAGGGGGTTGTAAGCCCCAACTACGGTCGCGATGAGGGCCTCGGCTGCGTTTCGGGTAGCTTTGGAACCCACTTCGCCGTGCACCTCCAGACCAGCCTCCGAGGCACGTACGATGAGTTCCTGACGTTCGTTGTGGCTTAGCGGCACGACATTGTCAGAAACCTCGACGGCTTCAATTCCGAGGCGCACGGCTTCTTCAAAGAATGGCTGCACCCCGGACATGCCGGAACGCGAGTAGACGTACTCCAGGAATTGCCCACCCAGGAACGGGCGGATCTGAAAGGTCTCGTAGAGCGCAAGTTTTTGCTTAAGATACGACTCCTGATAGAGCCTCGCCGTGCCTACGACAAGCTTCACGAGATCGACATAGGGGTGGCACATCTCGACCCAGGCGCGCTGGATCTCGAGCGGCAGTCCCCAGTCCATCATCATCGTCAGGCCGCGCTGACGGGGTTTCTCGGTGGTCCGGTCGGGTACCGGGATCATGGCAAACGGGTTGGCCACTTAAGGTTCCTCGCAACGATCGGGCGGCTCCTCGTTCCCGCGGAGCACGCGTTAGTGAGCGCCGATACTACCAGCACACGCGCTTCGCTCCGGCAACCAGTTGCGTCCACGGATGTCAAAGCACCGGACACCGAGAGTTCTCATGCGGTTGGCAGCCGCCCCGCGCTTTCGTCCAATCTCAACTTTCAACCCGGTTTGTCATGCTTTTCTCAATACTCGCTGAAACGTCGGATCAACTGCGCAAAACCCGTAGCCGGCTCGCGAAGACGGCGCTTTTGTCGCAGTGCATCAGCGACGCAGAGTTTGCCAGCAGACCGGTCGTATGTGCTTACCTGGCCGGTGATGTTCGCCAGTCAAAGCTCGGGGTCGGTTACGCCGCGTTGAACGCGGTGCGCGATACCGAACCCGCTCCGAAGAGTTCAACAACCGTCGCCAGCATCGACGCAGACCTCGCGACGCTGGCGGCGATATCGGGTACCGGTTCCAAACAGCGCCGGGAAGAACATCTGCGCGCGATGCTCAGGTCGCTGACCGCGCGTGAACAGGCGTTCCTGTCAGACCTCGTGCTCGGCGAGCTCCGGCAAGGTGCGCTCACGTCCCTCGTGCTCGAAGCCATCGCGAGCGCGGCCGGCGCCGCGGTCGCGGACGTACGCCGCGCCTACATGCTGGAACCAGATCTCGGACGCATTTGCGATGCGGCGTTCGACGGAACGGCCGCGCTCGCCGCCTTCAAACTCGAAGTGTTCCAGCCGGTTCAGCCCATGCTTGCGCAAACGGCACAATCCATTACCGACGCGCTACAACGCATGGCATCCGCGCGCTTCGAACTGAAGCTCGACGGCGCGCGAATTCAAGTGCACAAAGACGGCACGCAGGTCCGCGTCTATACACGCAACCTGAACGAGGTAACCCACGCGGTACCGGAAGTTCTGGAGGTCGCGGCAAACCTGGAAGCCGAACGACTCGTGCTGGATGGCGAAGTCATCGCGCTTCGCGAAGACGGTACACCGCTACCGTTTCAAGTCACGATGAGACGATTCGGGCGCAAGGCAGACGTCGAGAAGACCCGCGCGCAGATCCCGCTCTCGATACGTTTCTTCGATTGCCTGCTGCGTGATCACACGCAGGTATTCGACCTGCCGCTCAGGCAGCGCGCCGCGATCCTCGAACAGACCGTCGGCGCCTCGCTGATGGCGCCGTCACTCACCACGGCCAACGCGGACGAAGCCGGCGCGTTTCTCACCCGGGCGCTGGCCGAAGGCCACGAAGGGGTAATGGTCAAGCATCTGGAACTCCCCTACGAAGCTGGCGCGAGAGGCGCCGGCTGGCTGAAGCTCAAACACGCGCACACCCTAGACCTCGTAGTGCTGGCAGCAGAGTGGGGCAGCGGCCGGCGCCGGGGCAAACTCAGCAACCTGCATCTTGGCGCTTACGATGCGGAGCGCGGCGACTTCGTGATGCTCGGAAAAACGTTCAAGGGATTGACCGACCGGCTGCTTGTCTGGCAAACCGAGGCGCTGCTCGCGCGCGAGACACATCGCGACGATTACACGGTTCACGTGCGCCCGGAACTCGTGGTGGAGGTCGCGTTCAACGACGTACAGCAAAGCTCTCAGTACCCCGCGGGCATGGCGCTGCGCTTCGCCCGGGTGAAGCAATACCGCGACGACAAACCGGCCACGCAAGCCGATACCCTGCAGACGGTACGGACGATCTTCGCAGCGGCGATCGCAGGCACGGGAGCGCCATCGACCGGGTAAGCGCGGCGGCCGTGGTCTGGCCTGCGGCTATTCGTACGTGTCTCGGGCCGTCAGGCGACAGCTACTTCTTCGCGACCACGCTCTGCGGGTTCAGGTTGCCAATTCGGCCGCTTTCCGTACCGGCTTTGGGATCGATCACGGCGTTGATGAGCGCGGGGCGCCCGGCGTCCATCGCGGCATTCACGGCCTGACGCAGCTCATCCGGAGATTCGACGTGATAACCATCACCCCCAAACGCTTCCATCATCTTGTCGTAGCGTGAGTCTTTGACGAACACCGTCGTGGCGACATCATCACCGCCCGTCGGATTGACGTCAGTGCCGCGGTAGATACCACCGTTGTTGAACACGACTATCGTGACCGGCAGGTTGTATCGGCACACGGTTTCGACCTCCATACCGGAGAAGCCGAATGCGCTGTCGCCTTCAACTGCCAGCACCGGATGGCCAGTTTCTACAGTCGCGGCGATCGCCTGACCCATGCCGATGCCCATGACGCCCCACGTCCCGACGTCGAGGCGCTTGCGGGGTTTGTACATGTCGATGACCGAACGTGCGAAGTCGAGCGTGTTGGCACCTTCGTTGACGAGAATCGCATCGGGCCGCTCGGCGATCACGGTGCGCAGCACGCCGAGTGCCCCGTGATAGTCCATCGGTACGTTGTTGTTCTGAAGCCGCGGTGCCATGCGTGCAACATTCGTCTCGCGCTTCTCGACAACGGTGTCCATCCACGCGGCAGGCGCACCTGGCCAGTCATCACCCATGGCATCGAGCAGCGCGGCCACGCAGGACCCGATATCTCCGACAACGGGTGCGACGATCTCCACGTTGCTGTCCATTTCGCGCGGCT
This sequence comes from Pseudomonadota bacterium, assembly GCA_039030335.1. Classification (GTDB taxonomy): domain Bacteria; phylum Pseudomonadota; class Gammaproteobacteria; order HK1; family HK1; genus JBCCEJ01. The sequence goes on along the minus strand of JBCCEJ010000021.1, from coordinate 69,618 downwards.
CGATATCCACCTGAATGAACTGTTTGCGGTTATCGCCCCAGGTCTTGCCTTTACCGTGCGACAGCAACCAGTTGAGACGTGCACCGATCAGCATGACGACATCCGCTTCTTTGAGCACCAGCGACCGGGCTGCACCAGCCGACTGCGGATGAGTGTCGGGTAACAGCCCCTTCGCCATGCTCATCGGGAGATACGGCACGCCGCTCTTCTCGACGAGCGCACGGATATCATCGTCAGCCTGCGCGTACGCCGCGCCTTTGCCGAGAATGATGAGCGGGCGTTGCGCACCTTTCAGGACGTCGAGCGCGCGCGCGATCGATGCCGCTGACGGGATCTGCTGAGGCGCCGCGTCGATCACCTTGACGAGAGACTGCTGGCCGGCTCCCGCGTCCATGGTCTGGCCGAGCAGTGCGGCCGGCAGATCGAGATACACACCGCCCGGCCGTCCGGAGACCGCAGCGCGGATCGCGCGCGCGATCCCGATGCCGATATCCTCCGCGTGCAAGACGCGGTAGGCGGCTTTGCACAACGGTTTGGCGATCGCGAGCTGGTCCATTTCCTCGTAGTCGCCCTGCTGCAGATCGACGATCTCCCGCTCCGAAGACCCGCTAATCAGGATCATCGGGAAGCAGTTGGTGGTCGCATGCGCCAGCGCGGTCAGGCCATTCAGAAAGCCGGGCGCCGACACCGTCATGCAGACACCCGGCCTGCGGGTCAGGAAGCCCGCCATCGCAGCAGCGTAGCCGGCATGCTGTTCGTGGCGGAACGACAGAACCCGCATACCTTCAGACTGCATGAAACGCCCGAGGTCCGTGATCGGAATGCCCGGCACGTTGTAGATGGTGTTGATGTCATTCAGCTTCAGGGCATCGATAACCAGATGGAAGCCATCGGTCAACGTGGGTGCCTCGGAAGCAGTGCCTGCAGCGGATTCATCCGTCATGATCATTTCCTTCGGTGCGCCTGGCATCAGAGTGACCGGCGAGACTCGAACGAGCCGGCCGGCGCCGGATTTTTTGGTATATTGTATACCAGAAGTGAAAGGATCTGGGTACCGCGGCTCGGGCGTCCGTCCGGGTCGCCTCGCCCCCCGGTATCCTGCCGCTTTCATCGAGTCTTTTCCGATTCCGAGGAGCGGCGATGCTGGATCCGATCAAACGCCACCCGACCCGCAGCGAGCAGCTGGACATCCTGACACGTATCGTCGCCGACGCGACCAGCCCCGGTGATCGGGTTCTGGACGTCGGCTGCGGCACCGGATATGCCGGGTTTCTGCTGGCCAGGCGGCGCAACGACCTGCAGTACGTGGGCGTCGATCTTTCGCCGACGTCGCTGGAGGCCGCGGCAAACTATCTCGACGGGTTTGAGCGTGCACCGGTCCTGATCGCGGCCGATCTCAATGACGTCGATAGCATCGAGCTACCCTGCGCATCGTTCAAGGCCATTTGGACTGTGCTGACCTTCCACGATCTGACCGACCCGGCCAAGCAACGCGTGCTGGCATGGATGGCCGGACATCTGGCAGACGACGGCCTGCTGCTGGTCCACGACCGCATCCGGCTGACCGTGCCCCGATTGTTCCCGGTTCAGCAAACCGTCTGGCAACGGCTCGAAGAAGTCCACGGCGAGGGCATGCGCACGGCGGCCAGCTACGCCGAATACCTCGACGATCTCGATACGACCAACCGACCGGCGACACTCGCCGACTACGGCGACTGGTTGAGCGGGTTGGCCCTCGACTCCCAGATCGTCCATCTGCATGGCAATACGGTGCTGATCGCAGCGACGCGCCAGCCCACCTGATCGGAACGCCGGCGCGCAGACACCGTATCAGCCCACGCTGAACTGCCGACGCAACCCGCTCCAGCAGTCTGCATACGTCTCATCGCGAGACAGCGCTGTCGCCGCGAAGCGGGTTGGCTCGAGCGTGAAACAGGTTTCGAACATGAACGCCAGCGTGCCGCTCAACTTTTCCGGCTCGAGCGTCTTCGAACTGCCGCCTTCGAAGGCGTTCTGATCCGGGCCGTGCGGGATCATGGCGTTGTGCAGACTCATTGCGCCGGGGACAAATCCTCCGGGCTTCGCATCGTACACGCCATACACGAGCCCCATGAATTCACTCATGACGTTCACGTGGTACCACGGCGGTCGGAAAGTATCTTCCATAACCAGCCAGCGGTCGGGGAAGATCACGAAGTCGACGTTCGCCGTACCTTCGGAAGCGGAAGGCGAGGTCAGTACCGTAAAGATCGACGGATCGGGATGGTCGAAACTTATCGAACCAATGGTCGCGAACCGGCGCAAGTCGTACTTGTACGGCGCGTAGTTGCCGTGCCAGGCGACGACGTCGAGCGGCGAGTGGGGCAGTTCCGCGCGAAACATCCGACCTTGTTTCTTGCAGAACAGTTCGTGCGGCTCGGTTCGGTCTTCATAAGCGGCCAGCGGATAGAGAAAGTCCCGGTCGTTGGCGAGATGGTTGGCACCTATCGGCCCCCGTTCGGGCAACCGGAATGCGCCGCCGTAGTTTTCACAGATGTAACCCCGCACGGGGCCTTCCGGCAGTTCCAGCCGGAACTTGACGCCCCGTGGAATCACGGCGATGTCGCCGGGGCGGGCCAACAAAACCCCAAATTCAGTTACCAGACGCACCGCGTTCATCTCCGGCACGAACAGCATCTCGCCATCGGCGTTCATGAAACACCGCTGCGCCATCGAACGTGTCGCGGTATAGACGTGACTCGCCATACCTGTCTGGCTCGCCGCGTGTCCGCAGGTCGCGATCGTAACGAGACCGTCGACGAAATCGTGGTCCGTCTGCGCATCCAGCGGCACCGGCCCCCAACGCAGCTGCGCGAACGGCAGCTGTCCTTCGTCCGACGGCGCTGTACGCAGATGTCCCGCGTCGATCTCTTCGAAGCCGACGGCATGCCGGACCGACGGCAGGATCCGATAGAGCCAGGAGCGTTGATTACGATCCCTGGGAACCGTAAAGGCCGTCCCGCTCAATACTTCCGCATACAGGCCGAGCGGCGCACGCTGCGGCGAATTCCGCCCGATGGGCAACGCCCCGGGTTCAGCTTCAGTCGAGTGGGTATTGCCGAATCCCGGCATGTAGCGTAGTGCGTCGGTCTGATCGCCGAGCCGCGCACCGCGCATGATGTGCTCTTCGTGTTGCAATGTACGCTGCTCCAGTGAGAAAGAGAGACGGGCTTCCAAGGATCAATACATGCGCAGCCCAACGCGAGGCCCGTGTCTCTATTGTTGCGCCGGCGCCGCAGGTACCGGCGCTGCGCTCAGGACTTGTGCAGAATCCGTTACTGCAATATCCCGATGAGTATTCCAATCTGCGCGAAGGTACCGATCGCAAATGCGAGCGTGCGCAGGTACGGCACCCCCAGCAGGTAGATGATGGTATAGGCGACACGTGCCCAGAAGAACACCGCGATCGAAGTCGTCACCAGGTCGCTGCTGATTCCGGCGACGTGCGCGACCAGTACCAGAACTGCAAAGATCGGGAGATTCTCAACCAGGTTCAGGTGGGCGCGATGCGCACGGCGCGCCCAGTCCACTCGTTCACGCCCCGCAGTGGTTCGGTATTCCTCCGGAGTCGGCAATCCGCCCTTCATGGCGTCAGCCGCGATGTAGGGGAGCCACAACACCAGGCATAAGCCGGCGGTCAAGGTCAGGTAGATGAGTTCCATTGTCATCGTTCTCTCCTGCTTACCGGCACCACCCGTCGCGGTGCCGTGAGACGCCGGGCCCGACCGATCCAGCAGGATCGCAGGCCGCTGTTATTCGATATCGCGCTCAGTCTGTCCACTCCGGGCGGACCCGCACATCGCGTGCGAAAGCCCGAAGGTCGTCTAACAGCAGCGCCGGTTCCTCCAGTGCCGCAAAGTGACCACCGCGCGGCATCTCGGTCCATCTTTCGATGTTGTACAGACGTTCAGCATAAGAGCGCGGCGGCCAGTTGAGGAGTTCCTCCGGGAACAGCGCTGCGGCCGTCGGGACTTCAACCCGGGTACCATCCCGACTGAGCACTCGGCCACCCTCCTCGCGGCGCCCGTAGTAAATCCACGAAGCCGTATTGAACGATCGGGTCACGATGTAGAGCATGATGTTGGTCAGCAGTGTGTCCTTGCTGTGGGCACTCTCGACATTGTCTTCCTGGATATCCGACCAGCCGTGGAACTTCTCGAGGATCCACGCAGCAATACCGACCGGGCTGTCCATCATCGCGTAACTGAGTGTTTGCGGCCTGGTGCCCTGCTGTGTCCGGTAGCCTTCCTGCATCAGCTGCTTCGCTGCGAACCGCGCCGCCCAGTCCTCCTCTTCCGGTGATTGTGGCCCGTTGGGATCCTGCATGATCATGATGTTCACATGGATCGCACGACAGGCCGTCGGGTGGTCGTATCCAAGCCACGTCGAAACGGCTCCGCCCCAGTCACCACCCTGCGCCAGGTAGCGGTCGTAGCCGAGCACGTCGGTCATCAGCTGATTCATCACTCCCGCCATCCGGCGAGGTCCCCACGGCCGCGGCGGGCGGCTGGAAAAAACAAATCCGGGCAACGACGGCGCCACCACGTCGAAGGCGTCGGCGGCATCCCCGCCGAACCTCTCCGGGTGCGCCAGTGGCTCGATCAAGTCAAAGAACTCGACAACCGAACCGGGCCACCCGTGAGTGATGATGAGCGGCATGGGCGCGGGGCCGCTGCCGCGCTCACGAATGTAATGCAGGCCGATGCCGCCGACGTCGACTTTGAAATGTGACCAAGCGTTGAGCGCCGCTTCGTGTGCACGCCAGTCGTAGTCATTGACCCAGTACTCGCAGAAAGTGCGCAGGTAATCGAGATTGGTCCCGTAGGCCCAGCCCCCATCGTCTGGCATTTCATGCCAGGGGTAGTCGCGCACGCGCTGCCAGATGAAATCGAGCGTCTCATCGGCAACGCGCAGCTCGAACGGTTCGGGATGCGACATGCGGTCCACACCTTCACGGCAAGATACCGAGTCACAGTCTGCGACGTTAACGGTTGTCCCGACAAGCAGGGCGGGCGCCGGGCGCGCAGCACGCCTTCAGCACCGTCTGGTGCGTCACGACGCCGCCGACCGGTGCGTACACAGAGGTCCCGCCCGACGCGCGCGCAACCAGCGGCTGTTGCGAGGACGTCACCGGGGAGACACCGCGGGTGTTACGGACGCCAAGGTCCAGTCCGCGCGGATGCACCGCTCCCAACGTCACCGTGGCGGCGTCATCGTGCCGGCGTTGCCGCGGTCCGACGGAGAAGCTGTTCGCTGGCGTCGTCCATCGGAAAGAAGGTTTCAACACGAAGCTCGTCGGTGGTCAGATCCATGGGCGTTCCGAACGTCGCGATCATCGAAAACAGGCTCAAGCGTTGTCCGCTGATATCGAGCAATACGGGCAACACCGGAGCAGGGGGACGAGTCCAGTCTGCGTCGGACCACGCGTCAGCGAAATCCCCGACCGAGCGCAGCTCTTCGACCAGTGCGTTCAGGGCGGGGCTACCAGACGCGGCCGCCTCGCGCCGCAGCCGGGCCAACAGGTGTCGCACGACCTCGTCCCAGTTGACGATGACCTTCCTGAATGCAGGTTCGGTCAGTGTTGCCCGCACGATGTTGACCGTCGCGCCCGCCTGCGGGGCCCACCCGAGTGCCGCGAAGAGAGCCGACATCGCATCGTTCGCCATCAGTATGTCCCACTGCCGATTGACCACTACGGCGGGGTACGGGTCGTGGTGCGTCAACATCTGCCGGAGTGCTGAGCGCACGGGCAGCATCTCTGGCGTATCCAGCGAACGCTCATCGAAGTAGGACGCAAATCCCGCGGCCACCAGCAGTACGTTGCGCTCGCGCAAGGGAACGTCGAGGCTCTCAGCGATCCTTAACACCATCGCGCGACTTGGCCGGGCACGGCCGGACTCGACAAAACTGAGGTGACGTTGGGAAATGCTGCATTTCAATGCCAGGTCCAGCTGGCTGGTGCGACGCGTTCGCCGCCACGCGCGCAACAGCTCGCCAACCGGAGAGCCGGCCCTTCGCGCAGATGACCGCAATGGCGCAACGGATGAGTTCATGACGCCAGTATGGCGCGCGCTGCGCACCCGCACCATTACCTCGCACGTAATTGCGGCTAAGCGGCTGTCCCCCGATCCTGGACAGCACTTCCAGACAACCGTGAAGTGATCAAGCTCATGTCACGCAACGCCTTACTCTTGCTCGCCGTCATCGTTTCATTCGGCCTCTACACCGTCTGGGTCCTGATGCAGTTCGGATACGTCGGCCTGCTGCAGGCCGCGCTCGCCAACGGCGCAACCGTTCAGGTGTTCATCGACCTCGTCATCGCGTGTCTGCTCGCCTGCATCTGGATGGTGGCCGATGCGCGTCGCCAGGGCCGCAATCCGTGGCCTTACATCGTGCTGACTTTTGCCGCCGGGTCGTTCGGACCGCTGGTTTACCTGCTGGTCGGACAGTTCGCGGTCCGCGACGAAACAGCAGCCTGAGGTATGTCCGCGAGCGTGCCGAACCGCCGTCTTCAATTCGCAGACAATGTTTGCCAGCATAAGGCGCTGCGATAAATCAACTCGACGAGACGACGGAAAACGCATGACGGACTATCGGCCAAGCCCCTATCGGTGGGTGCGTGAACAGGTGGAACTCTACGAGAGCAGCGGCGGCACAGATGGCACGACGCTGCTGGACACTGGCTTGCCGGTGATCATCGTGACGCACACCGGCAACAAGACCGGGGCCGTGCGCAAGACGCCGCTCATGCGCGTCAAGGATGGTGATGCCTACGTTCTGGTGGGCTCGCAGGGCGGTCGTCCGACCGACCCGGTCTGGGTCCATAACCTGCGCTCGAAGCCTGAGATCGAGTTACGGGATCTGACGGTGGTGCAGCCGATGCGGGTTCGAGAGGTCGACGACGCTGGCGAGCGAGAAAGACTCTGGGAGCTTTGCGTCGAAGCCTTTCCGCCCTATGCCGAATACAAACAGAAGACCAGCCGCGTGATCCCTGTATTCGTCGCGGAACCAGTCAGTTCCTGAACATCGCGCTCACCGTCGCTGAAGCGCGTCAGCGGCACCTGATTATCGCGGCCAGTGACGCATAGAGCCGCGTGCGGTAGTTGAGGACCGGCAACGGCGCCCGGTCCCGGAGCGATGGGTTTCTTGCACCGCGCAGCCGTGCGGTGTGGACGCGTGCGCTACGCAGGCGATCCGGCTTGTTCGATGGCCGAGCCGGCGTAGATGACCAGCGCGACCGCACCCTGCTCCGTACTGGCACTGTGTACGGTCCCGGGCGGACGCACGCACATGTCACCGGCCCGTAGCCAGCTTGCGCCATCGTGGAAGTCGCCTTCCAGCACGTAGATCTGTTCGATGACATCGTGCGTATGTGGCGCCGACCGGGCGCCGGGCGTCAGCTTGAACAGCAATGTGCGCCCCCGGTGCGGGCCGCCATCGAACAGGGTCTTCACGTACACACCAGGCTTCGCCTCGACCCACTCCAACCGTTCGCTCGACTGATAGGCCATTACATCGCCAGCCAGCGCCGCCATCGTCAGCGCGGTCCCCGGTTCAGCTTGCACAGCCGCTGCATGCCCCGCGAGGACCGGCCCGCCCGATGCCTCCGGCGTCATCTCTGACATCTGTGGTTCTCCTTGACTGGAAAGGTTGAGCGCCATGCTATCGCGACCGGCGCGCATCGGCGTCGGTACAGGCACCTTTGCAACTCGCCCAGGTGGCATCACGCGCGAGGGAGTTTGGCGATGTAGTTTACCCTTGAACTAACTAGTTCAGTGTGAAACTATATAGTTCGACGTTGAACGAACGAGATATCGATATGTCGGCGAACCGCCGTAGTGTGCTGAAAATTCTGGGGGTCGGTACCCTGACCGTGGCTGCAGGTGCGGCCGGATTCGCGTTGACCCGGGAGCCGTCAGAGGCCTTGCGACCGTGGTCTGAAGCCGGCCTTGGAGACGACCCGCGTCTCAATGTCCTGTCGTTTGCACTCCTCGCCCCAAATCCACACAACCTGCAACCCTGGCAGGTTCGGCTGGACGGCAACGACGGCTTCACTTTGTTCGCCGACCCGCATCGCAAGCTACCGGAAACCGACCCTTATGACCGGCAGATCACCATCGGGCTCGGTTGCTTTCTCGAACTGGCACGCCAGGCAGCGGCCGAGGCGGGCTACCGACTGGACATAACGCCTTTTCCGGATGGTGAGCCCTCGCCGGTACTGGACGGTCGGCCAGTGGCCAGCGCACGCCTCGTCGCGTCAGAATCGACCCGGGCCGACCCGCTGTTCGGGAGTGTCTTGACGCGCCGTTCCTGCAAAGAGCCTTACGACATCGACCGAGCCGTCCCGGCCGCCCGGCTCGAGCAGGTGCGCTCGGCGATCGCGTCGGACGCGGGACTCTCGACCGAAGCCGGTATCACGATGCACTTCGCAGCCGACGAGGCGCGCGTCAGAACCCTGCGCGACCTCACGATGAACGCCTACGAGGTCGAGGTATACACACGCCGCACCTATATGGAGAGCATCGATTTGATGCGGTTTGGTAAGGCTGAGATCAACCGTAATCCTGATGGCATAGACATCGGCGGGCCCATGTTGGACGCGTTGAACGCCTTCGGCATCCTGACCCGCGAGACGCTGGCGGATGAGGGTTCGGACGCATTCAAGCAGGGCATGGATATGTACCGCGAGATGCTGCTGGCAACCCCTGCGTACGTATGGCTCGCGACATCGGGCAACACCCGACGCGACCAACTCGGGGCTGGCGCGGCATGGATTCGCATGAATCTGGCCGCGACCGCTGAAGGGCTTGCGCTGCACCCGGTCAGTCAGGCGTTGCAGGAATATGCTGAAATGAACCGTCTCTTCGCCAAGGTGCACAAGCTCCTCGCGAAGGACGGGGCAACGCGTATTCAGATGCTCGGCCGTATCGGTTACGGCCCGGCAGTTGCACCGAGTCCCCGCTGGCCTGTACGGAGTCGCCTGCTCAGCTGATGAAGCCCGAGTCTGAAGAACAGTTGCTGTTCGCGTTTTTCAACGAGATCGGCATCATCGCGCAGCTTGGCCGCGCTCAATTCGAGCGCGTTTTGCCGCACGGCCTGAAGATTTCACAGTTCTCGGTGTTGAATCATTTCGTGCGCCTGGAGCGGGACTCGACGCCCGCGCGCCTCGCGCGCAACTTCCAGGTCACCAAGGGGGCGATGACCAACACGCTCGGGCGCCTGCATGCCCTCGGTTTCGTGGACATCTCTCCGGACCCTCGCGACGGGCGCGGAAAACGCGTTCGCATCACGTGCGCGGGGCGTGCCGCGCACGCTGCGTGCGTGCAGTCGATCACGCCGGGCCTCACGGAACTGGCGAGCACCTTCGCTCCCGAGCAGTTCCGCGCTGCCCTGCCCCTGCTGCAATCGCTGCGCGCCTATCTGGACGGCGCGCGCGACCGTTTCGACGATTGAAACGTCTGGCCGGCTGCGGCTGTCACGCGCCGTCACCATCACGGCCGGGGGGCGCTTGGGCGTTGAAGCGGGTAAAGGCCTCAGCGAGATAATCGACCAGCGCACGGACTCTCAGCGGCATACGCAAGGAATGCGGAAACAGAGCGTAAAGGCCGGCGGACAGCCACTCGTATTCCTCCAGACAGGCGACCAGGGTCCCGGCACGTAACTCCTCTTGCAGGAAAAACTCGGGTAGCAAGCCGATCCCGAACCCGCTCACGATACAGTCGCGCAGATAATCGCCGTTGTTCGACTGGATGCGCCCGTCTACGCGCACGACGCCTCGCTCACCATCGGGACCCGTATAAGGCCAGCGGCCTCGAATGCCAGCGTTGTAGCGCACACAGTGGTGTGTGCTCAGTTCGGCGGGAGTGGTTGGCACGCCCGCATGACCGAGGTAAGCCGGGCTGCTGACGACGACGCCCCGAACGGTCGCCAGGCGTCTGGCCCGGAGGCTCGAGTCTTCGAGTTCACCGATGCGCAATGCGAGGTCGTAGCCCTCTCCTACCAGGTCGACCCGGCGGTCGCTGAAATCGGCCTGCACGCTGAGCTCCGGGTGACGTTGCAGAAACGTGTTCAGCGCCGGCGTCACGTGCCTCAGTCCGAACGACAGCGGCACTGCAATACGCACCGGGCCGCGCAACTCGGTCTGTGCTGCGCGTGCCATGTCGTCGAGTGTCCGGTGGTCCTGGATGAGGCGTACAGCCTCGGCATGGACGCGTTCGCCGATATCAGTCAGCCGTAGTCGCCGGGTCGTACGCGTAAGGAGTTCCGCCGACAACCGCGACTCGAGCTGCCGCAACCGCTTGCTAACGGCCGACTTTGCGACGTTCTGACGGTCGGACGCAGCGCTGATGCCACCCGCCTCCACGATATGGACAAAGTTCTCGAGTTCTTCGAAACGCCCCATCTAATGTGCTCGATTAGAGAACAATAAATTCTATTTTATCCACTTTATGGAGACTCCGGTTGCGCCGATTCTATCCGGGTACAAACACATATATTCGAGGTGCACGAAGATGAACACTGCAGTCGACCGGATCCTCCACATCGATTCCAGCGCGCGCGGAGACGGCTCCGTTACGCGTGACCTGAGCGCTCGCGTGGCGCGCCGCCTGTCGACGAAAGGCGCGCATGTCACTTACCGGGATCTGGCCTTGTCTCCGGTGCCGCTGGTCGATGCCAGCTGGGTCGAAGCCAATTTCACGGCCCCAGACCAGCGCACGCCAGCACAACGCGAAGCGCTCGCTTTCTCGGACCAGCTGGTCGACGAACTGATCGCCCACGACGCGCTGGTTGTCGGGGCACCCATCTACAACTTCGGCGTACCGGCAGCGCTCAAGGCCTGGATCGATCAGGTCGCCCGCGTGCACCGGACCTTCCGATACTCGAGCGAAGGGCCGCAGGGCCTGCTAACCGGCATGCGCGCCGTCGTGGTCGTAGCATCGGGCGGCACACCCCTCGGCGCACCATTCGACTTCGCGAGCAGCTACCTTCGCCATGTCCTCGGCTTTGTAGGTATCAGCGATATCGAACTCATCGACGCCGGCGCGCCCGTTGCGAACGCCCTGGAGCGGGCTACAGACCAGATCGACTCCCTCGCCCTCGCCAGGATCGCGGCCTGAACCGGTCGCATCGCATTGACCCACCCGCCGGCGCCGTCGCCGGCGGCGCCGGCACGAACGTCTCGCCCGGCCGCTCGGCGGACAGGCCGAGGCGCTCCAGAGCACTTGCCTTGCTCCGACCTCCCTTCGTCAACCTGTCCCGAACGCGCAATAGCCTGTAGAGGCCCACGGTTCTAGAATGCCCAGTGCGCGGTCCAGGCCAGCATCCGAGGCGAATCGGGTCGGGACGTTGTCTCCGGTGCTTCGCCATCGAGGCCCAGGCATGGCACTGCGCGGCACATCGAACCAAGGCGGAGAGTGCAAAGTGAACTGGACCAGTAGCACGCACCAACAGGTGCAGGCCCGCGAGCACGCGTACGCAATCGCGCTCGAAGATATCGATCCAACCCACTGGGATCTCTATCGAAACGATACGCTCTGGCCCTATTTCGAGCGGCTTCGCCGTGAAAAACCCGTGCACTTTCACGAGCAGACCTTGTCCGGACCATTCTGGTCAGTGACCAGCTTCGAGCACATCAAGACCGTCGATATCGACCACAAGTCATTCTCCTCGGAGCCCACCATCGGACTCGACCCCGTCCTGCAGAATCAGACCTTGCCGATGTTCATCGCGATGGACGAACCTCGCCACAGCGCGCAGCGGCGCACCGTTCAGGGAGTCGTGGCGCCGAAGAACCTTGCAAATCTGGAACCCACCATCCGGGCGAGGGTCAACGAAATCCTCGACGGACTCCCCGAAGGCGAACCGTTCAACTGGGTACAGCAGGTTTCAGTAGAGCTGACTACGCAGATGCTCGCGACCCTGTTCGATTTCCCGTTCGAGGAACGGGGCAGACTCACGCGTTGGTCGGATGTCACCACCGCAACGCCCAAGTCAGGCATCGTCGAGTCTTCCGAACAGCGCAGGCAGGAACTGTTCGAGTGCCTTGAATACTTTACGCACATGCGCAACGAGAGGATCAACAAACCGGAAGGCACCGACCTGTTGACGATGCTCGCACGCGGCGATTCCACGCGAAACATGGATCCGATGGAATTCCTCGGCAACATACTGCTGCTGATCGTCGGAGGTAATGACACCACGCGTAACAGCATCTCGGGCGGAGTCCTCGCGATGAACGAATTCCCCGACCAGCTCGCGAAACTGCGCGGCAACCCCGGCCTGATTCCAAACGCGGTGTCTGAGATCATCCGCTGGCAGACCCCACTTGCGTATATGCGCCGCACCGCCCTCGAAGACATCGAGCTAAACGGTGAAACGATCCGAGCAGGCGATCGTGTACTGATGTGGTACGTCTCCGGCAACCGCGACGAGACCGTATTCGAGGAGCCGCATCGACTCGATATCGAACGCAAGAACGCACGCCAGCATCTGGCCTTCGGATTTGGCATCCACCGCTGTATGGGCAACCGGCTGGCCGAGTTGCAGCTCCGCATTCTGTGGGAAGAGATGCTGCCGCGATTCGCCGCCATCGACGTGGTCGGAGAACCGGTCAGGGCAGTGTCCAACTTTGTGCGCGGTTATACCGAGCTCCCCGTGGTCGTACGCCGCCACTAACGCAATGCATTCCTGCGATGCTCCCGGCAAGGCCGGAGGGGATCGTGGCCGCACCGGCAGACGTCCACTGCGCGCCTGACGGCGCGCTCACCAGCGCGCGGCAACTTTGCAGCGACGCCCGTGCCACCACCGTTCGGTCAGGGCCCGCACAGGCATGACTCAGGCGGATGCGCCACCCCCTGTTTCATCTCGGCGTACGCGGACGTCCAATGGAGCGCCACCGGTGTCGAGGCGCACGTCGCGCTGCGGAAACGGAATGGATATGCCAGCGTCACCGAGCTTCTTGTCGATGGCTGCATGCAGGTCACTCACAACTTCCAGGCGACCGTCCAGGGACGCCTTGTAACAACGCAGCGTCAAGGCCAACGCGCTATCACCAAAACCCTCGAAGGTCGCGAGCGGCTCCGGCTCATCCAGCACTTCCGGATGTTCGCGGGCCGCTTCCACCAGCAACGCCATGGCTTTACGGGTATCGGTGCCGTATGCAACCCCGACGTGAACCATGAGTCGCGTCGTGTGGTTCGAGAGCGTCCAGTTCAGTACTTCGCCCGTGATGAACACCTTGTTCGGCATGATGAGCTCTTTCTGGTCGAAGTCGATTAGCGTCGTCGCGCGAATCTGGATCTTGCTGACCGTGCCGTGCGATCCGTTGACGGTCACGACATCGCCAACCCGTATCGGGCGCTCGAAGAGCAGGATCAGTCCCGACACAAAGTTCGCCACAATCTCCTGAAGGCCGAAACCCAGACCGACGCTGAGCGCGGCGACCAGCCACTGCAAACGCGACCACTCCATGCCGAGTAGCCCGAACACTGCGGTTACACCGATGCCCGCGATCAGGTATCGCGACAAGGTCGAAAATGCGTACTTTGCGCCCTGGTCAAGAGGCAGCTGATTCAATACCAAGAGTTCCAGCGCCGCCGGCAGGTTGCGGGCCGCAACGTACGTAAGCGCGGCCACCATCACAGCAAATCCGGCGTGCACCAGCGTTACCGGCACCAGCGTTTCGACCCCGTCGACGTTCTCGGCGGTGTGCCACAGGACGACTTCTTTGAGAACGTTCAACGCCGGCAGGACATCGGCCCAGATCCACCACAGCCCGACTATGGCCAGAATGCCGACAACCGTGTGCACGACCTGGCTCGCCTGAGCCTCCAGGTCTTCAACCGTTACCTCCGGTTCGTCAGAGTCTTCCGTGTCGAGTTCGGTGGTCTCCGTTCGCGCTTCCTTCCACTCCGGCGCGCCTGGCTCCTGCCGTTCGGCCGCCGCAACCCGCGCCCGGCGTTCCGCAAGACGCGCCTCCGCAGCCTGTTGGAAGGCGAGTCGGCGGCGCGCTATGAATAGCCATCGAAGCATGATTTCAGCAATGACAACGAGCGCCAGCGCAAGCCACAAACTGGTTTGCAAACGATGCTCTAGCTGGGTCGCGGAATAGTGATAACCGGCGACAGAAAGAACCGCGAGGGCTGACGGAACCGCCATCGCGGTGCCAAACCATAGATAGCGCAGACGATAGACGAAGCCGCCGGACGGCACCGTCTCGGTACTGGACATCAACGGTCCCGACGGCCGCAGGATGAGGCCCAGAAACGCACCGACGGCAAACATCGCGCAAACGAACAGAATCCGCCCCAGCGAAACATGGAACGCAGTGTCGTCAAGCGACTGCAGTGCGGCGACCACAAAGGTCAGCACCAGCGCCAACGGCGCAAACCACCGCAACTGTCGCCGCAATGCGCGACGCACCGCCTGCGGCCAGCGAAACTGCGTGTCGCCAATGCCGCCGTTGCGCAACAGTTCGAACGCGAGCCCAAAGCCGAATAGCTGGTAGGCGGCCGCGCGGGCACCTTCTCCTACGGCGGCGCGAAACTGCTCGGCGGTGCCCGCCGGCGTTGACGTCAACGCCACTCCGAGTGCAAAGAGCGCCGCCGGGGCGATCAGCGCGACTGTGGCGGTCGCCAACACCGAACCGGTCGTGCGGCCAAATGCGTCTGTACGCACTTTCAGCGTCGCGGCACTCTGGTCATTGACGTATCGGATCAACAACGGCCGCAACAGGAACAACAGGATCAGCAACGCGGCGGCTGCAAACCACAGGTAGAGCGCCTCGACCGCTTCCTGCCGCAGTGATCGCAATACCTGGATCCAGTTCGCGGGTTGCAACCAGAGTTCGACCGCGCGGGCAGCGTCGGTAAACTGTGCGGCGGACAAAGTCGATGTACTGCGCACCCAGAGCAGATGCTCGCTGATCAGCCGGTCGAAAGTCTCGCTCCGCGATACCAGCTGTCGTTCCGCGTTGTCCAACCGGCCGAGTTGTTTGATATATCGGCTGCTCGCATCGAAAACGCTGTCAGCAGTGGCTTTGGTCTGACGCAGCAGATCGACGATGCGCGGCTGTAGAAATGCCAGTGCCACTGGAGGCAGCGGCGGCTGCGCATTGCGTAACAGTTGCTCCGCAACGGCCTCGACATTGACGAGCCGCGCCCGGGCGCGCTCTGCATCGAGCTGCAGATTGGTCGCCCACGCTGTCTCTTCGCGCAGCTCGGCGGCCAGTTGCTGGTAGCTGCTGAGAGTCGGGAGGTTCTGACGCTGGCGCCGCAGTACGAGCGCGATGGTCTCGTTCAAGCCCGCGATGGCGATGCGCTGCTTGACCGAAGCGAGGTTCTCGTCAACCTCACGTAAGCGCGCCTGCGTGACGATAAGGCGCTTGCTGATATCCGCTTCGCGCACGGTAAGCGCGCGCAGGTCGTTGGCACCGGCGGAAGCGATTTCCGCCACGCGGCGCACGTTGTCCGGCATAGCGGCGAGCGCATCCGCAGTCTGGCGAGCCTCCTTGGCCCGCGCCGACGCATCACGGGCACGCAGGGCCTCCGCCGCCTTGCGCCACACACCCGCCTCGAGTTCCGCGGCGGCCACCGCGTGCTGAGCCGCCTCCAGCTCTGCGCCAACCAGAGACAACAACAGGTCCTGCTTGAGAATCTGCTGGTCCCACAGAGCGACATCCGCGTTAAGCATCCGCTGCCGGGCGCGCTGAGCCGCCTCGCGCAAGGCCGTGATCGGCGGCGCTTCTTCAGCTGGTGGCGGCGCATCCAGAGCTGCCTGTACGTCGGTGAGTGCTACACGAGCAGTTTCGAGCGCAGCCTGTGCCCGCTCTGGCGCAGTACGCAGACGGGCAAGACGCTCACTCAACGCAACTACCTGGCGCTCGGCTGCGGACAGCGCGCTCTCGGCACCACGAAGCTCACGACTCGCGCCGGCGAGATCGTTCACCGCGCGTGCACGCAGTTCGAGCGCGCTGATATCGAAGTTGCCAGTAATGGCTGCCTTCAAGGTTTCGATGCGAGTCGGCGCCTGGGCGGAGTCGGCGTCCAGCCGTGCGAGTTCCTCTTCGACCGCGCGTGCACGCGAGAGCGCATTCAAGCCTTGCTGTAGCAGGTCTTCGAGCAGCGCGGTTGCGGCGTTGGAACCGTCCTGCGCGAGGCGCGCCTGCTCTGCCAGCGCCCGCAACCCGGCGGCGTCACTTCCCTCACCAACGGTCGTGGTGCCGCGCGTCGAACTGGCGACCGGCGCCGGGCGGGACGGATCGACGGCGCCGGTTGTCTGCGCTTCGCCCTCTACGCAGAGAAACAGCAGTGCTGCGGCCACCGCCCACGCGGCTCGTCCGCGGGTGGCCTCACACCAGGCGACGCTCAGCAACCGACACGTTTGCATCACGGTTCGAATCGTCCCCAACTGAATAATCGGGGCCACGGTGCGTACACACGCGGCCAAGGTAGCAACCTCACCAGACCCGAACCTCTGGCTTTCCGGTCGCTATAGGTTACTGCAGGAACCATCCGATGCATCGACCTTGAGGCCGGCACGGTACCGCCCGACATCCGGATCGCGCGGCCCGACGCCGGGGCAACGTGCAAAATGGGGCCGGTCCCGGATGATGACGCATTCGGTATACGATGACAGCGAGATTTGTTGGCCTGGAGAAACACGATGTCCAGGAGTCCCGCACCAGTGCAGCTCCCGTCTACCTGCTGGGAATGCAGCACCACCTGCGGATCCGTTCTGACCGTGCACGATGGTCGTGTCACCAAGGTTGGACCCAATCGGAAGCATCCGGCCTCGAACGGGGCTTTTTGCGCCAAGGGGATCAAGGCGCTGCCCGAATGGACCTATCGCGACGACCGGCTGCTGCGCCCGATGCGCCGCGTTGGCAGGCGAGGCGCGGGGCACTTCGAGCCGATCGACTGGGACGCAGCGCTGGACCTGATCGCCGAGCAGTTCGCGCGCACGATCGAGGAATACGGCCCGCTCGCCATAGCGGGAGCTGTGAGCGGCGGATTCTTCAGTCGGGGAGCGATAGTTGCGCTGCTGCTGCGCGCACTGGGGTCGCCGAACTGGCTGATCAATCAGGATCTGTGCGGCGGCTGTCGGGGCGTATCAGACATGGTAACCGGCCTTACGATCACCAACGGTGAAGACATCGAACACACCCGCACCGCGCTCGTCGTAGGTCGCAACGCCTACACGGCGGACCCGGTCCAGTGGCGGGCGCTGACGGCGCTCAAGAAACGCGGCGGCCAGATCGTCTGTTTAGACCCGAACGAGACGCCGCTCACAAAACTCGCTGACCTGTGGCTGCGGCCGCGTCCGAATACGGATGCCGCGCTGGCCATGGCGATGATGCAGGTCGTTATCAGCGAGCGGCTCTACGATCTGGAATTCGTCTCGAAGTGGTGTATCGGGTTCGACGAATTGACGCGACGCGTGGCGGCTTGTCCACCAGAAGTCGCTGCTCAGCTGACCGGGGTTCCGGCAGACGCCATAGTCCAGGCTGCCCGGATGTACGCCGACGGTCCCTCCGTATTCGTCAGCGGGCACGGTATCGACGCTTTCACCGCCGGCTTTCAGACATTCCGGGCATTTCACTGCCTGCTCGCCATCTGCGGCTTTGTCGATAAACCGGGCGGCAATCTCCGCGCAACCCGACCACCCGGCTTGCGCAACTTTCTCGATTTGGTGCATGCACCGGAGTTTCAGCTACCGCCAGGCGTCGCCGGGAAGACGCTCGGCGCCGAGCAGTTTCCGCTGTGGGCCGGACCGACGGGCTGGCAGACTGCCTGTCACAACCCCACGGTGCTCGACGCGATCCTTACCAGCCAACCGTACCCCGTGCGCGCCATGTACGTGAGCGGGGTCAATATCGCGGTGACGTATCCGGACCCCGCCCGAACGGTAGAGGCCATGAAGGCGCTCGATTTCTGCGTGGTTGCAGCCCATGAGATCAATCCGACCGCGGCGTGGGCAGATCTGGTCTTGCCCAAAACCACAACGCTCGAAGAGGAAGACATCCATGTGCAGCCACGTGCGCACTGCGTCAGCCTGACCCAGCCTGCACATGCACCGCGCGGGGAGGCGCGCGATGACTTTGCCATCGCGCGCGGCTTGCTCGACCGTCTCTCAAAACGCGTTCCGGTCGACGACAAGCTGTTTCCCTGGCGTACGAAACGAGACTTCAATACGACACTGTTGGGTGACTCGGGCATATCGCTGGACTTACTGCGCGAACAGGGGTTCGTAACCTATGACAACGCGCCCGGTGATTTCGCTTCGCGCCCATTCAAGTCCCCATCGGGCAAGGTCGAACTCTATAGCGCACGCCTGGATGCGTTGGGACTGGACCCACTCCCGAGTTTTGTCGCGCCGCGGGTCTCTCGGCTTTCTGACGAAGACCGCCGGGCTTTTCCACTGGTATTGCTAACCGGCGAACGCGACAAGAACTATCACCATTCGCGCTTTCGCGACCAGGCCTGGCTGAGGCGCCAGATCCCGCACCCGGTTTTCAGACTGCACCCGGAAACGGCGCAGCGCCTCGGGTTCGAAAACGGCGATTGGATCGGTGTCAGGACGCCGCTGACGAGCGGAGAGGCGCGCGGAGAGGTCGTCATTACCGAACGGGTTCAAGCCGATGTCATCAGCACCGGAATGGGTTGGTGGCTGCCTGAAGCGGACGGTCCCGACTTCGCTAACTCCCTGGTCAATATCAACGCCGTCCTGACCTACTCGGGGCCTTTCGATCCGGCAACTGGATCGGTCGATTCGAGAGGCTTGCCATGCCGTGCGGAACGTTCTGCGGCTCCGGCACAACTGCGGAGCGTGTTCTAGCCGGGCGAAACCCATTCGACACGGCGCGCATTCCGGCGCACCGCCAGCGTGGCTGGACACGCTCTAACGCCGGCGGCTTTGTGCCGCCACGACGCGCCGTACGGAACTGCACCATGACGCCCGACTATCACAGCAAAGGCTACGGGGAGCTCGATATCGGATTTGGCGAACGGCTCGCCATACTGGTGGTCGACTTTCAGCTCGGATTCACCAGCGACGAGTTCCAGATGGGCGGTGGCCCGATGATGGAAGGTGCACTCGCCAATACCGCGCGAGTGCTCGAAGTAGCCCGTTCCCGCGAGGTGCCGGTAGCCAGCTGCTACGTCGCCTACCAGAACCCGGAGAGCGCGCCGTACTGGAAGGTTCCAGCGGTGCCCCGCGATCTGATCCGGGCGTCACGCGCAGCTGAGCTGGACCCGCGCATAGCCGATCTCCAATACGATTTCGTCTTCGAGAAGTCCGGCGCATCGGCGTTCTTCCAGACACCGCTCGCCAATTTTCTGGTCAAGAACCAGATCGACACGGTGGCCGTTACGGGCTGTGTGACCAGCGGCTGCGTCCGCGCGTCGGTCGTGGACGCATTTCAATACGGCTTTCGCACGATGATCGTCGACGATTGCTGCAGTGACAACGAGCCGCAGCCCCACGCAGACACGTTACGCGATGTCGGCAGGCGATACGCCGATATTGTCCGTAGCGACGACGTCATCAACTACCTGAACGCCAATCGGAACCCGGCCAGCTAGCAGCGACCACCGCGCGCTATCGCACGGCAGGCGGGCGAGACGCCTTGAACGACGTGGAGAACCAGACGATGGAACGTGTGCTGATCACCGGAGCAGCCGGGTTGATGGGGACTCAGACGACCGCGCTGCTGAGCGGCCGCTATGCACTTCACGGCCTGGACCTCAAAGCCGGCCCCGCAGACCTGACCTGGTTCACCGGTGACATCACGGACGCCGACCTCGTTCACGCGGCGGTCAAAGGCTGTGATGCAGTCGTGCATATCGCCGCGATTCCGAACATCGTCTCCGGCACTGCAGCCGACATCATGCGCATCAACGTCACCGGCACGTGGAACGTGTACGCCGCGGCGCAAGCGGCCGGCGCCGGCAAAGTCGTCCTCTGCTCGAGCGATTCGGTCGTCGGCTTCACGGTTCTGGCCGGCCAGATGATCGCACCTGACTACCTGCCGATCGACACAAGCCATCCGCTTCGGCCTACCGACCCCTACGCGCTCAGCAAAAAGCTCGGCGAAGAGATCGCCCGGTCGTTTACGCACCACGGGATCAGTACCGTCGCCATTCGACCGGTATTCATCGCCCACCCCGAGTCGCGGATCGAAATTGAGGCGCGCGCGCGCGACCCGGACACCTACGTACCAGGTTCTGCCGGAGGGGCTCAGCCTGCGGCCGGCGGTGCCGTGTGGCATCACGTACACCCACGCGATGTAGCACGCGCGTTTGCGCTCGGCCTCGAGCTCGACATGGCCCCAGGGTCATTCGAGGCGTTCTTCATTTCCAGTGCCGTCACACTCTCACCAGAGCCTACACTCGAACGGCTGCAGCGTTTCCTCGGTGGGGATCTGCCACCATTGCGGGACCCGGCAATCTGGGAGACGAGTCCTCACGCCCCGCTGTACGATCTACGCAGCGCAGCGCAGCGCCTGGGTTTTGTAGCCGAGTTCGATGTCCGCGACTGGACCTGACCCCGTTACCGGTGCGCGGACCCGCGAAGACCGTGGCGGTTCACGGGGCACAGAGTTGCTGCTCGAGCCCGCTTTCAAGAGTTCGACTATCTTCGGAATGTAGACCATGCCCAATCCGGCCCTAGCCTACATCGCCCTGGCGGTCGACGACGCCGACGCGAGCGCCAGCTTCTTCGAGCAGGCGTTTGGCCTGCACCGCGCCGAAGCCTCCTTCGAGCGCGAAAACGTGCCATTGATATCGATCGGCGAAACCGCGCTCGCGTTCTTCAACCACGGCTCGGCCGCGCTTGGCGACTCATCGCGCAAGGGCGTCCACCACATCGCCATTGCGAGCGACGCACCACAATTGGATGCCGACGCGTCCGGCCTGGCCGGACCGGCGACGGGCCACGCGACGGCCGGGCTCGACGGACGCACGCAGGCACGCCTGCTCTGCGACGCGACGTGCGGCGTCGACGTACGCTTCACGCAGCCGCTCGAGCTGCCGCGCAGCGCATCGCCGCTGGTTGAACGTCTCGATCATCTCGGCATTGCGTCGTCTGATAACGCCCGGGCGCGACATGTGTTCGTCGATACCCTCCAATGCCCGTACGAAAGTGAACAGGTCGACAGCGAGTGGGAAACGCGCGGCCACAACATCGTCTCAGAGCAGGCGCTGCCGGGCTTCGCCGCGTATCCGATGCAACTGCGCGGCAGTCTGCGCGTCACGTTCATCACCGCTGGAGACTGTGAACTCGAGTTTCTGCAGGACATCAGTGTCAGCGTCTCGGCCGACGCGGCGCGGCACGACGCCGCCGGCAACACACGCGGTGACCGCAGCGCGATCGCCCGATATATAGAGCGCTACGGCGCCGGACTGCATCACCTCGCGTTCAAGACCGACGACATCGACGCGGCGCTCGCGACGCTGGCCGACAACGGCTACCGTCTGATCGATCGAAACGGCCGCCCCGGTTCCCGACGCTCGCTCATCGGCTTCGTCCATCCAACCACGACGCAAGGCGTATTGATGCATCTGGTTCAACGCGAGGAACTTTGAAACATGGCCTTGGGGCATATCGAAGAGATTGGCATCAGGACGCTGGACGTGCCGACGACCTGCCGGTTCCTCCATGAAGCACTCGGTCTGGCGCGGCTCGATGACGACGCTGGCAGGCCGACTGCGGGAAGATTCGATGCGGGCTCGGCCGAGCTGGTCGTGCATGCGGCCAGCGCGTCCGACCCGGGCGCACCACCGGGCGTCGGCATGGTTCGGTTCGCGGCCGGATCGTCGGACATGACCGGCGCGGGACTCCCGGCTCCGTTTGGCGTCGCGCCAACTCACGGCGACTCGGCCGACGGGTCGCCACGCAACCCCGCGCAGGGCGCGGGACAGACTCCGACGGCGACGGGCGACGGGATCATCTCCCTGGATTATGTGAGCGTCGAATGCGACGTGCCCGAGGCCATTGCTGCGCAGCTCGAAAGCCAGTGCCATTGCGCGGCCGGTACGACGGAGCGGGTCACCGACATCCTCCAGGTGACGGAGGCCTTCGTGTCAGACAAGTATGGTGCGGTTTATCACACGCGCACTCCACAGATGTCAGGCGGCGTGCGGGTGCAGTTCGTCACGAGCGACAGCGCCGCGGTCGCGTTGACCAACCGCTTTACCGTTCACCCGAAAGCCGGTGCGACGACGCAGCCAACGCGCGCGCCAGACGCCCCACACCGTTCGGCCGCCGTCGCGCACATCGCGCTCGCGATCGACGACGTGGACCGCATATGGGCGGAATTCAGGCGATCGGGCTGGCCCGTGCTCGCGGGCGGCCCGGTGACAGGCCTGCGCGGACGGCGAGTGCTGATGATGGACCCCGTGACGTTCGGCGGTGAACTCCAGATTCACCTCACTGCCGAGACCCTCTAGAGACTCTCGGTCCGTCTTCGCAGGGGCGACGTCGGCATCCTACAGCGCGGCGCGCGAGGTGGCCCGATGGGCGTGGCACACAAAGGAAAATCTGATCATGTCGAATCCCGATCTCACCGGCTCCTGGCAGCTCGATACAACATCCGCCTGGGATGACGAAGGCACGCCGATGCCGGCACCGTTTGGACCCACGCCGCGCGGGTTGGTCGCGTTCTATGACAACGGGCGAATGATGTGCGTTCTAACCGATGGACGGGTCGACATGCCGCCGGGCGAAGTCCGCGAGTACAGTACCTACACCGGGCAGTACCAATACGATGGGCAGCACCTCATCACCCGCGTCGACGGCAGCGTAGACACCGACCGAATCGGTGGAGACCAGGTACGGGAAGTCGAATTCGTCGGCGAACGGCTGATCCTGCGCCCACCCGTTCGCACGCGCGACGGCCGTCGCGAACACCGGCAGCTCGAATGGATTCGGCGAACCGACGCAACCTCGTGATCGACCTGGCCGCGGGCGGTCGACGGGTCTGGCGCTGAGAAGCGCGAGCGCCAGGCGACACCGCCGTGACGATGTACGAAGCAGCCGCTGCACTGGTGATCGCATGCATGGGCTTCATCATTCATACGACGCTCAAGCTCAACGCTTACCGGCGCTCACTTGGCGTCCCGCGCCGGTTGCTGAACTTCCGGGACATGCAGGTCATCATCGAGCCGCGGAAGTTCGACCGTAAAGAGATTCTGCTCGTGCGCGTGAACTGGCTCGCCTCGGCGGTCCTGCTCGGCCTCGTCATCGGTTTGTTCTGGCTGCTGCCGCCCGAGGTTGTTGAACAACTCGAACAGACGGCCGCAGAGCGTTGGGAACAGCGCCAGTCGCGCTTGCGCCCATAAGCGCAGGCGGCGGTCCGCGGGTCAATCCACCCGGCTCAAGTTACGACGGTAGTGATCGCTGCGGTCAACGTAATAGGCGTTGTCCGCGTGCATCTTGGTCAGCATCTCCGCACTGACCTCCCGTACCGCCCGGGCCGGCGAACCGATGATGAGAGAGTTGTCCGGAAAGGTCTTGCCTTCAGTCACCAGCGCACCCGCTCCAACCAGGCAGTTACGACCGATGACGGCACCGTTTAGCACGACCGCCTGAATACCGATCAACGCGCCGTCTTCGACGGTGCACCCATGCAGCATGGCCTGATGGCCGATCGTTACGTTCGAGCCGATACGCAGCGGAAAGCCCGGATCGGCATGCAGCACGGCGCCGTCTTGTACGTTCGTATTCGTCGCGAGCGTGATGAAGTCGTTGTCGGCCCGCACCGTCACACCGGGCCAGAAGCTGCAGCCCTCGCCAGCCGTCACGCGGCCGATGAGTGTGGCCGCGTCGGCTACGAACACACGGTTATGCAGCTTCGGAACGTGACCGTCCAGCGCGTATATCGCCATGCGTTTCTCCTCGGCCTGAAACCGTGTCTTGGGCGGTGCTCGCGCGCCCCTCAGCTATGGTCAGCACCGGTGGCGTTGAACTGCGCGACGGCGTCTCGGATCGGCGCTGGAATGGCGGACGGGCGCCGCGCGTCCTTGTCCAGATGTACACCCAACTGATGCAGCGTCGCTACCACGCGCTGCGTTGAAGCGTCCATCAGTTGATGCACGATGTGAACGGACGAGTTGCCGATGCGGGCAACACATGCGCGTCCGTCGATGGCATCGCCAAGGCGTGGCGGTACCTCGATCAGCAGTTGGAACTCGAAGGTCGAAAACCCGATACGCTGCTCGTTCTCGTAGGCTGCCGTCCAACCAAACTCCGTCATGAGGTGATTACCGGAACCTGAGAAGCGGTGGATATAGGCAGACAGTCGCATCACGCCGTCTATGTCCGTGTCGTCCGGCAACAGCACGTCGGTTACGCTTCGCACCCAGCCGACGCCCGTCGACGGCACCACGCGTTCATCGCGGTCCGGGCCATCCCACGTGCCCGCCACGTCCGCGCGCAGCGATTCGAGTGCTGCACCCTCGAGGGTCTGTTCAACGGTCGTACAGACGGCGCCATCCTGGACGTCGACGATGCGATGACCCAGCCGCAAACGCGGGCCGTCGTGAGCCAACACGCACGATTCGACATAAAAGCCGGCCGACGCCCTCAACTCGCGGGAATAGCGCACGTAGAACTCGGTCGAGCGTGGCGCATCCCGTCCCACGAATGGGATGCCGTGCGCGGAGAGGAATCTGGCGGTCACGCGCTCCAGGCGCTCGAAGTAATAGGCCACAGTGAAATGTTCCACTGTGTCGCAATGCCACGCAGGCACATGGCCGCGGTAGGTTTCGACGAACTCGGGCGACGCCATTTCTGTACAGGACTCCGTCATCATGCGGGGTTATCGGGCGCTCAAAATACATCGCGCGCGTACCGCCATGTCGCGGCATTTGCGCCGGCGGCGCGGACGAGCACGGTCATTGCATCATTGTAATGCGCCCGGGAGGCCCGTCAGTATAGGTGAATGTGAAGCAGAGGCCAGTGCCGTCGGATCTTGGTGGAAGCTAAGGATTGGCGCGCGAACGGTGACAGGAGCAACCGACCATGACCCAGTCGAAATCGACCGCGCTGAACGGCGTTCGCGTATTGGATCTGACCCAGTTCGAAGCAGGCCCTTCGTGCACCGAGGCACTGGCCTGGCTCGGCGCGGAAGTCGTCAAAGTCGAAAACCCCAAAGGTGGAGACCAGGGACGGCTCGCGGGTTCTGAAGACGGCAAGACCGACGCTTTTTACTTTCTGCTGTTCAATGCGAACAAAAAGAGCCTCACGTGCGACCTCAAGTCTCCGGAAGGGGTCGCCCTCGTCAAGCGGCTGGCGGCCGAAGCAGACGTCATGCTGGAGAACTTCGCACCCGGCGTCATCGAACGGTTGGGCCTCGACTACGAGACGATCAAGGCAGTCAATCCGAACATCATCTACGCGCAGGTGAAGGGTTTCGCATCTGGAAGTCCGTATGCAAAGTTCCTGTCCTTCGACATGATCGCGCAGGCCTCGGGCGGCGTTATGAGCACAACGGGCGAGCCGGATGGTTTGCCGTTGAAGCCGGGGCCGACGTTGGGCGATACCGGCACCGGGATGCTGCTCGCGATCAGCATCCTCGGGGCGCTCTATCAGCGACAGGCAACGGGCGAGGGCCAGCATATTCAGGTGGCCATGCAAGATGCGATGCTGCAGTACTCGCGCCTTGCTTACTCAACCCAGGCCGCGACCGGCAAGGCCGCTGGCCGCGCGGGCGCCGGAGTCTTGGCCTCAGGCAATGCGCCGATGGGCCTGTATCCGTGCAAAGGCGGTGGGTCCAACGACTACGTGTACATCTATTGCAACCGCGCGAACGTACGGCAGTGGCATCGGTTGCTGGAAGTGATAGGTCATCCGGAACTGATCGGCGATGAGCGCTTCGAAACCGCTGTCGCCCGATACGAACACCGGGAGATCATCGACGCAATGCTCGTACCGTGGACCAGTCAACGGACCAAGGCTGAAGCCATGCAGGAGATCGGCGAAGCGGGGGTGCCGTGTGGCGCGGTGTACGACACGATGGAACTCTACAACAATCCGGACTTCGAAAACCGCGGCATCTTCCAGCGTTTCGAGCACCCGACCCGCGGCGAGTTCAAGATGCCGGCGTGGCCTGTCAACATGTCAGCGAACGACGTAAAACTGGAGCCGGCTCCGCTGCTTGGAGAGCATACCGACGAGGTCCTGAAAAGCTGGCTCGGGATGTCTCAGAGCGACATCGGAACCCTGAAAGACAACGGCGCGCTGTAGCCATGCCAGCCGCAGCGCGCCGCTTTCCGGCTCAGGTCACATAACGCGTAAAAGCGGCGGTCGTGGCACGAGCACGCCAGTCTGTCACGACATTGACAAGGGCCGTCTGGCCGGCTGCGACTTTCGCGGCAGCGCGTTCCAGGGCCGGGCGAATTTCATCAGGGTCTTCGACCAGTTCACCAGCGGCACCCAGGGCCTCGGCCATCTGGTCGAAACGGGTGTAGCCGAGATCCCGTCCAGGTTTCTCTTTATCCGGATCGCCGGTCCAGCCGCCGTTCAGACTGATGACGATGAGTACCGGAGCGTCGTGGCGAACGGAGGTGTCCATCTCCATCGCGTTCATGCCGAATGAGCCATCGCCATGCAGCACGATCACCCGCGCATCTGGTTTAGCGACTTTGGCGCCCACCCCGAACGGCAGCCCGACGCCCATCGTGCCGAAGACACCAGAATTCATGCGGTGCGCGGGCGTGAAAGTCGGGATCGACTGCCGGCCGTAGTTCAGGATCTCCTGCCCATCGACGACCAGCACGTCATCTCGGTTCATGAAATCGCGAATCTCTTTGCAAAGGCGCAGCGGATGAATTGGCGTATCGCCCGAGCTGATGATCTGCTCCTGTTCGGCCGCTTTGGTCTGGTTGCGGCCGCGCAGGCGCTCGCGCCAGGCCACGTATTGCTCAGGTGCGATGGTCCCGCGGGTGGCTTCGAGCAATTGACCCAATACCGTGCGGACATCGCCGACGACACCGAGGTCCAAGGCGCGTGGGCTGGTATCGAGTTCGGTTGGGTCGATGTCGATGCGCACGATCTTTGCGTCGCCGTTGAAGCGCGGCGGTGCGGCATGACCGATCACATAATTCATGCGCGTGCCGAGCACAATGATGAGGTCAGCTTCCCGAAACGCGGTGGAACGCGCCGTGAGGTAGCAGTAGTCGTGATCTTCGGGAATGGCGCCACGGCTTTGCGGCGTGGTGTAGAACGGTATCCCGGTCTGTTCCACGAACGCTTGAAATTCTGCGCTGGCTTCCGACCAGAGCACGCCGCTTCCCGAAATAATGACCGGCTGGCTCGCCGCTTTCAGCATCGTCACCAACGCCTGCACGGTATTCGGATCGGCCGCGGGGCGCGAACGCTTCTCGACATCCCAGGGTTCTGGCCATTCGATTTCCGAGTCGGGAATGTCGTGGTAGAGCACATCTCCTGGCATATCGATATACACCGGACCGGGCTTGCCGGACATCGCCTGCTGGAACGCTTTGGCGACCAGCTCCGGAACTTTCGCCGGATGGTGCGCGCGAGCGGCCCATTTCGTGCAGGGCAGGAACGAGGTCAACTGGTCCATCTCCTGGAAAGCGCCCGTGCCCCAGCTGCTGACCGGAGAGGCGCCGCCAAAGGCGATGATCGGAACGCCGTCGGCCCAGGCGTGCGCGACGCCAGTTAACAGGTTCGTGGTAGCCGGGCCGGATGCTGCCATACAGATGCCCGGCCGGTTGCGCAGGCGCGCGTATGCGTGCGCCATCATCGCCGCGGCCTGCTCGTGGCGCACATCGATACCGCGCAGCCCCTCACTCATAGTCGCCAGTTCAGCCGCCATCATGGGCCCACCCATGATGTAGAAGAATGTATCGGCGCCTTGCCGTTGCAATGCGCGGCCTAAGATCTCTGAACCATTCATGCGGTCTCTCCTGGTTGACGGTTTTGAGT
This sequence comes from Pseudomonadota bacterium, assembly GCA_039030335.1. GTDB lineage: Bacteria > Pseudomonadota > Gammaproteobacteria > HK1 > HK1 > JBCCEJ01. Next base: position 41,634 of record JBCCEJ010000021.1, on the reverse strand, counting down.
TGGTATTGAGAGGGTCGTTGTCGTACCCGTACACGGGCTTGCCGCAGCGACGGGTGCGGCTGCTGTCCCGCACCCGCGGAGCCCGGGTTCACACGATGCCATCGCGCTTCAACGCATCGAACGCTTCGGCATCAATGCCGCAGAGTTCGTTCAGTATCTCCGCGCTGTGAGCACCGAGTTCCGGCGGCGACTCGAGTTCTACGGGCGACTCCGACAAGTGCACCGGGCATCCGAGCGTCGTGAAATCTCCGTAACCCGGATAGTGCACCTCGTGCACCATGCCACGGGCTTGCAGATGCGGGTCCTGCACCAGTTCAGCCATCGTCTGACACGCACCGCACGGCACTCCCGCGTCGGCGAGTATCTGCATGACTTCCGCCTTGCTCCGCGCGAGCGTCCATTCCTCGATCAGCGGGCTCAGCACGTCGCGATTCGCCCAACGCGCCGAGGGCGTCGCGAAACGCTCATCTTCGATCCATGCGTCCTGTTCGATCGCGCGTGCGAACGCAGGCCACATCTGCTGCTGGATGAACATGTAGACGTAGTCGTCCGGTCCGCCGGGCCCGCACCGGTAGGCCGTACCGGGCACGGTCTTGCCGAGCTGATTGCCAGTACGTTCGAGCGGCGCGCCAGCCCTTTGGTAGTCACGCAGACTGATCCGCATCAGGTTTGCAACCGCCTCCTGCATCGCCACTTCAACCTGCTGGCCCTGCCCGGTTGCGGTACGTTGATGCAAGGCGGCGAGAATACCGATCACGGCGTGCATGCCGGTACCGGAATCACCGATCGACGCCCAACCGAACATCGGTGGGCCATCGGCTTCGCCACTGACGTTCATGGCACCGCCCATTGCCTGCGCGACCGGCTCAAAGGCCTTGAAGTGGCTGTGCGGGCCGTAGGTACCAAAGCCTTTGATAGTGGCGTAGACGAGCCGGGGATTGATGCTGTTCAGCGTCTCGTAGTCAAACCCCATGCGCGCCAGAGCCCCCGGGGAGAAGTTCTCCAGGAACACGTCCACTGCACCGATGAGTTGCCGGAACAGAGCCTTACCCTGCTCAGCCTTGAGGTTGAGAGTAAGACTCCGCTTGTTCATGTTGAACATGCAGAAGAACAGCTCATCGGCATTCTGAGCACGAGCGACGTCGCCACTGCCCGGTGTCTCCAGCTTGATCACTTCAGCACCCAGCCACGCCAGCATCTGGCCGCACGCCGGGCCTGCCTGGTTGTGGGTCATGTCGAGGACCCGGATACCCTCAAGCGCCTTGCTCATCGTCTCGTGTGCTCTCGCAGTCGGTGCGCGACCCCGTGCTTCCCATGCCTTTGGCAGCTGGCAACCGAACGGTCACCAGGATCGGATCAGATGGTCGACTGAGTCCGCATATTCGCAACTTCCTCGGCACTCACCCCAAGCCACTCGTGGTAGACCGCCTCGTTGTCAGCGCCGTGCAGCGGCGCCGAGCGCAACGCGACATGGCTGTCCGACATGTTGAGCGGCCAGCCCGACACCATGACGTCGCCGCGCACCGGATGATCGATGCGCTGGACCATGCCGCGCGCGATCAGATCGTCGTCACGAAGCAACTCGTGAGTGTTCATCACGGCACCGCACGGCACCCGAGCGCCCGCTATCGCTGCCATGACTTCCTCTTTGGTGTGGGTTCGTGTGTACGCCGAGATGGCCGCGTCTACCGCGTCACGATGTTCCGCACGTGAGTTGCTGTCAGCCATGCGCGGGTCGTCGAGCAGGTCGTTGCGGCCAATGACCTCGACGAGGCGGCGCCAGTGCTCCTCATTGCCGCGTGCGGTGAAGATGTAGCAGTAGTCGTCTGGCCCGCCCGGCGCGCACGGATACAAACCACCCGGCGCGGTTCCCGTAACGGCGTTGCCCGTCCGCGGCATGACCTCGTCGGTGGCGGCCTGCCGGCTCATCCAGGTGCGGCAATAATTGAGCATGGCGTCGCGCATCGCGATCTGGATGTGCTGCCCCCGTCCGGTGGTGACGCGCTGGAACAGTGCGGCGAGTATGCCCATCGCGCACAGCATGCCGGTGCCCGTATCACCGATCGTCGGGCCGGGGCGTACCGGCGGAGCGCCGGGCTCACCGTTGATACCCATCGTGCCGCCGGTGGCTTGCGCGATCATGTCAAAGGCCAGGTAGTCGGCGTGTGGACTGTCAGCCGCGAAGCCCTTGATCTGCGCGAAGATCGCGCGCGGATTCAGTTCCTGTATCCGCGCGAAGTCAAAGCCAAGGCGCGCGAAAGTCCCGGGTGCCATGTTCTCGATCACCACGTCGGCCTGCCCGATCATGCGCTCCAGGAGCGCTTTACCATCGGGCGCCTTCAAGTTGCAGGTGACGCTGCGCTTGTTGAGGTTGTAGTAGATGAAGTAGTGCGCGTCGGCGTCAGGCCGGTTTGAGGCCGCGCGCCGTCCCGGCTCGCCGCGAGTTGGCTCCTCGACCTTGACCACGTCCGCGCCAAACCATGCCAGCGCCTCGGTGCAGGATGGCCCTGCCTCGAACTGAGTGAGATCAAGAACCCGGATTCCGGCGAGCGCCGGTGCCAGTGCATCCTCCAGCATGCTGCGTTTTCCTCCTGTCAGGCGAACACGTTGCCCATTCACAGCGGCACGCCGGCCAGGCGCAACGGGGCAACGACGCGCTCAACTATGACAGGAATACGCCAGCCCCGGTCATGCCTAGATGGTTTGCGCGCGGTAGCGCTTCAGTTTTGCCCCGGCGTGCGCATGGCGGTAGCTTGATATTGGAAGTCCTTCTTACCAGACCCCGCAGGAGCGAAACGGTGGCGACAATCGATGGTGCAACTTTGCTGGCCCGCAACCTCAAGCAACAGGGCGTCGAATTCATGTTCGGCGTCGTGGGTTTCCCGGTACAACCGGTCGCCGCAGCGGCCCAGGCGGCCGGCATTACCTACATCGGCATGCGCAACGAGCAGGCCGCCTCATATGCAGCACAGGCGGCGGGGTACCTGACCGGCCGGCCGGGCGCCTGTCTGACCGTGTGCGGACCCGGCGTCGTACACGCGCTCGCCGGGCTTGCCAATGCCCAGCAGAACTGCTGGCCGATGATCCTGATCGGTGGCGCTCCGCCGACCTACCAGAACGGCATGGGATCATTCCAGGAGGAACGGCAGGTCCATGTCGCGACGCCGTTTTGCAAGTACGCACACGCTATCGAACACGTGCAGCGGATTCCCTACTACGTGGAACAGGCGGTACGTACGAGCATCTACGGACGACCGGGCGCGGTCTATCTGGACTTTCCAGACGATCTGATTCGCGGTGAGATAGATGAGGCGGACATCGCCGAAGTTGCGACCGTGCCACCGCCGCCGCGGCCGGCCGCGCAGCAAGATGATATCGAGGCCGCGCTGGACGCGCTCGAATCGGCTGAACGCCCGCTCGCCATCGTCGGCAAAGGCATGGCCTGGTCTCGGGCCGAGGACGAAGTACGTCATTTCATCGAGCGCACGCAACTGCCGTTCCTGGCCTCACCGATGGGCAAAGGTGTCGTCAGCGATGACCATGCGCTATCCGTTGGCGCTGCGCGCAGTCACGCACTTCGCGAAGCGGACGTCATCTTTCTGATGGGCGCGCGACTCAACTGGATCATGCATTTCGGACAAAAACCCCGGTTCTCGGAAAACGTCCGCGTCATCCAGCTCGACGCCGCCGCCGAGACCATAGGCACGAACGTGCCCGCCGAGGTCGCCCTGGTTGGTGACGGCAAAGCGGTGGTCGGCCAGCTCAACCAGTCACTCGGTAACCGGCAGTGGTTCTACCCGGCGGATACGCCGTGGCGCAGCAGCATAGCCGAGAGCGCGGGTAAGAACGCCGAGACCATCGCGCCGATGGCGGCGGACGATGCAGCCCCGATGAACTACTACCGCGCGTTCCGCGACATCAAGGAGTGGCTGCCCGACGATGCCGTCATCATCGGTGAAGGGGCCAACACGATGGATATCGGGCGCACCCAGATGAACAACAAACTGCCGCGGTCCCGGCTCGATGCCGGTACCTACGGGACGATGGGAATCGGCATGGGTTTCGCCGTCGCGGCGGCCGCGGTGCACCCGGACCGGCCGGTGGTGGCAGTGGAAGGCGACTCCGGGTTCGGGTTCTCGGGCATGGAGGTCGAGACGATGTGCCGCTACCGGCTGCCGGTCAAGATCGTCGTCCTGAACAACGGCGGCATCGGCAGCGGTGTGACCGACCTCCCCGAAGGCGCCCCGCTCCCTCCGCGTATGCTGACGCCGGGCGCGCGTTACGACCTCATGATGGCCGCGTTTGGTGGATTTGGTGCCTTCGTGGAGGACCCCGCCAGCTTACGTGCAACGCTCGACGAGGCACTCGCATTCGACGGGCCTGCTCTCGTCAACGTCCGCATTCACCCGGAAGCGGGCCGCAAGCCGCAGAAGTTCGGCTGGCTGACCACCTGACCTTCAGCCGCCGGCGGCAACGTCGCCCGGGCGCTGCTCGCAGCGCGCCCGGGCGCGCCTCCCCTCGGGCTGGCACTGCCATCGGCGGCCGATGACCCGACCCGCCAACCGCTCCGTCTCAGCGCATCGTCCGCGCATTTTCCATCGTTGATCCGGCCCCCCGCCGCCCCGCTCTGGTCTCTGACGCGCATTTCGCAGCGCAGATCGTCGAGCTCATCACATTTTCGCAACTCCCCCGTCGATTTTTCTTTTTTTTACATTTTTATCTTATTAGACTACGTCCCATGCTCAACTTTGGCAGGTCTCCTGAAATGCACCGTCAGAAATCCAACACCATGCGCCGCGCCATCGCACACGTTGCCGCCGTCGTATTGCTCGGATGCCTGACCAGTGCGGCGCATGCCGGGGTGATTCGAAGCGCCGATTTCGAAGATATCGCAACCACCGGGGACGGGGCCGTACCGAACGCACCCGGCTCCGATCTCTGGCTGACCTTCGGCAACGTCGGCGGCGGCTCGATCTACAACGGGTCGGCGAATGACGGTTCGAACAACTTCGGGCTCATCGACGTCAACTCGAACGACCCGTGGCACGCCGGCCAGCTGCTGTTGTTCCTCGGTCCGCTGCCGACGCTGGACCTGAGCCAGCTCGAACTGACGGCCGACATCCGAACCAACGCCGAGAACGCCGGCCGGCGCGCCGAATTCCGCATCGAGTCGCTGGTCGCCAGTAATGACGTCAACGAACCGTGGACGCGCACCGGCTACGTCGAATTCAATCCGCTGCTGGATGCGACCTTCACGAACGTCGGGGGCTTTCTCGACGCGGCGCCGCTCGGCGCGAACTTCAATGCGGCGGCGGACGCCTTTCAGATTGTGTTCGCCTTCAATGACATCGGCTTCAACGGCGCGCTCGCCAATACCGGTTTCGGCTCCGGTGCCAACAACCAGCTCTACTTCGACAACCTGCGCTTCAGCGGCCCGAACGTCGCCGCTTCAACAACGACGGCAGTCCCGGAACCGGCGAACGCCGCGCTCGCGCTCAGCGGTCTGTTGCTGGCTGCCGCCTCGCGGCGCCGCAAACTCCGCGGCTGAAGATGTCCCCTGACAGGCGCTGCAGAAGGAATACCGAATCTCTGTCTCCTCCGGCCCGGAAGCAGCAACGGACGCCAGCGCAGCCGCACACTGGCGCTGGCGTCCGACAGCGCGTCCGCCGCGCCGAAGTTATTTACCAGCGTGGTGCATATGCACGTCCTGTTGCGGATAGGGGATGGACAGACCCTCTTGGTCGAACACGAGTTTGACTTTCTCGGTCGTATCGAAGAACACCCCCCAATAGTCGGCTGCATTGACCCAGGCGCGAACCGTGAAATTAACCGAGCTGTCGGCGAGTTCGCTCACCACCACAACCGGTGCGGGATCTCCGAGAATCCGATCGTCTTCATCCACGATGCGCAACAACACGGCTTTGGCCTTGGCGATGTCATCGTCGTAACCGATACCAAAGACGAAGTCGACGCGGCGCGTCTGTTCAGTCGAGAAGTTCGTAATGATGCCGTTCGACAATGGACCGTTCGGTACGATGACGCGTTTGTTGTCGCCGGTGCGAAGGATCGTGTTGAAAATCTGAATTTCAGCGACGACTCCGGACACGCCCTGGGCTTCGATGAAGTCCCCTACCTTGTACGGGCGAAACATGAGCACCAGGGCACCGCCCGCGAAATTAGCAAGGCTGCCCTGTAAGGCCAGACCCACGGCCAGACCAGCCGCACCCAGCACCGCAATGAACGAGGTGGTCTCAATGCCCACCATCGATGCGACGCTTATCAGAAGCAGCGCTTTCAGCAGAATATTGCTGAGGCTCGAGATGAAGCCCGCGAGTGTCGCATCCGTCTGGGCTTTCTCGAGCGAGCGCCTTAGCAGCGCGCAAACCCGGTTGATGATCCAAAGACCAACGACGAGAACAACGACAGCGAGCAGCAGATTCGGCCCGTACTGCATCGCCATTCCGGCGACAGCATCCATATGACCGCCAGCCTGTGCCGACAGCGTTGGTGTTTCGTTCATGACATCCCCCTCAGTAGAAATTTGGCGCGGCTGATGGCTTGGCAGCCCCATCGACACGGCACACCACGAGCGAACCCGAGTTGGTCTGCCGAGGCGATGTGCGAGTCTGGAATGAGGTTACTACGGCCGCTGGTCGGGCGCCGTCGGTAACTGTGATATCCAACGCCACGCTTGTGCTCTCCGGAGATCCGCCAATGCCCATTCACGGCATCGGGCCAGGCAGGCTCACTCATCCGCTCCGCCGGCGCTCTGGCCGGCAAAATAGTGATCGATCGAAGCGGCGTAGTACCCCAGCAGGTCCGCTTCGGCCGGAACAGCTTCCAGCAGCCCGCCGACGTTCGCGATCATGCGGCGCAGCTCGAGCATACGAATACCGACATTGACCGCATAATCGCGGTCGGCGCGCGGCACGTGAACGTGCACCCCGCCGGCCTCCAGGTGCTCGATCAATGCAACGATCCGGTTTTTCACTTCCAGGACGTCCAGAGGCCGCTCAGCGTCCAGCATCACTTTGGCCGTCAATGCCACCGGCAAGACCGGCACCACGTTGCCGACGGCATCGAGCAGGTGATTGCCTAGACTCTCGACCTGCTCCCGAAACCGGGCTTCATCATGCCAGTCGACTCCTTGTTCGGCGCTGTAACGCGAGAGCGATACCGGCTGGCCGAACCCGACTCCGGCGTAGCCGAAGCGATACCATCTGCCCGTCACGGCCAACCACATCTGATTGCCGAGAAAGCGCATCAGCCCAAGGAGACCTGCAACGGGGGGCGGCGCCCGCTCGGTCCGGTCACGCAGGGCCAGCAGGGTGCGGTCTTCGAGCACGCGGTCGTAATTGATGCCCACGGGGATGAACACCACATCAAACGGTTGAGCCCGCTCCTGAGCGGCAGCCAATTCGGCAGTCCGGACTTTGAATCCACGCACCATGTAGGCCAGCAGACCGAGCCGCGCCGACTGCAAAGCGCCCGTCTTGGATAGCCCGCCTTCCGGGTACATGGCCTGCGTAAGCCCGGCTGCAGTCGCCATGCTGACGTAGCGTGCCAATACCTTGCGATACAGGTCGTTCCCCGACCCGCGGCGAATGAAATAGGCCCCGAGCGCGCGCAGCAATGTCTGCAAGGGCCAGACGCGCGCCCACTCACCCACGGCGAAACTCAAAGCGGAACGCGTGGCCGCGAGGTACGCGACGAGCAGGTAATCCATGTTGCTGCGGTGGTTCATGACGAACACCACGCAGGCGCCATCCGGAATCGCGCGCAGATCGCCGTCGCGTGCCGCCCCCAGACGTACCCGATACAGCGCGCGCGCCACCGACCGGACCAGCAGATAACCAATGCGGAAATACGCGTACGCGTTGAAGCCCGGCACGATTTCGCGCGCGTATGTACCGACCTCGGCCATGACCTCGTCGTGGCGCATGCCGTGTTCGCGCGCATGCGCGAGCGCCGCGGTCTGCACTTCCTCATCGTATAGCAGCCGGTCGATCAACACTTGCCGGCCAGTCAGCCGCATCGGTTCGAGGCGAAGCGCAAGCGAGGCATTGAGCTCTTCGATAATGCGATTGACACGGCGTCGAAGGAGCCAGCGCAAGCCTGGCAGGAAGACCCGATCGAGCGCGGCCCAGGCGGCGAACACGCAAAGCGCCACAAATGCCCAGACAGGAATACTGACCACAGCGCCCCCAGAACCGATCCGTCCGTCCGATCGAAGATACCACCGACCACCAACCTGAACCGAGCCCCGGAGACCGCGCGCGGAGCGCGCGCCCGGAGCCGTCTCGTGACGCCCGCAAGTCGTGCGGATGCGGCTATGCTCTCAGCTACATCGCCGCAACGGACAACCAGACATGCCGCACGAACCCATTCACCTGGATCGACTGAACCCGCTCTCGACACTGGCGCGTTTCGGCGCCGGCCTCGCGCGCCCGGAGTGTGTGGCGTGCACCGCGGCTGGCAACATCTGGGTGAGTCATCATGCGCCCGACGGAGGCGGAGTCGTGCAACTCACCGATTCCGGTCCGTCGCATCAGGTGATCGCCAGGAACGGCGCGCCCGACGACTTCATGCCGAACGGCTGGGCCATGGAACCAGACAGCTTCCTGATCGCCAACCTGGCTGATTCAGGCGGCGTATGGCGCCTGCGAATGGACGGTTCGTGCGAGCCGTTTCTCACCGAGATCGATGGCTTCCCGATGCCGCCGGTGAACTTCGTGCACCGGGATAACCGCGGGCGTGTATGGTCGTCCGTCAGCACGTGGCGGGTACCTCGCGACAGGGCGTTTCATCGGGACGTCGCCGACGGGTTCATCGTGCTTACGGCCGACGGGCAAGACCGCATCGTGGCCGACGGGCTCGGCTATACGAACGAGGTGAAAGTCGACCCGCGGGGCGAGTATCTCTATGCGCACGAAACCATGAGCCGGCGCCTGTCGCGCTATCGGATAGAACGTAACGGCCTCGGTCCCCGCGAGACAGTCGTTGAATACCTCGACGGCGTCATCCCGGACGGTTTCGATTTCGATGAGGACGGCGGCATCTGGTGTGCCAGCGTCATGAGCAACCGCCTGGTGCGCGTCGCAGCGGATGGTGCCCAACAAATCCTGATCGAAGACTGTGACGCTGAAGAGATCGCGGGTGGTATGCACAACTGGCGCACGGGTACGTTCACGCGCGATGACATGGACATCGGTTCACGGCACAGCCTGCGCAACATCGCAAGCGTCACCTTCGGCGGTCCCGACCGGAAGACCGTATACCTGGGGTCACTGGCGGGCGACAGCCTGATCACCTTGCGCTCACCGGTCGCTGGTGCCGAGCCGCCGCACTGGCGGTACTGAGATCACACCACAAGGTTCGCGCGGCCAGATCGATTGCTGCGCACGCCGGCAGGCCAGGGCGTTCCGCTACCGGCGACTCAACCGGAACAGACCATGGATGCCGCCATCGCTCGAGAAATACAACGCGCCGTCAGGGCCGAACGCGACTCCGGCCGGGCGGGCCCAACGCCGCCCGTCGGATAGCTGAAATCCATCGACCAGCGTGTCGACACGCACCGCCACGCCGTCGGTGAAGCGCACCCGCGCCAGCCGCGGCACGCGGCGGGAGGCAGGATCGCCCGCCGGGTCGCCATCTGGCGCCGTACCCCACGAACCATGAATGGCGACAACCGCGTCGTCAGCGAGTTGGCCGCCGAGATCCTTCTCTCCGGCAAACGCAACCCCGAGCGGCGCGCTGCGGGCCGGAAAGGTGGCCGCTGGCGGCACGACATCGGTGGCCGGTCGCGGCGCCGGCTGCCCGATGCACGCGTCCGGCATGGCTTTGCCATCGATCCACTGAAACCAAGGCATACCGTGAAAGGAATCGGCCTCGAGCCGCGCGAACTGTTCAGCGGGCTGCTCGAAACCCAGATGATCGGGCCCGTTGTTGCTGGCGTACATGACGCCTGTGCCGGGCTGCCAATCAAACCCGACGGGATTACGCAAGCCACTTGCGAAGCCGCGCCAACGCACGGGGCTCGCGGTTTCGTCCAGCACCATGACGCCGCCGCGACGCCGCGCTTCAGGGTAGCTGTCATCCAACCACTCGTCGGAACAGTTGCCGCTAATCCCGAGACTCAGGTAGATGCGCCCATCGGGTCCAACGCCGACGGTGCGGCTGTTATGCCCGCGCCCGCCCGGTAACTCGGCGACTGTCTCAAACGACGCGAGTGGCCGGTCGGCCCAGCGCGTTCGCAACAACGCCCCCGTGGTCGCGGCGTAGACCCAGTCGCCGCGAAACGCGACGCTATGGGGATAGTCGGGTAGTTCAGCGACCACGCTCGCCGTATGGTAAGGCGGTTCGAGGCGGTAGATGACACCAGCGGAACTGCCCGCCCAGAGCGACCCGTCGGGAGCGAAGGTCAGCATACGCGGGCGCTTTAACTCGACGTTCAGCACCTCGAGCCGATAGCCGCGCGGAATCCGTACGGGCAGTCGGTACTGACCGATCGTCAGCAGGTGCGCATCGAGTTCCGGCTCGGGAGGCGCCTTAGCGAGGCTGACGGGCGCAACCGCAACGACAAACGCGACCGTGAGCCATACCGGGGTCAATACCAGGCTCCTCAGCGACGCGCCGCGGAGGCGCCAGACGGCGCCCGTGTCAAAAAGTAGCGCAACCGCACGCTTTACCAGGAGCATCCGCTGACCTTTGTCATCGAGCGCGCGACTGTCATTCGGTTACGAAACCGGTTGCCGGGCCGAGCGCCTTACGCTGCAGCCAGTTCCGCTGCGAATACCTCGCGCGACCGTCCACGACATGTACGGCGTACGCGTGGCGCGAACGGCTACTCGTGTTCGGCGCGCTCCAGTGCGCCAACTCGCCATGCAACACGACCAGCGTGCCAGCTGGCGCTTCCAGCGGCACCTCGCCCGCAAGCGGCCACGGCGTAGCGTCTAGTTGTTCGAATCGCATGCCATCGTCGCCACGTACGAACCGCCGTTTCAAACCGAGCCGGTGCGACCCCGGCAATGCCCACATGCATCCATTACTGACTGACGCGGGCTGCAAGGCAAACCACAAGCCGACGACGCTCGGGGGATCGGTGTACAGAAAGGTCGAATCCTGATGCCACGACACTTCGCCGCCGATCCGCGGCTGTTTGAACATATACATCGATTGCAGCAGTCGCGGGTCCGCCATGCCGAGCGCTGCACAAAGCGCAGCCAGCCGCCGGTCGCGCGAGAATGTCGCGAACACCGGGTTCAGGTCGTGCAGTGCGTGCCCGACCTTGTTAAGCGCCGCCTCCAGCGGCCCGCGGAGTTCACCGCCTTCGTCGAGCGCATCCGGCTCGAAGAACAGGCTCACACGATCGGCGGAGTCCAGGAAGTACTGGTGGGCCGCGTGCCCCTGGTCAGACGTCGAAAACGCCGTCAACCGCTCAGGGGCCGCCATCTTCGTCAGCAGTTCGCCCATCTCGGCTCGCAGCGTGGCGCAAGTCCTGGTGGAACAGAAACGATCGACGATGAGAAACCCGTCGTCAGCGAATGCACGCTGAAGTAGCTCTTCGCGGCCTTCGGCCAGATCGGCGGCCTCGAACCGACGCGGAGCCAACCCGGCCGCCGCAGCGTTCATCTTGCATCTCCTGAGACCGGCGGCGTGCGCTGTTACGCGACGCCACGAATTGTGTCGCCCCATGCAACTCGCCAACATTGTCATCTCACCCGATACCACTGTCGACCGGGCGGACAGCGGCGCCGCGCGGTTGCACGCCCGCGGCGGCGCCGCTTGCATGACCATCTGGTGAAGAGAATACTGAAGCGTGAGCGCGAGGCCGCGCACCATCACGAGCAAAAAGGGAGGCTAACGATGACAGCTACGATCTGGCCTATCAACGATGACTTCGCCGCCGAGATCGGCGACGTCAATCTGGCCGAACCCCTGAGTGGGCCGGATTGGGAAATCATCGACGATGCCTACGCTCGATTCTCCGTGCTGGTGTTTCCGGACCAGCATCTGAGTCAGGGCGAGCACGTCGCTTTCGCCGAGCGCTTCGGACCGATAGACAAATCGATGGTCGTCGATATGAGTGACGCGGAAGTTCGCGTGCCGCCAGATATCGCAGACGTCTCGAACCTCGACGGCCGCGGCAACGTCATGCAGGCCGACAACCGGATGATCGAATTCCAGCGCGGTAACCGCCTGTGGCATACCGACAGTTCGTTCAAACCCGTGCCGGCAAATGCCTCGCTGCTCTACATTCAACAGATTCCGCCCGTCGGCGGCATGACCGAGTTCGCCGACATGCGGGCCGCATACGATGCGCTGCCGCTCGCCGACCAGGAACTGCTCGAAGGCAAGGTAGCGTTGCATTCCATCGCAACATCGCGTGCCCGCATGGGCTTTCAGATGTCTTCGGAAGAGAACAAAGCCTACCCGCGCGTGCCCCAGGCAATGTTACGCACACACCGACAAAGCGGCCGGCGCTCAATCTACACGGCGTCGCATGCCGGTAGCATCATCGGTATGTCAGAAGCTGAGGCGATCGGATTGCTGGATCGGCTGATGGCCCATGCGACCCAACGCCAGTTCGTGTACACCCACCGCTGGCGCGCGAATGACCTCGTTATCTGGGACAACCGCTGCACGCTGCACCGCGGGCGCGAATTCGACGATCTGCGCTGGCCTCGTGACGCGCAGCGCGCCACGAGCCAGGACATCGCCAACACGTGTGAGCAGGAAGGGCTCGCCGTCGACGCCGCCTGAGCGCGCCTGTCATCCGCTGGAGCAACACCGATGATCTACGAATTCCGCACCTACACCCTGAAACCACGCACGCTGAAGGAGTTCGTCAACCGTTTCGGCGAAGCGCTGCCGAAACGTCTTGAACTGTCACCACTCGCGGCGTTCTGGCACACCGAAATCGGGCCGCTCAATCAGGTCATCCACGTCTGGCCCTATGCCGATACGGCCGAACGAACCCGGATTCGGGCCGAAGCGATGGCGCGCGGCATCTGGCCGCCCGACACGAGCGCGTTCATCGAGAACATGCAGTCCGACATCTACGAACCCATGACATCCGTAGCGCCACTGACGCCCGGGGAATTGGGTCCGTACTACGAGATGCGCACCTACGTGCTGAAACCCGGTACCGGCAAGCACATGGCTGAGCGTTGGGACGAATACCTGCCGGAACGTATGACTCACTCACCGCTAGCCGGCGCCTTTCACTCCGACATTGGCGCGCTGAATCGCTGGCTGCACATCTGGCCCTACAAGAGCCTCGACGACCGCATGGCCGTGCGCAAACGCGCGACCGAAGCCGGTACCTGGCCGCCGCCGGGCGACAGTCCGGTCATTCACCAGGAATCCAAGATCGTGTTGCCGGCGCCGTTCTCACCGATGCGCTAGGCGGTTGAGGCGCCGGCGCGAACCCGATTACTCCGCTACATCGCGGACCGTATCGGGCAATCGGGCTGGCGCCGGATTGGTGCCCGCGGCCAGGACCAGACCCTCGTAGTCGGTTGCGGCTACTTCGTTGATGGTCTTGACGTATTTGGGCGACCCGCCGTTGTAGACGAAGTACCGGATCCGCCCGGCCTCGTGTCCGTCGACGTTCGAGTTGTAGCCGGTAAACCAGGACTTGGCCTTGCGCATCAGCATCGATGAGTACATCTTCTCGACATGCGCGGTCCAGCGCTCCTCGGCCGCTTCGGCTGCTTCCACACGCGTCAAACCACGGTTCCACATGTACTCCAGCAAATCGGTACACCAGTTGACACCGGTTTCGATTCCCCGCGGATAGTTCGTGGAAGCGGAACCGCTTTGCGGGCCCGCCGGCATCAACATGTTCGGGAAACCGTGCACGAACATACCGAGGTACGTGCTCGGTCCATCTCGCCAGACGTCTCGCAAATGCAACCCATCGGTGCCCCGAATGTCGATGCGATCGAAAGAGCCCGTGATGGCATCGAAGCCGGTCGCGTAGATGATCAGGTCGAACTCATAGTCTCGCTCAGTAGTGCGAAAGCCGGTTTCCGTGACGCACTCGAGCGGCGTTTCGCTGATATCGACCAGATGGACGTTGTCGCGGTTGTACGCTTCGTAGTAGCGCGTCTCCAAAGGCACGCGCTGAACACCAAAACCATGATCCTTTGGGATGAGCTTCTCCGCTGTTACGGGGTCGTGCACGCGCTCTCTGATGCGCTCGGCGATGTAAGCCGAGATCGACGCATTGGCAACCTCGTCGGTGAAGATCTCCCGGAAATTCTGTAGCCAGATGCCGAAGCCAGGCTCGTCGTACAGCCGGTCCCACAGCTCGCGGCGTTCCCGCTCCGACAGTTCATAGAAACCACGCCGATCAGGTTCGTGTTCGAACCCGCCGGGCGTCCGTGCGCAGGTGGCAAAAATCTCGTCGTAACGCGTACGAATGTCGGCCATCTCCTCGACGGAGATCTCGCTGTTATTCAGCGGCGCGGCCCAGTTCGGACGCCGCTGGAACACCGTGAGTTCGCCAACCTTGTCTGCGATCTCGCCGATCACCTGGATCGCGGTTGCGCCCGTGCCGAGGATGGCGACCCGCTTACCGGTCATGTCGACCGGCTCCTGAGGCCAATGGTAGGTGTGATACGACGGGCCTTTGAAGCGCTCTACGCCTTCGATTCGAGGCATGGTCGGTGCGGACAACAGTCCGAGCGCCATGACGATAAACCGGGCCTTCAGCGTGCGGCCATCCGACACCCGGAGGTGCCATCGCTCTTCGGCCTCGTCGAACTGCGCTTGGTCTACCCGGCAATCGAACTGCATGTACGGGCGCAGATCGAATTTGTCCGCCACGAAATTCAGGTACTTGAGATTTTCAGGCTGACCGGAATACCGCTCCTTCCAGTGCCATTCGTCGAGGACCTCCCGCGAGAATGAGTAGCCGTAGGTATAGCTTTCCGAGTCGAATCGGGCCCCGGGATAGCGGTTCCAATACCAGGTTCCGCCGAGGTCGCTGCCCATTTCGAGAACGGTGGCTTTGATCCCGAGTTGCACCATTCGTTGGATCTGGTAGATCCCACAGACGCCAGCCCCGATGATAATGACCTCGAAATCGGTTTCGGCTGCGATACTCATCACTCATCCCACGGGCACCGCCGGCCCGTTATTCACGATCTTCGCGTGCAAAACTAACACGTCGCCGCGCCTGGTCTGAACTGCCTCGAAGAGAGGCAGTGCGATTCCCGGACCTCAGGCGACGCGCGCAGCGCCGGCCGGTTCGCGCGCGCCCACGTGCGCGGCCGACGGTCCCCACACCCCTTGCGCACGGTCCAGACCAGCGGCCGCCGCGAGAAGTTTCGGCAACGCAAGTGGTGCGTGACGCGCGACTCGCCCGTTCGTGACAACCGGTATCTGCGCATCGGCCTGATCAAGGCACGTCACGAACAGAGTAGTGCGGACCCGGCTCTCACGGACGTGTGCCAGATCCGCCTGAACGGCTGCGCGTAGCTGGTCGCTGTCCAGCCATGCGAAGCGTTGTGACCCTTGCCACGGGTTGGGTGCGTTGGTCGGATCATCAACGCCGGCAAACGGTACGCCGGACAGTTCATGTGCGAGCGGCCCATTGCCATGGCGCGTCGCGTATGCGCGCGTAACGTACGCGACTTCGAGGTTTGCAAGCCCGACCTCGTCAGCGAGCGCGGCGACGTTGCGAAGCCCTGTGTGCGATCGGGTGACGTGCGGGAAAATGCCGTAGTCCATATCCAGTAACAGCCCCTGAGCGCCCTCAAAAATGACGTGCCGACCTCGCGCGACCTGATCGAGCGGTCTCACCTCAACGTGCTTGGCGAACGCCTTTGCGTCCGCGACAAAACGCTCCAGCAAGACGTCTGACAACCACTGCGCTGGCAACGGGGCGAGGTCCAACGTCTGCAAGCGCGCTGGGAGGTACTCGTCGCGAATCCGGCCGAGTCGGCGTCGCAGCCGGGGAAGGTCCGCGAGGTCAGCGACGCGCAGACGCACGTCGCCTTGGTCTTCGCGTTGAATGGTCTCACCGAAGCCGAGACCACAGGAGCCATGGCGCCCATCTGCGCGCGCAGCTTCGAGCGCCTGATTGATCATGACATCGTACGGGGTCGTGACCATCGCTTCCGGGTCGACAAAGACCGGGGCCGTCGCACCGAGCGATCGCAGTGCCTCGTACTCGTCCCGGAATAGCAACGGATGGCAGACGAAAAAGCGGCTCAGATAACTCGCCACGCCCCGCAACGCACCACTGCCGAAATGGCTGAAGACATGGCGAACGCCGTCAGTGCGTGTAACGGTATGCCCGGCCTGGGCGCCGCCATTGAAGCGAACCACGACGGTTGGTCCTGGATAGACTTGCTGGCACAGATAGTCGGTAACCAGTCCCTTGCCTTCATCACCGTATCCCGCACCCACCACCGCATGCGCCGCACCCGGGGATCCATGCAAGCGCGGTCTTGCAGCGCGCGGGAACGCGCCGCCGGAAGGCAGAAACCAATTCCTGGTACTACGCATCGATTTACCTCCTCGGTTACCGGGTATGCTCAGAAGCGCACGATGCCGTTTGGCCCCAACAGACGTTTGAGTCCTGCTACCGCGTTGCTGACAACGAGATCGCGGCTGGTAGCCGGGCTGCTGGCAACATCGACCGCCCCGGTACCTCCACTGACCTCCATCGCCGCTACGATGACCTCGGCGAGCCGCGTGTAGTCTGCAAGTGGCAGCACGCGCTGGCCCAACAGTTCGCGCCAGGGGTCGAGCACGAGATCAGGCGCGGACCGGTAGAACGAGCCCTGCTCTACAACGACGTGGAAGACGTGATACATGCGGCTTGCCATCGCCAGTACGTCGGCGCTCGCGAGATCGTCCGGCACTGCATCACCGAACACTCGTTGCACGTGCTGCGCCAACAGAACCGGCGGCGGCGGCTCATCGCCGACCGTGAACAGATAACCACGCTGCCCGCGCTTTTCGAAGCAATCCAAGGCCGTCCGCCTCGCCGCGAAGTACCAGGGCAGGTTGTAACTCTCGAAAGCGTTCCCGCCACCGCCACCTTCCAGGTAGATACGCTGGAGTTGTTCGGCAATGCGCAGATCGGCCTCGAACTGAGTGACCTGCAAAGGGGCGTCGTCGCACCAGGCATCACCGAAGCCCATGATCATCACATGCGGGTCCGGCACGGGCTTGCGCGCCAGGATCTCCTCGACGAGCGTCGCGAGCCCGGCGCGAACGAAAGCTTCGGGGATTGCTCCCATCGAGCCCGTCTCGTCGAATGCGATGATAATCGCGGTTGATTCGGGGTTTCGTTCGGAGTCACGCGACTCGCGAAGACGGATGTTCAGAGGGTCGAAGTCCGGCTCTATCGAACGGCGGAAGAACAGCTCTCTTCGGCTGCGGCCGCGAACGCTACTGCGGCTGTAGCGGCTCCAGTCGGCCGGGTTCCAGCGGGCATATCCCATGGTTTGTCTCCTTGCGACTAGTAAACGGTGGACGCTTGGGCGTAGACGTCGTCCACGGACAGGGCGAACGGCGTGAAACGGCGCTCACCAAAGCTCTGCCACAGCGCCTGCTGCCACCGCGTGTAGTCGGCGGCCGCGGTGGTCGCGGGTGGCAATTGCAGAAATTCGTACATCGGTGCCGGAACGTGCCGCCCCGTGGGTCCGTCTATGCCGGTAGACCCCGCCTCGACCAGCAGATCGAGCGCCAGAGCACGCAGCAAGTACCGGTCCAGATGGCCACTCACCTCGCGCTTCAGCAGATACGAGGGGGGCGCGAGCGCGGCGCTCGCCGACGGCAGAGCCGTGAGGGGGTCTCCCACCGGACTCGCGTAGCCCCACCCGCCGGCCAGCAGGACGCCGTGTCCGGAAGGTGAAATCAGGCAGTTTCCAGGCAGCACGGCCTGGTGACCCAGGCCGGCGTAGTCCAGATAGCAGCAGAGATTCAGCAGACTGCTGACGATCCACGCAACGTCCTGCGCGCGCCAGGGCCTTTGCATCATGTGTACCACTACCGGGAGCGGAACGAAGTCGCGCGGTTTAGCCAGCACCACCACCTCGCCTTCGGGAGCGGCAAACCGCCTGCACCCGCCGGGCAGCACCGCAGCCATCGCGGCCCGCATCGGTGCGTCGGCGAACGGAAGGTTTGCGACCCGGTGCTCGAACGCGCCGACGATCGCCCCGGCGCCGGCCGGATAGACGTACGCGATCCGGTGCTCGCCGCAGTAGCCGCGGGCATCGCCGGTAGAGAATTCGAAACGATGGCGAAAGCGGTAGTGCTGTCCGTGAGCACCGCGCAGTTCCAAGGCCGGCAGGCGGCCGGGATGTCCGCGCGCGTATCCATCGCTGAGTTTGACCGACGCCTCGGAGAACAGCCTCTCGATGCTTACGAACACGGTCTGCGCGTCCGCGTCCAGGTTTCGGTCAGGATGCCAGCGCCATCTGAGAGCACGCCGTACCCGCTCCATCCGGGTTGCCTCACGGTCGAGCGCGCCGAGCAGCTCGTCGACATCGGCGACCAGCCAATGCGCTGCATCCCAGGCCAGTACAGAAGTTGCGTCGGTGCCATCCAGATTCATCGCAGTCTTTAAGTGGCTTTTTGTCACTAACTTAGTGTCTTTATATTACTTACTTAGTGGCATTTCAACCCCAAAGCGCTAAACTGCGATCCGGAGCACGGCGGGGACGCGGTATCGAAGTGGTCACGAAGCAGCACGGCAGACCAGGTGGCGCAACCGAAGCCGAATTCCTGTCGAGCTACGACATCCGCAACTACGACGTACCTCTGTTAACGGTGGACGTGGTCATGCTCGCGCTGCTCGAAGACCGGGTGTGCGTGCAGCTTGTAAACCGCCCCGAGCATCCTTGCCGCGGTATGTGGGCCTTGCCGGGCGGTTTTGTCGACATCCACCAGGATGCCGATTTGGACGCCGCGGCCAGCCGGGTCGTGTCTACGAAGACCGGTATTCAAACGCCGTACATAGAACAGCTGGGTGCGTTTGGCGACGGCGCGCGCGATCCACGGGGCTGGACGGCAACGGTCGTCTATTTCGCGCTACTCGATGCGGAATTGCTGCCGCGGGATGCCGCGCCCCGTGTGCTCACCGATCTGAGGGCTAAGTCCATGCGCTTGCAGACAGGCGAGATCGTGACCGGCGACGGGCCGGTCAGTGCGTGGACCGAAGCTGACACGGCCGCGGGCGAATTGAACCTTGCCTTCGATCACGCAAGTCTGCTGACGGCCGCGCTCGCACGTCTGCGCAGCAAGGGCACCTACAGCGCCCTGCCCGTCAATCTGTTGCCGGCGACATTCACGTTGTCCCGTTGCCAGGCGGTGTTCGAACTCGTGGTCGGGCAACGTCTGGAGAAAAGCGCCTTCCGGCGTCGACTCCACGACGCCGATCTGTTGGAACAGGTCCCGGGCGCGTTCGAACGCGGCTCGAACCGTCCAGCGGCGCTCTACCGCATCAAACCTGGACATGAGCAGACGGTCTTTCCCGGGATGCTGCGGGGCGAGCGCAGCCGCCGCTGATGCTGCGTAAGTCAACGCGGCCGGATGACGAGCCAGAGTTTGTGGTGCGCTAGACTAGCGGGCCTGAGCAACGTGCGACCCGACTGCAGTCCATGCCTGCCCATATCGGTAAGAACCCATGAACGACGTGCTTCAACCTGAAACCAATCACCTCGAAATCCGACCGATCAGTGGAGCTCTCGGAGCCGAACTGCATGGAGTCGATCTGGCCGCGGCGCTCACGGACGACACCGTTGCCGGAATCAGGCGTGCATTGCTGGACCATGGCGTCGTGTTCTTCCGGGAGCAGTCATTCGATACGGAGACCCACAAATCGCTCGCGCGCCGGTTTGGCGACATCTTCATCCATCCGTTCCTGATCTCCGACGAACCTGAGGTCGTTACGATAGTGCGCGAGACGACCGATGAACGCATCGTTGGCGAAGACTGGCACGCGGATACAACGATGATGCCGGAGCCGCCGATGGGCGCCATTTTGCACGCGCTGGAAGTGCCGCCGTTCGGCGGCGACACGCTCTTCGCCAGCCAGACGCTCGCCTATGAAGCCTTGTCGACGGGAATGCAACGGATGTTGTCGGGCCTTCGTGCCGTCCATTCCGATCGGCTCGTGGCCGGCCCGGGCGCCGCCGCCCGCAGCCGCGGTCGCAGCACCAAGGCAAGGACAGGTCCGGAGTGGCACGAGACGATATCCCACCACCCGGTGGTACGCACGCACCCGGAAACCGGGCGCCAATGCCTGTTCGTCAACCACTCGTATACGGTTGGGTTCGAAGGTATGACAGAGGCCGAGAGCAGGCCCATGCTGAATTGGTTGATGGACTGGGGGCATCGGCCGGAATTTACGTGCAGGTTCCGGTGGGCGCCGGGCTCGGTCGCTTTCTGGGATAACCGCTGCGTCAAACATCTGGCAGTGGACGACGCACAGGCCGGGCGCCGCGTGATGCGACGGGTCCAGATAAGCGGCGATCAGCCGTATTGAGCAGCCCATTTCGTACCGTCATTCCAGCGGTCTGCCTGCCAGTGCGGGTCAGTGATCCTATCTGTTCATTTATACAGCCAATATGACGAGTAGCCGCGCACTGCGCGGGCGGCCTGGCGTCGGCAATTTCAGGCATAACCGAGTTGGAGAACCTTGATAGATGGCGCGTTACAACCGTTTGTTGATCACGGGCGCGGCCGGCAACCTCGGTCGCGAACTACGGCGCGGTCTGGCCCCGTTGGCGACCACGCTGCGCCTTTCCGATCGGGCACCTATGGCTCCGGCAGGTGATGGTGAGGAAGTGATGACCTGTGAGCTCGGAGACTTCGACGCCGTCGAGCAACTCGTCGCGGGCTGTGATGCCGTCGTTCATTTCGGCGCAGCCCCGGTGGAGAGGCCGTGGGAAGAAATTCTCGAGTCGTCCATCAAAGGGGGCTACAACGTCTACGAGGCGGCCCGGCGACACGGCGTCAAGCGCATCGTGTATGCAAGCTCCAATCACGCAGTTGGCTTCGTACGCCGCGAATCGGGCGCAGACACGGACACACCACACCGGCCGGACACTCTGTACGGCTTGTCGAAGTGTTTCGTGGAAGATCTGGCAAAACTCTACTTCGACAAGTTCGGCATCGAATCTGCGTGCCTGCGCATCAACTCCTGTTTCCCGGCACCGACCGACCGTCGCCAGCTGGCGACGTGGCTCAGCTTTCGCGACCTGGTACAGCTGGTAGAACGATGCCTGACTGCCGAACGGGTCGGCTACACCATCGCCTACGGTGTTTCGGACAATCGTGAAACACTATTTTCCAACCACAAAATCCCCCATCTCGGCTATCGGCCGCAAGACAGCGCCGAGAGTTACCGCGAAGCGGTCGAGGCCGCCTCCGAACCGGGCGACCCGTTCGATCCTGCCGTAGAGTACGTCGGCGGCATGTTCTGCGCGTTTCCCCATCCGGACGATTCATGAGCAACGGTTCCACCAACGGTGAGAACCCGCACTGTGCGGTATGCGGCACGTCGGTCGAAACTGGTCTGCGACCGTGGCTGAAACAGTGCGGACGATGCGGAAACGAATCGTCACTGCTCGCCGATCCGGCCTGGCATGACGGCCCGCTGCTCGGCTGGGACCCGGTGTCAGAAGAGTTCATGCGGCCGCTGCGCGAGCAAAACGCGGCGCTGCTGCTCGGCCACATCGCCCGACAGCGTCAACTGAAAGACATGCGGGTACTGGAAGTAGGCTGTGCCGCCGGCTGGTTTCTGACCGCAGCTCGGGATGCGGGCATGGTTATCGAGGGCATCGAGCCAGACGACCGGATGGCAGATCGAGCGGCAGATGTCGGCATCGACGTCGTACGCGGCTACTTTCCCGAGTGCCTGGACCCTGCGCGCCGCTACGACCTCATCTGCTTCAACGACGTGTTCGAACACATTCCGGACTGTCGCGCCGTACTGCAGGCTGTACGCGGGGCACTCGCACCCGATGGATTGCTGTTACTGAACCTGCCGTGCGCTGGCGGCGTCTTGTACCGGGTAGCGCGACTGCTCGCGCGCCTCGGTGATGACCGCACGCTGGAGCGACTCTGGCAAAAGGGCTACGAGAGCCCGCACTTGCATTACTTCACCGATCGTAATCTGCGCACGCTGGTCGAAGATGCCGGCTTCAAGCAACGCGACCGGGGTTCCCTCCCGTCGGTGACGCTACACGGGCTGCGTGAGCGGGTGATGGAAGGCGACAGCTTCAACGCGGTAACGGGCACGCTGGTTTACGGTGCCGTGTTGGCTGGCTATCCGCTGCTGCGTTTCGTCCTGCCGGCAGACATCATGTACCAGCTTTACACGGCTGACGCCTGAGACTTCGCCACGCTGGCCGGGCTGCGCGTACGCTTAAGCAACAGCACACACGATGCGCCAAACAGCCGCGCCCCCACAGTATCTCGGCCTTCGAAACGGGTGCCCATCAGCGGGAAGCTCAATAGCTTCCGAACGGTAGAGAACCCGGTTGCTTCCGCGCACGCCAGCACGTTGACCATCGGGTGCGAGAACACCGGGAAACGCGGTCGGCCCGTCAAAACGTCGAGTAGCGTGAATGCGGCGTGGGCGGTGCGGTGGATCCAGGCCTGGTCGTTTCGCCAGACGAGCAACAGATACCCGTCCTCGCGCAGCACGCGCGCGAGTTCTGCAAAGAAACCCGGCAATTTCCCTGGCGGTTGCTGGTTGAAGAACTGACAACAGAAGGCGTGATCCACGCTGCTGGTGCGAAACGGCAATTGAAAAGCATTCCCGCGAGTCGCTGCGATGCCGTTGCTCCGGGCAACCCGGCAGGCGTTCAGATTGAAGTCCAGGCCCAACAGGCTGCACCCGCGCGCCAGCAACGGCGTACCCATCAGCCCAGTGCCGCAGCCGACATCGAGCACGCGCCCCTCAGCGGTCGCGAGCAGTTCATCCAACAGCTTGCGTTCTTCCAGGAAATACCGATGCAAACGATAACCGCTGGCGCGCGTAGTATCCGCGCCGTAGCGCGCTTCGAGCGCATCGTACTTGGCATCGGTCTTCGCGTCGGCCGGCGGTGGTGGTGTCGGTGCGCTCATCGGCCTTCGCTGGGATACGGCGCGAATTCAGTCTCGTACGCCGAACGTGATCGTGGACCAGAATACGAGCGGCGATACGATAAGCACCAGACGCACGAGGACACTGATCGCTACGGCGTCTTCAAGCGTCAGGCCGAAGGCGACCAGCGCGCCGGCCAGTCCGACTTCGCTCAATCCCACGCCGCCGACAGTCTGCAACGGTACCACGGCAAGAAAATTGAAGGCCGCGGCAAGCAGGAATTTTTCTGCCCAACCCACCGGCACGCCGAAAGCGTGTAGCAGCAGGGCCAGTCCGCCCAGATTGGCCAGCCACTTCAGCAGGGTGACGACAAAACCCATCGACATGACCGACGTCGTCAAGTAATGGCGCCGCCAACTTCGTGCCTTCAACGCGGCTCGCGCAAGGCTCCGAAAAATGCCAACCCCGGTTATGTTCCCGGCTCGCAGAGTCGCGTTGGCAGCGAGCGCAAGCAACTGCTCCAGCCGCCACACGCCGATCGCCAGCGCCACGAACAGGGCGATGGCCAGGCCCAGCACCTCGGGCCCCGAAGGCAACGACGAAACCGCCGCCGATAACAGCAGGAACACAGCGATGAGAAACATCAGGTCCAGTGCTCTTTGGGTCAGGAGGTTGGTCAGTGCCGGCGCAGTCGACTGGCCGGCAAAGTGCTTCAGCAAGAACGCCGCGGCCACTTCACCGACCCGGGCCGGCAAGGCGACCAGAAACAGTACGAACCAGGCGGAGATATGCAAACACGCACGAAATGATGGTGGACCTGGAGTGAAGACGCGCAGACGCCAGGCCGTAAAACACCCTTCCGACAACAGCAGAATGGCCGCCGCGACAAACCAGGACCATCGGACCGAGGCGAAACGGGCACTCAGGGTCGCCGGATCCGTCAATGCGTACACCGTGGCCAGCACGGTCATGACCATGACCAGCCCGGCTAACCAGCTCAGGCCGGAGACCCGCCGCGCGACGGTGGCCCAGACCCGCAAGCGTGGGTCAGCGCTCAGGCGAGTTGCAGATGAATCTCGAAACACGTGTGCCCGGGCTCCGAGTGACACACGACGGTACCGCCCATCTTGACCGTGGCCTGGCGAACGATCGCGAGACCCAGCCCGGTACCTTCGATCCGCCCCTGGGATATAAACGGCTCGAACATGCGGGCCTGCACCTCGTCGGGAATGCCAGGTCCGTTATCGATCACCGACAATACGCACATACCGGCATCCTGGTGGAACGCTATCGTGATCGCCGGATTTTCGGTTGCAGCCACATACAGCGCCTGCGCGGAGTTGTTGACGAGGTTCCAGAGGATCCGCAGCACCTTTTGCTGATCGGCCAGCACCGTGGGCGCGTCGCTGAGAGAATTGACTATCTGCAACATACCCCCGGCTGGCATCTGCTGGAGCAGTTCACGCAACTGTTCCAGCACCTCCGCCAGTTCGACCTGAGTTACCTCGACCGAGCGCTCCTCGGCGAAGTCGACGATATCGTTTACCAGATTCAGAGCGACCTGCGCGGCCCTCTCCACGCGTGCTCGCATGCGCTGCTGCGCGTCCATCGAGTCGCTCTGCAAGGCGGCGACTTCGAGCGCATTCTTGATCGCTCCGATCGGACCACGCATATCGTGCGCCGCCATACTGACGGCCTGACCGATCGCCGTCAGCTTCTCCGAGCGCAGCAGACGTTCCTGGAGTTCGGTGTTTTCGAGGATTTGCGAGGCCTGCGCGAGGAACAACCGTACAATGTAGCCGCGCTCCGTATTGAGAGCTCCAACATCCGACTCGAACAGTGCGACGATGCGGTAGCCGGCGAGCGGAAAACAGACGAATGCGTCCGTCGTCAGGATGTCGTCGTCGGGCGCGACCGCGATCGTATCGAGGAACCGGCTTGCGTAGGTCGGATCGGAAAGCTGTCCGATCGCCACCACCACTTCCGGGTTCGCCTCCGGGATGCGCCGCGCGATCAGTGCAGAACGCGAGCCTAACAATTCCGCCACCTGCGCCAGAATGTGATGCAGCAGGCGGTCGAGGTCACCACGCGCACCCTTCAGCCGGGCGATAACCGAGATCAACTTTTCCAGGCTGCGGGTCTTGTTCCAGCTGTAAACCGCTTTGGTCGCGACCTGTCGAACTTCTTCGGTCGAAAATGGCTTGCAGTAGTAGCCGACGTTGGCTCCGGCGCGCGACACGATTTCGCTGACCGAGTAGTCGTTGTAGGCGGTGACGAAGATGATTTCCGCAGCCTGATCGTATTCGCGGATCCGCTCCACCGTGGCGACGCCGTCGATGCCGGGCATACGGATATCGCAGAACACGACGGCGTACGGATCTTCGCGCTCAGCTGCCGCCGCGACGAGTTCGATGCCACGCTCACCGGTCGCTGCGGTGTCGACGGAGAATTCGAACAGATGGGTCTCTCCGCGCCGCACTGGCGTCGCGTCATCAAACAGCGCGGCTTCCGCGCCCAGCAGGGCGTCATCGCGTTCGGGCGGCGTCAGGATCTGATACAGGCTGTCGCGAACGGCCTCGTCATCATCGATGACGAGCACACGGGTATTCAGACTGTCAAATTCGCTCAACGAAGATCTTCCTGGGTCATGCATTGATGTTCGAAGGCCGGTACCAACTGGCACCGCGGGGCAAATGAAGAAACCGGCTTGGCTCAACGCGTCAATGGAATCTTCAACGTCGCGGTCGCCCCAAGACCCGTGCCGGGGCTCACCAGTTCCAGGGAACCATAGTGGGATTCGGCGATCTGCTGGCAGTGAGCCAGACCCAGCCCCGACGCCCTGCCTTTGGTCGAGACCGTCTCGTCGAACAATTCTGGCGCCAGTCTTTCGAAGCCGCAGCCCCGGTCGGTCACTTGCAAACAGGCATCGTTTCCGACCCGGTCTACGGCTACTGTAACCGTTCGTTGCACATCGGCAAACCGATCCTCGTCATAGGCTTCGACGGCGTTGCGCAACAGGTTGACACCAAGTTGTATGAGGCGCGTTACATCGCCACTGACCAGAGCTGGTTCCGCCCCCAACCGCAGTTCGATTTCGACCTGTCGCTTGCCGAGCGTCGCCTGCTGCAGGCTTACGGCGTCGCGCGCAACCTGGCGGAGGTCAACCTCGACGCTCTTCAGTTTGCCGCCCGCGCTGGAAACGCGCTGAATACTCAGGACGTCGGTGATATGACTCACCCCCTGGGCAAGACTACGGGCAGTCTCTTCAACGCGATCCTGACGATGGGCAAGGCTGTCGCGCAGTTGCGCCAACAAGCTCACGAACGCCTCGGCGCGCTGTTGTCCCATAACCTGATCGAGCGCCTCCGCTTCGCGATCCAACCAGTGCGCCAGACGCTTGAGGATGCGTACCTCGTCCCAGTCGGCATCGCTGAACAACAGGGACACCGTGGTACCGATGGCACTGGTGGCATTCCCGACGTCGTGCAATACGGCAGCCGCGTTGCGCGCCATGCCGCGCGCCTCGGCAGCATCCTCTCGCTCCCGA
Source organism: Pseudomonadota bacterium (assembly GCA_039030335.1). GTDB lineage: Bacteria > Pseudomonadota > Gammaproteobacteria > HK1 > HK1 > JBCCEJ01. The sequence goes on along the minus strand of JBCCEJ010000021.1, from coordinate 15,031 downwards.
CCGACCGCCCGACGTAATTCTTCGCGCTCCGAGACGTCGTGTAGTGAAATCACCCCGAACTGGCTGTCCAGGCGGCTCATCGTGAAAGAGAGTGTGCGGTCGTAAGGACTACCGGTGCGCACCAGTTCGGCTGCGATCACGGGGCCCGGCTGCGTCGATTCTGCAAACCGCTGCCTCAGGTCCGGCACCCACTGTTCCAACAGGTCGAAGGCGTTGTCCAGACGCGCCGTACCGGCCAACGGCAGCAGCAGGCTCACAGCAGCCGGATTGATTTGTTGCACCTCGCCATCCCCGGCAATGCGCATGACGGCATCGGGGATCTGATAGAGGAAACTGAGCAGTTCGTCGTCTGGCGTGACACTCATGCCGTGGCGAGTTGAACGATCAGATAACGCGCCGAGCCGGCGCTCTGCAACAAGCGCAGTTTTACCGGGGTCGGCCGCATGATGTAGGTGAAGACGTAGTCTACGAACTCATCGAGTTCAGGCGCGTCCAGGTATCGCTGCGCGACCATGTAGTTATTGGCGCATGGCGCAACCTGGATAAAGAATTCCTTGCCGAGTGCCTGTTCCCGGCGGAGACCGGCGATCTGACTTTCAGTCGAGTTGTAGGCCGTGACGATGCCGCCCCGGTCCATACGGATTACGCCGAAACTGAGCGTGTCGAGTTCCGCTTCATCCATCGCCTCCAGATGGCGTAGCAGGTCGGGGGTTTCAAATTGGATCTCGTTCAAATTCCGCGCTCACGATGGCAACAGCCGGTTCATCCACGCCGTTGGGCGATGCCGTCCAACGGCCGCGACATGTCAGTTAATTCAGAAACGACTGCGTCGCCTCAAGATGCGGTAAGTTTAGCCGTACAGCGCTCGTCGGTCGCGTGACTTGAAGGCGCGGGTGCCGGAATCTGCGCGATCCACTGCGACAATGGCCGGATTCGCCGCGATCTCGCACCGGGTTCCAGCGCCCCTCGGGGCTTCGGGCACCGGCGACCGGACCGGCGATGACACGGGCTGATGGCCCGCTATCAACCTCGGAGCGGACCCGACAGGCATCTTCGAAAATGCCGCGCGGTTCCCAGCGCGAACCGCGTGGCCGTAGAGCGCGCCTATTTCGAAACCCATAGAGCACAATTACGAGGCCTGACCATGAATCCGACCGAAGCCGCCGAACGGCATGCCGTCATCGATTGCCAGGTGCATGCGTACGAACGCGACCACCCCGGACGCCCCTGGGTCGGGACGCTTGCCGGTCCACTGGAAGTGACCGGCGACGACATGGTGACCGCCATGGACGCGGTCGGCGTTGATGGCGCCCTGCTCGTGTCGCCGTGGAGTATGTATCGGTACGACCCGAGCTACGCACTTGAAGTGTTCGCGAAACATCCAACCCGGTTCGGGCTGATCCGCCCTTTTGATCCGCGTTCCGCAGCGGTCGGTGAAGAATTCGTCGAGTGGGTCCGGCAACCGGGTGTCGTCGGCGGCCGGATCATGATGTCTTACGAAGAGGTGAGCGACGAAGAAACGGCCGGCATCGACGCTATCCTCAGCGCTGGTGCCGCCGCCGGGGTGCCGGTCAATATCCTCTGTTGGAACAATCCAGGTGCACTCGCAGCGCTCGCCGAACGGCATCCGGACACCCAGATAGTCATCGACCACGTCGGCTTGAAACAGCCATTCGAACCGCCTGCGCCGCAAGTGCCATTCGCCGGACTCGACGCCGTGATCGGGCTCAGTCGGTACCAGAACGTGGCGATCAAGATCTCGGGGGCCTGCACGCTCTCGCATGAACCCTATCCGTTCATCGATATCTGGGCGCCGCTCGCACGGGTGTTTGACGCCTACGGCCTGGAGCGGTGCCTCTGGGGAACCGACTGGACCCGTGCGGTCGAACTCCTGAACTACGGCGAGGGCGTTTTCGCGTTCCGCACGACCGCATCGTTGTCAGACTCAGATCGTGCGATGCTGATGGGCGGCGCGCTGGAGCGCATTTACCGGTGGCGCCCTGGGCCAGCCTAGCCTCGGGCAGTCAGTTCTGCGAACCGAGTCACATTCATTTTTATCACTATATAAACCGGAATTGATAATATCATCGGCCTTCCTACATAGAGGCAGGCCTGATGGATTTATCTGAACTGGCTCCGGCCGCCAGCGCGGCGGAACAGATGCCCCGGATTCTCGTGGTAGACGACGAAGCCCTGGTACGTACCGAGCTGGTCGAGTTGTTCGAAGACGACGACCTGGAGGCGTTGGCGGCGCCGAGCGCGGCCGCCGCCATCGCTGCGGTCGAATCCGATCCGGGCATCGGCATCGTCTTCACCGATGTGCGCATGCCCGGCATGAACGGCATCGAACTGGCGGCGCGGTTGCGGGATCTCAGCACACCGGCAAGACCACTGGCGGTGGTCATCATCACCGGGCACGGCGGGATGGAAGACGCAGTTGCCGCGCTGAACCACGGCGCTGTCGATTTTGTCACCAAGCCGTTCGACTACGCGCGCACGCACGAAGCTCTGGACCGGGCCATCCATCTGTGGCGGCGCGAAACGCTCACGTTTCAGTCCGCCCACAGACTGGAATCGCGCGTCGAACAACAGGTTCACGCGATCGACGCGCTACAACAGTCCTTGATCGACCGGAACATCCAGCTGGAAGCGGAGAACCGCACCAAGGAGCTGTTCCTGCGCAGTATTTGCCACGAGCTGAAGACGCCGCTGCTACACCTTCAGGGAAGCATGGAGATCATCGGTGAGATGCTGCCTGAAGACAGCGCGAGCGAGTTGAGCGGGTGGGTCGACCTGGCCCAGGACACGATGGGCCAGGTCGGCAACCACGTGAGCGCGATCCTGGAACTCTCCAACGTCGACCCCCAGGGAGCCGAACTGCATCGCGTGCGCTTCGACCCGGCACGCGTCTGCGAGACGGTCGCAGCGCTCTACCGGAACAAAGCTGAACTGCGCAGCCAGGAATTGACTGTTTACGCTCGTGCCGGCAAATCCCAGGTCTACGCCGATCGGGGTCGCTTGCAGGTAGCGGTCGGACATATCATCGATAACGCGGTACGCCACTGCCCGGATTTCGCCAAAATCGGCGTCCACCTGGGCTTCGACAGTGCGTGGCCCGACCACATCCAGATTTCCATTACTGACGATGGTCCAGGCATCTCAGCGGACGTCGTGGAGCAGGCGCTATCGCCGCATCGTGCGTTGGCTGCCGGGCTATATGAAGACCACGTCACGCTGCCCCTGGGGCTTTACCTCGCCCGCCGGAACATGCAGCTGAACGGCGGCGAACTCAGTGTCGAGAGACTTCCTTCAAGGGGCTCACAGGTGTCGTTGCATCTACCCCTCGAGGGTCTCTTGCCGGCCGCTGCGCCGCGCGCTGACGCGGGCGCTACGAAGCCGGCCGCGGTGCGGCCGATGGCGAGCTGACGGCGGCCCGGAGCCCGCTTAATTCGCGCGCGTCAACAGACTGATGATGGCATCGTAGGCGTCATCAGCCAGCGCGCGGATCTCGTCGTCCGTACGGTCCTGGATCGGGTGCTGTACAAACAGCATGGCCGGGTCGTAGCCGAGTGCCGCGGCCTGCGTCTCGGCTGCGTCTACGAACTCGGTCGTCGCCACGCCCACGCCAGGCACGCCGCGGCCTTCGAGGTCTACGATGTCATGCGTACAGCACGACGTGCAGGAACCTCAGTCGGCCAGCCCTTCTATAACCGCATCGACCTCGGTCGCTATCTGCTGCCGGAGTTCGACCGGCGCGGGGCGCGCAAACGTCGGCTTGCTGTAGCGCCGCACGCCGATGCCGGCCGCGCCGAAGCGTTCATCGAGACGGTTCAGGAACACGTCTCCACGCGGCTTCGATATATCGAGTATGCCGACGGTCATGCCGTCCAGCGCCGGCGGGCGTTCCAGACGCTCGCGTTGCACTGGTGACAGTTCGCCGGTTGGATCTACCAGTCTCATCAGTTCTTGACCTCCACGGTAACGGGGCTGCTGCCGACGGGCCCACTGGCCAGCCAGCCACCGATGATGGCCGAGAACATGCCGGCGCCGCCGCCAGCTCTGACCACCATCAATCCGCCTTCTCGAAACTTATTGTGTGTGCGTCCTGCGCCGGATGCCGGAATGCCCTCGGCGATACCGCCGACGCCGGCGACCAGCTCTTCGCCCGGTATCTCGCTCAGCGCGTACAGCCGCTCCTTCAGCTGCTGCTTGCTCCAGCCCGCGTTCCGAAACGTTCGCTCGTGCTCCGGGCAAACCACCAGGATCACATCACCCGCTGGTGCCAGCTTGACGTTGTGGCACGCCCTCAGGCTGGCGGCGAAGCTCCGGCAAAGCGCGTCTGGATCGCGCGCCTTCTGGTCGACCACGCCCTGCAGCCCATAACCGGCGAAGGCTGTTACCGTGCTCTGGTTGGCGCCAAAGCCATGCTCTTCAGCCAGCGACTCCCAATATGAGCCCTCTTCATCTTCAGCGAAGCAGTAGGTGTACTTGCCGGGATTGCCGAGGCACGCGCGATCCACGCCCTGCGGCAGCCCGCCGCCGACGTTGCGGACGATAAGTTGGACGGCCCGCCCGATAGTCGCGTTCGCACGGTTGCCCTGACCCAGTGCATTACCGCGGGCATTCATGCCGATGCGCTGGCGAACCGGGCCGTTGACGACCAGTACCGGCGCCACGTACATGGTTGTCGCAAGCACGCCGTGCAAGCCGAACTCATCAGCGAGGGTCGCCCGCATCGCGGCCAGCACTACGGGCATGTACTCGGGCTTGCAACCCGCCATGACAGCGTTCACGGCAACTTTCTCGACGGTTAGTTCGACCAGGTTTGGCGGACACAGGCCGAGAACCGTAGACGGCTCTTCGCTGGTGCCAGCGAGCATCCGTAGCACCCGTTCTTCAGTGGGTGGCACGACCGGGAGGCCGTCTGACCAGCCGCGCTCAAACATCGCCTCGGCCACATCCTCCGACGCACCCAGCTCGACACGGCGAGACTGGATACCCGTGTCGCCGAAACGAATCTTGAGCTGCTCGAGCACTGCGGGCTCGGCGTTGATCGCACCGCACCCCGCCCCCCAATCGGGCAGTCCCGGGCCGAGGCCCGCGACGCCCGTGAACTGCTCCCAATCCCCGCGATGCCAGCCGATCTGGCGGCCAATTTCGCGTTCGCCGTCCATCCGGATGAGCGTCGGTACAATTTCGATGCCGAGCGCGTATGACCGATCGAGCGAACGATCGTCTAGCACGCCATCTACTTCGGCTGGAAAAGCCGGGTCGTCCTGGCTCAGCACCACGAGGTCACCGCTCGCCTTGAGCTGAGCCAGCACCGGCGCTACCAGTTCGCAGGTCGGGCAGTCTCGCTTGACCACCGCGATCAGTTCTTCCGCCATCTCTGTCTCTTCCGTCGTGGCGAAGCCGTCTGGCCCGATGATAGCGTTATTGCCCACTGCGAACGATCCGCACAGATCGATTCTGCCGCTGCCAGTGCGCCACAGCCGTCTGCGTCAATCTCAACAAACCAGGACAACCTACGGAGCTTCTAATGCAACTCACCGACAAAGTCGCCTTGGTAACCGGCGCGGCCGGCGGCCTCGGCGGCGCTATCGCCCGACGTTTCCAGGCCGCCGGCGCAACCGTAATGTGTAGCGATCTGAACCAGGAGAAGGTCGAGCAGACGGCACGCGAGCTGCGCGACGCCGGTGGCCGCGCGGAAGCGCTGGCCGTGGACGTTACGGACCCGGCGCAGTGCGCGCACCAGGTAGACGAGACCGTCCAGCGGTTCGGGCGTGTCGATGTGCTGGTGAACAGCGCGGGCGTCGCGCTGCATCGGCTGGCCCTGGAGACGGGCCTGGAAGAATGGAACCGGGTGCTCGCCATCAACCTGACCGGCTCATGGCTGACCGCGCAGGCGGCCGCCCGCTATATGGTCCCGCAGCGCGGCGGACGGATCATCCAACTGGGCTCGATCTCGGGGCAGCGCGGCAACATGGGTGGGCTCGCCTACGGCGCGTCCAAGGCCGCCGTCATGCACATGTGTAAGGTGATGGCGGTCGAGCTTTCGGCCGACGGCGTCATGGTCAACGCCATTGCCCCCGGTCCGATCGAAACCGGCATCAGCGTACATGGGCCGACACGCAAAGCCGGATATACCGCACGGATCCCAGCGGGCCACTACGGCAGTGCTGACGCGGTTGCGGCGGCGGCCCTGTACCTCGCTTCCGACGAATGCTCCTGGGTAACTGGGACGATTCTGAATGTCGATGGCGGCTATGGTGGGGCAGGTCTTGCATACGACCCTCAGGAGATCGCGCTACACAAATCTCCATAGTCACAACGTACTGATTCGAATGGCTTTGTTCGCGCGATACAACAAAATCCCGGGCATGGGGGGAACCGGTCGGGCGACGCGGAGTCGGATCTGCTAGCGCCGTCCGCCGGCAAACCGCAAGGTCCACGGGGCCGTGGAGCTCGCAGCGCGCGGCATGGTCGGTGGTTACCGCACGGGCGTCTGGATTCTACGGCCCCGGGGCACACAGGAACCTGCCGCGCGCGCGGCCATGGAGAAAATTGATGAATGAGCCAATCAGAGTCGAGAACGCAGACCAGCTCCCAACCTGCGATCTGGATATCGACCCGCAGGTCTACGATCTGTACGACGAGTATTGCCACAGCGACATGTCCCGCCGCGAGTTCCTGACCCGCGCCAGCGCGCTCGCGATCGTTGGCGGCGCCGGCCTGGCGATGGCGCAGGCACTGCTACCCCGCTACGCGGAAGCACAGACCATCTCATTCACGGACAAACGCATCAAAGCGACTTACGTGGATTACGACTCGCCGGGCGGCACCAGCGGCAAGATGCGCGGCTACCTCGTTACTCCGGCGGGCACAGGACCGTTTCCGGCCGTCCTGGTCATCCACGAAAACCGTGGCTTGAATCCCTATATCGAAGACGTTGCGCGTCGTGCGGCCGTAGCCGGGTTTCTGGCACTGGCGCCCGACGGACTCTCGCCGGTTGGTGGTTACCCAGGCAACGATGATGACGGCAAGAAGCTGCAAAAGTCGCTCGACCAGACCAAGCTGAAGCTCGATATGCTGAACAGCGCCAAATACCTGCAGAGCCATGCCAGTGCCACTGGCAAACTCGGCGCAGTAGGATTTTGCTGGGGCGGCGGCACGGTGAATTATCTCGCCGTCGAAATGGGCGCCGACCTGCACGCCGGCGTACCGTTCTACGGCCGTGCTCCGAAAGCCGCCGACGTCGGGCGCATCCAGGCGCCGCTACTGGTGCAGTCGGCAGAAAACGACCCGCGCATCAATGCCATGTGGCCGGACTTCGAAGCCGCGCTCAAATCGAACAACGTCGACTACCAGCGTCATCTGTATCCGGAGACCCGCCACGGCTTCCACAACAATTCGACGCCTCGCTACAACGAGTCGGCAGCCAAGCTCGCGTGGGACCGTACGATCGCGTTTTATCAGCAGCACCTCGGTTGAGGCGCGCCCTCTGAACGCCCGCGAGCCGGCCGTGTCGCGGTCGGCTCGCTGTCTCACCCAACGCCCGGGAAGTTCGCCAGGACCGTTGCGAGGGCGGCCATACGTATGGGCCGTTCGAACTTCGGGAGAAGCCGTTACGGCCAACGCCGGTGACGGTGGTCTCGCGCTTGTGCGTTACGACCTACGCGGCCAGCCGTTCTGCCATGCCCGTGTCGAGCTGCGGCTCTTCACGGTCCGTCAGCAGTTGTTTCCAGATCCGTTGCACGCCTCGCGCGGTGTCGTCGGCGCAACGCTGCTACGACGCTTCGAATTTCCGCCTGACGCAGACGAGCGGCGCGTCTAACACCGAGTCGAATCGCTCCAGCGTGTGAGCGGCACCAAAGGAGCGACCGCCACGGGACGTCTCGGCGATCCCCTTCAACGCGAGCGGATCCGCGCAGACGGCTACCGGGCGCAGAAACTCCACTCCAGATGCCACGTCTCAGCAGGCACCGGCCGCCTCTTCGCGTTCCCCTGACCCCGCGGGACTCTCCCTGTCGAGCTCATCTGCGGGCACCACACCGGTGGCAGCGGCACGCAAGAACACATCGAACACACCCCGTACGTAAGCGCTGTCCAGCGACCGCCCGACGATCAGGTAGCGGAAATAGATGGCTCCGACCACCCCGTCGATGGCCAGTTCGACATTGATGTCGCGGGCGATCGCGCCCACCGACTGGGCACGTTGCACGGCATCGCGCAACGCCGCCCGGCGGCGGCCGCCCATCGAATGCGCCAGCGCCGCGAGCTGCGGGTGCTGGGAGAGGTGAGGGATCAGGGCCCGAAACACTGGCCCAAAGGCCGTCTCAGTCAGTAGATCAGCGGTGTTGTGCAGCAACGCCCGGATATCCTCGACCGGATTTGCGCCAGGCTCCACCTGAGGAACGCCCTGGGCGAGCAGGGCCTCCACGGCCGCCTCGACCAGCGCGTATTTGTTCGGAAACCGGCGATACACGGTCGCCCGCGTAATACCGCAGGCGAGCGCCACGGCATCGACCGTCGTCGCTTCGAACCCGCGCTCTGCGAGCAGTCTTACCGTGCACTCCAGCAGGCTCGCATCTATCGCCGGATTGCGAGGCCGCCCCCGACGCACCGCGCGACGGTCAGTCAAATCGGCATTCCATCCACGATCTTCCTCCCCGTTCTCCACGACCCGGTCGATACCTGTCACGACATGCTGTGATGGGGCTCGCGATGCCCCCCGCATTGTAACTGCCAGTTGCAGGCCTGGCCGCCATGAGATCGCCAAGAATCAATTCAGCGATGCGTTCTCGATCTGCCTAGCGCTTGCGCAATGTCTTGACGCGTTCGCTACGGGGCGCCCACAGTGACAGGCAAATAACTAAAGGGTGTTCGCGCGCTACCTGCGCAGTCTCAGGAGGAAGAGAGATGAGGAAACTGCTACCGGCCGTCGTGGTCGGGTTCACCACACTGTTCGGGACGGTCGCGGTCCACGCCGACGAAGTCGTCGCCAGAATGTCCTATCACTGGGCTCCCAAGCACCCGAGCGCCATTCACGCGAAGGCATTTGCTGAAGCTGTCAACCAGCGCCTCGCCGGTAAGTTCAAGATCGAGTTGTATCCGGCTGGTCAGCTTTTCGGAATTCGCGAGATCATCGGTGCACTGGCTTCCGGCGCAGTCGAGATGGGCGGAGTCGTCGGTATCGTGAGCTTCCCGTCGATCAACAAGAACTATTCTGTCGCGGTGTTCCCGGGCTACTTCGAGAGTTTCGCCCAGCAGCGTAGATTCTTCGAAACCGATCCTGTCGGCTCGGCGGTATGGAACAACATTCTGGAGCGCACGCGCACGAAGGTCATCGCCTATAACCCGGTGGGTCCGTTTGCGGTCTATTCGACCGTCAAGAAGCTCGACTCCGTCGATGCGCTGAAGGGTTTGAAGGCCCGCGTGCTCACCAAACCCGACCGCGCGCGCTGGAAGGGCGTGGGGGTCGGCAAAATGATCTCCATGCCCACCCGAGAGGTCTACACAAGCTTGCAAAACGGCACGATCAACACCGTCTCCACCGTGCCTAGCGCGCTCAAAGCTTACAGCTGGTGGGAGTATCTGAACTCCGGTCAGCTCCCCTATCTGGGGTTCGCGGACTCATACCTCATGGTCAACAAGCCCTGGTACAACGGATTGTCGGATGAGATCAAGGCCGTGCTTGCGGAAGAAGGCGCGAAGACCAGTAAAGCCTCGACCGACAGCATCATGGAAGCATCCGAGCAAATGCATAAAGAACTTGTCGAACGCGGCGGCACCATCACCGTCCTGGAGGGCGCCGAGCTCGCCAAGATGCGCAAGATCGAAGCCGAACGGGTAGAACCGGCACTGGCTGAAGAAGTGGACAGCGAAGTCTTCGCAGCGCTGAAGAAGTTCGTCGGCCGCTAGGTCTGGGGTCGCGCGGCAGCGCCCATGCTGCCGCGCGAGCGTCGCCCGAATCCCGACTGGCCCGCAACCCGCGGGCGTCGGCACTAACCGTCGGTATCATTCATGGCAGTTATCCGGCTGTTGACTCGCTGGTTGCGGCGTCTGAACGACCTGTTGGCAGCCGCCGCTACGGCGATCGGCATGGCCGTGATCGCCTTCGCGGCGCTCGCCTTGTTCATCCAGGCCGTAGAGCGCCACGTCACGGGCCAGGGCTACGCATGGATGAGCGATTTCCCCCCCTACCTGATCCCTTGGTGTGTCTTTCCGCTGATGGGGGTACTGCTGCGCGAGGAGCAACACATCACGGTTGAGGTCGCACCCAATTTTCTGACCGGTAAGGCGCTCGCCACGCTCAAACTGTTCATCGGTCTGGTCTGTCTGACGAGCGGCATCTACTTTTGCCACACCGGTGCGCTGGCCGTCGAGTTCTTCATGCTGCTAGGCGAGATAACCGAGACCGAAATCGAGATCCCGTTCTGGTATCTGTACGCAGCGTTTCCTGTCGGCTTCGGCGTCTTCAGTCTGTTCGCGCTCGAACGGGTACTCGAACACGGGCTCGAACTGATCGACGGACCGGAGCCGATGGAGCCGCAGCCATGATCTACTGGGCGACCGCGCTCTCGGTCCTGTTGCTCGTATTGTCGGTGCCGATTTTCCTGGTCTTCGGCGTGGGCTCCAGCCTGGTCGCCACCATCGAGCTGCGCCAGCCGTTCACGACGCTGCTCCAAGTGTCGTACGGCGCCATCACCAAACACGTGCTGCTGTCGATACCGCTGTTCATCTTCGCTGGCCTCGTCATGCTCCGGGCCGGCGTTGCGGGCCGCCTGGTGCACCTTTGCATCACCATGGTCGGGCACCTGCCGGGCGGCCTCGGGATCGCGATGGTGCTTGCGATGGGGTTCTTCGCGGCGTTTTGCGGCTCGATCCTCGCGGCCATCACGGCCGTTGGCAGCATCCTGATGCCGAGCATGGTCGACAAGGGCTACGACAAGTCCTTCGTCGTTCTGTTGGCCGCGACTGCCGGCATCCTCGAAGTGCTGATTCCGCCGAGCAACGGCGCCATCATCTTCAGCGCGTTGACCGAAGTGCCTGTCTCCAAGACTTTCGCGGCGGGCGTCATGCCGGGCTTCGTGTTTATGGGTCTGCTCATCCTCTACGTGCTGTTCGCGTGCCGCAAGATGCCGCGCGCCGAGCGGCACAGCTGGTCGGACCGCGGCCGGGCCGCGCTGGCCGCATTTCCCGGCTTGATGACCCCGGTTATCATTCTGGGCGGCATCTATGGCGGCATTCTGACACCGTCGGAGTCGGCGGCCGCGGCCGCTGTTTACGCCATTCTCGTCGGCTTCTTCATCCACCGTGAACTGACTTTCCGCGGACTGTTGGACGCACTGCGCTCCACGGCGCGCACGACGACGGTGATCTTCGCGATCATCGCGATGGCCACATTCATGTCCGTCGTGCTGACTTTCACGCGCGCGCCGCAATCGATCGTCGAGTACTTCATCGTCTACGGCGTAACACCGCTGACGTTCCTGATAACGGTCGGTGTGATCTGTCTGATTCTCGGCACCTTCCTGGAGGCCATCCCGGTCATCTACCTGACGGTGCCGGTCTTCATCGGCGTCATCGATCACTTCCAGATCGACATCCTGCACTTCTATATAGTGTTTGGTGCCTTCGTCGCGTTGGGATTGCTGACGCCGCCGGTCTGTGTCGGCGTTTACACGGCCGCGGCCGTGATCAAGGAGGCGCCCGAGCGGGCGTTTCGCGCTGTTCCTGCGTTTCTGGCGGTCGGTCTGGTCTATGCCGGGATCATGATCGCCTTTCCGGATATCGCGACCTGGTTGCCGGGCTTGTTGTAACGGCGCAGAGCGCTTGGCCGGCGCCGCTCAAGACGGGTTTCGAATCGTCAGGCGCCACATCTCGCGCGTGTATCGCTCGACGTCAAATCCCGTACCCGCGTGCATCGTGCAACGGTTGTCCCAGGCGACGACGTCACCCGGCTCCCAGTCCCAGCACACGGTGTAATCCGGACCGGTGATGTGGGGCAGCAGATCGCGGAGGATGGCGACGGTCGGATCTTCTTCGCCTTCCAGATCGTAACGGTCCATCGCCTCATCACTGACCGGCGTACCTTTCGGCACGACTGCGCACGTCGAACTGTTGAGACCATAGAGCGCCGGCGTACCGGTATCAGGGTGATGCAGTACGACCGGCACGCGCTGCGGCGGATTCGCAGCCCGCTGTTCGGGAGTCAGGATCGGATAGTCGGGCGAGTAGCTGTTGATCTTCTTGTCATGATGCGCAAGCGAGCATACGGCTTCGAGTTCACCCAGGTGTGCACGCTGTTCCGGCTCGAGGCCAGCCAGCGCACTGCGCGTGTCGGCGAACAACGTATGACCGCCCCGCCCCGGCGCCTGTTTGCAGTGAAACACCGAACCGATCGGCGGCACTTGGCGAAACGTCGAGTCGGTGTGCCAGACCGGGCGGCGGGTCGCCGGGTTGTAGCGTACGTCCTCCGGGCCGCGAAGTTCCGGCACGCGCGCAAGCGACGCACGCAGATTGCCGTTCGAATCCCGCACGTTGCCGATCCGCAGGATCGGATAATCCGCAACCATCGCGTGATCGCGACCCGACTGTGCGACCTGCTCGACTTCGCCGAAGAGGCCAGCCCAGTCGGTCAACCCGGCAGGGCTCAGATCGACGAGGTCGGGCCCTCGAACAGCCAGCAATCCTCCGGCTGCACGCCATGTCTCCAGAGCCCGTCGCTGGAAAACCTCATCGGCAAGATCGCTACGGCGAACGCCAGTCAACAGTGCGCCGAACGGGCGTGTGCCCCGGTCGTTGAGCGTGACCGCATCGCGCGCCGCGGCGCCCGGGTTCGCATCTGATGGACTTTGCGTCGACATCTTTCCTGCTTCCTTTTGCCGGTCCGGAGTTCGTCAACCCGGTGAGGCGAACAACAACGCCGCGATGCGTTCGTTTTGGATCTCCGAAGAACCATCTACGTAGCCGGCCATTTTCGCGCAGGCAAGGTGATGGCCCAGCATCTCATCCACCTGCATCCCGTTCGCACCCAGCATCTGAATGCAATCCAACAGCCGGGCACTGGCCACCCGCGCGGCGTATTTCTTGGCGTGCGAGGCCGCCAGCACGGCATCGGCGTGGTCCAGTTGTACGAGCGCCGCGGCTTTGTCGGTCATCAGCGTCGCCGCCTCGAGCTCAGTGGCGATATCAGCCAGTTGCCACCGCAAACCCTGTTGCCGGAGGAGCGGCCCGCCAAACGCCGAGCGCTCGCTTAAATAGTCTGTTACGCGCATCAGCGATGCCCGCAACACCGCACAAGCCATCGCGGCGACGTAGGTTCGGGCGCCGTTAATGCTGCCGAGTGCGCGCTTGAACGCTTCACCCGGAGGGTGGATCAGATGCGCATCCGGCGCATGATAATCCTGCAGCTCAAATCCACCAGCACCGACGCTTCGCGCGCCAAACATATCGACCGGCGCGCTTCGGTTGAAGCCAGGGCGCGTGGCGTCGATCACGAAACACGCGATGCCGCGCCAGCCTTTGGCGACATCGGTCTGTGCGTAGCAGACAAACACATCGGCGAACGCCGCGTTGGTAATCCAGGCCTTGGCACCGTTCAACACCCAGCCACCGTCGACACGGGCAGCGGACGTCTCGATCGCCGCGAAGTCACTACCGGCTCCCGGTTCGGTCAGCGCGGTAGCCCCAAAGCGACGGCCCGCGAGCATTTCCGGGACGAATTCAGCACTCGCTTCGGGGCTGGCGTCGTGCGCGAGCTTGGCCGTCGAGTTGTGCAGGTTGACAAGACTGAAGGCAGTCGCCATCGACACTTCCGCAATCGCCTCGGCCGCGCGCATCTTGCAGACGAAACCGGCGCCCGTTCCGCCATCGGCGCCGGGTACCTGAATACCCAGCAGCCCGGCACCGGCCGCCGCATCGACCGCTTCCTTGGGCAAACGCCCATGGCGCTCCCATGTCAGTACCGACGGCCGCACGACCTCCTCGGCGAACTGCCGGGCGGCGGCAACCACCGCGCTTTCCTCTTCCGTGAGGGCGAGCGCCGCACCCAAGGCGGCGCTATCCGGTGATGACATCGGCATTTCGCTACTCAGCCGCCTCCAGTTTGTCCTGGGTGCTGGTATCGAAGTCGCTCGCGTCGTGCCGTTCGTGCAGCTGCCCTTCTTTCGGCCCCATGACCCGGTTGACCATGCGACCGCGCTGCACGGCCGGGCGCGCATTGATTTCCAGCGCCCAGCGCTTCACGTTCGCGTAACTGTCGACATCCAGGAATTCGCCCGCGCTGTAGGCATCGTTCAAGACGAGGTTGCCGTACCACGCCCAGACCGCGATGTCGGCGATGTTGTACTCGTCGCCGCACAGGTACTGAACGTCCGCGAGTCGCCGGTCGAGCACATCCAACTGACGTTTGGTCTCCATCGCGAACCGGTCGATGCAGTATTCGATCTTCATTGGCGCGTAGGCATAGAAATGCCCGAAACCGCCGCCGAGATAAGGCGCACTACCCATCTGCCAGAAGAGCCACGACAGCGCTTCGGCGCGCGGCACCGGCTCAGCCGGCATGAAGGCCTGAAATTTCTCGGCCAGATACAGCAGGATGGCACCGGACTCGAATACGCGGGTTGGCGGACTGGTACTGTGGTCCATCATCGCAGGGATCTTCGAGTTTGGATTGACGTCGACGAAACCGCTCCCAAACTGTTCGCCGTCACCGATACGAATGAGGTGGGCGTCGTACTCGGCACCGGCATGACCGAGTGCCAGCAATTCCTCCAACAGCACCGTGACCTTGACGCCGTTCGGTGTCGCGAGCGAATAGAGCTGAATCGGGTGTTTGCCGACCGGCAGTTCCTTGTCGTGCGTTGAACCTGCGATCGGTCGATTGATCTTGGCCCACGCCTGCGCCAGAGATCACGACTAACGCCAAGTCGACATCCGACAATTCTAGCCAAACGGCAGGCTCTGACCCGCAAGGGTCTAATTCGACGACCCGCGGACCGGCGGACTCCGTTGCTTCAGCGCCGTC
>JBCCEJ010000020.1:0-73357 GCA_039030335.1 Pseudomonadota bacterium | reverse complement strand
TTGCGAACAAGAACGTGAAATGCCAATGAAGGACAAAGACTCTCCTTTGGATCGTTATGCAGTGACGGAAATATTGTGTATGAGATGCGGAGCTCTCCAGCCAGCCAGCGACCGATGCGTCAATCCAAAGTGCGATGATTCCAAACCCTTTGCCAAGTACACCAGCGCAACATTTCGAGGGGCGGGGCGGACCCTCCACAGGTCAGGCGCTTCAATTCGCTCAGGTTCCAGCGCTCCGGCTCGGCCATGATGGCCGCGCGCGCGCCTTGCCAGATGGTCGGTACGCCAGCTGAGACCGTCACCCCTTCTGCCGAGATCAGATCCAGCAGTTTGTCCGGCACCATGAAACGATGTGGCATCACCTGTTTGCAGCCCACCATGTTGGCCGCGAACGGCATGCCCCATCCCATCGCGTGAAACATCGGCACGATACCGCAGAGAGCATCGGTCGCCGACAGCGACATGACGTCGGTCTGGGCGACGGCCATCGTGTGCAGATACGTCGACCGGTGGGTGTACATGACGCCCTTTGGTTTACCCGTCGTGCCGCTCGTATAGCAAAGTCCGAGTGGTGAATTTTCGTCGATGTCCGGCCACGCGTAGTCGGTGTCTTCCCCCGCGATGAACTCCTCGTAGTCGACCGCATTCGGCAGGCCTGTGCTCCACGGCGTGTCATCCGCACAGACGACGATCTTCTCGACACACGGCATGCGCCCGGCCACGCGTTCGAGGGCTGGCAGTACGTCGGCATCCACTATGATCACGCGGTCGCTCGCGTGGTTGATGATGTAGTCGAGGTCATCGGGGCCAAGGCGGATGTTGAGCGTATGCAGCACGGCCCCCATCGACGGCACCGCATGGTACGCCTCCAGATGCCGATAGCCGTTCCACATGAAAGTTGCGACGCGGTCGCCCACCTGGATGCCGTGGCGCTTCAGCGCGTTGGCGAGCTGACACGCGCGGGCGCGCGATTCAGCGTAGGTCTGATAGTGCGCTCCGCCTGCCTGCAAGGTCACGATCTGTTCGCCAGGAGACAGGCTGGCGGCTCGATCCATCAGTCGCGACAGCAATAGCGGGGTGTTTTGCATGGTCATCAGTACGGCATCTCCGGCGACGTTCGCCACTACCCCGGGCGCGGTGACCGTGGCGCGGACATCGAGCCCGCATGGCGTTGATCAAGTGTGCGCCGCATTGTCCACAGGCTGGTTGTCAGCGTCCACCATCAACAAGAGCGGCGGCAACAGCAGGAAGTCGACCAACAGTGCGTAGGCGAGCGTGATCGCCATCAGTGCGCCGGTGGTTTCCGTCGGCGAGAAGTGTGATGCCGTCAAGACACTGAAGCCAGCGACCAGCACGGCGGTTGTGATGGTCAGAGCAACACCGACGGTGTGAAACGTGTAACGCAGCGAATTTGCGGCGTCCTGACGCCCCTCACGCCTCGCGCGTCGGTATTTGCTGAGGAAGTGCACGGTGTCGTCGACGACGATACCGATGCTCATGCAGATCACGACCGAGGCCGAAAGGTCGATCAATCCATCGAACACCGCCCACGTGCCATACGCGAGTCCGGCCGGTGCGAGGTTCGTGACCAGGCTCAGCATGCCGAGCTTCAGCGAGCGCAGTGCGACCATCAGCAGTGCGGAGATCAATACGAGCGCAAGGGCCATGCCAAACAGTAGAGAGCGGATATTGCGGTGATTGATGTGCGCGAAGATGAGATCGATGCCAGTGCCCTGGGCAACCTTCAGCGAGGGCGCATGCGTGGCTACCCAGCGCATCGCCCGTGCGTCGAAGGCGAGCAGCTTTTCCGACGTCGTCCGCTTCAGGGTAACCGTCATCCTGGAGCCCGAGCGTGCCACGTTCACGGTGTTTTCGAGGCCCATGCCAAGCGGCAGTGATAACTCGTACATCAACAGCAGCTGGGCGGCGAGGTCCCGCGAGTGTGGCAGCGCGCGCATGGCCGGATCGTCACCGTGCAGATTCATGTTCAGCCGGGCCAGCAGTTCGGTGATGCGATCTACATCGGTGACTTCCGGCTGTGCTTCCAACCAGGTCGCGAATGCTTCGACTTCGCGCAGATACGTCGGGTCATTGATGCCGTCATCTTCCCCGGCGCGCAGGTTGTACTGAATGAAATGCTGACCGCCCATGTATTCGGCATAGGCGTCGATGGCGCGCTGCGCTGCAAAGGTCTCATCGAAATAGGCGTGCCACTGTTCGCCGATTTCGTTGCGGGGGATGAGAGAGGCGATCGCAATCACGACGATACTCATGCCGATGAGGAAGGCTTTGCGTCGTCGGATCAGGACTTCGGCCAACCGGTCCATCCGGGCTTCCAGTGCACGACCGCGCCCAGGGTGCCTGAGTGGCATCATCAACAGCAACGCCGGCAGGAAGGTCATCGACAGCGCCCAGGCCCACACGACGCCTACCGCGATCATGTTTCCAAGTTCGTTGTACGGTGGGGAGTCGCTGAAGTTCAGCATCAAAACGCCGATCGCGGTCGTGATCGAAGTCAGTGCGATCGGGTTTGCGTTTACGCGCAACGCCTCGATGACCGCCGCTTCGCGGTCGCGTCCCCTGCGCATCTCGTAGTAGAACGCGGCGAGCATGTGAACGCTGTCAGCGACCGCGATCGTCATAACGATACTCGGCACGAAGCCGGCGGTCGGCTCCAGCGTTGCGCCCATCCAGCCGAAGACTCCCATCGTCATGACGATAGACGGGCTGATCACGAGCAGTGTTGCGATGACGCCGCCGACGTGGCGGAGCAGCAGCAACAGCCCACAAATGATCACGAGGTAGCTGAGCAAAATGAGCTCACGGATATCGCGCTGTACGGCTTCGCCCAGTGTGACGTCGGTCGTCGTCGTGCCTCCGATGGCGATTTCGATGCCGGGGAATTGCCTCCCGAGCCGATCGGCTGCGGATTTGGCAAATGCCACGACTTCGCCATTCGCGTTCGCATCCGCTGGGGGCAGCGTGACGGCGACGGAAACCACGGCGGCTTCACCGGTGCGTGAAACGAAGCGGTTGACGAGTGATGGTTCCGACAACGCGATCTTACGAATGCGCTGGAGCGTCGTTGCATCGAGCGGAATTTCGCCGTCATACAGGGCCGCGACAATCAGATCGTCGCCGTCCGCGCGCGTGTGCTGGAAATTCGTGAGCGACGTCACGCGTCGCGAATAGGGGACCTGCCAACCGGCGTCGGTCAACGCCGAGATGAGCCGGATGCCGTTGGCCGTGAACACGGTTGCGTCCGGTGCGATCAACAGAAAGGTTACGTTCTGCTGGCGTTCATAAGTTTCCTCGAACGCAGTCAGCTCGACCAACTCGGGGTTGTCCGGGCCGAAGAACGCACGAAAATCATTGGTCAGCTTGAGCCGCGTGACCCCCGATGACACGAGCGTGATGAGCACGATCGAGGCTAACGTTACGTGCCAGGGTCGTGCCGTGAGCCATCGGCCGTAGCGTTCGATGACCGTGGGCGTGTCAGGGGCGGTCCCGGCGGCAACGGATTCAGCCAACGACGCTATCCCGTTCAGCCGGTTTGCAATGCACGCCAGACGCGCTCAGGCGTCGCTGGCATATGCAGTTCCGACGGGTTGCCGCCGGCGTGCGCAATGGCGTCACGCACGGCGTTCATGAACGCCGCTGGCGAGCCGCTGGTCGGGCCCTCGCCAGCGCCCTTCACGCCGAGCGGATTGTCCGCTTCCGCGATTTCGTTGTAGGCGATATCGAAGTCCGGCAGGTCGGCGGCCCGCGGCAGCGTGTAGTCCATGAAGCTACCGCTCAACAGCTGCCCGGTCTGGTCGTCGTACACCGTGTCTTCGAGCCACGCCTGACCGAGACCTTGCGCCAGACCGCCATGCATCTGGCCGTCGACGATCAGAGGATTCAGCACGCGCCCGGCATCCATCACGATGATGTGCTTAACAAGCGTTATGTGACCGGTATCAGGGTCGATCTCTACTTCCGCCACCTGCGCACCATTTGAGAACGCCGGGCGCTCCGTGAGGAACTGCGCTTTGCCTTCAAAGGTCTGACCACGGTCCTGCGCAGCCGCGGCCAGATCTGCAATATCGGCACTGCGGTCGGTGCCGCGAATTGTGAAGCGCTGGTCTTGCCTCACGTAGTCGATATCTCCGATGGCGGCTTCCAGCAGGTCGGCGGCGAGCTCCCTGCCTCGTTCGATGAACGCGTCGGCACTCTTTACAATGGCGCCGCCGCCGACCCGCCCGGAACGTGAACCATGGGAACCTGAGCCTTCGGGGATCAGATCGGTGTCGCCTTCGTAAACATGAACATTATCGAAGTCGATGCCGAGCTGATCACACAGCACCTGTGAGTAGACGGTCTGATGCCCCATGCCGAAATCCTGCGTACCGGCCAGCAATTCGACATCGCCGTCGCGGCGCGCGCGCACGGTCGCGAATTCGATCGGAGCGCCGCCGTCATTCTCGATGAACATCGCGATACCGAAACCGAACAGGGCGCCTCGCCCGGCGGCGGCCTCGCGACGACGTGCCAAGCCCGCATGGTCAGCGAGCTCCAGGGCGCGTTCGAGGTTGGCCGGGAAGTCACCAGACGGGTATTCCGCGCCGCCGGCGGCGCGCCACGGCATCGCCGTTGGCGGTACGAGATTGCGCTCGCGCAACGTCGCTGGATCCACACTCAGGTGTCGGGCGGCCGCGTCGACCAGAGACTCGATGATGTAGGTAGCTTCGACGCGCCCCACGCCACGGTAGGCAGACTGCGGTGCTGTGTTCGAGAACAGTCCGCGTAGTGTCAGATCCAGCGGTCCGGTGCGGTAGACACCGCCGACGGTGGGTGGCAGGTATTGGGTCATGACCCACGCACTGCGGCTCGTCAGGTAGGCGCCGTGGCGCCAGTCTGCATGTACCCGGAGCGCCTTGAACGTGCCGTCGGCATCGAACGCCAGCGCGGCTTTAAACTGATGGTCGCGCGACTGACAGTCAGCTAGAAAACTCTCACTACGCTCCGCTGCCCAGCGCACCGGCTGGCCGAGCTTACGCGCGGCGTACAGGGTCATGACAAACTCCGGGTAGACGCCGCCGCGCGCCCCAAATCCGCCCCCGGTGGCGGGTGTGATGACGCGGATGTCTGGCGCCGCGATGCCAAACACGGTCAGCAAATGCGCTTTCAAACCCGGCGCGCCCTGGGATCCGGTAGTCAGCGTGTAGCGCCGACCATCCCAGCTGGCCGTCGCGGAGCGTGGTTCCATGAACGCGATACAGACACGATTGTTGACCAGTTCGAGTTCGATCGCATGGTCAGCCCGGGCAAAGGCGGCGTCACTGGCGGCCCGGTCCCCGAGGTCCCATTCGAAGCTCACGTTACGGCCGTGTTCAGGCCAAAGCGGCATTGAGTCGCTGTTTACCGCATCGCGGTAAGCGACCGCGACAGGGAGTTCCAGGTAGTCGAGTTCCACCAGATCTGCGGCATCTCGCGCGGCCGCGCGCGTGTCGGCAACGACGAAGGCGACCGGCTCGCCCACGTAGCGGATCCGGTCTTCAGCCAACGCAAACTGTGCCGGGTCCGGCAGCTGTGCGCCGCTGCGGTCGTTAAATGCGAACGGCGCGGCGCGCGTCAGCGCCGGGATCACACCAATGCCGGCCGCGCGCAAATCGGCTGCGGAGAATACGCCGCGAACGCCCGCGACGGAGCGTGCGGCATCGGCGTTGACTGCGTTCAGTCGGGCGTGCGCGACCGGTGCGCGGACGACGACCAGGTGCAGTGCATCCGGTGCCTCCAGGTCGTCGGTGAAGGTTGCCTGCCCGGTCAGGAAGGGCAAGTCTTCTTTCCTGACTACCGGTTGACCAACGCCGTGTCCGGCATCGTTACCCGCGGTGTCGAATTCCGATCGCATCGCCAGTCTCCGAAAGTGCCGTGAATGCTGAGTACCGCGCTCGCAGCTGGCGCTCAAGACGTGTCGTGGTGAGCGTCTGCGGTATGCCGCGTATTATGAAGGTAGCCGGGCGCCTGTGGCGGAACATCGACAGAGGCCCGCACCGGATTAGTTGGTCCGTGGCGTCATCGCCCGAACTGACCGGAGTGCCGGAGCGCCGGTGACGGCGCTGTCGTGTGGCGATCTCCGGCGCGTCGCGGCACAAGCGGTCAGAGGTGACCATGGAATCTGCGAACAAACGGGGAAGCACAACGCATGAACGAACAGGAACTGACCGACGTTGCGGCGGATATTCTCGCCGACTATCAAGCGCGAAAGCCGTATGTCCCGCGTGAAGGTTCCCTGGAAGATGCCTATCGTGTACAGCCGCATTTCCAGCGTCTGGTGAGGGCGGCGTTCGGCTACGCCGATCCGGTGGGCTACAAAATTGCGCTGACGTCGGTTGCTATGCAGACCATGGTCGGAGTGGGGGAGCCGCTCGCGGGATGCATATTCGGCGACCGCGTTGTCGACGATGGTGCTGAAGTCAGACTGGCAGACCACCACCACCTCGGCGTCGAGTTCGAGGTGGCCGTGCGAATGGGTGCAGATCTTGCGGCCGGCAGCCGTCCCCACACGGCCGCTACGGTTGCGGCGGCAGTGTCAGGTTACGCACCCGCTTACGAACTGGTGGATGACCGTCACGCGGACTACAGCCAGCTGAACGCATTCACGATCGTGGCCGAAAACTGTTGGAATGCCGGCGTCGTGTTGGGCGCGTTCAGCGACGGGCCAGTGGACGCGGATGCCGCAACGGTGCTGCTCGTCGATGGTCAGCAAGCTGGCGCCGGCCGGGCCGGCGATGCGCTCGGCCATCCGCTCGAGGTCGTGGCCTGGCTCGCGAACCAACTGAATAGAGATGGCAGGTCGCTGAAAGCGGGCGAACTCGTCATGACCGGGTCCAGTATTCGAACCACGTTTCCGGTCGGCGGAGAAAGCTACCAGTTCACTATCGCCGGGCTCGGCAGCGTCAGCGCGAGTTTCGTCTGACGTGAGTGGCGTGCGTGTGCCGCCACGTCAGGCTTCGAGAGTTGACGGGTCATTCCCCGGAGCAGGCGTGCGCGCGAAGACGAAACCGAGGACGGCCACAACGCCCAATAGCAACACCAGCAGCGCCTGCGCGCCCGGCAGGCGAAAGCTCCCGCCGATCGTTGCGGCCAACAGCGCGAGCACCGCGCAGAGAATCGCGAGGACGCCGACCAGTGCGGCGACTACTTTTGCGAACGGCAGCAGCACCGGAACGTACGGACTCACGGCGATCAGTACCGACACGAACACAGCGCCCAGCCCGAACAGGCCGACTCCGAGCAGCTCCGCCGACAGCACTGCGAAGGTGAGGCCCGCGGCGGCGAACAAAGCTGAACTGATGGCACCGGGTTTCATCACATCATCGCCACGGCGTTAACGGCGGGTTGGCAAATCGGGCGCTTGAACTGCGCCGCAGGTTGAGCGCCCAGCGCTCGTGGGGCAACCTTGGGTTGCCGGACTTCGGTGAGAGGCCGTGTGGAGGGGCACCCATGGGCACCATAAGCATCACTGCATTTTATGCTGGTCTGCTGGCGATCGTACTCATCGCCCTCAGTGTTCGGGTTGTGATCGTGGCCCGGGCCCGCGCGCACGTCCCGTACGGCGATGGCGGTAGAGACGAGCTGACGCCGGTTGTCCGGGGCCAGGCGAACTTCACCGAATACGTACCGCTCGCGTTGCTACTTATCGGATATCTCGAGTTCACCGGGTCGTCATCCACGCTCATCCACGGACTGGGAGCGGTACTGTTGGCGGCGCGCGTGGCGCATCCGTTCGGCCTGCTCGTCAACCGTGGCCCGAGCGTTCTGCGGGCGATCGGCACCGTTGCGACCTGGCTCGTGTTACTGGTGGCCGCCGCGGCTGCAATCTGGCAGT
The DNA here is from genome assembly GCA_039030335.1 of Pseudomonadota bacterium. Lineage (GTDB taxonomy): Bacteria > Pseudomonadota > Gammaproteobacteria > HK1 > HK1 > JBCCEJ01. The sequence continues at coordinate 65,484 of JBCCEJ010000020.1, read as the reverse complement.
ACGTGTCCGGCGCTTAGTCTGCCTTGAGCCAACGTGCTCGCCGGCCCGCCAACGGTGCGGTCACGTCGAATCTGCCGGCGTGCCGGGCAATGGAATCGGGCAAACGCCGGGCTCGGCATTGCCGGCTTCCAACTCGCTCAGCGTGCGTGCATCGACATCCGTGTGGAAGGTGGCGTGAAAGCGGTTGATGAGATTGCTGAGCCCGACCGTCAGGCATAGATCGATCAGCTGCTCATCGCGAAAGTGCGCGGCGAGTTCCGCGTAGAGTGCGTCATCGATAGGTTCCATCCGCGTCGACTTGACCGCGTAGCGCACCACCGCAGCCTCAACCGGCGCGTACACTTCCGATGGCAGCGGATCGTCCAGCAGGTGCTCCATTTGTGCTTCCGACAGTCCCAGCGCTCGACCGAGCACCGTGTGGGTCGGAATTCAGTAGAAACAGCGGTTAGCCGTGGTTGCAGCGAGATAGGCGAGCTCGCCTTGTCCGGGTTCCAGGGTGGAGTCCTTCCGATAGACCGTTGTCAGCAATTTGGAGACGGTCTTCAGTGCCTCAGGACGATTCGCGAGCGCGCGAAACACGTTGATGACCCAGCCCCGGGCGGCACCGGCATCTTCCAGTGCGGCCCGAACGTACGGATCCAAGTTTGGATCGGTTTCATCGACGAGCGGGATGCGTGTCATGGCAAAAGTTCTCCTGAACTGAGCGGTAGGCGGATACCTTGTGATGAGCTCGCAAAGCGGTGATAACGCGCGCGAACGACGCTGGCAGGCCATCGCCGCGATCGCGCGACCCGGCTCGAAGTGCGGCTGCTCCGCCGCGCTCGGGTCGCAACGCCCGGAATGGCCTTAGCGGTCCCGGTCGTTTTGCTGGGCCTGAAAAATCGAGCGTGTGGACTTCGAACGAAGCGGCGGAAGTTTGCATGGTTCCCCTTCGAACTGCGCGTATTCGGGGTGCTTGCCCCGCACGATCACGCCGTTGTAACGGCTCGCCTGGTTGTACGGCATCAGCGGGAGGCAGTTGGCCGCCGAATACGCGAACAGCAGAAATGGCCGCGCCTTCGTGGGGTGATTGTTGGGCATGGAACCGTGCACTGACCGGCAGTGGTGAATCGTGACGCTGCCGGCTGGCCCGTGTAGATACACGGTTGAAGGGATGTCGATGTTCTCGACGTCGGCTTCATCGATAAATCCGCGCCAGTTTCCCTCGGCGTCATAGTGATCGTAGACAGGCCCTCTGTGACTGCCTGGAACGACTCCCATCGGGCCCATCTCGTCATCGATATCGGCTAACGCGATGCCGATGGTCACGATGTTGTAGCCCGTATGCGGCCAGAACGGAATGTCCTGGTGCCACTTGATCTCAGCCCCGCCGCCGGACCATTTGAAGTTGAGCTTGCCGTGGTGGAACTTGATGTTGGGACCTACGAGGTCTTCAACCAGATCGACGATCGGCCCGTTTAGCGCGAACTCGGTGTACGTCGGGTGCTGGTCCTGAGGCATCATGAGCCGTCGCAGGCGTGGGGCTTGCGGTGAATGGTCGGGCTCTACGTCGAACTTGTCGTTCGTTGCCGACACCGCGCGGCTCTGTTCGATCATCTGCATCGTTGCGTCCTGCAGCGGTTGTAACCATGCCGCGGTTACGAAACTCTCCAGCCCGAGAAAGCCCCGATCACTGAATTCCTTCACCTGCGCATCGGTCAGCGCCTTGCGCGAGTGGGCCTTCGCTGTCAGGTCGTTCATGTGAGTCTCCGCTCCATTTGGCATCGACCGGGTCAGTGCCATTCGTGGCTCGCCCCGGCGCGGGCAGGTTGTTGCTATCGCCGCCTCGTGCGCGGGCATCTGTCCGGCCTTTCGCGTTCCGGTGGGACCGAACCGCGAGGACCTGTGGCTGGCTATTCCCTGGTAGTGGTTTCGGGTGCCGTTTTCCCGCTTTCGATGAGTGTCTTCAGTTCGTCGCGTTCGGCGGTAAGCGCGGTGACCGTCGCGGCGGCCTGCGCATGGGCGGCTTCGGCCGCCTTGCGAGCCGCCTGCGCTTCGGTGACGGCAGTTTCAGTGTTGGCAACCTGGGAGCGCAGTCGTTCACTGAGCGCGGTGACCTCCGCGAGGTCCTGTTCGAGGCTCGCGATCTGAGAACGGCGCGTGGCCGTCTCTGCCTTCAGTTGCGCCGTCTCCTGTTCGAGGCTCTCGACGGTCGCGGATTTCTCCGTCAGCGCGGCAGCAGCCTTCTCGCCGCGTTTGCGTGTCTCCGCAAGTGCCGCGGCCGCGGTCTCCAGCCTGGTGTTCAGTGCCGCGGCGTCTTCACGCTGTGCCGTAAGCTCCGTCACAAGCCCGTCGCGCTCGGCCATGACATCAGCGAGCTGTCCGGCCAGATCAGCCTGCTGGCTGGCCGCGACTTTCAGGTCGGCCTGGAGCTTCGTCGCCTCGACGCTGCGTTTTTCGAACAGCTCGTAGACGTACTTTTCCGCGCGCGTCGCCCGCCGGGCATCCACTTCAGCGCGATTGACACGGGTATTCAGCTCCCGGGTAGCGATTTCCAGGGCTTCGCGGGCCTGATTGGCGGATTCCAGGTCTTCGCTCAAATGATTGATTTCATCGACCATAGCGAGCGTCTCGGCCTCGAACAATTCGACCTGCTGCTCGAGGTACCGGTTGGACTGTTGCAGCGCTGACAGCGACGACAGTGCCTGCTTGTAGGGCATGGCGCTCGGATCGGAGCGCTGGGGGACATATTGCTGCAGGCTCATAGCGCGCCGGCGGTAGGTGTCCCAGCCGTCTTTCAACGCCTGGCGCTCTTCACCCAAGGTACGCACGCGCTCGGAAAGCACCGCGACCTCCTCTTCTGCTACGGGCAGTGCGGCTGCCGCTTGTCGCGCCGCGTCGCCGAGCGCGTCGATAAGGGCCGCGAGCGCCAGGTTGTCGGCGTCAGCGATGTTCAACGCCGCCGCGTGCAAGAGCAGGCCGTCGCGCGCGGCGCTGAGATCGGCCCGGAGCGCGTCACCCTGGAGTGCCGCCGTGCTGCTCGCGTTGGTCTGGGCGGCCGCGGCATCAGCCAGCTCGTTGCGCTCCAACGTGACCAGCTCGAGTTGCTGCCGGGCCAGCTCGAGCTGCGCGGTGGCGTCGGTCAGCTGGTTTCTGGCTGCCTCGACTTCATTCATGAGGTCTGTAATGCGGGTAGTCTGGGTCGCCAGCCGTGGGTCTTCGCCGCACCCCGAGAGCAGCAGTGCGAAGAGCACCAGCGCCAACGTGCGCGGAGCTATCTGGACCTTGGGCTGGCGTGTCATGGGTATCATCCGTAGGTTTGATTGAGAGCGCGGATCTGCCCCTCATTATGCCTCTTCGCCAGAGGCAGTTGGACGCGGTGTGATGCATTGGAGTTGGCGGCATGTGGTATGCGGAGATCACTACACCCATCGGTTTGCTGCTGGCCGCCTTCGATACGGACGGGGCCCTGCATCAGCTGGTGTTCGACGCATCGGTCGACCGGCGTCGACTGGCGGTGCGGGTCCGGGCGGAGGCAGCCGGACATGCGCGCCGTGCGGCACCGGATCTGCAGCGGCAGCTCGACCACTACTTCGCCGGAAGGTTGCGGCGATTCGAGATTCCGCTCGCGTTGTCCGGCACTCCGTTTCAGCGGAACGTGTGGCGCGCGTTGCTCGGAATTCCATCCGGTACCACAAGCACTTACGGTGACGTGGCGGCGGCGCTCGGCAATCCCGCGGCCGCGCGCGCGGTCGGCGCGGCGAATGGTTTGAACCCCATCTCCATCCTGGTGCCGTGCCATCGCCTGGTCGGGGCTGACGGCGGCCTGACCGGCTACGCCGGCGGCCTGTCTGCGAAACAGGCGCTCCTCGATCTCGAGCAGCGGACCGCCGTCCGGCCACGGTGCCGGTAGCGGCGCGAGTCGGGAATGACGTCAGGCCGACGCGAGATGGACGACGACACTCTGACGCTTGGCGACCTTGTGCTTGGTGACGCGACTCAGTGGGGTGTTGACGATCGGTTCCAGTGGCGCAGCCTGTAACGCCGCGTTGTACCGCTCTTCATTGACCTCGCCGTAGAGCGTGCTGCGCTGCCTGGGCGTTCTCCCGATGCCCCGGATCAGAAGGTCCATGCGGTGCGGCGGCAGTTCCTGACCGTGCTCTGCTCCGGCGGCCCGGGTGATGCTCTCGTTCATCAACGTGCCGCCGAGATCGTTTGCCCCTGCATTCAGGCAACTCTGCGCTCCCTCCGGGCCCATTTTGACCCACGACGTCTGAATGTTCGGAATGACGCGTCCGAGCACAATCCGCGCGACCGAGTGCATCAGAACGGCTTCCCGGTAAGTGGGTCCCAGGCGCGCACCGCCGCGGCGAAACACCGGCGCTTCCATCGCGACGAACGGCAGCGGGACGAATTCAGTGAAGCCGCCGGTTTCGCGCTGCAGATCCCGCACGCGGATGAGGTGGCGCGCCCAGTGCTTCGTTTCCTCGAGATGCCCGAACATGATCGTGGCGGTGCTGCGCAGTCCGACGCCGTGCGCCGCGCGCATGACTTCCAGCCATTGGCCCGTATTGATCTTATCCGGGCACAGCGTGGCGCGGACTTCGTCGTCCAGAATTTCGGCCGCGGTCCCGGGCAGGGACTTCAGTCCAGCGTCTTTCAGCTGCTGCAGGAACGTCGGTAGATCGAGTCCCAGGGTGCTCGCACCTTGCCAGACCTCGAGCGGCGAGAACGCATGGATGTGCATGCCGGGAATCGCCGCCATGATCGCGTCGCAGATGTTCAGATAGGTCTGGCCCGTGTAGTTCGGGTGAATCCCGCCTTGCAGGCATACCTCGGTGCCTCCGCGACTCCACGCCTCACCCGCTCGCCGGGTGATTTCGCTGAGATCCAGATCGTAGGGCTTCCCGCGCAGATCCTCATGAGTCCGGCCCTTGGAAAAGGCGCAGAAGCGGCAGTGGAAGTAGCAGACGTTCGTGTAGTTGATGTTCCGGTTGACGACATACGTGATGGTGTCGCCCGTCTGTTCACGACGCAGCTCGTCAGCGTATTGCATGACACGCGCAAGCCCTTCGCCGCGGGCCGCAAAAAGGGTCGTGATAGCAGATTCATCGAGCCACTCGCCAGCGCGCGCTGCAGCTAGCACTGTATCCACGCTGGTCGGACGGTCCCCCGCGTTTGTCGGCAGTTGCGGTACCACCGTCGAGCTGCCAGTTACCCAGAGGTCCTCCCTGCCGAGCAGCGCGCTGTCAGCATGACGCAGCACGTGGCGCGTCAGACCTGGATCCAACCAACGTCCGGCGTCCCGGACGTAACTCGGGTAGATGGGCAGGCGCGGTGCCAGCATCTTGCCGGCGTTCGCGCTGATCTCTCCGAGCACCTGCAGTTCCGGCCAGGGTGCCTCGGGGTTTACGAAGTCGGGAGTGACCGGCGAGACGCCGCCCCAGTCGTTGATGCCGGCGTTCAGCAGGGCGGTGAGCTGGCCCGGGCTGAGATTGGGCGGGGCCTGAATGCTCATGTCCGGTCCGAGGACCAGGCGCGCGATCGCGATCGTCCACACCAGCTCTTCGAGTGGGGGCTCCACGGCCTTTGCCATCGCCGTGCGCGCTTTCGCCCGAAAGTTCTGCACGATGACTTCCTGGATGTGGCCGTGCCGCCGGTGCAGATCACGAATGGCGAGCAGCGCCTCGACGCGCTCGGTGCGAGTCTCGCCGATGCCGATAAGAATGCCCGTCGTAAACGGAAACGCCAGCTCCCCGGCATACTCAAGGGTCTGCAGACGCACGGCCGGCTGTTTGTCGGGGGACCCGTAGTGCGGCCCTCCCTTCTCGCACAGCCGTTGCGAGGTCGACTCGAGCATCATACCGCCGGACACCGCTACCTCGCGCAACGCAGCGACCTCGTCGCGTTCGAGGACGCCCGGATTGACGTGCGGCAGCATGCCGGTCGTTTCGATCACGTGCCGGGCAGCTTCCAGGAGGTAGCCGATCGTGGTTTCGTGGCCCAACTCGTCCAGTGCCTGGCGCGCCTTCTTGAAACGCAGCTCTGGCTTGTCGCCCAGGGTGAAGAGGGCTTCATGGCAGCCGATGCGCGCGCCGTCGGCGGCGATCTTCTCGATTTCGTCGAGCTGCAGATAAGCCGGCCCGTACTTCGGTGCCTTGGCGAACGTGCAGTAGTGGCAGACGTCTCTACAGAGCTGCGTAAGCGGGATAAACACCTTTGGCGAGAAGGTGACCAGGTGGCCGAACGCCCCGTCGCGCACAGCGCGCGCCGCGTTGGCGAGACTGGCCGTATCGGTGCACTTCGCGAGGTGTAATGCCTCGTCAGTGGTCAGTTCGCCAGCGCGCTCGACGAGCGTATCGAGCGCTATATCCTGAATGCCGGTTGCATTGATAACGGCCATGATTCCTCGAGATCTCCCATGATCCGACGGCCCGGCGAGCAGCTCTGACGGCGCAGTTTCCGGGGCGTCTAGACGCAGAGTTTCCCAAGCAAATTGCGATCAAGCAAATATCGGTACGCTCGTGTATCGGATTTCTGGCTGGCGAAGCGCCGCAGATCGTCTGGACGGTCGACATCCAGCTGGAATCCGGGTAGTTCGAGGACTGCCGGATCGGCCCCCGCGGCACGGGCTCTGGCGAGGTGGGGGCGGAAACTGTCGTCGCCGAAAGCGAACTCGAACAGATCGGGTGGCGAGACCAGCACGCCGTTCGACCCGAACTCATCCAATGACGGCGCGATACTGAGTGCGGGGCCGGGTTTCAGCGACTCGATCAGCGCATCCACTTCGGCCGACTGCAACAACGGAATATCGGCGGGTAACGCCAGCATCGCGTCGCGGCCCCGCGCTCTCAGGTGCTCGGCGCCCCGCTGCACGGCGGCCGAATGACCGTCGTTCGAGGTTTCCGAAGCCACTTCGGCGCCAACCGCGGTCGCCATCCCCGCGGCGGTCGGGTCGCGGGTCAGAACCAGGGTGCCGTCGAGTCGCCTGGCGCCGGCGAGCGCGGTCAACACGTCGCCCAGCATGGCGAGAAACAGACCCTGACGGTCATCCGGCGATAGCACCGGACTCAGCCTTTGTTTAGCGCCTTCGGTGTTCTTGACCGGAATGAGTGCCCAGACTTCACATGTCATGTGGGCGGCCTCTGCCCGATCGGGCCGGCCGGCCTCGACGCCTGTCCGAAAGTGTCGATGCCGAGCGCCGCCCGGGCCGTCGCGGTCTGGTCGACCTTGTAGGCTTCGATGGGAATCCCGGTCGCATCCGCGACCTTCACCACGGCGTTGAAGATCGCCGCGGTCGCGGCCGTGTCCATCAACGCGGCGGCCCCAAGTTCCGCCATCAGCCGCTCCCGGGCGGCCCAGAGCTCGGCTGCGCTGCCGCGTACAACCGCTTCTGCAAATGGCAGCAGCAGATCAGCGTCGCGCACCGAGTGTCCGGCGCCCGCGGTGCTCGTGATGCCGTCGACGTCGTGTTCGATACCAGCGTGCTCGCCGCTCGCACGGAGCAGCACCAGGTGGCTGGTGGTTCAGTAGTAGCACTCGTTCAACGCCGACACCCTGGCCGCGACCAACTCGATCTGGGCATGGTCGATGGCGCGGAATTCGTGCTCGAAATCCCTCAGTTGCCGATCGGGAAGATACATCACGGCGTCAAGGGCGAAGAACGACCACACCTCCGCCGGGACCAGGCTCAAGGCGCGGTGAATATTGGCGCCGGACAATCCTTCATAGAGATCCGCCTCGCCTTGCGAAACATCCTCGGGAGCCACCGTGGGTACGCGGCCGAGGCCGGGTTTCGCGCCTGGCGGCAGCGTTCGGCTCGGTTCCCCGGTGAGCGGCTTCGGCAACGCGTGGCGTGGCCAGCCGAGTGCATCCGTGAACGTATCTACGGCGACCACGTGAGCCAGCACGCTCACGATCTCGATGTACTCGCCCGGGTCCATGCCGCGCCCGAGGAGACTTGAATACCAGCGGTCGGTGAGGCGTGACGCGTCGTTGCGTACGCGGTGGATGACTTCAATCCAAAGCGGCGGAAGCACGTCGTTCGTCACGGCGTGCAGGGTGCCTGACGGTAAGGGCGCCAAGGCGTCAGCGGCGGCTTTGCAGGTGGGGCAAGCTGGCGCGATGCGGGTCTCCGCCGCCACGGCGACGCGCTGGCTGCCGTCTAGCCACGTGCCGGGGGCGGCGAGGCTCCTCCAAACGCGGGCATGCTCGGTGGCCAGATCCGCGCGCACGGGCAGCGGCGCGTCGGCGTAGTCAGGGGCGAGCGCAGTCATCGGGTCGCGTCCTCTTGGGTCAGCGGCTCCGTTACCGGCAGACCGCAGCGATAGTAACCGTGGCAGTATAGGCTCGCCGAGTCGTCTGGCCAGCCCACGAGTCTCTAGAAGCACCCCCGACTGCAGCTGATGTTCCCTCCCGACCTGCCGATCGTCGATGCGCACCACCATCTCTGGGATCTGCGCGACAACAATCACCCGTGGCTCGGGTGCGAGCCAGAGAAAGACTTCTTCCTTGGTGACTACGCCGCGTTGAAGCGCAACTATCTGCCGGAAGACTATCGGCGTGACGCGGGCGAGCTGCCGGTCGTCAAGACCGTGCACGTCGAGGCGGAATGGCGGCGCTGCGACCAGTTCGGTGAGACGGTCTGGCTGGCCGATCAGCATGCGAGGCACGGTCTGCCGAGTGCGATCGTCGCGCACGCCTGGTTCCATACCGAGAACGCCGCGGAGGTGCTGGCGAAACAGGCGGGGCATCCGCTCGTTCGGGGCATCCGCTCGAAGCCGGTGACGGCCGCGCGCCCGGGGCTCAGCGTGGCCGGCCGGCCGGGTACGATGAGCGACCCGCGCTGGCGCGAGGGATTCGCCCGTCTGGCGGAGCATGGCCTGTCATGGGACCTGCGGGTGCCATACTGGCATCTTTGTGAAGCTGCCGAGCTGGTGTGGCACTACCCGGACATCCCGGTTGTGTTGAACCACACCGGCTTCCCATGGGATCGCAGCGCGAGCGGTCTTGCGGCGTGGCGAAGTGCGATGCGTACGATCGCGGAGGTGCCGCATGTGCACCTCAAAGTTTCTGAGTTCGGTCTGGCCGACGCGGCTTGGGACTACGAAGACAATCGAAGGGTGGTAGAGGCCGCGCTCGATATCTTTGGTATCGAGCGGTGTATGTTCGCCTCTAATTTTCCGGTCGCCGGATTGCGCGTCGACTATCAGTCTCTCGTCGCCGGTGTCTACCGGATGCTGTCGGATCTCGACCGTCAGGCGCAGCGCGCGTTCTTTCATGACAACGCCGATCGCTTCTACCGGCTCACCTGAGATCTGCGGAACGTTGCCAGCTTGGACGCGGGTCGTCGCGAGGCGCGCCTCGCCAGAGCCGCCGCGCACGCGGCAATAGTCGCTTCGACTAACTGCGGCGGGCGTCGCCCGCCGTCACTTTGTCCGCCCCCGACCTGCGTGAGTCGGGTCTGTTCGCCTAAATTTGCTCGAGCGCGTCGGTCGGCACAAAACCGCGGCCAATGCCGCGCATGGCGATGTAGCTCCACGTCGGGCCGCGCTTCAGGATGCGGACCTGGTCCCCTCCGTCGAGGCGTGCCAGCACCGGCGAGTAGCGGTCCGGTCCGGCAAACATGTAGACGTAGTCGTAGTCTTCCGGATCGATCTGGGCGCGTCCGCCGCGGCTGCCGGGTGTGCGACCGATGGGCGTCGGGCGCACGACGTATCCATGTCTGTCAGCCTGATGCGCGTGGCGAGACGGATTGGCCGCATAGGCCGAGGTCGGAAGCGAACGTGCATAGCGGGCCTGGATCCAGCCGGTCACCGGCCCGTTGCTGCCATGACCCTGTACGGCGAGCCACTTTCCGTGTTGCTCGTGGCCTTTGACCGCGTCGCCGACTTCGAGGCGTCCAACCACGCCGGAACGATGGTCTGGTCCACGGAAGACATAAACGCCCGCGCTCGTGATCTCGACGACACCCTTGGCGCCGGCGTAAGAGTGTGCGGTCGCCGTGACGGCGGCGGTGCTGAGCGCAACGACTAGAAACGTTATCAGTGCGTGACGTGGCATGGCTGTAATCCCCAAGGCTCGGACCGTGTGTCCGAATGTGGGATGCACTGTATGCCGTCCACACTGAACGCAAGCTGAACCGCCATGCGGGTTTCGCCAACCGGTTCACAATACAGCCGGCGCGTGGATTTGGCAGCCGTTACGTCGTGACGGCTGCGGGCCACAGACGGCCGCCTGCATCGTTGCTGAAAACCGGTCGCGCCAGCCGGTTTCATCCGCCGTTCCGGGGCGCCAGCCGGGCGGGCCCTGTCGGGTGCTTTTGGCCCGATACGTTACCTTGTGCCATCCTGCTCCGGCCGCCGTCGCGTCGACGGGCGAAACAGCAAATGCAGGTATGCCCATGGCCGAGAACATGTCCTCTGACTCCCAGCCGTCCGCGATGACCGGCGGTTGCGCCTGCGGCGAGGTGCGCTATCAGGTGGAAGGCGTGCCATTGTTGATGTCCAACTGTCATTGCCGCGATTGTCAGCACGCCACCGGCAGCGCCTATTTGCCCGCGGTCATCGTTAAGCGCCGCGAATGCAGCTTCGTGATCGGTGAGTTGACATGGTACGAATCGGTCGCGGATGCGGGTCATGCGATGCAGCGTGGATTCTGCGCCACCTGCGGGTCGCCAGTGGCACTGCAAAATGGCGCCGCGCCCGGGGTGACGGTGCTGTACGCCGCCAGCCTCGATGACCCGGCCGCGTATGCGCCGTCCCGGGACATCTACGTCGCGAGCGCTCAGCCCTGGGATGTCATGCACGCCGAGCTGGAGAAGTTCGCCGGTATGCCTTAGCTGGCCTGCACCGCGACAGGCTGGCCAACTGAGTGATTCGGGCGCCCGGACGATGGCCCATACGGGCCATTCCAAGCGGCAAACCTGGTCAGGGCGCGTCTAGGCTGTTGACGCGCCGTCCACGGGCAGCGCTGCGCCGCTGATGTAGGCGGCCTCGTCAGACACCAGGAAGAGCGCCGCGTTCGCGATATCATCGGCGGACGCGGCCCGGCCCATCGGATTGGAGGCGGCATACCGCGCGACGATCTCTTCTTTGTCCTGACCCTGGGTCGACTGCTGGTCAGGGCGCGCGACAAATACCCGCAACATCGGCGTGTCGGTTGGCCCTGGGCACACCGCGTTCACGCGAATCCCTTCGCCGGCGTAACGCTTGGCCATGCTCCGCACCATGCCGACAATACCGAACTTGGCGGCTGAGTAGACCGGCGAGAACGCCGATCCGCGCAGGCCGCTGGTCGACGCTGTGTAGAGCAGCGCGCCGCCGCCGCGGGCACGGAGTTCGGGCAGTGCGGCTTCGGTGGTTACCAGTACGGTGCGGAGGTTGAGATCCATCGCGAGTTCGAAGTCGGCCATATCGATCCCTTCGACCGACGCAGGACCCGGATGCCCGACGTGATTCCAGACGAAATCGAGTCCGCCGAAGTGGTTGGCGGTTTGGCGCACGATCCGCCGCGCGTTTTCGTCGTCGCGCAAGTCGCAGGCGATCCCAAGGGCGTGCCCGCCGGCCGCCTCGATGTCCGCGACCACGTCGTGCACGGCGCTCTCATCGAGATCGACGACTCCGACGCGGGCGCCTTCGCGGGCGAAGCGAATCGCGCCTGCGCGCCCCATACCAGATCCCGCGGCCGTGACGAGACCGATCTTGTTGGCTAGTCGCATTGAAAACTCCTCCTTTGGATATGCTGCCGGCCGGCCACGAGGCCGGTGCAGCCGTTTGCTGGCGTTGGCCGTTAGTGTAACCACAGGGCTTCCGCGCACTTCCGCGCCGCCCACACCCCGGTGACTTGTGCGCCAGATCCGTTTCGTCAACACATTTGTCGCGTCAGAGCGAGCCCTGCGAACGACCGCACAGTGTCGCTGCCCGGAACTGCCAGACGCTTTTCGAAGCGGCCGGAATGCGACAGGAGTCACCGCTTTCAGGGTTGCCCGGGTGAGTAGCGGCAGCGGATAATGCGACGTTTTGACAACCGCACCAGGAGCGCCCGCATGGCCCTTTCCAGCTACCTGTTCACGAGCGAATCCGTCTCGGAAGGTCACCCCGACAAAGTTTCCGACCGGGTTTCCGACGAGGTGGTCGACCACTACCTGGGGCTGGACCCGGAAGCGCGCGTAGCCTGTGAGACTCTCTGCACGACCAATCGCATCGTTCTCGCCGGCGAGGTTCGCGGGCCGGGTGGGGTCGATAAGGCGAAGATCGAGCAGATGGCGCGCGACGCAGTCAAGGACATCGGCTACGAACAAGACGGCTTTCACTGGCAGACCGCGGATGTGCAGGTCTATCTGCATGCGCAGTCGGCTGACATCGCACAGGGTGTGGACGCGGCCGGCAACAAGGACGAGGGTGCCGGCGACCAGGGCTTGATGTTCGGCTACGCGTGCCAGGAGACGGACGTGTTGATGCCTGCGGCGATCCACTACTCGCACGAAATCCTCCGTCGGATGGCCGAGGCGCGCCACGCGGGGACGGTCGCCGGTCTGTTGCCCGATTCCAAGAGCCAGGTGACGCTGCGCTACGAGAATGGCAAGCCCGTGACTGCGACGTCCGTCGTGGTATCGACTCAGCACACTGAAGATCTGAGCCAGGAAGAGGTCCGTGAACTGGTGCGCCCATTCGTGCTGGACACCCTTCCCGACGGCTGGATGTGCCCGGAAGACGAGTTCTACGTCAATCCTACCGGCCGCTTTGTGGTCGGTGGCCCGGATGGTGATACCGGACTTACCGGCCGCAAGATCATCGTCGATACGTACGGGGGCGCAGCGCCACACGGCGGTGGCGCGTTTTCAGGTAAGGACCCGACCAAGGTGGATCGGTCCGCCGCCTACGGCGCGCGCTATCTGGCCAAGAACGTGGTTGCCGCCGGCCTCGCGGAACGTTGCTGCATTCAGGTCGCGTACGCGATCGGCGTGTCGAAACCGCTGTCGGTCTATGTCGAAACCTACGGGACGGCGAACGTCGATGAGATCAAGCTCTCCGACACGCTGCAGGAGATGCTGGACCTGTCGCCACGCGGTATTCGGGAGCATCTGGGACTCAATCGCCCGATCTACGCCCGCTCGGCGGCCTACGGCCACTTTGGCCGCACGCCGGATGATGATGGCGGTTTCTCTTGGGAACGCACCGATCTGGCTGACGCATTGCGCGGCGCCTTCGGCGGCTGAAACACCGTTTGACCGCGCACTTCTGGGCGCTCGCTCAAACCAACGAACTCTGAACTGGAGAACACACTTTCAATGAGTAGCTTTTCGGACTACAAGGTCGCCGACATGAGTCTGGCTGAATGGGGCCGCAAGGAAATTCTGATCGCGGAAACGGAAATGCCCGGCCTGGTGGCGCTCCGCGAAGAGTTTGGCGAGTCGAAGCCACTCAGCGGCGCACGGATTGCAGGCTGCCTGCACATGACCATCCAAACCGCTGTGCTGATCGAAACGCTGACCGCACTGGGGGCCGAGATTCGCTGGAGTTCGTGCAATATCTTCTCCACCCAGGATCAGGCTGCGGCCGCGATAGCGGCTGCAGAGATCCCGGTGTTCGCGTGGAAAGGTATGGACGACGAAGAGTTCGACTGGTGCATCGTGCAGACCATCGAAGGCCCTGATGGCTGGCGGCCGAACATGATTCTGGACGATGGCGGCGATCTCACGGCGATGATGCACGACCGGTATCCGGAGCTCATGAGCGATGTGCGCGGCCTGTCGGAGGAGACCACCACCGGCGTTATGCGCCTCTACGATATGGCGCGCGCGGGCACGCTCAAAGTTCCCGCTATCAACGTCAACGACTCAGTCACGAAATCGAAGTTCGACAACCTCTACGGTTGCCGCGAGAGTCTGGTCGACGGTATCAAGCGGGCGACGGATGTCATGATGGCTGGCAAGGTGGCCGTCGTCTGCGGATACGGAGATGTGGGTAAAGGATCAGCCGAGAGTCTGCGCAGCCAGGGCGCTCGCGTGATCGTCACGGAGGTCGATCCGATTTGCGCACTGCAGGCGGCCATGCAGGGCTACGAAGTGCGCACTATGGAAGAGGTCGCGGCGGATGCGGACATATTCGTCACGGCCACTGGCAACGTCGACGTCATCACTCTCGATCACATGCGGGAAATGAAAGACCGTGCCATCGTCTGCAACATCGGGCATTTCGATTCCGAAATTCAGATCGCGGCACTGCGCAACTACAAATGGGAAAACGTCAAACCACAGGTTGATGAGGTGGTGTTCCCGGATGGCAAACGCCTCATCGTGCTGGCGGAAGGCCGGCTCGTGAACCTCGGCTGTGCTACGGGACACCCGAGCTTCGTCATGAGCGCCTCGTTCACGAACCAGGTCCTGGCGCAGATAGAGCTTTGGCAAAACGCCACGAACTACGCGATAGACGTTCATGTACTGCCGAAGAAGCTGGATGAAAAAGTCGCTTCACTGCACCTGAAGAAGCTGAATGTAAACCTGACGGAGTTGAGCGCCGAGCAGGCCTCGTACCTGAACGTCGAGCAGAGCGGGCCCTACAAGCCCGAACACTACCGCTACTGATTCTTGCTGACCGCCCGACCGTTGGAGCGGAGTGCCAGCCGGCGCTCCGCTCTTCGCTCGAGCGCGTATTCGCACCCGGTAGTCAAGCGGGCGCCGGCGTCGCCCGAATGTGCTCCAGAACCCTCTCCAGGCGCTCGGTTCCCCAATACAGTTCGCCGTCCAGCAGATAGCTTGGGACGCCGAACACGCCGTTGGTTTCGGCGTCCGTCTGTAATGCCTGCCGGCGGGCTTCACCCGCGCCAGCGGCAAAAGCCTCGAACTCCGCGGCGTCGATGCCTGTCGCTACGATCTGCGCCGCCATGACCTCCACCTGCTCTATGTCGAGCTCGCGACGCCAGAATTTTTCGAACACGCGCATGTGAAAGTCCCGCGTTTGCCGTTCATCACCACGCTCGGCGACAAACAGAAAGGCCTTGTGCGCCAGCGTGCTGTCGAAGATCTTGCGCGGCCCGCGTACCGTGACGCCACGCCGGTTCGCTTCACGGCGGCAGTCCATGTACGCGTAGCGCACCCGCCGCCATTGATGCGCATTGCGGACTTCCGCCAGTACCTCGCCATCGCCGCTCACTTCGGCGCTGCCGAGGTAGGCCGGGATGTCCAGCGTGTAGGGGATCAGTTCCAGTTCTACGTTGGGCAGTTCCAGTAGCGCGAAGGTGTCCTGCTGGGCGAGGTAGGCGTAGGGGCTCTTGTAATCGAAATAGTGCTGCACGCGCATGGCGAGATCCGCTTCACCGGGTCCGGCCGGGCATCGTAACGCGTGACCTGGTTGATTGCAGAGGCTTGCTACCACTGTGAGAAAGGTGCCGCGCGCACCGATCCGGAAGCATTGCGCCCTCGGTTGCGAGCGTTCAGAGTGTCGCCCGACCAGGTGACGGCGACCGGAGCTTCCCGGGAGGATGGCATGAGCGACGAACTGGACAGGACGCCGCTATTCGACCTGCACAATGAACTCGGCGCGCGCATGGTCGGGTTTGCCGGATACGCGATGCCGGTTCAGTACCAGAGTGGCATCGTCAAGGAGCATCTGCATACGAGGGCGGCGGCAAGCCTGTTCGACGTGTCGCATATGGGTCAGGTCGAGCTCGCCGGCGACAACGCTGACGCGGCGCTCGAGCAATTGACGCCGGCAGATATCGTCGACCTTCCGGAAGGTCATCAGCGCTACGCTCTGCTGCTGGCCGAAGACGGCGGCATTCTCGACGACATGATGGTTGCGCGCTGGTCCGAGTGTCTGGCCCTGGTAGTCAACGCGGCTCGCAAAGCGCACGACATCGGCTTGCTCAAGCAAGCCTTGGACGGACTTTGCGAAGTGACGGCACGCCCGGATCTGGCGCTGCTGGCACTGCAGGGGCCTGCCTCCGCGGCGGCTCTCAGATCTCTCGGCGGTAATCCGCAGGCGCTCACTTTCATGCAAGTGGCGGAGATGACGCTAGGTGGCGTGCAGTGCCGCGTCAGCCGCTCCGGATATACCGGTGAGGACGGATTCGAAATTTCAGTCGCCGCGGGGCAGGCGGACGCTCTGGCACGCGCACTGCTGGACCTGGAAGCGGTTGAGCCGGCTGGCCTTGGGGCGCGCGATTCACTCCGGCTGGAAGCAGGGCTCTGTCTCTATGGGCACGACATGGATGCCGGCGTCGATCCGGTGAGTGCGCGGTTGACATGGTCCATTGGCAAGGCGCGACGCGCCGGCGGCACCCGCGCTGGCGGTTTCGCCGGTGCGGACCGTGTGTTTGCGCTGTTGGACGATGGCGCGTCGCGCGTTCGCGTCGGGCTGCAGCCGCTTGGGCGGGCGCCGGTACGTGAGGGGGCCATCGTCAGTGATGCTGACGGCGTCGAGGTGGGCGCGGTGACGAGCGGCGGCTTCGGTCCGAGTAACGGCACGCCTATCGCGATGGGCTATGTCGATGCGCGCTACGCAACGATCGGCACCGAGCTGACGGCGGCGGTTCGCGGCAAAGCCTTGCCGCTAAGTGTGTCGGCGTTACCGTTCGTGCCGCACACCTACGTCAGACGGGCCGGTTGAGTCGACCCTCACTGCACGCTTCGTGCTTAACCGTTTTGTGCATGGCGACGTTGCTGGGCGCCGCCTGCCCCGCAGCGGCGACGGATGTCGACGGTAAACTCATCACGTCGAAGCGGATCCGTTTCGGTGAGCAGGTTAGCGCTCCCGCGAGCATCCCGGTGTCGGGCTGGAGCTTCGATGCGCGCGCGGGCGCGCGCGTGCGCATCCGGGTGGCCGGCGCGAAACGGGTACGACTGCGCGGTCCCAAAGTGCTCGGCGGTGATTGGAATACGCCGTGGACTTACGACGGGGCCGCCGCCCGAACCATCACGTTTCAAGTGCCGAGAAGCGGACGTTACGGCGTGTTCGCCTGGGCATCTGGCAAGCGGATCGTAGAGCTCACCTTGCGGTGCGTTGCAGCGCCTTGCAGCCGGCCGGCGTGGCCACGTGCCCCGGCCGAGAGCCGTGTGTACATCATCGCAGTAGGGGACACGGGCTTGCAGCCTCATCGCAGCGCTGACGACGCTCTGGGCGGGTACAAATATGGGGAATACCATCTGTTCACCGAGATGGTCGAGGGCTTCGAGCGATTTCTGGATGATGGTGATCTCAATGTCGTCAACGTCGAAACGGCCGTAACCTCGCGTGGTCGACCGGCCGCGAAACGCTACAACTTCCGCATGCACGCGAACGGCCTGCGAACGCTTGCGACCGCGGGTTTCGACGCGTTCGCGATGGCCAACAATCACGCCGGCGACTACGGCCCTACGGGTATCAAAGACGGCCTGATGGCTCTGGAGGTGCTCAAGGCAGAGCGCGCGCGAATGGGTTTCGCCGGGATCGGGCACGGTCGGGATGCAGCCATCCGTCCGCACGTCTTCGAGCGTAGCGGCGTACGTATTGCGTTCGCTTCCGTGGGCTTTGGCTTCGCGCTGGACCCCCGCGGGCCCTATATGGCGTCGCTCAATGACCTGGACGACGTACTGGGTGCTCTTCGCGCCGCCAACGCGGACGTGCGCATTTTGTCCGCGCATTTCGGCTCCGAGCGCAAACTGGTGCCGGGGCCGGACCAGCGGGCCCTGGCGCAAAAAGTCATGGCGGCCGGTATCGATATCCTGCACGGCCATCATCCGCACGTCGTGCAGGGTATCGAACGCATCGGTCACGGCATCGTGCTGTACAGCGTCGGCAACTTCCTGCTGCGCGGCGCCCGCAACATGGGAACATTGAACGCAGACATGGACTACGGGGCAGCGGTGCGCCTCGGGCTCGATCGCGAGACTTACACCATACGGACGCTGGAGGTCGTGCCACTCTACGATATGCACCGGGTGGTGTTTCCGCTGGAGCGCGATGCGGCCGCGCGGCGCATCATGCGTTTGAATCGGCGCTCCGCTTCGTTGGGAACGACCGGCGTCGAGCTTCGCGTCGATACGGCCACCGGGTATGGCGTTGCCGAGTTTGATGCGCGCGCCAGGCCCGTCCGAAGTCGTCCGGCCACCGCGGCGGCTGACGGCAAGGCGGCGATTGAAGAAGACGGCGATGATGACGCCGAGTTTGGAGATGAAGATGACTGAGCCGATCCTCCGTTGCGCCGCCGCCACGGTATGCGCGTAGTTAACCCAAACGATCACCCGAGTGCATTGGCGTACCGTGCTACGCGCCGTCGCCTTACATGCCCCTTGCGAAGACCCGGAGCCTGACCGATGAGCGATGAGTCCCCACCGGCCGCGGCCGGTTTTGCCCGTGGCCTTACGAACTACGGCGACCGCGGCTTTTCCCTTTATTTGCGCCGTTCTTTCGCCGCCTCCATGGGCTATTCGATCGACATGTTGAAGAAGCCGATCATCGGCATCGCGTACACGCCGAGCGGCTTCAACAACTGCCACCGTCACTTTCCGGAAATGCTTGAAGCCGTGAAGCGCGGTGTGTTGGCGGCAGGCGCTTTGCCGATCGAATTTCCCACCGTGTCACTTGGGGAAGTGTTCCTGAACCCGACGAGCCTCAAGTTCCGCAACCTGATGTCCATGGACACCGAAGAGATGATTCGCGCCCAGCCCATGGATGCCGTTGTGCTCATGGGAGGTTGTGACAAGACCGTACCGGCGCAACTGATGGGCGCCGCGTCCGCGGACTTGCCGGCGATTCAACTCGTTGCCGGCCCCATGATGACCGGGCGTCACAACGGCGAACGGCTGGGGGCCTGCACCGACTGTCGCCGCTTCTGGGCGCGCTACCGTGCGGGCGATGTCGACGACGCGGAAATCGACCAGGTCGAAGGCCGGCTTGCCACGACGGCCGGCACCTGTGCCGTCATGGGAACGGCGAGCACAATGGCCTGTATCGCCGAGGCGCTCGGCATGATGCTGCCGGGCACCGCCGCCATTCCTGCCGTGCATGCGGATCGTCTGCGGGCGGCTGAAGCGACCGGCGCAGCCGCTGTCAGGCTCGTGCGATGTCCGGTCCGGCCATCCGAGATCATCACCCCGGCGTCGATCGAAAATGCCTTCAAGGTGCTGCTCGCTCTCGGCGGATCAACCAACGCCGTTATCCATCTGACGGCGGTTGCCGGGCGTGTCGGAGTCAATGTCGACCTGCAGGATTTCAATCGCTGGTCGAACGAAACCCCGGTGCTGGTCAATCTGAAGCCGGTCGGGACGAACTACATGGAGGACTTCTTCGCCGCCGGCGGCCTGAGTGCGGTGCTAGATGAGCTGCGGCCCGTACTGAACCTGGACTGTCCAACCGTGACAGGCGAGACCCTCGGCGAGCGCCTTGACGCCGGGCCGGCGGAGTACGTTGACCGCAGCGTCATCGCTTCGTTCGACGCACCGCTGGAGCCGCAGGGCGGACTGGTTGCACTGTTCGGCTCACTGGCGCCTGGTGGAGCGGTCTTCAAACGCTCCGCTGCGACTCCGGCTCTGTTCGAGCGCGAGGGTCGTGCCGTTGTGTTCAGTTCGCTCGAGGACCTTGCGAACCGGATAGACAGCGATTCGCTGGATGTGCGTGAAGATGATTTTCTCGTCTTGCAAAATGCTGGCCCGAGAAGTGCATCGGGGATGCCCGAAGCGGGCTATCTGCCGATTCCGTCAAAGCTCGCGCGGGCCGGCGTCAAGGACATGGTGCGCATCTCGGATGCGCGTATGAGCGGGACGGCTTTCGGCACCATCGTCCTGCACGTGACACCAGAGGCCGCGGCTGGCGGGCCGCTCGCGCTGGTGCGCAACGGTGATCGGATTCGGTTGAGCGTCGCCGAGCGGCGAATCGATTTGCTGGTCGCCGAAGCTGAACTTACAGCACGCGCGCGCCATAGCGTCCCGCAAGTCCCGGACCGAGGCTATAGCCGGCTATACGCCGAGCAAGTGCTGCAGGCCGATAAGGGCTGCGATTTCGACATGCTGCGCGCGGCGCCCGAGAGTCTGGCCGCACGCACGATCCGCAGTTGAACCGGCCCCGCGCGCAGACGCGCGCGCCGGGCGCCTAGAGCTCACCCAACATCCGCCCGGCTTCCGTTGCGAGCACGTTGGCTGGATCGATCGCGACCGCACGCTCTAGAGCCTCGCGCGCTTCGGACGTGCGGCCCGTCGCTTTGTGAATGAAGCCCAGAGTCAACCAGCTGCGCTGATGGGTTGGATTCAGATTGAGCGCAGTGCGCAGATGCTCGAGTGCCTGGCCCGACTGGCCCGTGTAGTGCAGGACCAGCGCATAGTTGTTCAGAATGTCCGGATTGC
This sequence comes from Pseudomonadota bacterium, assembly GCA_039030335.1. Taxonomy (GTDB): domain Bacteria; phylum Pseudomonadota; class Gammaproteobacteria; order HK1; family HK1; genus JBCCEJ01. The sequence goes on along the minus strand of JBCCEJ010000020.1, from coordinate 45,185 downwards.
GCGGGTCGCGCTCGATGATCTGCCGATAGAAGCGCGCGGCCGTAGCATAGTCCTGAGCGCGAAACGCGGTGACGGCTTGTCGCAGCAGAGCATCGGCGCTCAGTGCACTGCCCGCTACACCATCTGCCGGATTGGTCGCCGGCGCCGGGCGAGCCTGGGCGGTGGCCGGTTGGCGGGCGGCCGGCTCCGGCGGTGCCGCGGGCCGCTCGTAGTAGGCTTTGGTCAGTACGAACACGCACGCGCCGTACAGTATCTGCATGATGACCAAGCCGGCGCGGCGCCGAAATCGCTCAACCGGGTCTGGTCCGTCCGGCTCGTCCGGCTCTGGTGTCTCGCGTCGGGGCGACGGCGGGACCACATCGACCGACCGCCCGCTCGCTTTCTTTCTGGTCATCGGCGCCCAGCAGTCTCTGGTGTCAGTAGGAGCGCGGCATGCCGAGCACGTGCTGTCCCACGAAGTTCAGCACCATATTGGCCGACACTGGCGCCGTGCGGAACAGGCGGGTTTCACGCCACTTCCGCTCGACGTCGTACTCGCAGGCGAACGCGAAGCCGCCAAACGTATCGAAGCAGGCCTGCGCGGCGGCCCAAGACGCTTCAGCGGCCAGATACTTGGCTATGTTCGCCTCGGCGCCACAGGGCTGCCCCGCGTCGAACAGGGCACATCCTTTGCGCACCATCAGGTCGGCGGCGTCGACGTGCATGTGCGCTTCGGCGATCGGGAACTGCACGCCCTGATTGGTTCCGATCGGCTTGCCGAAGACCTGACGCTCGCCGGCGTATTCAACGGCGCGCTCGACGAAATACCGGCCGTTGCCGATCGCCTCCGCGGCGATGAGACAACGCTCTGCGTTCATGCCGTCGAGGATGTACCGAAAACCCCGGCCCTCCTCACCGACCAGCGCGCTTTCCGGAATCTCGAGATTGTCGAAGAAGATCTGTGTGGTGTTGTGGTTGATCATCGCGTCGATCGGATGAATGGTGCACCCGTTGCCGACGGCCTCCCGCAAATCGACGAGGAACGTGGAGATGCCGTCGGTGCGCTTGACGCAGTCTTCCGCAGGCGTCGTGCGGGCCAGCAGCAGCATCAAGTCAGAGTGCTGAGCCCTGGACGTCCAAACCTTCTGTCCATTGATGCGGTAACCCCCGTCGATGCGTTCGGCCCGGGTGCGCAGCTGCGTCGTGTCGGAGCCGGTGTTCGGTTCGGTCACGCCGAACGCCTGCAGCCGAAGTTCTCCGTTCGCGATCTTTGGCAGGTACGTAGACTTCTGCTCTTCGCTGCCATGGCGCAGCACCGTGCCCATGGTGTACATCTGCGCATGCGCGGCCGCGGCCGAACAGGCAGTCGCATGGATGGTCTCCAGTATTACCGCGGCCGCACGGAGCGGCAGGCCTGCTCCGCCGTACTGCTCGGGGATCAGCGCACCCAGGTAGCCGGCCGCGGTGAGCGCCTGGATAAACTCGGTCGGGTAGCTGCTCTCAGGCGGCTGGTTCTCGAGCCCTTGCCAGTAGGCCGTCGGATACGCATCGCAAAGTTTGCGTACCGCGTCGCGAATATCGGCGTAGTCGTTGCCGACCGGCATGGTGTGGTGCATCTCGTCACTCATGAAGTTGGCCTTGTCGAGTCGGGTTCGCGAAGAACCCTTGAGTTTGAAAATGTGGTGGCGCCGCCGCTACCGGCACTGCGTGTAAATGCCGGGAACGCTCGGCCGGTCACAGCCGCTTCGACCCCGACTCGGCGCGGCAGTTGCAGCGCGGAGCAGGGAGCGCGAGCGGGTCGCTCGTGGTGCGCTCTCGTCCCGTACGGGCCAGAACCGGTTCAGCGCCCCTTGAAGTCTGGTTTGCGCTTCTCGTTATAGGCCCGTACCCCTTCCAGACGGTCTTCGGTGGTGACCATCCGGTTGTACGCTTCAATTTCGAAGAGGTAGCCGTTTCGCGCGTCGATCTGCCCCGCCATCGTGACGGACTTCTTGGCCTGGCGCGTACTGATAGGTGCATTGCCGGCGATTCGGCCGGCGGTAGCGAGCGTCTCGTCCATCAGCTTGTCGTCGTCGCAGACACGATTGGCGAGGCCCCAGGCGAACGCATCTTCCGCGGAGAATGGCAGGCCGGTCAGGATGATCTCTTTAGCGCGACGCAGTCCCACTGCCCGCGGCATGTTCTGCGTGCCCATCGCACCGGGCATGATCCCCAGCGTGACCTCGGTCAACGCGAAACGCGCCCGGCGCGCCACGTATGCGAAATCGACGCCGGCGACCATTTCACAGCCGCCACCATACGCGGCGCCGTTGACGGCAGCGATCACGGGCACGGGGCAATCCATCAGCGCCATGCTCATCTGCTCGAACAAGGCGTGCTGCGCCTGCCATTGGGCGTCTGTCATGCCGTTGCGTTCTTTCAGGTCACCACCGGCGCAGAACGCTTTCTCGCCGGCACCCGTCAGCACGATGCAACGGACGTCGCGCTGGTCGACGTAGAAGCTGGACCACACCGCCAGCAGTTCTTCTCCCATGCGCGTGTTGAGCGCATTTGCTGCTTCGGGACGGTTCATGCGCACGATCAGCACGTGCGGGCCTACCGGCTCCAGCTGTAGCGTGTCGTAGTCTCTGGTCATTCGGTCGAATCTCGGTTGCGGTTGCGGCTTCGAGCCAGGCGCGCGCCCCATCTCCGGTTCGGTCGCGACCGTGCCGGAGCCCGCAGCTATAGCCTGGAGTTGCCTGGAAAACGCCGGTCAATATAGCCGGGCCGCCCCGGCGCCCAAAAGACCCGACCGATATTGCGGCAATCGCGCATTGCACTGACGGCGAGCTAAACTACGGAATTGGCCGGTCTCGCCCCCGCCGGTATCGATCACCAAGCCGCCGTACTGTTACGCAAGCACCCGTATGTCAAAGCCTCCGCTCATTTTGTTGCACGCTGCGCTCGGTTCGGCTTCACAGCTCGCGCCGCTCGCCGCCTGCCTGGCCGACAGATTCGACGTCGCGACAATGGATTTCCCGGGACATGGCGAAGCGGGTCCAGTGCCGGAGAGGTTCGACTACGATCAGTTTGCCCGCGCGGTACTCGAAACGATGGACGCGCGCGGCATCGATAGCGCGCCGGTTTTCGGGCACAGCATGGGCGGCTACGTGGGCCTGTATCTCGCCGTCCATCACCCGGCCCGGATCGCTGCGGTCCATACACTCGGGACCTACTTCGCGTGGACGCCGGAGGCGGCCGCCGAGACGCTGGCTGAACTCGACGCCGACCTCATCGAACGCAAGGTGCCGCGTTTCGCGCAGATGCTGGCCGACCGACACGTTGCCGGGGGATGGAGAACCGTGCTCGGGATGACGGCGGCACTGATCGAGCGAACCGGAGCGAGTCCACCGCTCGGTTGGGACGCACTGGCGCGCGTGGAGCAACGGGTACGGGTTGGCGTGGGAGATCGCGACCACCTGACTTCAGTGGCGGCAATGCACGCGCTCTACCGGGCATTGCCGAACGGCGAGATGGCCGTGTTTCCCGGTATGGGGCACGCGATCGAGCGTGCGCCGCTCGCGTTGTTGGCGGGTTCGATCGCCGAGCTGGCCAGCGACGCTACGGGCGCTTGAATCGCAGTGACCCCGGCTGACCTGCTCGACCGGAAATCGTTATCGGGAATTTGACTGGGAGACGCATGCGTCATGAGGCAGAGCAATAACAAGATCGCCTACCAAGGGGTGCCTGGGGCTTATTCCCATAAGGCCTGTGTCGAGGCGTATCCGGATATGGAGCCATTCGCCTGCGAAAGTTTCGAAGACGCGTTCGCAGCCGTCACCGGCGGAGCGGCGAGCCTCGCGATGATTCCGATAGAGAACACCGTCGGCGGCCGTGTGGCGGATATTCACCATCTGCTGCCGGATTCCGGCCTCTACATCATCAACGAGCACTTCCAGTCGGTGCAGCACCAGCTGCTCGGTCTGCCGGATGCCCGGCTGGAAAACCTGACCACGGTGACCAGTCACGTACAGGCGCTGAGTCAGTGCCGGCATCTCATCGCAGAACTTGGCCTCAAACCCGTGCAGAGTGCTGATACGGCCGGCGCCGCCAAAGCGCTCGCGGAGAACGGTGATGCGAACGTGGCGGCGATCGCCTCTGCGCTCGCGGGCGAGATCTATGGGCTGAAAGTACTGCGCTCGCGTATCGAAGACCGGATCGGGAACACGACACGAATGGTCGTCATGTCTCGCCAACGTCAGGAACCCGACCCGCGCGACGGGCCGTGTATGACGAGCCTGGTGTTCCAGGTGCGAAGCGTCCCGGCCGCGCTTTACAAAGCCCTCGGCGGTTTCGCGACCAACGGTATCAATATCACGAAGCTCGAGAGTTACATCACGGATTCGAGCTTCACCGTGGCGCAGTTCTACATCGAATTCGACGGCCATCCCTCCGAACGTCACGTCGACCTCGCACTGGAGGAACTGCAGTTCTTCTCCACGAAGACGAAGTTGCTCGGCACCTATCCGGCTAATCCGTTCCGCCAACGGCACTGGGAACGGTAGCGGTCGGGCCGACTGCCGCGAGGGTCGGGAGAGTGCGCGCAGACCGCTGGCGTGGAACCTTGCCCGACGGAACCGAGGTCTCGCTCGATCTGTTTGTCACCGATGCGGCGCGCCGCGACATGGAGCGCCTGCTGAGCGAGCCGACAAAAGCCGGTGGGCCCGGCTTCCAGCGGGTCGCCGGGGAGACTGCTCAACCGGAACACCGGCACGGGCATGAGACCCTGGCGGATCCGGGCTCTGACGCTTCTGCGTCGCCGGGGCCGCACATCATGGCCGTGACGGATGACTATCCTGCGGAGCAGCAGCAGACTTTGCGCGAACAGCTCCGCGGCGAGCCGGTGCTTTTGCTGCGCGGTACCGGGCATGGGGATGCCGCCCGGGACGACGAACTTCTGCGGTGGTTGGATGTGGCACCCGTGGAGTGCCTCGTGTTGACGACTGAGGGTGCCGCCGCGCTGCCGCTGTCGCTCACGCGCTGCCTGCGCCGGCGTCACGCGGAGTCGCGCCGGGTGCGCGAGCCTCTTTGCCGGTTGGCGGCCGCGGCCGCACATGATCTCAACAATCTTGCCACCGTGCTCACCGGCAACCTGCGACTGCTGCAAACCGAGGATCCGGTATCGCCCGTGGTCCCGGAACTCGTCGAGGAGTGTGACGACGCGGCGGCGCGGCTGAGACAACTCGCGGCAAACCTCTCTATCGTCGGGGGGCCGCCGGCCAGTACGTCCGGGTGTAGCACGCGCGCTGACCTCAGCAGGGCCGTGGCATTGGCGGCGCGGCTGCTCGCGCCTCGCATCGAGGTGAGATTCGATTTCGGCACCGACTGGTACGATCTGGCCTTACCTGTTCCGCTCATGGAGGCGGTCGTTCTGAATCTTGCGCTCAATGCCCGCGATGCGATGCCCGCAGGTGGTGAGTTAGCCATCTCGGCGACGTTCGACCGCGGGGCGCCGAGAGCGGACCGGTCTGGTCGCGCTACCGTTGGCCGCGTGCGATTTTGCGATAGCGGCGCCGGTCTGTCGGCGTGGCCGGCAACCGACGTGACCGGCCTGGCCGCGGCCACGCGGCCAGGCCGTGCGGGGCTCGGGCTGCGGATGGTGCGCGAAGCGATCCACGCATACGGCGGTCAGGTGGGTCTGGCCTCGCCAGACCGTACGGGGACCATTGTGGAACTGTGCTTGCCGCTCGCGCCATCCTGAGACGCAGCCTGTGGATCCGGCTATCATCACAGCTTTGTCGGGCCCCGGTCAGACCCGGCGATCGCTTCCGGAGTAACTCAGTGTCGGAAGGCCTGTCACAGCAGCGCCGCATACTCGTCGTCGATGACGACCCCCAGATTGGCAGATACCTGAAGCGCTATCTCGAAGCTGAAGGACTGGCCGTGGAAGTTGCCTACGATGGCAACGACATGCGCCAGCAGATGCAGCAGCAGACCTTCGACCTGGTCATTCTCGATCTCAGCATGCCCGGCGACGACGGCCTGACGCTGACGCGCGAACTCAGGCGCACTTCTGAGGTTGGCATCATCATCCTGACGGGCAAGGAAGGGAGCGTCGAGCGAGTTGTCGGGCTGGAACTCGGCGCCGATGACTACGTGTCCAAGCCGTTCGACGAGCGCGAACTTCTCGCGCGGATCCGGTCGGTTATGCGGCGTTCGGGATCCGCTGCCAGCGACGCGCTGGCGCGACACGGGGAACTCAGGTTCGGCGACTTCAATCTGAACCTTGGTGCCCGCGAGCTGCGGCACAACGAACGCGGCGTCGTCGCGCTGACGACTCTCGAGTTCGATCTGTTGGCGGTGCTCGTACGCAACGCGCCGCAGGTCATGTCCCGCGAACAGCTGCTGGAGCAAGCGGCGGGGCGGAACTGGTCGCCCTTTGATCGCGCCGTGGATACGGCTATTGTGAAGCTCCGCCGCAAGATGGAGCCTGACCCGCGCAGACCGGCTCTTATCAAGACCGTAAGGGGCGTGGGTTACATGTTTGCCGTGCCTGAGTCCTGACTATGTGCCGGCGGCGCCGGACCCCTCCAGGGCTCGGGCCGCCGCAGCTGAGCGGTCGGAACGGGACAATTTTTCGAAGGCGAGACAAGAGAGGATTAGCAATGGCGAAATCGATAACGATGCCAACCGCCGCCGAGGCGCTGCCAGGTCGCGATGTCGCGCTGCGAGTGCCCGCCAGTCACTTCGTCAACGGTGCGCCGATGCAAGGGCCGTATGCACCCGAACTGCAATACGCCATGTTTGGTCTCGGTTGCTTTTGGGGGGCCGAGCGTAAGTTCTGGGAAACCCCGGGAGTCATCGTCACCGCGGTCGGCTACGCGGCGGGCTTTACGCCGAACCCTACTTACGAAGAAGTGTGCAGCGGTTTGACGGGCCACAACGAGGTGGTGCGCGTCGTGTTCGATCCGAACGAGGTCGATTTCGCCGTGTTGCTGAAGGTGTTCTGGGAATCTCACAATCCGACGCAGGGGATGCGGCAGGGTAACGATGTGGGCACCCAGTACCGCTCCGGCATCTACACGTACGACGACGCGCAGGCTGAGGCCGCGATCGCCAGCAAACGCGCCTATCAGGCGGCTCTGGGGACCGCGGGCTACGGGACCATCACGACTGAAATTTTATCGGCGCCGCCGTTCTACTTCGCCGAAGACTTCCATCAGCAGTATCTCGCTAAACAGCCCTGGGGTTACTGCGGTCTCGGTGGTACTGGTGTGGCCTGCCCTCAAGGTGTAGAGGTAGCCGCCGTCTGAGCGCGCCCGAGACCGGAGGGCACGATTCGGACCTACCGTTTTCGGCACCCGTTTCGGCCTGGTTCGAGGCGGCTTTCGCCGCGCCTACGCCGGTACAGGTTCGCGGCTGGCACGAGATCGCCCTCGGCCACAACGCGCTGTTGCTGGCCCCCACCGGTAGCGGCAAGACGCTGGCAGCCTTTCTCTGGGCGGTCGACCGCGTCGCCAATGAGGGCACCGGACGAACGGATTCCGGTGTACGGGTACTCTACGTTTCGCCGCTGAAGGCGCTCGTCTACGACATCGAGCGCAATCTGCGTGCCCCCCTGATCGGCATCGCACGGCAAGCCGAGCGGCTCGGGCAGCCGGTGCGGCTGCCCAGGGTTGACGTGCGCACCGGGGACACGCCGCAGGCGGAACGGCGCCGGCAGCTGCGCGAGCCCGGGGAAATCCTCGTCACGACGCCGGAATCGCTCTATTTGCTGTTGGGATCGAAGGCGGCGCAGCATCTCACCGGCGTGCACACCGTGATCGTCGACGAAGTTCATGCCCTGGCGGCGACCAAACGCGGCGCTCATCTGGCGCTCAGTCTCGAGCGCCTGGAGTCTCTCTGCGGGCGAGCACCGCAACGGATCGGCTTGTCCGCGACGGTTCGTCCCCCGGATGTCGCGGCCCGCTTTCTCGCTGGTGCCCGTCCCATCGCCACGGTGGATGCCGCAACGCCGCCCAATCTCGATCTCGGCGTGGTGGTACCGGTACCGGAGATGCACCGGATCGCCGAACTCGGTAATTTCAGCGGCGGATCGCTGCTCGCTGAGATGGCCGATCCGGAAGCCGGTAAGCCGCCAGCGGAGCGGGGCATCTGGAGCGTGGTCGTGCCCGCGTTGCTGGAAGAGGTGCGCGCCGCGCGCAGCTCCATCGTGTTCGTCAATAGCCGGGGTCTCGCCGAGCGGCTGTCACAACAGTTGAACGACCTGGCTGATGAGGAACTGGCTCTGGCCCACCACGGCAGCGTTTCGCACGAGCAGCGCCGGGCGATTGAAGAGGGTCTGAAACGCGGCGATATCCGGTGCATCGTCGCGACCAGCACGATGGAGCTCGGTATCGATATGGGCGCGGTCGACCGGGTACTGCTGGTCGAATCTCCAGGCTCGGTGGCGCGCGGCCTGCAACGGGTAGGGCGCGCCGGACATCAGGTAGGCAGTGCGAGTATCGGGCGCATCTATCCGAAGCACCGCGGCGACCTGCTGGAATCGATGGTTGTCGCCGAGCGCATGCGCGTCGCTGCGATCGAGTCTATCCGGATTCCTGAGAATCCGCTCGACGTGCTCGCACAGCAGCTGGTTGCCATGTGCTGCGTGCAGCCGATGTCGCGCGTGGAGATTGCCGCTCTCGTCAGGCGTGCCGCGCCGTTCACAGGGCTCGGCGATGCGAGTTTGGACGCCGTACTGGAAATGCTGAGCGGTCGCTATGCGTCGCTCGGCAAGGTCGAACTGCGTCCGCGGCTGAGCTGGGACAGGACGACCGATACGTTGAGCGCCCGGCGCGGCACCGAGATGCTGGTGCGGACCAACGTCGGCACGATTCCGGACCGCGGGCTCTACGCCGTGCATGCCGGCACCGACGGCCCGCGGGTGGGCGAGCTGGACGAGGAGATGGTCTTCGAGTCACGCGTCGGTGAGACTTTTCTGCTCGGTGCCAGCAGCTGGCGGATCGAGCAGATAACGCGCGACCGCGTAATCGTGTCGCCGGCACCAGGCGAGCCCGGCAAGCTGCCGTTCTGGCGTGGCGACGGGCCGGGCCGCTCGCCCGAGTTGGGCCACGCCCTTGGTCAGATGACACGCGAGCTGGCGGGGGTCAGCCGAACAAAGGCGGTTGCGCGATTGTCGGACGCCGGCCTCGCGCAGGCACATGCCGCCGACAACCTGCTCGACTATCTGGAAGAACAGCGAGAAGCGACCGGCGCGCTGCCGACCGATCGCACGGTGGTGGTCGAGCGCTTCACCGATGAGTTGGGCGACTGGCGTATCTGCATTCTGAGTCCATTCGGCGCGCGGGTGCATGCGCCCTGGGCGATGGCATTGGAGCGTCGTATCGGCGTACGCGCCGGGTTCGAGGTGCAGCTGATGTACGCCGACGACGGCATCGTGCTTCGCCTGCCCGACCTCGGCGAGCTGCCGGCTCTGGACGACCTTTTCCCCGACCCGGAAGACATCGAGACGCTGATCGTCGAGCAATTGGCCGATACGGCCATGTACGCAGGCCTGTTCCGCGAAAGCGCGGCGCGCGCGTTGCTGTTGCCAAGGCGCTCACCCGGCGCGAGGAGCCCACTGTGGGTGCAGCGGATGAAGAGCGCTGAGCTACTGGCCGCGGTTCGTGAATCCGGCGATTTTCCGATCGCACTCGAATGCTACCGCGAAGCACTTGCCGATCAGTTCGATCTGGAGGCTCTGCGCGGCGTATTGCTCGGTATCAGGCAAGGGCGCATACAGGTTCACGAGGCTGAGACGCCACGTGCGTCGCCGTTTGCCCGCTCGCTCGTATTCGCCTACGTCGCGGCCTATCTCTACGAGCAGGACGCCCCGCTCGCCGAGCGCAAGGCACAGGCGCTCAGTCTGGACCGCGACCTGCTCGCGGAGCTCGTCGGCCACGGAGCGCTGCGCGAGCTTATCGACCCGGACGTCATGCACGACGTGGAGATGCGTCTGCAACACCTGAACTCTGAGCGACAGGCGCGCGACATCGACGATCTGGAGCTGGTTCTGGCGCGCCTCGGTGATTTGAGCACGGCGGAACTGGAAGCCCGGGCGCATGATCCGACGGCCGTAGCTGCGGGTCTTGAGGCCCTCGCGGCGGCCGGTCGCATCATCGGGGTACGCATCGGTGGCGAGCCGCGCTGGCTCGCGATCCAGGATGCGGCGCTGTACCGGGACGCGTTGGGTGTCGTACCGCCGGCGGGCCTGAGTGAAGCCCTGCTCGAACCGTTCCGCGATCCATCCGGCAGTGATGCCCTGTCGGCGTTGGCAGCGCGCTTCGCGGCAGTGCGGGGTCCGTTCACGCTGAGCGACCTCGCAGACCGGTTTGCGTTGCGGCCCGCTCAGCTCGAAGCACCGCTGGCGTTGCTGACAATGGAAGGCCGGCTGACCCGCGGTGAGATCGACCCGAGGCGAGCCGGCGAGCAGTGGTGTGACGTCGATGTGCTGCGGCGGCTCAAGCGCGAAACGCTCGCGCGCCTGCGCAATCAGGTCGCGCCCGTGCCGGCGCCGCGGATGGCGGAATTTCTACCGGCCTGGCAAGGCGTTGGCACCGATGAGCGTGGATTGGATCGTCTGCTCGATGTGATCGCCCAGCTCGCTGGTGTCGCGCTGCCGTGGTCGCTTTGGCGTGAGCACGTGTTGCCGTCCCGGGTCAGTGGTTTCAGCGAGGCAGAGCTCGAGCGCGCGTGCGCGAGTGGCATCGTCGTCTGGGTCGGAGCGGGTGCGGCCGGACCGCGTGATATGCGGGTAGCGTTCTACCTGCGAGAGCAGGTGAGCGATCTGCTGCCCGAACCCGACACCGACGACGACGCGGCCGGCTCGCCTCGGCCGGCCGATGGTGCAGACGATGCTGATGCGGCTGCTGATGCCGCCGTGCGTCACGCGGTGATCGAGGTGCTCGGTACCCGCGGGGCGTGCTTTACGACGGACCTCGAACATGACCTCGCCAGCATTGGTGAGGCCGGGGCGACAGAGCGGTTCCGCCGCGTGCTCGACGACCTGGCCCGCGCCGGCGTGATCACGAACGATACGCTCGGGCCTCTCGCCGGGCTCGCCGGGGACGGGCGCGGGCGACGCCGAAGCGCGGGCGGGTCGGCAATGCGCGGCTTCGGCAGACGAGTTCGCTCGCGAGCCGGGGCATCCGCGATGGCCGCGGGCGGACGCTGGAGCCTGGTGCGCCCGTTCGTTGCACCGGAACCGACGAAGCCGCCGGCGTCCGCGCCGGATCGGGCTGGTACCAGCCGCCTGCTCGCCAAGGCGGAAACGCTGCTCGCCCGCTACGGTATCGTCGCGCGCGAAATGGCGGCGGGCGATGGGTTGGCCGGGGGGTTCCAGGCTGTCTATCCCGTTTTGAAGCAGCTGGAGGAGAGCGGCAAGGTGCGGCGCGGCTATTTTCTGGAGGGACTGTCCGGCGCGCAATTCGCGATGCCAGGGGCGGTCGATATGTTGCGCGACTTCGAGCGGCAGAGTCTTCGCCGCGACGGCCCGGAGCTGCGGGTGCTGCCAGCACTCGATCCCGCCAATCCGTACGGCTCGATCCTCCCCTGGCCAGCGCTGGACGGACGACGCCAGGCCGCACGTCGGCAGCGCGCCGCATGGGTGGTTCTGTGCGGCACCCGTCTACTGGCTTACTACGCGGCCGGCTCCCGGGCCTTGACGGTATTCGATGCCAATGACAGCCAGGGAGCGTTGAGTGCTGGTCTGAGTGCGCTCGCCGGACAGCTGCGTGGGCGCAACAACAAACTCATGGTGATTCAGACCGTCAACGGGGAAGCCGCCCGGCAGGCCGCGCTGGCGCCCTTGCTGATCGCTGCGGGTTTCGTGTCGGACTACCGGGGCTTCACGGCGCTCGCGCCCGCCCGCGGCCGCCCCGCCGAGTCCTCTTGATTCGATGCCCGAGGGCGACACCATCGCATCTCTGGCGCGTCGCATGCACGCCGAGCTTGCCGGTCAAAGCGGCGTCGACGTGTTGGTGCCATCGGCTGGCGAGACGCTGCCGCAGAGCCGTATCGTGCGGGTGCACGCGCGCGGCAAGCACCTGCTGATCGAACTGGCCGACGGGCATACCTTGCAATCGCACCTCGGCATGGATGGCACCTGGCGGCGGTTTCGCGATCACGCACCGGTCGCGCCAGCCCCCTCGGTGGGCGCTGTCATCACGACCCAAGCGGCCGAGTTCGTACTGTTCAACCCGAAGGAGGTGCGGCTGCTGCGTCCGCGGGGCGATCGGTTGCGGCGACACACGCTGGTGCGTCGGGTAGGTCCCGATCTGACGACGGACGTCGCCATCGACCAGGTGGTCGCACGGGTCTATGGCATCGCGACTCCCGACGCCCTGATGCTGGATGTCCTGCTCGACCAGCGCATCGCCGGTGGCATCGGCAATGTATTCAAATGTGAGTTGATGTTCGTCCAGCGATGGCCGCTTTCACTACGCGTCGGCGCAGTCACGGTCGAACAGTTGCACGATGTATACGCGCTCGCCGCGACCTGGCTCAAGGCGAACGTGGGTAACGGAAGGAGACTTACCCGGGGCCTACCTGGCGCCGCGGCCGAGCCGTTGGGAGGCATCGCTACCGACCCGGTTGGCCATGGCGCACGACGGACTGACAGGCCAGCGGCGCGCTTGACGGGCAGTCATGGCGACGATTCCAGCCGACTATGGGTTTACGGCCGCACCGGTCAACCCTGCTATGTATGCGCGACGCCGATCGCGAGCGTCATGGCCGGGCGTAAGGTGCGACGTACCTGGAGCTGTCCGCACTGTCAGAGTGCCGCCTGAGCGCCAGCGCCACGACGATGGCAGTAATCTCGCGCCGGTCCTCAGCGCGAGAGCCTGTGCAGAGCCTGCAACAGGAGCGCACGCGCCGTCGCGTCTCCGTCAGCGGCGAGTTCCTGGACGGCCCGGTCCGCCTTGCGGATGTCGATCTGGGCTGCAAACAGGTTCTTGACGCGGGCATTCTGATGACCGAAGCACATCGTCATGACTTCGTCGATCGTCTGATGCAGTGAATCCGCAGAGCAACCGCAGGCTGCGTAGTGTGCGTTCGCCTGGGCTTCCAGTTCAGCCTGCAGAGCAGGCAAGGGCAGGGCCCGCAGCAGCACCGCGCGGCGCAGTACCGGACCTGCTTCGTTCACGCCCCATACCCGCCATTGGGTGGGGCCGATGCAGACTTTCTGCAGCTCGCCGGCGCGCGCGTGTGCCTCGGTGAGCCTTGCCACCAGGTCCGCGCACAGATCATCGAAACCCGGATGGGTACGCGCGAGGCTTTGCAGCGTATCTACGGCCGCCCAGTAGGCGTTGGCAGGCTGCGCGGTTACTTCGTTCGTCGGGATCACCGCCGCCACCGTGCAGAGCGCCCGCACAACGCGCTCGATGGCTTCGAGGCGGCTACCGCCACCGGATTGATGCAAGGGGGCGGCCGGAACGGAGCGAAACCCGATCAGTGCGAGTTTCGGGCGCACGGTCAACAGGTCCGGCAAGGACACCGGAAGTTGCGTTCCGACGCTCGCCAGCGCAGCCATATGCCGGGCCACCGCGCCGATCATTCCCGGGCGGGCCATCTGTACGCGATAGCGCTGCTGCTCGAGGCGAATGGTCGTCGCGAGAGCGCGTCCCGGGACATAGTGTGTGCCGCCCCGCGTCACGTGCATTTTCCGGTGCAGCCGGAAACCGGCGATCGGGGGGTCGCGCAGCAGGTGCGTGACGCTCAGCCAACCGAGCACGGGGTGTGCCGCGCCGACCGCGGCGTCCGGGGCGCGCCGGCGGGCCGTCGCTCGAGGCTGCTCAGGAAAGCAATCCACACGCAAAATGCCGAGTGGTGCGGTCGCGTACTGATACCAGATGGAGGCGTAGGGCCTGGCTCCGGGCCTGAACCGCTCGCCGAGTCGCCTGAGGTTCGACGTGGTGCCCTCCGGAAGCAGATCGCGGAGCGCGCGCGCCATCCCGGCTTGATCGCCGAGCACTGCGAGCTGACCCCGATAGAGTGCCTGAGGTGTGAACGCCGGCATCGGTCAGCGCGCGGGCCCCAGTAGCCGCACGGCCTCCGTGAGCGCGCGCAGCTCATAGGTTTCGAGCGCGTGGTCGGACCTCGCGTTGCGCCGCAGGAGCCCGGCCTGCAGACCGGCGGCAACCGCACCGTCGTAGTCCGCGCTCGCGCTGTCGCCGAGGTGCAGGCATTCGCCCGGATCGCGGGCGAGCGCAGCGAGTGCGTCGAAGAATATGCCAGCATCCGGTTTGGCACTGCCAGCAGCCGTTGAGTACACAATGGGCCCCACGCGTTCGGCGATACCGAGAGCTCGCAGGACCGTAACGAGGCGCGAGTCGAAGTTCGATACGACCGCGACCTGCATTTCACGCTGGGCCAACACGTCCAGAAACGGCTCTACTTCTGGATAGAGAACCCAGGCCTGCGCGGTCGCGAAGTAGTCGTACAGGTCGGTGAAGAACGGCTCGAAGGCCGGCACGCCGCCCGCGCGGTCGGTTACGTCCTTGACGAGTAGCCCCCACCAGCGTCGCTCCAACCGATCCAGTTCATCAGGTGGGGCACGCCGGCCGCGGAGTTCGGGAAAGGTCATCGGAGGCATGGCCGCAAATACGTCGGCGAACGCGCTGCCAAGGGCTGCCGGGTCCAGCGACGCACCGTGGTCTGCCGCGATCCCGCAGTAGATATCACCGACGGGTCGCCGGGTCTTTATCAGGGTGCCAGCCGCGTCTAGAGTGACAGCCTGAATCTTCATCGTCGGAAGTCGGATATGTTGGTGGGAATTGCGGGTATGGGCGCTATTGGTATGGCCTTGGCCGAGCGCCTGGACGCTGGCGAGGAAGGTCTCACGCTGGCCGCGGTCGCGTCCAGGGATGCCGCCAAAGTGGCGCGCCAGGTGAGCGGGTTTTGCAACCCGCCTGAGGTCGTTGACGTCGCGTCGCTCGCGCAGCACGCCGATGTGATCGTCGAGGCGGCGCCGGCAGCCGTATTCGATGACATCGCCGGGCCTGCCGTGGCGGCCGGGCGCATCTTCGTGCCGTCCAGCGTCGCACAGCTGTTGAATCGTGACGAGCTGATCGCGCAGGCGCGCCGCACCGGCGCGCGCATTGTCGTACCGACGGGCGCTCTGCTCGGGCTCGATGCCGTGCGTGCCGCGGCCGAGGGCGGTATCCATGCAGTCCGCATGGTGACGCGAAAACCACCTGGTGGGCTGGCTGGGGCGCCGCACCTGGTCAACAACAACATCGACGTTTCCGACCTGCGGGAGGCACTACTCGTGTTCAAGGGCAGCGCCCGCGACGGCGCAATTGGCTTTCCGGCCAATGTCAACGTAGCGGCTGCGCTCAGTCTGGCCGGTGTCGGGCCCGACGCTACCGAACTCGAGGTCTGGGCCGATCCCGGGGTCTCTCGCAATACCCATACGATCCACGTCGATGCGGCCGCCGTGCGCTTCGAGATGACCATCGAAAATGTCCCGTCACCGGAGAACCCGCGAACGGGCCTGCTGACGCCGCTGAGCGTTCTCGCGACGCTGCAGGGGCTCGTGTCGACGCTCAAAGTAGGAACGTGACTCCGGCGCTTCTGCGCACCCGCGTTTGTACCCTCGCAAGCCCGCTGGCATTCATCGTGCTGCTGCGCCCGTACTCGCCTGACACTCAGAACTTCTCGACCCAGGGCCGCAGTTCGACCTCCCACGTCCACGCGCTCCGGGCCTGCCGGTGTATGTCCAGGTAGGACTGGGCGATGGCATCGGGGTCGAGCCTCTCGTCGCCGCCCGGGTCGGCGTCGGATGCACGGATGCCGCCATCGATCACGAAGTGCGCCACATGGATGCCGCGCGGCGCCAGCTCCCGTGCACTCGATTGGGCGAGGCCACGCAGACCAAACTTGCCCATCGCAAAACTCGATGAGTTTGCAAAACCCTTGACGCTGGCCGATGCGCCAGTCAACAGAATCGAGCCGCTCGCACGCTCAAGCATGCGCCGGGAAGCTTCCTGAACCACCAGGAAACCGCCGTAGCAGGTCACCATCAGCGCATCGCGCACGGCGTCCCGGTCGATCTCGTTGACGGGTCCGCGCACCCGCGCGCTGGGGTTGTAGACGACGACATCCGGGACGCCGAGGGTGGCATCAACTTCGCTGAACATTGCGTCCACATCGGCCGGATTGGCCGCGTCGCAGCGGATGCTGAGCGCCTCGGTCTGCTCGGCGAGATTGGCGAGTTTGTCCACATTGCGCGCTGCGAGTGCGACCTGCATCCCATTAGAGCGGAACAGTCGCGCAAGCGACGCGCTGAGGCCATCGCCGGCGCCTACGATGAGTGCGGAAGTACTCATTTGAACGGTCTCCTTCAGATTCGTTAGGTTCGGGTCCGAGCGTGTTCGCTCGAATCTGTCACGAGTTGCTGAGACTCTACACCGTCGGCGCCCTGACAGGGTCGTCGATCGCGGGCGACAATAGGGTTCTCGATGCCGGCCAGGGTCGGAATGGTCGATCCCGTCCCGGTCCTCTGCGTCCGGTCGGTCGATGCCCCGCACAGCGCGGGCGGCCAGGTCGGTATCGCTACTCACGACAGGGCACGCGCGCCGTAACGCCGATCCGAGCGCGCAGCCGTTGCGTTGCTCAGAGGTTGGTGCCCTGGGCTTATCGCAGCACTTTGGAGCGCAGCCGCTATGGAACACTTTGACGTCATCATCATCGGTGCGGGTATTGCGGGTGCCAGCGCGGGCGCCTGGCTGGCCGAAGATGCCAACGTGTTGATGCTCGAAGCAGAGCAACAGCCGGGCTACCACACTACTGGCCGCTCGGCGGCCACCTTTATCGAGAACTACGGTGCTCCCTCGGTGCGCAAGTTGAACCGCGCGAGCGCCCCATTCCTGACGGCTCCGCCAGATGACTTCGCGGATGGACCGGTCGTCGGCCGGCGTGGGCTGCTCTACCTCGCCACGGCATCTGAACTGGGCGCTCTCGACGATGAGCTGGCCGGTGCGAAGGGCATGCAGCGTCTGGATGCCAACGGATGCGCGACGTTGGTCCCGGTTTTGCGTGGAGGGCCGGCTGTGGCCGGCGGTTTTGAAGCGAACGCGCTCGACATCGATGTCGACCGCCTGCATCAGAGCTATCTCCGCGCCTTCAGGAAGGCTGGTGGACAGTTGCGATGCGGCGCGCGGGTGAATGCCGTTTCGCGGTCGGCAGGGATGTGGCGGGTCGCGTGGGAAAACACGACCGCCGCTGCCCCGTCGCTGGTCAATGCGGCCGGCGCCTGGGGAGACCACATCGCCAGGCTCGCAGGCGTGAAACCATTGGGGCTGACTCCGTTGAGGCGCTCGGTTGCCATCGTCGAACCCGCCATGGACGACGTGGTCGCCGCCGACTGGCCGCTGCTGGCCGGGGTGGCTGGTAACTGGTACGCCAAGCCCGAAGGCCGCTGGCTGCTCGTCTCTCCTGCTGATGAAACCCCCAGTGAGCCTTGCGATGCATGGCCCGAGGATATCGATCTGGCGACCGGCGTCGACCGGATGCAGCAGATCACTGGGATCGAAGTACGGCGGATGGTTCGCAGCTGGGCCGGACTGCGGACCTTTGCGCCCGACCGTCAGCTCGTGAATGGATTTGATCCGGATGTTTCCGGCTTCTACTGGCTCGTTGGCCAGGGCGGTTATGGCATTCAGACTTCCCCTGCGATGGGGCGGGTTTGCGCGGCTCAGGTGCTCGCCGAGGACGCGAGTTCGGCCAGCGCAATGGCGGCCGCGGACATCGATGCTCTCAGCCCGGCCCGGCTCCGCGGGTGAAATCACGAAGTGGGTGTCTGAAGGCGGTGTACATCTGTCAGAGCCTTCTTAGAATGTACTACCCTTAGTTCATCTTGGGGTGGTGCGCCTTGCGGGCCTGTCGTTACCTTGGCGGCACGCGATCAGACGGGAATTCGGCGGCTCCAGAGCGGCCCCGCAGATGCGCGATTCCCGATACTGACGCCGCAGGTGGCCGAGGCTTCTTGTGGGTCGTGCCCCCAGGCTGTGCAGTTCTGTACAGCCATGTGCCGTGTGGGATGGTTTTCTGCGCGCAATGAACAGGCTGGCGAATCGGGCGGGATGCCCGTTTGCGGCCCCGAACGATGCCGATCGGAAGTCGGCATGTCATAGCAGTGCTTCGGGACAAACGCGCGTCAAATCAATCTCTTAAAGCCAGATTCGATCTGGCGCGCCGACTTGCGCGCGGCGTACGCCGCAGGCTGGCGCCAGAGGAGGTCGGGACGCTGGCGTTTGTCGTCGCGATCTGCATGGCTGCGAGTCTGGTGCTCACACCGGCTGCGCAGGCCGCCAACTCGGCCGAGGAAGATCTGCTCACCAATCCCGACGCTGCAAGCACCCCGGCTGCGTCGGAGTCTGCGCCCGTTGAACCGGGCGCGCCCCTGTCGTCACCATCGCCTCAATCAGCGCCTGAAGCTTCGCCTGACGGGCCCCCGTTGTCGGTAGTGGTGGTCGCGGCTGGCGCGTGTCTGGTCGCGATACTCGCGATTACGCTGCTCGTAGCGTGGTTGCGTCGTCGCCGGGGCGGAGCGGATGCGCCGGGGAAACGCCCGGTGGCGTTGCTGAAGGACCTCATGAACGTGACGGGTACGCCGGAGATCGCGATCACCGAAGACGCGGTCATCATCGGTCGCCTCAGCACGAACTCCGGGCAGGGTGTGCAGGGGGTCACGCTCCCCATCAATACCGTCGGACGCCGGCACGCACAGATCGAGTACCGACAGCACGCGTTCTACGTTTCGGATTTGCAGAGCCGCAACGGCACGTTGGTGAACGGCAACCGCATCGAAGGTTCGACGATCCTGCACAACGGTGATGTCATCCACATCGAGGGCGTGCAGTTCGTATTCGTACTGCCGGACGAAAGCCTTGGTGACGAGACGCAGCTGGTGGGTTCACGCGATGCCCCGCCGGCGGCCGTCGGCATTACGGTGGCACCCGGATTCGAGGCCCCCGTCGCGGCACCGGCGGGTGGCGGTAGTCTCATCGAGATGTACGGCGGTGATGCGAGCGACACGGGCGGCGTTTTGGAAGACGAAGTTTCTTCGGCGTCGACCGAGATCATCGCTCCGCCGCGACGAGAGGCTGTGACGGAACAGCCGGCCATGGACAAGACGGTGGCGCTCGGCGCACCGGTGGTCGATGGGACTGACGAGGCACCCGAAGCGGCGCTGACCGAAGCCTTCGAAGCCGTTACTGAAAGTCCTGCCGCGCCCGCCGCAGACCCGGGCTTCCCCGGTTTGCTGGCAGAAGATGAATCCGGTGATGACGAAACGGATGTCGACAGCGCGCCAACGGCGGCTCAGGTTTCGCCCGCCGGTGGTCTGATCGACCGGTACGGCGGCGGCGACGAGAGTGTAGACCCGGCGCCATCGACAGGTGCGGAACGTGCTGGCAGTCGTTTGATCGACCAGTATCGCGGTACCGACGAAGAACCCGAAGACGCGCAAGCGCCGTCGTCAGAGCCGGTCGGCGGGAGCCTGATCGCACAGTACGGCGGCACTGACGACGAGCCCGATGAAGCGGCGGCACAGACGATGGCAGCAGATACGGGTGGGCTGATCGCCGGCTACAGCGACCCGGCCGATTCTGCACCGGAGTCGGCGCCGACCACCGCACCACCACCGCCCGACGCACCGCCGGCTGAGGGCGGCCTGATCGCGCAGTTCGGCGGCGTTGACGAAGAACCGCTTCCGGCTGGTAGCGGCATCGAAGGGCGCTACGCGGACACGGCGGACGAAGAAATGTTCGGCTCCGATTCGCCAACGTCGATGCTTGACGGTCTGGAAGAGGGCGGCGGCTTCGAGCTGCTCCTCGACGAGTCGGATACCCGCGAGAATCTGCCTGTGGCCGCGGCATACGCGGAGACGGGCGACATGGAGCCCGACACGCAGGAACCTCCGATGGCGGATGAAGAGCGCACGGCGGATGTGCTGCGCAACGCCGCGCAATCGGTACCTGGCATGGTGCCAGTCCCCGATCTCGAGGACACCGGCGCGTCACCGCGTATCGATCGCGCCTATCTGGAAGCCCAGGGCCTTATCAGCAACGGCAATCTGCCGCCTGCGGTGCCGTCGCCGCGCCCTGCGCCACCGCCTTCGGACCCACCACCGCCCATGCGACCCGAACGAGCCATGCCTGAGCCGCCGAGCAGTGGCGGCCAGGGCGCACCGTTGCCGCTCGCATTTCTGATCGATCGCGACGGCGGTGCCTCGGTTCCACAGTATCAGATCGAAACCGATAATCTGTTTGTGGGCCGTTCAGTCCCCACGCAGGTCCAGGCACGCTCTTATTTCAGTATCCCCAGCAAGACCATCGGCCGAAAACACGCCTCGATCCGGTATGCGCGCGGTCGGTTTTGGGTCGAAGACCACAAAAGCATCAACGGCACGTACGTCAACGGTGAGCGGGTCATCGGCATGGCGCCGCTCGAAAGCGGCGATGAGATCTGCTTCGACACCTTTCGGTTCGGATTTCTCGTCATGGCCGATGGCGGCGCCGACAGCGCCGATGACGCCGACAAGACCGTTTTCAGCGGAGGTCGGTGATGCTGGAACGGATTCTCTACGTCGACGACGATGAAGCGCTTACCGAACTTGCCGAACTCGTGCTGGACATGGAAGGCATCACGCTGAAGGCATGTCACAGCGGGGTTGCCGCGCTGGAAGTCGCCGAAGCGTTCGCGCCGCAGTTGATTCTGCTGGACCGGGAAATGCCGGACATGGATGGGCCCGCGACGCTCGCCGCGCTTCGCCAATTGACGTCGCTCGCGGCGGTCCCGGCTATATTCATGACCGCCGAAACCGATCCAGTACGCGTTGCCGAGCTGGAGTCTCTCGGTGCCATCGCGGTGCTTCCAAAGCCCATCGATCCGGCCACCCTGGCCGACGATCTCCGCGCGGCGTTTGCCAACGCCTGAAGGCGGCGCACCCGGCCGCGAGCCCCGCTTCTTCGGGTCCGGATTCGCTCAGCCGGTGAGGGTGGTTTCGTCCGCGGCCGCGTGCGGTATCCGGATCTCAAACGTAGACCCTTCGCCTTCCACGCTGCGCACTTCGACGTCGCCACCGTGGCGCGTCGCGACCGTGTGCACGAACGCCAGGCCGAGCCCGGCGCCGCTTCGTTTCCGATGGTCCTCGCCCTGCACTCGCGTGAAGCGGTCGAACAGGGTTGGCACGGCGCCAGCCGGAATGCCGAGGCCCGTGTCGCTGACCTGACATCGTACGTATTGCTCATCGGCGCCCATGCGCACCGTCACCGAGGCGCCCTCGCCACTGTACTTTACTGCGTTGGTCAGCAGGTTCACGACGGCACGTTCCAGCAGCCCGGATTCACCACTGACGATGAACGGACCGTCGATCTCACAGCGGGCGGTCATGGATTTTTGTTCCGCCTGCACACGGACCTGGTCGAAGGCGGAGCGTGCGAGCTGGCCGAAGTCCACTGGTGTCAGCGCCACGGCCGCGCCTGACTCGGCGCGCGCCAGATGCAGGAAATCGTCTGCCAGCTCCAGCGTCTTCTTGACGTTGGACTCGATGCGCCCGACGGTTTTACCATCGGTCAGGCGCTCGGGTTTCAGTGTCGCAATCTGAGTCAGCGCGAGCGTTGAGACGAGCGGCGAGCGCAGATCGTGCGAGATGAAGCTCAGCATCTCCGAACGCCGGCGCTCGCTCGCGCGGAGCTCGGAGATGTCGCTCATGTTGATGATGATGCCGAACGGTGCGCCGTGGTCTCTCCCATAGGGTGTGATCTGAATGATGAGGTCGCTCTGCTCCACGCCGGTGGCGTAGCAGAACGTGCCTTCGCCCAGCAGCTGCACCTTGCGGATCAGCGCACCCGGCTGTTGCCCGTGCAGTTCCAGCTCCGTTAGCGCGCTGAGTGCGGGCTGTCCGATGAGTTGCGCCGCACTTCGACCGGTGAACTGCGCGGCATTCGTGTTCGCCTCACGAATCTGACCAAGAGCGTCAGCAACCAGCACGCCACTCGCCATCTGCTCCAGGCTTTCAGCGACGAAGCGCCGCAGGTCGGTCAGACTTTGAGACGCGGAGCGCACCTGCAGCATCCGTCGTTCGATGCGCTCTACCGCGGTAACCGGGCGCTCCCGATCGTCGTCGGTCAGACGACGGGCGAGGGCGCGCAGCACCGCCTGCTGTGCATCGCTGAGTTCATCCTGCGCAATGGCGACGTAGAGCTCGTTGCCATCGGCGGAAAGTGTCTGGTACCACTCGGAGAGCTGCTCGTGCGGTGCGGTCGGGTCTTCCGGGTTGGCCGCCCACGACTGCAGTACTTCGCCGTCGGCCCGGCGCAGCTGTGCCTCGCGCACATCGAGCATGGCGGCGACGTGGCTTAGCAGATCGGCGAACGCGGGTTCCCCGGGAGGCGCCAGTCGTTGGGTCTCGGTTTCCAGATGCCGTAGTTCCCGGGTCAGGAATCGCACGGCATTGCCGAGCCGCCGGAAACTCCACAGCAGATACGCCGCGGAGAGCGTGACGATGGCGACCATAGGCGGTAGCCACAGTTGCTGCGCAAGGGCGATGACACTGACCCCGGCGATGGCTGCGAGGCCACCCAGCATCAGCGGAAACACCCAGCGTGAGCGGATTTGAGCAAACAGCAGATAGATTGGCAGCACTGCCAGCAGACTCGCAGCAAACTGCCACACCGGGCTGACGCCGGTGACCGTGCGCGCCGCCCGCAAAGCCTGGAAGATGTTGGCATTGACTTCGACACCCGGCATCGGGCGTGCACCAGACACCGGCGTTGGGATCATGTCCATGCCGGGCGCGGTCGCGCCGACGAATACCCAGCGATCTTTGACCTTGCGGGCGATGCGGTCCGCGTCCCATTGCAGCAGATCGGCATACGCGACCCGTTCGATCTGACCAGCCGGTCCATTGAATAGAAAGCGCGTCGTGTAGTCCGAGTACCATCGGCCCGGCTGGCGCTCGGGTGCTCTCAGGCCCGGCAGCCGCTCGAACAGGTCGGGTTCGCGCAGAGCCAGCAGACTGGCGCTCGCGTGCGGAATTCGCTGTTCGCCAGAGGCCAGCGCGAGACTGGCTTCGCGCAAAATTCCGTCGCGATCGAAGCGCGAATGCGTATGTCCAAGCGCGGCCGCCTGACTGGCAAAGGCCGGGATCGGGAATACCAGCCGCGGCTGCTCTGCGCCACCGCGGCTTATGCCGGCCAGATGGACCGGCAGCACCACCCGGCCACTCGCGCCCAGCACGTGCGCTAGTGCTGCATCGTTTTGCGCCTGCGCGCGATCCGGCTCGGTGAACAGGACGTCCAGCAGGATGCCGCGGGCGCCGCCTTCGGTAAGCCGTGCGAGCGCTTCCGCGTGCAGGGCCCGCGGCCAGGGCCACCGGGAGCCCAGGCTGGCGTCTATTGCCGCGAGACTGTATTCGTCGATCGCAACGATCAGCACATCGTCTGGCGGGGCGGCAAACGCGTAGCTGAGATACCGGTCGTAGACGACCTGATCCCAATCCCATAGCACCTCGCTGAAGGTCAGCGCGGCGGCAAATGCGACCAGGGCAGCGCCGAGAATCCAGCGTTCCCGGCCGACGTGCAGTTCAGCGCGGCCGGGAACATCGTTGGTCACAGGGACAGCAGCAGGAACGCCGCTGGCAGCAAGTAGTGCATGATGCCGTCGTAGGGCACTTCAATTTTCTGTGCGGTACTAAATGGCCCGTGATAACCATCGGTATCGATGGTCGCGATACGGAGGTAATAGTCTCCGGACGACGGCCGCTCGATCGTGATCGTGGGCTTGTCGAGCGTCTCATCCGAGACCAGCTCTTCAAATTTCGCATCGCGCGCGAACTGGAAGTGATAAGTCTGCCCGGGTTCGCCTTTGCTCCAGCGGAAATTCATTTCCTTTTCGGCCAGCTCAGGTGGTTCAGGTTCCGGTTTCGGTGGCGATGGTTTCAATTTGAATGGCTGCGGATCGCCGTAAGGTCCCACCTCACCATCGGCGATTTTGGTCGCGACGCGCCAATAGTATTGCCGGAACTCAACTGGCACACCCGGCGTGTATGTGCTCGAGGTGATCTCTTCGGTTAGCAGTACGTTCGCGAAAGCTTCGTCCGTTGCGAGCTGCACGCGATAGCCCACCGCGTTGGAAGGTTCGGCCCAGGTCAGCGCGGCGAACTGATCGCGAACGGTCGAGTCGAAGGCCGGCGCGCGCGCGAATGGCGGCTCGGGGCGGGCATTCAGCGTGAACGGCTGCACGGCGTCAAAACCTTCGACGCCGTCCGGGTCGATGGCCCGCACCCGCAGGACGTAGTCGCCATCCGCGAGCTCGAGGCCGCGAAGCGCCGCGGTGGGGCTGATCGCTTCGTAGAGCAGGGTGTCGAACGACGCGTCGCGAGCGACTTGAATGCGGTAGTTCTGCGCACCCGCCACGGCCGGCCAACTCACGCGCGGCGGCAGCCGCTCCACGAGGCCGCTGAATGCACTGAAGTCGGGCGCGGGCAGCAATGGGCGCGGTGGTTCCGGGGGCTTGCCCTGTTCGGCCCTTGTCGCGAAGCCCTCCGGTACCCGCGTAGTGCCGCCACTACCGCTCACCAGCACTTCGCCTTCGGTGACTTCGGCACGCATTGACGTGCCGTCGGTGGCGACGCGCTCGACTGTCCCGCGCACTGCTGCGACCGCGGCGGGCGTCGTGATTTCAAACTGGCTGCCGGGTCCCTTCGCGTCCGTGACCGTCGCGCCGATCCGACCCATATCGAGACGCATGCGGGAATCGACCATGCCGGAGTTGCCATAGGCCGTCATGGCATCCAGCGCCAGCTCGCTGTTGGCGCGGAGCGCGAGCTCCGTCTGATCGGCGAACAACAACAGGACGTTGCCGTCGTCGCCAGTCCTGATACGCGAGCCGATCAGCAGTTTCGTACCTGCCGCCATCTCGATGGCATCGCCGAGAAGGTTGGTAGCGGTGACCGCGCCGTTAACGGATTTTGCGACAACGGGCACCGGCTTTACGCGGAGCCAGTTCATCGGCACTTTGAGCCTGGAGCCCGGTTGCAGGCGGGTTGGATCGGCGACCTGATTGAGTTGCTGCAGGCGCGGCATGAACCGCATGCTGCTCAGATTCTGCTTACTGAAGTTCCAGAGATTGTCGCCAGGCTGGACCTTGTAGATCCATTGCTCGGCGGACAGCGCGGGTGCGCAGAAAATCAGCGCAGCAATCAAGCCCAAGAAGCGCATGCGAATCGTCCCGATCTCATCCCTACCCAAGCCATCATACGGCAATAGGCAAGCCTCAGTGTTCGCACGCGGACGGCGGCCATGCCAGCCGCCGTCCAAAGGGGCATGGATTTAGTCGTACAGCACCACGCTACGAATGGACTCACCTGCGTGCATCAGGTCGAAACCCTTGTTGATGTCATTCAGCGACAACGTATGAGTGATCAGGTCGTCGATGTTGATCTTGCCTTCCATGTACCAGTCGACGATACGCGGCACATCGGTGCGCCCCTTGGCACCGCCGAATGCGGTGCCGCGCCAAACCCGGCCCGTGACCAGCTGAAACGGGCGCGTCGCAATTTCCTGGCCGGCGCCCGCCACGCCGATGATGATGCTCTCGCCCCAGCCTTTGTGGCAGCACTCGAGTGCCTGGCGCATGACATCGACGTTCCCGATGCACTCGAAGCTGTAGTCCGCGCCACCTTTGGTCAGGTCGACCAGATAAGGCACCAGGTCGCCCTCAACTTCGGTTGGGTTGACGAAATGAGTCATGCCGAATTTCTCGGCCAGTTCCTTGCGGGCCGGGTTGATGTCGACGCCGACGATGACATCCGCGCCGGCGATCCGCAGCCCTTGTATGACGTTCAGACCAATGCCGCCCAGACCGAATACAACGCAATTGTCGCCGGGCTTGACCTTCGCCGTGTTCATGACGGCGCCGATGCCGGTCGTGACGCCGCAACCGATATAGCAAACCTTATCGAACGGCGCGTCCTCGCGGATTTTCGCGAGGGCGATCTCAGGTACCACGGTGTGGTTCGCAAAGGTTGAAGTGCCCATGTAATGGAACACCTTGTCTGTTCCGATGCTGAAGCGGCTGGAGCCGTCCGGCATCAGCCCCTGACCCTGCGTCACGCGGATCGCCTGGCACAGGTTGGTCTTGCCCGAGGTGCAGTATTCACACTCGCGGCATTCCGGTGTGTAGAGCGGGATGACGTGATCGCCTTTCTTGAGCGTGGTGACGCCAGGTCCGACATCCACGACGACCCCGGCTCCTTCATGCCCCAGGATGGCTGGGAACAGACCTTCCGGATCCGCGCCTGAGAGGGTGAACTCGTCGGTGTGGCAGATACCGGTCGCTTTGATCTCGACAAGGACCTCGCCTGCGCGGGGGCCGTCGAGCGTCACGGTTTCGATGCTGAGAGGTTTTCCTGCGGCATGTGCCACCGCGGCGCGGGTTTCCATAGGACACTCCTGAATTGGTCGGGGTGGCCCGCCGGGACGAGCCGGAATCGCGCTTGCCATTTTGGGCGGTCCGGGCACCTCCAGACAAGTGCCATAGGGCAGGGCAGGTGACTGTGTGGGCCGGCGTTGCCGGGTCGCGGGAAGGTGTCAGAATCGCATCGCTCGAAGATCGCGCAGGAAAGCGCTCTATGCACGTGGTTTTTCACCCGGGTCACGAGACCCACACGCCCAAGGCCTTCCTGTACAGGGGCGTCATGCAGGCCAGCCCGGAACGTCCGGAGCGGGCCGAACAGTTTTTGGCTGCAGTGGACCGGCGTGGCGACGAGGTGGTTAACCCGGATGACTTCGGTTTGGGCCCGATCGCCGCCGTGCATTCGCCGGACTACCTGGATTTCCTCCGAAGCGCGTGGCACGAGTGGCAGGCGATCGGCGGTGGTGCCGAGGTGATTCCGAACGTTCATCCGGGCAGACCCGCGAGTGGGTACCCCGATAGCATCGTCGGACGGGCCGGCTTTCATCAGGCTGACACGGCTTGCCCGATCGGTGAGCACACCTGGTCAGCAGCCGTGTACGCCGCGCACTCCGCGCTCCATGCTGCCGGCCTGGTGCGCGACGGTGCAAGGAGTGCCTATGCACTGTGCCGGCCGCCCGGACATCATGCGTTTGGCGACATGGCCGGTGGCTTCTGCTTCCTGAACAATGTAGCCGTCGCCGCCCACTGGCTGACGACCCACGGTATGCGTGCGGCGATCCTCGATATCGATGTGCACCACGGTAACGGCACGCAGGCGATCTTCTACGCGCGGGCCGATGTGCTGCACGTGTCGGTGCACACCAGCCCGGATTTCATCTACCCGTTCTTCTGGGGATTCGCCGCCGAGCGGGGCGCCGGTGCGGGCGCGGGGTATAACCTCAATCTGCCGTTGCCGGTAACCACTGATGATGACGATTACCTCGTCGCGCTGGAGACGGCCAAGTCGCGGGTCCGCCAGTTCTCGCCGGACGTGTTGCTGATCGCGCTTGGACTCGATGGTTTCGCTGGTGACCCGCTGCGCTGCATGCAACTCACGACCTTTGGCTTCGAACGCATCGGTGCGGCGATCGCGGGTCTGGACTTGCCAACCGTCATCGTGCAGGAAGGCGGATACCCGTGCCCGGAACTGAGTACGAATCTGGGCGCGTTCCTGGACGGGTTCGAAGCCGCTCACGGCGTCGGCTGACGGTGGCGCGCGTACTACGCTGGCTGGCACAACCGGCATGGCGCGGCGGGTCGCCGGCGTGCAAACTCGCGCCTGCCGCGCGGCCGCCTGGCGTCAGAGTCGGGTATGGCGGAGATGTCCTCGTACAGGGGTAGTCCCGGAGGTTGACGACGTCGGCCCGCGAATCAGGCGAATCTCCCCCAACTCAAGCGATCTCTACGAGGGCTTCAGTGTGAAAGTGGCATTTATTGGTCTTGGCAATGTGGGTGGAAAACTGGCTGGCAGCTTGCAACGCAACGGCCTGGAACTCATGGTGCGGGACCTCGCTCCCGACCTCATGGCGCCGTTCCTTTCGCACGGCGCGTTGGAAGGGGAAAGCCCCGCGGCGATGGCGGCCTGGGCCGATGTTCTGATCACATGTCTGCCCAGCCCTGCCGCCAGCGCAGCTGTCATGGAAGCGGCCGACGGCGCTTTACAGGGGTTCACGCCCGGCAAGATCTGGGCAGAGATGAGCACGACCGACGAAGCGGAGGTGAAACGACTGGGGGCACTGGTGAGCGCGCTGGGAGCCCACCCGGTGGATTGTCCGGTGTCCGGCGGTTGCCATCGTGCGGCAACTGGCAACATCTCGATTTTCGCCGGGTGCGATCGAGCGACGTTCGAGCGTGTGCTGCCGGTTTTGAAAGCCATGGGGCGCCGTATCCTGCACGCTGGGCCGCTCGGCGCCGCGTCTGTTCTGAAAGTCGTGACGAATTACCTGGCTACCGCCAATCTCGTCAGCCTCTGTGAAGCCCTGGTCACCTCCAAACTCGCCGGTATGGACCTCAGTACGACCTATGAAGCGATCCGCATTTCATCCGGTAATTCGTTCGTTCACGAGACCGAGAGCCAGGTGATTCTGAACGGCAGTCGCGACATCAGCTTTACGATGGACCTCGTCATCAAGGATGTCAGTCTGTTCAATACGGTGGCCGAGCGCGCCGGCGTGGAACTGGAACTGGGCCCGTTGCTCGCGCAGGTCTTTCAGGACGGCGAGCGGCGCTACGGTTCACGCGAGTGGTCGCCCAACATCATCCGTCGTCTCGAAGACGCGACGGGTACGCAAATCCTGGCGCCCGGATTTCCGTCGGAGATGCTGGACGACGAACCCGAGGTACCCGGCTACGAAGTGGTGGTGAATGGTCCCGGGCGCGGCTGAGGCCGGCTGCCAGGCGCGGCAGCCGGCGAATTGCAGTGATCAGCTACCTTGTCCGCCCATCATGCGAGCTGAGTAGTTTTCAATTCCGACCCGTGCGATCAGCTGCTGCTGAGTCTCGATCCAGTCGATGTGTTCTTCCGTGTCATCCAGGATGTGAGTCAGGATCGAGCGCGAGATGAAGTCGCTGGTGCTCTCACAAAGAGCTATTGCCTCCTTCAGATCGCCTTGATTCTGGTTCTCCACGGACAGATCACACGTAAACATCTCTTCGACATCTTCTCCAATTTTCAGCTTGCCGAGATCCTGTAGATTCGGCAGGCCGTCGAGCATCAGTATGCGTTCGATCAGCTGGTCGGCATGTTTCATCTCACCGATCGATTCGTTGTAGATATGGCTGGCCAGCTCATTGATTCCCCAGTTCTTCAGTATACGCGCATGCAGGAAGTACTGATTGATGGCGGTCAGTTCGTTGGTCAGAATTCGGTTCAGATGCTGAATGACAGTCTTATCGCCTTGCATGGTTCCAAAGCTCCTTACAGCGACAATAGTGAGTTGACAAAAGCGGGACGAGCGAATCCCTGCCAGCCGAATACTTCGACTAGTCATATCACTACCATAGGGAGCGCGAGTGTATCCGTTTGAAAAAAACGGTGTTGAAAACTAAACACGAATCGTTATCATTCGGAACCGTTTCGCTGAGCCCGCTACAAGGCAAATATGTACATCTGCAATTGCAACGGCCTGAACAAACGTGCCATCGCGCGGGCGCTGGCAGAAGGCGCTTCGACACCTGCAGATGTTTACAGACGATTGTGCTGCGCGCCGCAGTGCGCACGCTGCGTACCCGAAGTGGTCGAACTCTTTCGCGCCGCCAGGGCCGACGCAGTCGAAGTATCGCTCGACGGCGCTACGGCGCTGGCGTAGGTAAGGGCCGGCCATGCCGCGGATGAGGCCGTTGAACCGAGTGCTCTACGGATGCTGCTAGTGCCTATGACCCTGGATGCGTTCGCGGTCGGCGAGCGCGTCGAGATCCTGTCGCTCGCGCAGAGGCGTTTCGATCGGGCGTCCTCGCTACTTGGGCTGTTCGATGGCGTGGTGGCGACGATCCGGTCTACGGCGCCGCGCGGCTGGGTGCAGTTGGAAATCGATGGCGAGCCGCTGCACGTACCTGCCATGTTGAGTCGCGCGCTAATCTGCCGTAGGGCGATCGCCCGCTGAGTTCATCCCGGCCGCGCTGGCCACTCCCTTCGTATCATCGGTGCGACCGCGAGTCAGCCCGAGCTTGCCGTGCGCCAACTCCTGGATCTTTCCGACGAGCCCACTAAATCCAGAGCAGGTGGTTGTCCCAGATATACGGTGTACTCGCGCGATGCACAACGCGCGCGCGGGCGGCATCGATCAGCAACAGGTCACCCGAAAGCGTGGTCACTGCTGCGATTGACCCACCTGGGAGGGTTGCAACGCCGTTCGGAGCGCGGGCACCGATGATCTGCGCGGCCTGTATACCGTCTGCATCGAACGCCAGAATGGCATTGCCTCTTGGGCACGTAGCCAGCAGGCGAGCAGGTTTTGCGCTCGCCGCGACGCTCGCGATGTAGCGATTCATCAGGCGCCGTACCCGTCGCGGTGCGGTCAGCGTGTCGTAGTCGCCGGCCGCTGACGCGAGCCCGATCAGGTCGGGGTAGCGGTCAGGCGCGCCCTCATACTGTTGAGCGGTTGCGATCAAACCCGCCTCCGTCACGGCCAGATGCCTGACGCTCATTTGATGGTCAGGAGGTTCAAAACGATCGTTCACGCGCCCGTCCCGATCGAGAATCGCGAGGTTCGGGCGCATGGAGTCCAGGTTGAGCTTACGTCTCGGCAAATCGGGGTGCGTTTGGATACCGCCATTCGCGACGACCAGGCCGGCGCCGAAACGGGCGAGTTCGTGCGGGCCGATGCCGCCAGAATCGAGTGCGTCGATCGGCGCCAGCGTCTGCGCGTCCCGGACCACCACGCGACCGTGGCCACCCGTGGCATAGTCATTTTCCGTCGTGAACAGATGTCCGCCATCGGCTGACAGAACGGCATGACCGTAGAAGTGGTGGCCCGGACCAGAACGGATCTGCCGTTCGATGGTCCCCGCTCCAGCGCTGACCTCCAACAACTCGGTGCCCGGGCGCCGGCAGATGGCGAATAACCGGTCGGCATCGTTCGGGTCACGTGCGAACCCGTGTAGACGGTAGGCGGTCGAGAACGTCTGCAGCACGTTGCCGAGGCCATCGAGTATCGCGAAGCCTGGCTCGTCGGCGCGCTCGGCAGTGCCGCGAAAGCCGCTGACGAGACGCGCCGACTCCAGTTCACGCAGTGGGGTGCCGGCCGCTGCCGACGCGGCCGGCCCGATCGGTGTTGGAGTCGTCGGTGTGGGGCGGGTCAGGAGCGCCGCTGTGCCGATAGCCGCAGGCAGGCCCGCAGCTGCTGCGAGCAGGCGAAGGAAGCGACGTCTCGATGCGGCACTGTCGTTCTGTGGCCCTTGCCGGTCAGTCACCGTCCTTCTCGAACTCAACCGCGAGCTCAAGTTGCTCGGACGTCACGATCAGATAGTTCTGTACGTCCTGAACGGCTGCGTAGAGGTCTTTCACCGTGCCCGGGCGGTCGAGAATCGCTCCTGCGAGCGGCCCTTCGATCTCCCTCGCGATCGCGACCGCGTCCCTGGTCGACCGGACAAGATCGCTGGCTGCGTCCGAATTGCGGTTCGCGAGCAGGTTGGCAATGCCGGGCTGTTCGGGGCCAGCGCCTGATACGATGTCGTTTATCGTTACCAGCGATGCTTCGAGGCCGGCCAGGGTTTCACCACTGCGCCACGCATCCAGGTCTTCAGTCTGCACGATTCCGCCGTACAGGCCGGCCGGTCCGCCGAGGCGTTGCCAGAGGATATCGTCGACGGTGTTCAGCGCTTCGGCCAGCAGCATCGACAGGCGACTCACTTCAGAGTCGGGGCTGTTCTTCGCTACGAAGCCATCACCAAATCCGTTCGTCCAGACGTCGGCGTGCGCGCCGATCCGTTTGACGACCTCGCTCATGATGTCATCCAGATGGGCGCACCGCCCGGCGTGTTCGAACATCCCGGCCTCGACGGGCATCTTCTGGTCACCGAACAGCATGAACTCGACTGCCGGCAGGCCTCGAACATGGCGATTGAGCGCGACATCTTCCGCGACGCCGGGCTCCAGAACGGCATTGATGATCATGGCGTGCGTAGGCCAGCTGAACAGGTGCCGGCGCAATCCCTGCTCACGACCCGGGCCAAACATGACGGCCTGCTGATGCGACCACGACAGATAGAGTTCGCGCCAGGCCGTGCGGGAGGATTCGAGCTGCTCGACGCCGGGAGACTCGCAAAGCGCGCTGGTTTTGCTGTGCAGGCTCTGTGCGGCTTCCAGGGTCCTGGCGATGCGCGGCGCCGCCGTATTGGTGCCGATCGAATGGAGAACCGCGCCCGGGGGAGCCGCCGTCACCGGCGGTCCCGGGTCCGAGCATCCGGAGATTAGCGTCGCAGCGCAAAATGCCGCCATCCATACGTTGCGCATCATTTTTACCGGTCAGGAACTACAACGACTCGAGGAAGTAGATGAGGTCGGCGCGGGTTTGCTTATCCATCAACAGGAACGCGTCGCGTGACTTCTTCGCCTCACCACCGTGCCATAACACGGCTTCTTCC
Organism: Pseudomonadota bacterium; assembly: GCA_039030335.1. Classification (GTDB taxonomy): domain Bacteria; phylum Pseudomonadota; class Gammaproteobacteria; order HK1; family HK1; genus JBCCEJ01. Next base: position 12,638 of record JBCCEJ010000020.1, on the reverse strand, counting down.
AGATTCCGGGCGCGACCGTCGTGCAGGAAGCGGGTATGTCCGTTGACGACCGGTACCAGACCGATGCCCCAGAGCGGCGGTGTGCGCCATTCATGACCGCTCGCCTGCCACGAGGGTCGTTCGTCCGCCAATCCCTTACCCATATCGTGCAACAGCATATCGGTGTACGGGTGGATGGTCTGACCGTTCAGCCGCTCGATCTCATGCCCGCCGGTCACCAGGGTTTCAATGTGGCACCCCGTGCAGTTGGCCGCACGAAAAGCTGCTTCGCCTCTTTGTGTCCGCTCTTCGCGCACACCGCGCCGTCCGGGCACGCCGAGCAGCTGCACGTAGTTTTCCATCTGCGTTATCTGCTCATCCGTGTATTCGGGGCCGGAACCGTCGTTACCAGACCGGGCGTTGTTGCACAGCGGCTGAAACTTCGTGCAGGGCTCGTCGATAAACATCGAACTGGTCATGCCCATATCGTTGACGGCGGCGGCGGCAACCTGGTGCTTGACTGAAGCGGTCTCGGCTTTCCAGCCGAATCGTCCCAGCGCAAGCTCGCCGGTATCCGGGTGACGGACCATCTGGGGACGTCCCGAAATGCCATCGCCGTTCTCGTCCTTCGGATCGGCCATCGCGAGAATGGTCTCCTCCGGGATGGCTTCCAACAGGCCTATTCCGGAGACCATGTTCGCAATACGCGGCGAGAACATCGTGTCCGCACCTATGGGCCCCCGGCTCAGGTTGGTGATTTCGTAAACAGGTTTCGTCAGCGTGTAGGGTGTGCCATCAACGTACTGGCCAGCTATCTCCTCGTAGCGGATGATCAGAACACCTTCGGCACGCACCTCCTTTTGCACCACTTTTCGGCGCCCGTCTTTACCTTTCGCGTACTGCACCGGAATGCCGCGGTCCCCGAGCTGGCCGCCGTACACCGGATGTGGTGTTGGAGCGCCATCCGGATGGTTTCCCGGAACGCTGAGTCGCATCAGCAGGCCTTCCTGTGCAATGCCCTCTTCGCTGGCGACGGGCTGCGCCCGCCCGTCCGCGATATGACAGGCCAGACAGGCTGTGTGATTGTAGATAGGCCCGAGCCCGTCGGCGTCATACCGTGCTCTGGACAACACTGCCGGCGACACGCGGCGCTCGAATACGCCGTCACCGGCCTCGAACATGAAATCCCAGCCCCAGGCGAGGTTGGGAGCGCGCTGTTCGTAGGCAAATTTGCCGAAGTGGTAGTGCGTTAGATCGCCACCCGAAAGTGAACGTTTGTCCACGCGATCGAGGTAAGACATATCACCGTCGCCGTATGGATGCCACGGCTGCACGAGCGCCCGGTAGCCAGCCGTACCCAGGGCAGCCACGGCGAGCACCAGCACGGCGTAGAGCAGTGGCTTCGGGATGCTGGTCTCACCCGACCTTTCCGTTGGTGACGCGACGTCGTCGGCGACTAAAGAATCACCCATGTCTATCCATCCCCTGTAAGGCCAGTGTGAAGTTCAAGTTAAATCGAGATTCTAGTTCTCTGCCGGCTGTCTTGCGAAGAACGGTTTCACCGGCTTCGGCGGAATCGTCGTATCGTACTGAAGCACACCGGGCGTCAACATTTCGAGAAATGGTTTGTCCGATACCAGGAACGCTTTGGTTGCGGTGCCCGGCGGCAGCTCGTCGTGTTCCACGTGCACGTAGCGCCATTTTCCGCTGAACCGGGGCGCCGTGACCCGTTTCGGCACATTCGCCAGGTTTCGAAGTTCCACCGCACTCACGAACAGCACGTCATCGGTCCACGATTGCAGCAGCCTCGCAGTGACCAGGGAATCCGCAATGAGTCGGAGAGGCCCTGCGGGTCGGGTTTTGACACTGCGGATGCGGGTTCCGTTCAACGCGTGCACGTCTCGAATCGCGCGGCTCGCAATCGCGACCAGACGGGTTTCGTGACCGGCGAGCGGATTCAGCTGGGCACCTGCTCGCTGCACCTCACGATTGGCGCGCTGCCCCGCCGCGGTCCGCGAACGATCGCGGTCGTTCTCGTCGAGATAGGCGTCGATGGCACCCGGTGTATCGGACAATGAAGCAATCCGCTTTCGGGAGACAGCTTCACCTTCGCCGGGCGTGGTGAAGACGCGCGGCGTAATGATGAGAATCAACTCGCTGGTCGTGTCGCTGCGTTCTTCCCGCCGGAACAGTTTCCCGAGGATCGGCACATCACCGAGTAGCGGTACTTTGGAAACACGATTCGTGCGCTCGTTGCGGATAAGCCCGCCCAACGCCACCGTCATGCCGTCTTTCACCATCACCGTGGATTCCATCTGCGCTGTTCTGACCGAATCGACCGCCCGGTCCTCAACACCGCCGTTGGCCGCTGGCGCCGGAATGGTGTTGCCTCCCGGCACGACGGTTGAGGTGTCCTGGCTGAGTCGGAGCGTTACCGTGCGGTCGGCGTTGATGCTCGGCAAAATCTGCAGCGTGTTGCCTACGTCCCGGCTCTCCGTAGTCGGGACCGTGATCGTACTGGTCTGGTTGTTGTTCTGAATGGTCTCTTGTTCGAAGCCGGTCGTGAGGATGCGCTCCTCACCGATGAATAGCTGCGCGGGCTGGTTGTTCGATGCAAGCACAACGGGGGTTGACAGTACTTTTACGCGGTTGTCACGTTCGAGTACCTGAAGACGTGCACGCACGAGTTCACTCATGGCCTGGAAGATAAAGGTGCCGCCTTCAAGACCGAAATTACCAATGCCCACGGATACTGAGCCACCGGTCGCCGCAGTCGTATCCAGAGGGTTGCGCGGTTGTCCGTCGACTGCGCCAGGTTGCGTATCGTCGGCCGTGAAGCCGATATCGAAGATCGAGCGGAAGCCGTCGTCGAGTGTCACCTCCAGAATTTTCATCTCCAGCAGGACCTGCGGCGCAACCCTGTCGACTTCCTTGATCAGCTGCTCGATCGAACGCATCGCCAGTTCGTCACTGGTGCGTACGAACACAAGGTTGTGCAGGTAATTCACCGTCACGAAAATCGGCGCACCGTCGCGGCTTGCGACCTGCGCGAGCGCGCCCTCTTCAAGGCGTACCGAGTTCGTATTGAACCCGGCGGCCTGCAGGCTGCGTAACTGCTCCACCGTAAGGTTGGCTGCTGCTTCGGGTGGTGTGCTCGACCCGATGGAAGTACTGGAGGTGGTGTTGGTCGAACGGGTCAATCTGCGGTTCGAGCCGGACGTTGTCGCCGTGCGAGCACCCGCGCTGCCAACGGTTGCCGCACCTGTCAGTGAGAAGGCGTCGCTTTCGGTTTCGAGATTCAGGGTCACGCGGTCACCGAACAGATCCGCGATAGTCTGCGCAGCTTCCTGGACGTTTTGATACTTCAACGTGAATGTGCGCACGATATCGTTGCGGAACACGACCAGATCGCGCTGATACTCTTCGGCCGTCATGATGACGAACAATCCGGTGTCTTCGTGATAGCGGTACCAGAGTCCGGACACGCGCGACATGCTCTCCACGGCATTGCGAATGGAGATGTTGCGCAAGAACAACGTCACCCGTTGGCTGCCTGCTTCGCGGGTTGCCACGATGTTTGTGCCCGCGAGCTCAGAGAGGATACGTATGGCGTCCTGGATGGACGCATCCTTGAACTCGACTTCAGACAGAACCGCATCAGGGCCGAGTTCATCGGCCTTCGGGGCGCTGACGTGAATTTCTGCGGAGACGGGGCTGAAGCAGATGATCTGCATCAGTAGAACGAGCCCAAACCCAACGCGCCGCATATGAGCGCTTTGCGCGTGCCAGCGATAAGGCGAAGCGGCCGAACGGGTTTGGAGCGGAGCAAAGTTCATGATCGGGGACTTTCTAGCGCACGATGAGCGTCTGGCCGAGGGTGCCGACCTCGACGATCACGTTCAGGCGGTTGATTTGCCGCACGCGAATGACGGATGACGAGCGGGCTTCGTAAAGACCCACCGTATCACCTTCGCGCACGATGTGGATGCCGGCGTTTTCTATTTCCAACAGCGCTGCGATCGCACCGGAATTTTCCGTCACCAGGCCTCTGAGACGCATGCGCGGCAGCGCAAGCGCTTCGGCTGAACTCCGCCCGGGCTGAAAGTCCACGCCCTGTCTGTTGGTATTCGCATCTATCAGTCGGCTGGTAGGTGCGAACGGATCCCGTTCGCCATCCTGGTATCCAGGCCCTGGATTCCTGGCTGTTCCGGGGTCTTTCGCTCCGGCCGACTTTGCCGCCGCACCGGTGTGGTCTCGTATCTGATCACGCAATTGCTGTTGGATGACGTCGTAGTAGTTCTTGAGTGTCTCGAGGTTTCGCTGCAGCTCCTGCTCGTTCGGAACCGCCGCCACGGCGGCGCCCGACTGCGACCCGGCCCCCGCGTTTTCGCCGGCGGCGGTCTGTGCATAGAGCGCTTCTGGCAAACACAGCGCCGACACTAAGACGAAGGCAGCGGCCCGGCCATGGCGTCGACCACCATGGCTGTTCGTCAGTGCATTTTTGGCAACGGACATATTCAGATTCCCCCGGTTGAGACGCGCAGCGCGGCCTGGAAGAAGGCGAGGTATACGAGTCCGACCATACCGCCAACCACCAGGATCATGGCTGGCTCGACCCACGTCGCCATGGTATCGACGCGGGTCTCCAGGTCCTTCTGGTAGTAGTTGCCCAGCATGTCCATGACGTGATCGAGCTCACCGCTGCGTTCGCCGACGGACGCCATGTGCGCGACGAGCGTCGGCATCAGCGGCTGGTTGAGCGCTCGCGACAGCGGCTGTCCGTCCAGCAGCTGATCCGCGGCATCGTCGAGAATGGCCGCGATGGCCGAATTCGGTGTGGCCCCGCGGCTAATGCGGAGGCTGTCGAGCAGCGTCAGACCGCTGCGCAACTGCATCGAAAGGCTCCAGGACAACTGTGCCAGATTACCTGAGGCGATGGTTGGTCCGACGATCGGAATGCGGAGCAGGAGCCTGTCCAAGGCGAGGCGTCCCGACGCCGTAGCCTGTAACAGCACGAGTCCGGCCAGTGCCGCCAACAGGCTGATGGCCAATACGGCCGCGTTGTCTGTAAGCCATGCCGAGACATCGAGCAGGAACTGAGTTATCGGTGGGAGCTGTACGTCTCTCGCCGTTAGAAACAGTGCAAATCGCGGTATGACCCAACCGACCAGCGCGATGCTGACGGCGACCGCGGCCAGGAACACCAGCGACGGGTAGGCGAGCGCCGTCGTGAGGCGCTGCTTGACGGCCACCTGACGCTCTTCATCGTCAGCCAGACGGTTCAGAATCGGATCCAACGACCCGCTACGCTCGCCGGTTTCGATGATTTGGGCGACGACCGAAGGAAACACCACCGTTTCGTCCTTGATGGTGACCGACAGTGCTTCACCATCTCGTATTCTGGCGCTCATACGCGTCATCGCATCACGCAGCTGGGCTTTACCAGACAGGTGCTGCAGCGCATCGAGCGCCTGAACAACCGTATGGCCGCCAGCCAGCATCAACGCAAGCTGCCGGTAGAGGAATACCCGGTCCCTGGGTCCGACCTTGCCGATGAAGGGTAGCTGGACCCGGCGTTTCGGCGGGGCCACGATGCCCGGCACGTCTGACGCAGCGTTGTCCTCCAGAGAAATCGTGAAGACGCCCTGCGTACGAAGTTTCTGCGCGGCCGTGCGGCGGCTGTCCGCCTCCAGCGTTCCCTTGCGTTCGCGTCCGGTCGAGTCGAGGGCTGTGTAAGCGAAAGTTGCCATGCTCAGCTGTCCGCGGCCGGTCTGAAGTATCGGACTTCGTCGAAGTCCGTCGCGCCTTCACGTACTTTGTCGCACGCGTCCTCCCACAGAGTGGTGTAGCCGCGTTGACCCCGCCGCAGGTCGTCTTCACTGGCACCGGAGGCGATCGCGCGCGCGGTTTCGTCGTCGATCCAGAGAGCTTCGAAGAGTCCAACCCGCCCGTGATAGCCGGTGCCGAGACAGACCGGGCAGCCACGCCGCTCGCGTAGTTCGTGACCAGGGTCGAGCTTGAGTTCCTCGATCTCGTCGGCCGTGGCCGGTCGCGGCACGCTGCAGTGTGGGCAAAGGCGTCTCACCAGCCGCTGCGCGATAACGCCAGCGAGCGTCGCGGCCGTCAGATACGGGGGCACGCCGATGTCGCTCAAGCGCGTGATCGCCCCGGGCGCGTCGTTGGTATGCAGCGTCGACAGGACCAGGTGGCCGGTCATGGCGGCTTTGACCGCCGTGTCGGCGGTGTCCAGGTCACGAATTTCACCGACCAGAATGACGTCGGGGTCGTGGCGCAGGAAAGCGCGAAGCGTACTGGCGAAACCGAGTTTGTTACTGACCTGGACCTGGGTTATGCCTTCGACGGTCTGTTCGACCGGGTCTTCGACCGTGAGGATGTTCTTATCACCGGCATCGATTTCTCGAAGGGCCGCGTACAGTGTTGTGGACTTGCCGCTCCCGGTTGGCCCGGTGACCAGAACCATCCCGTACGGCCGGTCGATGCTGTGCTGGAACGCACCGAGCAGATTGTCTCCCATGCCGAGACCTGTCAGTGACAGCCCGTCCCCGCCACCCTGGCCGAGGAGTCGCATGGTTGCGCGCTCACCAAACCGTGCGGGCATCGTCGCTACGCGAATGTCGATCGGGGGTACGTCCCAACCGAGCAGCACATATTCCATGCCGCCGTCCTGCGCCGCGCGCTGCTCGGTGATGTCGAGCGCGGCCAGAACCTTGATCCTGGTGACGACCGATTCGGCTTCGGCGGGCGTGAACGGACGTGGGAACTCCTGCAGGTGGCCGTCCACCCGGAGACGCACGCGCATGGCATCGCGCATTGGCTCAAAATGAATATCGGAGGCGCGGCGCAGGTATGCGTCTTTCATGACCTGATCGAGGATCGCGGTGGCGTTCTCCTCCTGCTCCGTATCATCCCTTTCGCCGAGTAGTGCCGCACCACCAATGGCGTAACGACGCAGTACCGCGGACAGTGCCTCAGGCGCTGCCAGCGCCGGTGAGATCTCCTCTCCCAATGCTCTACGCGCGGAATCCAACGACATTTGGTCGTCAGGGTCAGACAACGCCAGATAGAGTTCGCCGCGACGTCGCACCGGCAGCATGGCTCGCCGGGAGTTCGAAAGCCGTGGCAGGCGCTCGACCAGTGCTTCATCCGGAATGAGATCTTGCGGGAGCAAAAAGGGCATGCCGCGTAGATCGGCCAGCGCCTGATAGAGCGCCGACTCGGGAAAGCGGCCGGCGCGGGTTACGGCTTCCAACAACCGAATGCGCTCGCGTCGCGCGGTGAGTTTCAGCTCAGGCAGGTCGGCAGCCGCCAGGAGGCCGGCCTGTACACCTGCATTCAGAAGTGCGGCTTCGCTAACGGCCATTACGTAGTGCCTCTATCGCCGGCCGCCCGTTTTGCAGCATTTTTTCGGTGCTCTCGCGGTCGTTGCACAAAGCCAGCGCGTCACGGCTGCGAATGAGGCGCCGGCGAACCAGGCCGACCAGGGCCTGGTCGAGCGTTTGCATACCGAGCGACGCGCCACTCTCCATCAGCGCCGTGATCTGACGGCTGCGACTCGTCTCGATGAGGTTCGCGATCGCAGGTGTCGCGATCAGTAGTTCCACCGCCGGCACCCGCCCGCGGTTGTCCGGCGTCGGTACGAGTCGTTGCGCCGCCACCGCTCTCAGAACCATCCCCAGACGGTGGCGCGCCTCGGCCTGCTCGAGCGTCGGGAAACTGCCGACGAGCCGCTCGATGGCCCCGATGGCGTCACCGGTATGTAGCGTCGAAAAAACCAGATGCCCGGTTTCCGCAGCGGTCAGGGCGGCCCGAACAGTGTCGACGTCGCGCATCTCGCCAACGAGAATCACGTCTGGATCGGCGCGCATGGCAGCTACGATGGCCTCAGCGACACTGTTGACATCCGTGTGCAGTTCCCGGTGGTGGATCAGTGCCTGGACCGGTTGGTGTACGAATTCGATCGGGTCTTCGACGGTGACTATGTGGCACGGGCGAGTGCGGTTGATGTGGTCGATCATCGCTGCGAGTGTCGTCGACTTGCCGCTGCCGGTTGCACCGGTAACCAACACGAGTCCGGAGCGTAGTTCGGCGAGTCCTTTCAGCGCCTCGGGAAGGCGCAGAGACTCGAGGTCGCGCTCCGATTGGTCGAGGTGGCGCACCGCGACTGCGACACCGGCCATCTCCCGATAGAAATTCACCCGGTAGCGTTCATCGTGCGGGCATCGATAGCTCAGGTCGAGATGTTTGTGCCGCTCGAACATGGAGAGCTGTGACGCGGTCGTGATGTTCTCCAACAGCAACGTCATGAATGGCTGAGTGATCGCGTCTCGCGCAAGTGCCTGCAATTGGCCATGAATGCGCAGGGCCGGTGCCTGACCGGTCGTCAAATGCAGATCGGAAGCGCCTTTGAGCACCGTTTCGTGCAAGAGATCGTTGAAGGTATCGACGGCGTTCATGACTTTGGACTACCCGTGCTCAGAGACTGAGACTGAGCGCGATCTCCAGGTAGCCCGCGGCGCGTCGTTCGCCCCGTGCAGCCAGGGCTGCCACCTGCGCTGGATTGAGTTGGGCGACACGAAAGTCCATGCCGAGCGGCGCGCTGACCTGTTCGAGTTCTTTCAAGCCATCCAGGAATCGCATCAGTTGAAAGAAGTTCCCGCGCGCACGCACGCGCACCATCGGTCGGCCGGATATTCTGTCGTTTACGGCTGCGGGGCCGTCGGCAGCGCTGGGGCCGCGACTTTCGGGGCTCTGGCTTCGCACGGTGAGCCCCGACTGTTCAGCGAGTTTTGTCAGCGCCAATACGTGCTGCTGGCGAGCGTTCGCATCTTCGAGTTTGACAAAGGAGCTATTCAGTTCGGCTAGTGTCTTGCGCTGTATATCCGCCTCCGATTTGCGTTTATCGAGGCGCGACGCGAGCACGCCGGTGCTGCGTAGAATTTCGTCGTCGACGACGGTGCGTTTTTCCAACCGGTCGATGCGTCGGTTGATCATATTTTCAGAGTGCTTGTAGTCCTTGTTTGTCTGTGGGTAGAGCAACAGACCGTAGCCGGCGATGATCAGCATGGTGATGACGATGAGCCAACGATTTCTGTCCGCTTTCGTCATCTGGCTGAATCCGGCCATCAGTTATTTCCTCTTCCGGCCGTCTGGGTCCCGCGGTTCTGTTCAGATACCGGCGCCAGACTGTCGGCATCGTCGCGCCCGCGTATTTCCAGCCACGCCTCTACCGAGTAGCCCGGTGCGCCGCTCGGGCTGGATGCACTCAACACCTGGGCGTTCAAAACCGACATGCCGAGGGGCTCCAGCTTGCGGGTCAGATTCGTGACAAATTGCTGGGCCGCCGTATTGGAGATCGCCCAGCCGCTCAGGTACACACGGTCCTGGCTGCGCGGCGACTGGCTGACGGTGTTCACCAGCACAGAATCCGTCATGACGTTCTGTAGAGCACGCAGGAATGCGGGAGCCAGGTCGCGCCGCGCGCTCAGATGCTCAAGCGCCGCAATCGCCTCGTTACTCTGTTCGACTTCTCGCCCCACTTCGACGAGCTGTGACTCGAGCTGCCTGCCCTCAGCGGCGTTCTGCTCAGCCGCTTTCTTCAAGTCCAGTTTGCGCCCGAACTCTGCTTCCAGGCGCGCCAGTTCCGTTTCGTTGCGCTGAATCTGTACCCTCATCCAAACTTCTACGGCAACCACCGACAAAACGACGAGCGACAGGACGGCATAAGGCAAAAGAGCTGGGCTTCGCCAGATCGGTGGCGGTACGGCCTGCCCTGCGATGAAAGCCTGCGATGCCCGCGGGTGGTGCCCGAGAGCGGCTGCCGCGGCTGCGCACATCCGTACGACGGCTGCTTCAGTCTGCTTGTGCTCCGCCAGTGATTGCTCGTGGTCAACCTGCGCTTTGGTCGGTGCCGGCCCAAGTTCCGAGACCGGTCGGTCCACCTCGATCTCGAGCTCGCGAGTGAATTCATCCGGCAACGCATGCTCGGTGGTGATGAACTGAACGTTACGGACATCGGGTGTCATCTGCTCGTGGCACATCGACGGCACCTGAAGCGTGAGCGTCCCCCCCCCGGTTGGTTCGATCTGGAGGCTCACCAGACGGTCGCCGCCGCCCACGGCGACCAGTGCCTGCTCCTGGGCCAGATCGACGTGCATCGACGTCGCGCCGCCGGCCCCGGCCCTGGCGCTCCCGAGCGCCGGGCAGACGGCGACCAGGAACTGCCCGTTCTTCCGGCAGGCGCTGACCCATCGGTCGCGAATCTGCGCGCCGATGCCGCTCGCGAGCCATCGATAGCGGCCTGTTGCCTCGTCCTCCCCGCTGGAACGCTGCGGTGCCCAGGAGCAGACGAGATCGTCGTCGAGTCCCACCAGGAACTCCTGGAGTTCGAGGCATTCGTCGATCTGTTCGCGCGTGACGAGGTTCAGCGACTGCGCGATCTCCCCGAAGCGGGCTGAAACGCGCTGGCGGCTGCCGCGATTGCGTCGTTCCATTTCGGCGAGGATCAAGCCGCGCGAATCGGCATCCAGATAACCCCGCCCGCAGAGCAACGTGCCGATCGACCAGCGTTCCGCCTGCATCGCGAACATTGGCTCGAGCTCCCAGCGGATGACTTCGTTCATCTGTGCTGCGGGGCGCGGAGAGTTTGGGGCCACCGGCAGCTCCAGCAGCGCCGTAACGGCCGAGTCGGTCAGAACCAGGGTTTGCTTGGGCGGGTTGCGCGTGTTCTTGCGCAGACCGGCGAGAACTTCCGCCACCGCCGACTCGAGCGCAACGGCGCGCGATCGCGCGACCGCGATCGCGGTCGGATTACCGCCCTTGATGCGGATGACGGCTCCGCTCAGTGCGAAGCCGTCCGAGTGGAGCACCGTCAGGGCCCGGTAGCGACCAAGCCGCGCCGGGCCGGTTATTTGTGGAGGCAAAGCGCTCACCGCTCACCTCAGTCCGTGATAACCAGCGTGGGCGAGGGCAGCGCGGCGCGGGCGAAGAAGTTCACGTGGGCGCTGACGCGCGAAGTAGACACGGCGGTAATGTACGGGGCTGGGGCGCCGCCTATCGAATGTTTGTCCGTATCGTCATCGTCGTCGATCAACAGCAGTAGATGCCGGCCCTGTGGAACCGTGACATCACTCAAGCTACCGCCTGTCACGTCGTAATCGGCATTGTCGAACGTGACGCTGACTGTCTCGCCCGCGGGCAACGTGCTGCCGCCCGCGAAGTCAACGCACGTGGAAGTCAGGCGCCGCCAGAGACCGTTAGTGCCCGTCGTATCTGCATTGCGGAAGATCAGGAGCGTAGCGCGCAGGCACCCACCCGGCGCTACGGCGGAGCTGCTGGCGTTGCGCACATCCACCGACCAGCCGGCCGAATCGACCCGCCAGTCGGTCAGTGCGACGGCGGTGGAACGGTCAGAGTCGTAGTCGAAGTTGCCCGGATCCCGGACGTCTGTGCCGCTGTCACCAACTGCCGCGTCGCGCCCGAGGCTCGTCACCGTGAGGTCATCTCCGGACGTGGTTGCCGACGCACTCCATGCATTGCCCCAGCCGTCGACGAAGTTCGCGCCGGCGAGCGACCCAAGCCTTGCGTACGGACCTCGCCAGCCTTTCTGCAGGACTTCATTCGCGCCCGACAGCTCGGTTTCGCCCGTCCCATCGTTGTAAGCAGTGGAATCGGGGACCGGGTCGAAGCGCGGCGACTGAGGTCCGAAAGCCTGATAGTCGTCGACCACGGCAGCGCTCGCGTCCTGGAGAAAGTCCTCCCAAGTGGCCGATGGCGGGAGCACGCCGTTGTCTGATGCGAATCCGCTGAACCGAAGCACGCCGTCGTAGATGGGTTCTGGGGAGCCGATCAGTGCCCGGCGCACGACCCCGAGTCGCGTATCCGTGTCTTCGAGCCGCGCCTGACTCGCGCCTTCGCTCACTTCTGCAACGGTCAGGAATGCCATCGTCGACAGAACTGTGATCACCAGCAGCAGTTCGAGCAGGGTGAGCCCGGTCTGGCTGGATTGTTCGAGCGGCCGACGCATTATTCGCAACAGTCGAAGTCAGTGACCAGGATGGCCGGGCCTTTCGAGTAGGTGTAGACGTGGTATCCACTGAAGCGGGCTGAGCGTCCGTCTTCCTTCACCGCTTTCGCCAGAGCATCGACCTGCCCGTCTTCGATGTAGACCGGGAATATCTTGCCGTTCGCCGTTTCGAGGTACATCTGGTGATTTACCGATGGGAGCGGCGAGAATCGGAATACACCGAGGATCGAGTTCAGATAGGAGTTGGGCTTTTTAGTGCGCCGCGCATGCTGTTTGACGCGCGCATCGAACTTGAGCGCCGACGGTCGCTTGATCACGCGGTTCTTTCTCTTGCCGTGCTCGACATGGGTCGCAATGAAGTCGTCGATGTCGATAAGACCCAGATCAATTTGTTCCGCGAGCTTCACACTGCCTTTCGCGGGCTGCTCGGCCGAGCTTACTCTGCCGGTGGCGGTGACCACGGCCAGTACGCAGGCGAGCAGCAGCCACATGAGCGGGCCGCCTTTGCTAATCATCTCGATCATGGCGGGGCGCGCGACCGGGGGCGGCCGCACGAGATTTTTATGGTGGCACGGATCGCGCGGGGCGTAAAGCGCCCCGCCCTAGCATCAGCCGG
>JBCCEJ010000019.1:0-73545 GCA_039030335.1 Pseudomonadota bacterium | reverse complement strand
GTACGCGTCGGACGAGTTGTTGGAGGAGTGCGCGCTAGGCGCCCTGACCATCGTTGGGGCCGGTGTCATACCCGTGATTGTGCTGAGTCGCACGATCGCCCGGTCCCGGCCCGGTCAGGCGCCTGCTTGATGCAACGCGCCACATGGTGCGATCGCACCGGAGTGCTAACAGTGGCGTTTTTTTGATGCACGGATTGGTTTTCAACAACGTTTCGCACAGCTACGACGGCGTTCCCGCTGTCACTGACCTGAACCTGCAGATCGCACCGGGTGAGATCGTCTGCCTGCTCGGACCCTCGGGCTGCGGCAAGTCGACGGCCCTGCGGCTGGCGGCGGGGCTGGAGGAACTCCAGGCGGGTCACATCGAGATCGAAGGTCAGCGCGTCGCGTGCGCCGAGCGCGGCGTGCAGCGCCCGCCCGAGTCGCGCGGTATTGGGCTCATGTTCCAGGACTACGCGCTGTTCCCGCATCTCAAGGTCCACGAGAACATCGCATTTGGTCTGAGAGATCTGGACCGCGAGTCGCGCCGTCAGCATGTCGACGCCGCCCTCGCTGATGTGGGTCTGGCCGACGTCGTTGAGCGCTTCCCGCACACTTTGTCCGGGGGACAGCAGCAGCGTATAGCGCTATTGCGTGCATTGGCGCCGCGACCACGCGTCATGCTCCTCGATGAACCGTTTTCTGGTCTCGACCAATACATGCGCCAGCAGGTGCGCCAGGAGACCTTAAAGGTGCTGAAAGACGCGGGCGCGGCCACGCTGATGGTCACGCACGACCCGGAAGAGGCGCTGTACCTGGCCGACCGGGTAGTGATCATGCGCGCCGGTCGCGTCGTTCAGGATTCGCCGCCGATCGATCTCTACGAACAACCGGGCGATGCGTTTGTGGCCCGGTTGTTCGGTTCGACGAACGAGTTTCATGCCGAAGTCACAAGCGGACGGGTCGTAACTCCGCTCGGTCAGTTCGCCGTCGATGATCTGCCGGATGGCCAGCGAGCGCTGGTCATAGTTCGAGCGACTGATATCGAACTGGCAGATGGCGCCGGGGTCGGCGCCGGAGTGGCGCGGTTCACGGTGGACTCCGCCCGGCCGCTCGGTGCGCTGAGCGAACTGGTGCTGCAAAACGACGCAGCCCGGATTCAGGCGCGCCTGCCCGGAACCCCCAGGTTTCAGGTGGGCGACGAGGTTACCGCCAGTGTCGTGAAAATGCGCGCCTTCGTATTTGCAGACTGAGCGGGCACCGGCCGCTCAGGTCCCTTTGAAGTTCGCTTTGCGCTTTTCGTGAAACGCAGCAACCCCCTCAGCAAAATCATCCGAGCAGCGCAGACGGCTATAGGCATGTCCTTCGATTTCGATGCCCGCTTCAACTGACGTGTGCTGTGCAGCGTTCAGGACCGTCTTGATCGTCCGCTGGGCCAACGGCGAGAACTCGAGCAGTTCCTCGACGAACGCATCGACGGTGGCTTCCAGCTCATCGTCTGCCACGCAGTCGAGCACGATGCCCCAGTCGTGCGCCTGTCTGCCCGGTACGCGCCGCGAGCGGAACGTCATGTCCTTGGTGCGCTGCATGCCGATCATGTGTAGTAGCCGGATCGATCCCCCGGAACCCGGAATCTGTCCGATCCGCTGCTCGGGCAGGGCGAACCGCGCTGTCTCAGAGCAGATGCGGAAATCGCAGGCCAGGGTCAGTTCGAATCCGACACCGAAACAGAAACCACGTACCTGTGCGACGACCGGCTTGCGGCAGCGCGAAGGCGCGGCGATGTTCCATGCCAGATCCGAGACTTTCTCGGGCGACGATTCAAGAAAACCCTTGATGTAACCGCCCGATGAAAAATGCTCGCCCTCGGCGCGGATGACGATCACGCGTACCCGTTCATCTTCGTCCAACTCTTCGAAGACCAGACGGAACTGCTCGCGCTGCGGCATCATCACGACGTTCAGCGGCGGGCGGTCGAGGATGACGTCGGCGCGCTGGCGCGCCTCGTCGATCTCGACGCGAAATCCATCGAGTTCTTCTAGCAGCTTCGCGCGCTGGCTGGTCATCGACGTAGACATGTTCTTCCTCCGTAGCGGATATGCAGGTCGGCCTGACTGCAAAACCGTCAGGCCGGGTTATTCGAGCTCGTAATCGCCATCGACGAGCTTGCGGCGGAGCAGTTTGCCGACCGGGCTCTTCGGGATCTGCCGCACGAATGTGTAACGGCGCGGACGTTTGAATCCGGCGAGCCCTGAATTCCGGCACCAGGCGTCCAGTTCGGCCTCGTCGACCCCGCCGCGGCGCACGATGAACGCGCTGACGGCCTGACCCCAGCGGTCGTCGGGCAGACCGACGACCGCGACTTCGCTGACCCCGGCGTGCAGTGACAGTACGCTTTCGATCTCTACGGGCAGGATGTTCTCGCCGCCGGAGATGATCATGTCATCGACCCGGCCGGTTACGAACAGGTCGCCATCGGCGTCGGTGTAACCGATATCGCCGGTGAAGTACCAGCCGTCGTGCAGGGCCCTGGCGTCCGCATCCGGCCGGCGCCAGTAGCCGGCGAAGGATTCGTCGCCGTCGAGCGCGGCGATGATCTGTCCCTCCACGTGCGCGGACACTTCCTCGTCAGGGTTGGTGGAATCGAGTGCGATGACACGGATCTCCTGGTTCAGACCGGCCTTACCGGCCGATCCGGGTTTGGCCGATGCGTCGGACTCGACGGTGAACGTATAAATCTCTGATGAACCGTAGTGATTGACGAAGAGTTCCGGTTCGAAGGCGGCCGCGAGGTCGCGTAGCAGACCGTCCGTCATGCTCTGGCCCGCAAAGCCCAGCTTGGTGACTGACGAGGTATCAGTGACGGCGAACGCGGGGGCGTGGAGCAGGTCGTGGTAGAGCGTTGGCACCAGATACAGATTGGTGATCCGATGCCGGTTGATCAGCGCGATGGCCGTATCGGGGTCGAACCGCCGCTGGCACACGAAGTGCCCGTTCAGCAGTATCGAAGCGAGCAGCGATCGCACGCCCATCGTGTGATAGAGCGGCATCACGCCAAGCGTCACCTCTCCCGGCGCGTATTGATTCTGGGCAACATGCGCGAGCGCGGCAGCCCGTTCCGCGGCGTGGGTGCGCGGTACCCCTTTGCCTCGGCCGGTCGTGCCCGAGGTGTAGAGCATGACCGACAGGCGTGTTGCATCGGGCGCGGGCAACTGGCTGGCTCCGCTTGCCGCCGACAGGGTCTCGAGCGCGAATGCCGCTTCGACCCCATCGAGTCCGATCGTCATCTCGCGAGCGGCGTTCGCTGATTCCGCGACGGTCCCGGCCGTCAACGGCTCGAACACCAGCCCGGCCGCGTCACAATCATTCAGTACGTAGTCGAGTTCTCCGGCGCTTGCCCGCCAGTTGAGCGGCGTGATGACGATCCCGGCCAACTGGCAGGCCAAGTGCAGCGTCGCCGCCTCGGCGCGATTGGTGAGCAGCGTCACGAGGTGCCGGCCCGGTTCGATACCCAGCGCGAGAAGCCCTTGCGCGAGCTTTTGTGCATCCGCATACCAGGCCGCGTAAGTCCACTGCCGGTCGCCGTCTGACAACGCGATGGCGTCGGGCCGTCGCCGCGCACTCGCCCGCAGCCCGCGGCCGAGATCAAACATGACGGGCCTCCGTTGGCTCGATGACCACTGGCATGACCATTGCCCCGGGAATCACGTGGCGCCGTCCCGGCGCTGCGCGGCCAGAACGTCCATCGTGGCGTCGACGATACCCTGGTACCCGGTGCACCGGCAGAGGTGCCCGCTCAACACCTCACGTACCCGCGCCTCATCGGCATCGGGCTCGCTTTCCACCAGATGGCTGAGAGACATCAACAACCCGGGCGTACAGAAACCGCACTGCAGGGCATGGTGTTCGCGGAACGCCGATTGCAGAGCAGTCAGCGGCGCCGCCGACGGCGCCAGACCTTCGACTGTCGTGATACTGCGCCCGTCGACCTGCACCGCGTAGGTGAGGCAAGCGCGCTGCGGAATACCTTCGATGTGCACTGTGCAGGCCCCACAGACACCGTGCTCGCAGCCCGTATGCGTGCCGGTCAGTCCGATGACTTCGCGCAGCAGATCGGTCAGCAACAGCCGGGGTTCGGCCTGTACTGCGTAGGGCCTGCCATTGATCGTGACCGCGATCGGGTGCGCAGCGTCAGCGCGCAGATAGCGCATCGCGGGCCTCCTCGATAAGGCGCATTGCAAGATGCGGTACCAGGTCGCGCCGGTAGGCACCGCTCGCGTGAATGTCGTCCGATCCGTGCATGGTTGAGACTTTGGCCTGGATCTCGTCTTGCAGCGAAGCGTCGTCCCGCCACAGCAAATCCAGCACCTTCGGCCGGTCTTCGACGCCGGCTACGCCGATGCGGATCCGACGCCGGTCGCCGGTCAGGGCAACAGCGGTCAGCGCGAAGTCGCCATGGCGCTGACTGACCTCCGTGAACGCCGTGACGGCCGCGTCGCCCAACACGGGAAATCGGACCGCACGGATAAGTTCAAACGGTTCTACCGCCGTAGTCATGAGGCCGGTGTGGAATGCGCGCGCAGCAAGGGTACGTATGCCGGTGCGGCTTTGCAGAACGACCTCGCCGTTTAACAGCGCGAGCGCCAGCGGCAGTTCCGAGCTCGGGTCGGCGTGCGCGAGCGAACCGCAGACGGTGCCGCGCGCGCGCGTCTGCGTATGGCCAACGTGCGGTAGCATCTGGGCGATCAGCGGCAGTTTGTCGGCGAGCGCGGGCCACGCAAGCAGTTCCCGCTGCGTAACGGCCGCACCGACTTCCACGTACAGGTCGTTCGCCGTGATATAGGCGAGTTCGTGCAGACGCGAGATATCGAGCACCACGCGCGGCTCTACGAGCCGCATGTTCAGCATCGCTGCGAGCGACTGCCCGCCCGCCATGACGCGTGCGGCCGGCCCCTCTTCGGCGAGCAGTGCGAGTGCCTCATCGAGCGTATCCGGACAGGCGTAGTCAAATCGGGCCGGCTTCAAGACTCACTGTCTCCGCTGTCCGACCATCTGGAGCGCAAACCGGCGCCGAGCCGGCTGGCCCAGGTGCCGCGCTCTTCCCGTTCGGGCTCAGCCGCACTGGCAAGGGCTTTGATCATCTGCCCGATCAGGGTTCTGGACGCACCGTCGAGTAGCCGGCCACCCACGGCTGCCACCTTGCCGGTCAGCGTGACGCTGTATCGATAGTCGAGCCGCGTGCCCGATGCGCCGTCCGGCTGGAGCACGTCATCGAGCCTGATGATCGCGGTGCCGGAGGATGCGCCGAGTGCGCCCGTTGCGCCGCCGTCGATACGCAATTGCGCGCCTGCCACGACGGGCGTGAACCGGAACCGACAGTCGAAGAGGCCCCGCACAGGCCCGACGCCAAGGCTGAGCTCCGCCCGGTATTCGCCATCGGACGACTGCTCGAAGGCTTTGCAACCTGGCAGCAAAGCGCGCAGCTGCCCGGGGTTGTTGAGACATGACCATACCGCGTCCGGCGCGGCGCGAATGGTGGTCGAGCCCTCTCCGGTCATGCCATGGCCGTCATCCGCGGCGGCCGTTTCGGGCGCTGGATGCAAAGCTGCGGGCAGCTGGTCTTCTGGCGTCGATCCGGGTGCTGCCGTCGGCGTTGCATCGTCGTCAGCGCCGCCTCGTTCAGCCTGCATCAACGCGTGCACGCGCGCGGGGTTGAGCGGCAGCGTATCGACGCTGGTCTGCAGTGCGTCCGCGACGGCGTTGGCGATACAAACGGGTGTCGACATGCAATTACCTTCACCGAGCCCTTTGGCACCGAGCGGCGTCAACGGCGACGGATGCGGGTCGTGCAGGATTTCGAGGTCGGGCACTTCGCACGCGGTCGGCGGCAGGTAGTCGGCCAGCGTGCCGCTGGCAAAGCTGCCGTCTGCCTGATATTCGAAGGATTCCAGCAACGCCGCCCCGAGCCCTTGCGCAAACGCACCGCGCACCTGGCCGTCGGCCAGTTGGGGATTCAGCAGCGTGCCCGCATCGTGCATCGTGATGTAACGGTCGACCTTCGCCTGGCCGGTCACCGCATCGATCTCGACGCCGCACAGATCGAAGATGAAACCGTGTGCACCGGATGAGTTGACCCGGTCCTGGGCGTCTGGCTCGGTCAGCTCCGGCATCGTCCACGTCGCGGTTTCGCGCAGACCGGCACCAGCCGCTGCCGGGATCGCGAGCGGCGACCAGTGTGCTTTCGCGGCCGTGCGCGCGAGCGGCACCCGATTGTCTGGATTGTGTCTGGAGCTGATGAACCCGTCGCGGAATTCGAGTTCGACGGGCGGCACGTTCAGATCGGCCGCCGCGATCGCGGCGATGCGGGCCCGGATCGTCAGCGCGGCGCGGTGCGCGGCGCCCGCGACAACCGCGGCGAAGCGGCTCGAATAGTTGCCGGACGCGATCGACCAGGGGTCCTTGCCAGTGTCGTGGTCCATCAGCACGACGATATCGTGAGGACCGATCCCGAGTACGTCTGCGACGACCTGCGCCAGCACGGTCTTGTGACCTTGCCCTTGCGGTATCGACGCCGCGTGCACGGTGACCGATCCAGCTGGATCGACGTTGACTGTGGCGGTCGCGAGAGCGCCATTCTTCGGCCCTGCCCGCTCGCGCTCGGCTGGCGTCATCAACGTGGTGATGTAACCCATGTTGGACACGGACGGCTCAACGACCGCCGCATAGCCGATACCGTAAAGACGGCCGGCAGCGCGCCGTTCGCGTTGACGTTCCAGCAGGCTCGCGTGCCGCTCCGACCCGAGCGCGCACTCGAGAGAGTGGGCGTAGTCGCCGGAATCGAGCAGGGCGCCTGAGGCGGTGCGATACGGCATCGCGTCAGCCGGCACGAGATTGCGGCGCCGGATCTCCACGCGGTCGACTCCGAGCGTGGCCGCCGCTTTGTCCATCAGGCGCTCGAGCGGGAAGTACACCTGCGGACCGCCGAATCCGCGATTCAGGCCAGTTGGGGTCTTGTTCGTCACGACGACGCGATTGTGGATCGCGAGGTTCTGCACGGCGTAAGCGCCGGTCATATTGCCGTGCATGCGATAGAGCGTCGCGGGCTCCGGCGCGCGCAGGTAGGCGCCGCAGTCCTCCAACTGGTCATAGTCCAGTGCGAGCAGTGTGCCGTGCACGTCAAAGGCGCCACGCAGTTTTGTGACCCGGTTGGTCGCTGAGGTCGCTGCGCTCAGATGTTCCAGCCGGTCTTCGACCCACTTGACCGGCTGCCCGACCAGCCGCGCGGCCAGACCGATGGCGACGACATATGGGAACACCGACTGCTTTACGCCAAAGCTCCCGCCTGAGTCCGGTGGCGTGCGCAGGCGCAACCGGTTGCCAGGCACACCGAGTGAACGAGCCATGACCGTATGCAGTGTGTAGGGGCCCTGGAAGTTTGCGACGACGTCGTAGAGCTGTTCGCCCGGATGGAAGCTCGCCTGCACGACATTACACTCGATGGGCGTGCAGGCGTTGCGCGGGTAGACCGTATCGACCGTGACGACGTGGGCCGCGGCGGCGAATTCCGCTTCCGGATCGCCGTAGCGGAACTGTCGCTCATGCAACACATTGCTACCGGCACCCGGATGTAGCACTACGCTCTGGTCAGTTGCCGCATGCCCGGGTGTTACCACGGCCGGCAGCGGCGCGTAGTCGACTTCGATAAGTTCCAACGCGTCTTCGGCCACGTAGCGGGAAGTCGCTATCACCACCGCCACGGGTTCGCCCATGTAGCGTACGCGGTCGATGGCAAGCGGGTAGTGCGGCGCGTCGGTTTTGACTCCGGTGATGAACGGTTTGCCGATAGCCGCCAGCTCCGGGCCGGTAAGCACGGCGATGATGCCCGGATGCGCGGCCGCGGCCGTGGCGTCTACAGACCGCAGTTCCGCGTGCGCGTGCGGAGAGCGAAGAAAGGCCGCGTGCGTCAGTGCGCGCGGCACCGCCAGATCGTCCGCGTACTGGCCAAGCCCGCGCACCAGAGCCTCGTCTTCGACCCGCGCAACGCTGCGGCCAACCCATCGTTTGTGAGTTGTTTTTGCGGAAGGTGAGGGGACGGGCATGTCGGCGGGCCATGCAAGTCAGGGCAGCCCTGATTATGCCAGTACGGGTCGCGAAGTTGCGGCAACGCACGCGAGGTCGTGCACGGATCATGCGAATACGGCGCGACGTGTGGATCACGGGCATCGCGTTGCGCGGCGACCAGACCCACAGCCGGACTTGCCGTGAATGCGGCACGGTGCGTCGTAGACGAACGGCGGTCGGATGCGGGCGGCGATGCCCGCTGGCGATTAGGGAGAGATCAACGCGACGCGATGTCGAGCGTCGGGATCCCCGGCAACGTCAGTGGCTGGGTCTGTGCGATCAGCGTGTCTGCCAGCGCCTGCTGGTGCTGCCAGTGTGAGTAGAGTGCCCCGGCG
This sequence comes from Pseudomonadota bacterium, assembly GCA_039030335.1. Classification (GTDB taxonomy): domain Bacteria; phylum Pseudomonadota; class Gammaproteobacteria; order HK1; family HK1; genus JBCCEJ01. The sequence continues at coordinate 65,110 of JBCCEJ010000019.1, read as the reverse complement.
GCAGCCGGCAGCGCCAGCGCGAACGCCAGCAGCCGAACCTGGCGCCGCGCGTCTCGAAAACCGAGCACGACGCAGACGAAAGCCAGTATCAGCGTGGCGGCAGGCGCCAACGGCATCGCGGCCCAGTCCGGTGCGTGCACCTGTAACAGCGAGACGGCGATCAGCGCCACGCTGGCAGCGCCCATGCGCCACACTTGCGGCCAGCGCGCGCGCGCTGCAGCTGTTCCCTGGAGAACGAGTGCCGGGATGGCTGTGTGGCCGGTCATGGTCAAGGTCGACATCGAAAGTCCGTCCTGCGTATTCGCGATGTCTGTATGTTCGCGGCCGGGTATGGCAAGTCACGGGTTCGATTCTGGCAATGTTATGGCTGACTCTGGCAGCAATCCGGTACGGTAGCCGGCTGCCGTTCGTCCTGCGTGGAGTCTGAAGTCTGGTGAAGCTGTTCTATGGCTGGGTGATCGTGGCGTGCGCCGCCTGTGCCAGCTTTGCCCGACAAGGGTCTGCCGTCGCCACGCTGTCGGTGTTCATCGCGCCGATGGTGGCGGAGTTCGACTGGTCGAGAAGCGCGATCTCGGGCGCCGTATCGCTGGGCGGGGTGCTGGGTGCGGTGTGCGCACCGATGCTTGGCGCGCTCGTTGATCGGACCGGCTCGCGCGTGCTGTTGCTGACCAGTGCGGTGGTCGCCTCCGGCTGCGCTTTCATGCTGGCGGGTGTGTCTGGACTGGTCGGCTTCTACGTCTTCTTCGGCATTTCGAGGATGGTGTTCACGGCGCCGTTCGAAGTCGGCATCTCAACCGCGGTTGCGAACTGGTTCGAGCGCAAGCGAGGCCGGGCGACGGCGATCGTGTCATTCACGTCAGCCTTGAGTCTTGCCGTCATGCCGCTGTTCGCGCAGCTTGCGATCGATGCCAACGGCTGGCGTTTTGGCTGGATCACGATCGGTGTCGCCGTGCTGATGGTTGGTGCGTTACCGGTCGGCCTGTTCATGCGCAGGCGTCCGGAAGATATGGGGTTGCGGCCAGACGGAGAGGTTACGTCCCCGGAGACGCTGGAATCCGCCGTCTCGCGACGGCGTTTTGCGCCCGAGCGTGATTTCACCCGCGCAGAGGCCTTGCGGACACGCAGTTTCTGGTTGCTCATGGTCTTCACCGGCATCGCGTTCTGTATTCAGGCCGGCATCAGCCTCCATCAGGCACCCTTTCTGGTGGAGCAGGGTATTTCACCAACCGTCGCCGCGACCATCGTCAGCGCATTCTCACTGTCCGCGGCGTTTGGCTCATTGCTTTTCGGGCGGCTGGCTGACCGTTTTCCGATCCGCGCCATTCTGCCTTTCGTCGGTCTGCAACTGGCGCTCGGTGCGCTCGTGATGCGCGGCGTCGAGACGGCAGGCGATGGCTATCTGGCCGCCGTCGTGTTCGGGGCTGGCATCGGCGGTTTGCTGACCTTGCCGCAGATCGCCTTCGCCATATATTTCGGCCGTACGCACTATGGCGCCATCCGGGGTTTGTCGTTGCCGGTGCAGGTCATCGGTCAGGCGTCCGGTCCGCTGCTGGCGGGGGTCATCCATGACCAGACCGGCGGCTACCACACGGCAATGCTGGTGTTTGCCGGGCTGGGACTGACCGCCGCGCTGACCGGTCTCGCGGCTGCGCGCCCGGCGCCGCCGCCGCTGCGGTCGGGAGACGGAAAGTCAGACGCGGTGCCGTAGCCGGCCAGACACGTGCATTTTGAACGATGCCGATGCGCGCGAAGTTACCGGTAAGGTCCCCCAAAGCCGAACCAGCCCGGCAAACCAGCGGTTGAACATGCCACCCGCGTCGTTTGCCGGTATCCTATAGCGAGGGCGTCACGGCAGCTATCGCGCCGCCGGAATGCAGCACTTGGGGAGGTCTGCAGGCGCGTTCTGAAAGCGTGGCAACCCGCTGTGCCCAATGGGTCAGCGCCAGACCCGACAGGGGCGGGTCTGGCTATGGCTGGATGCGAAGACCGATCTGGAATCCTCTTACACAGAGCGACTTTCAGGGGCCGGTCGACACCCGTATGGGCATTACCCAGCACGCGCCGTTCGCCGTTGAAGGTGCGCGAGCGCTGCGGCGAATGCAGCGCGACAGACCGGGGAGTCTCAGGGGGCGATGTCGACAACCGAGCAATCAGTCAACCAGACCAGTCAGCTGCGCTTCTATTTCATGGCGGTCGTCTGGGGCGTGCGGTTTCGGCAGTACTTCACCGAACTGTGCCTGCCTTCGCTGCTCGCTCCTGGAAACCTCCCGCAACTTCCTGACGGCGACCATCGATTTCTCATCGCCTGCCCGGATGCCGACTGGGAGGCATTGATGGGCGAGAAGGCTGTTCAGGCTGTCGCTCGTCACCTGACGCTCGAGCATCTGCCGATTCCACCGCCGCCGCCCGGGGTACCCGGCACCGTGCACATGGGGGCAGGCCACAAAGCCGCGACAGACCGTTGTTTTGACGATGGTGCACTCGCAGTGCCGCTGACGCCTGATCTCATGTTGTCCAGAGGCACCGTCGCCAGGCTGGTCGAGTATGCGAAACAGCGTTACAGCGTGGTGTGCGTGGCCGCGCTGCGATTTGGTGAGGAGCCTTTGTTCGAGCGTCTGAGACGCGGCGGGCACCTGAACGAAGTGGCCGGCAATCTGGTGGCCGGTGGCGACGATCTCTCGTTGTCAGGTGCAGACATGGTAGAGCTGGCGGTGAATTCGATGCACAGCCAGACGGAGGCGTATCTCTACGACAGTCCCGCTTACCGTAGTGCGATCCAGCCGGCGCTTATCTGGCGGCACGGCTTGGACGGCGGTCTACTGATCCACTCGCTCAGCTGGGCGCCGCTCTTGCTGGATTTTGCGAGTATCGAAGAGCACGACACCGAATCCCTGACCGAATGGACCATGGACGGTGACTATGTGCACGCGAACTTCGGCGTGCATGGTCGGGTGCGCATCATCGATGATTCCGACGAAATGATGCTGATCAGCTGGGCACCTCTGGATGACCGCCCGGTAGACGTGCAAGGCAACTGGCTGCGGCGCTGGTGCGGACCGTTGCGCCGCGTGTTGAACGGTGCGTCCTTTCGCGACAGCGCCAGATGCCCGGCCTTCGATGACTTCAAACGGAAGTACCTTTCGACGGCGGTATGCTGGCACATCAAGCCACTCGACCGGAGCTGGGATGAGCTGGCGATGCAGAGCCGGTCGGTTGTCGACCTGAGCGAACAGCGCAATGACACCCGGGCCAGGCAAATCATTGCCGTTCTCGCGTGGCTGGAGAGGGCTTGCGCAGTCATTCACAGCCGGATGGTTTCCGTGTGGCGTGCATTGAACGGCGATCCGCTGGAGCGTGAAAACCTCCGGCGGGCATTGCGCCGCAGGCTGCATATGCGGAGCGATTGACCATCGACGCCCGACATGGTCGCTCCGGGCGGCTCTACAAGTTCCGCTTCTTGTGGCAGATCCTGCGCAGCGTTCCGAACGGACCACTGTGGTTCGCACTGCTGTGGCTGACGGCGCTGTTGGCTGCGGCCAGCGAAGTCGTAACCGTGCTGTTCTCGGCTCCGATCATCGACATGATCAGCGGTCAGAAACCGTACGAGTCGGTACCGCTGATCGGCCCGTTCGTAGGTTACTTCCATCGGTATGAGGCTTCAGACCGGCTGGTACTGATCGCGGGCGCGATGATGATACTGGTGATCATGCGTGGCCTCATGTTGTTTGCATCATCGGTGCTGACGGCGAACTTCGTGCTCCGTATCAATCAGATTCTGGCGCTGCGCTACTACGGCGAGACGTTGACGCTGTCGATGGCGTATCTCGACCAGAAGAGCTACAGCCATTTCGCGAATCTGCTGACCGGTCAGATAGGTCGGGTCGCCGAGATCATCCGCAGCATCAGCGATATCGTCGCGAGCAGCACGCTCATCCCGATCTACTTCGTCATCCTCATCAATATCTCGGTTCCATCGACCTTGGGCGCACTGGTGTTCGTCGCATTCACCGTGCTGGCACTCAAGTTCATTGCCAGATGGCAGGTGGATATAGGCAGGCGCGTGACCATCGTGTCGCGGAACATGAGCCAGCATCTCGCGGACACGATCATCGGCGTACGCACCGTCAAGCTTCTGCAGGCAGAGCCGTTGGCCGCGGATCTTTTTCGCAAACTCTCTGAGCGTAATTTTTCCACCCAGCGGTTGATGAGCATCGTATCGAATGTGAACGGTCCCCTGACGACCACGGCTGGCGGTCTGGTCGTGGCGCTGTTGATTCTGGGCGTGGGGCTGGGCGTCGATGGAACGCCAGTCAAACTGTTGGGAGAGATCCTGATCTTTCTGATCGTGTTGACCCGCATGGTCGGCCCCGCTTCCAACATCAATCAGGCCATCATCTCGATCATGCAGAACTTCGATGGCATCAACGACCTGCTCGAGTTCGAGACCAATGCCCGTCGCAACGTCGAGCCGTCTGGACCCCGCCGGTTCGAACAGGGGTTTTCGCTGATCGAATACAAGGGCATCAATTTCAGCTACAAGGCGCGCGAGACATCGCAGGCCGACACGGACCGGGTACTCCGGGACATCTCGTTTGAGTTGCCCCAGGGCAGCATGCTGGCGCTGGTGGGACCGTCAGGGTCAGGTAAGTCAACGGTTGCCAGTCTGCTGTGTAAGCTCTATCGCCCGATCAGCGGTCAGATCCTGGTGGATGGAATCGAACTCGACTCGATCCGGCTGTCGGACTGGCGCGACCGGATCGGATTCGTTACTCAGGAAGTATTCCTGATCGACGGCACGGTCAGAGACAATCTCTGCTTTGGACAGGGTGAGGTATCTCAGGAGGAGATTGAACGTGCGACCAGGGCCGCGCTGGCGCACGACTTCATCATGGCGATGGAACAAGGCTACGACACGCGGATCGGTCAATCGGGCGGCATGCTGTCGGGAGGCGAGCGTCAGCGGTTGTCGATCGCCAGAATGCTGCTGCGGAACCCGCAACTCCTGATCCTGGATGAGGCAACCAGCAGCCTCGACAGTCACGCGGAGGCTGCGATGCGAGAGATGGTGAATCGACTGAGAGGCCGCTCAACAATTCTCGTGATCGCCCACAGGTTGGTCACCGTGACGTCGGCCGACCGCATCCTGGTACTGCGAAACGGACAGATCACCGAATCCGGTACGCACAACGAACTGCTGGCTGCCGATCAGTATTACGCTGAAATGGTGCGGCTACAGGACGTGTTTCAGTAGCGGGCGACGGTACTTCCCGCTTCGGTGCCGCCTGGCGCAGGCAAACGGCTGAGCGGTCAGATCAGCTCGGCCGATCGCCCTTGATGGTCACGCGTCGCCCCTTGCGCTCCTCGGGCCAGTAGTCCCAGATGGCGCGGTGCATGCAGCAGCGATTGTCCCAGAACGCCATGTCGTGAAGGCTCCACCGGAAGCGGATCTGGTGGTCGATGTGCTCGCACTGGGCCAGCAGTATTTCGAGGACCCCGCTGCTCTCTTCGGGCGAGAGTTCATTGATTCGAGTCGTGAACGTCCGGTTGACGAACAGCGCCTTCCTGCCGGTCTCAGGATGGGTGCGCACCACCGGATGCACGGCACTTGGGCAATCGATCTCGGCATCTTTCTGCCCACGATCGGAGTAGCGGCCCTTGTAGACGTGCTCCGAGGCGTGGGTGGCCGTCAGGCCGTTGACCATCTCTTTTAGCGGCTCTGACAGCTTGTCGTACGCGGAGTACATGTTGTTGAACATCGTGTCTCCGCCACACGGCGGCAGGATGTGAAGCTGCAGCATGGTGCCGAGCGGCGGCACTTCGTCGCACGAGACATCCGAATGCCAGAACTCGCCGTTGGCGATCTTCGAATGTTTGGTCGCGTGGATCTCGAAGATCTCCGGGTGTCCGTCCATGGTCGGAGCGGCCGGGTGCGCGTGCAATTCGCCGAACCGCTTGCCGAATTCGACGTGAAGCTCTGGGGGTATCTCCTTCTGATCTTTGAAGAACAGCACCTGATAGTCGAGAAACGCCTGGTGGATTTCGTCGAACTGTGAATCAGGGACCGGCTTACTCAGATCCACGCCGTAGATCTCGGCGCCGAGGTTGGGTGCAAAGGGTTTGGCGGTGATGCTTTCGTAGCTGTTCTTCAGGGCGGCGACCATGTCGATCTCCAGTTTTCCGGCCCGTGGCGCAAGGCCAGTCGTGCGGCGTCGCCGCGCTCGAAAGGCAGCGGCGGCGCCGGTAGGTAATACGTTCGTGTTCGGCATTCTGCCATGGCTGGCGGGTGTTTTGGCGCTGCTGCCGTCACGCGTAAGTGGCGCTGACCGTTCCGAACGGCCCGAAATCAGCCACATACGTATCGCCCGCCCGAGGTCGCAACATGCCCGTGAGCGTCCCGGTGCTGATGATTTGCCCCGCTCGTAAGCCCACCCGGGTGCGCGACAGTTCATTGGCGAGCCAGGTGAGCGGCACCAGCGGGTGTTCCATCGCTTCGGCAGCCGTGCCGCTGCGTCGGCGTTCGCCGTTGCAGTACAGCACCACTTCCTGATTGGCGATGTCCTGATCCCGCCAGTTTTCGATGGCCGGACCACAAACCAGAGTGCCCGATCCGGCGCCGTCAGCCAGGATGGCGGGCAGAGGTGGGAAGCGTTCGTCGTGTGTGAACCGGCATTCGGCCAGTTCGATGCCGGGATGTAGAGAGGCGACCGCGGCGTCGATGTCGGCGAGTGTGTAGGGTGCATCCCGGGGCGGCAGGTTGGCGCCGAGGCGTACCTGGTATTCGACTTCCGGGATCGGGTTCACCTGTTGCGCGTGCTCGACCCTGGCAGGCGAGGGGACGATGCGCGGTGCGAACACCCGTCCGTAGATCGGGGCGTTGGTGCGCAGCGCCTTGCGCATGCGGTCGTTGGTCGCGGCGATCTTCCAGCCGACGACGTCCCAGCCGAGTCTGGCCGCGACCATGCCGGCAATCGTATACGCCGATTCGGAATCCGGTGGCGTCAGGTCCGGGTCGAAGCCGCTTTGTGCTCGCCCGTCACGTCGTAGCGCGGTAAGTGCATCGGCGGCCCGCTGCTGCCAGGAGTTCTGCGACATGCTCGAGCTGCCTCAACTGGCTGTCTGTAGAGCCGGAATCCACTGGTCGAGCAGCGTGCGGTTGTCGTTATCCCACGGATGAAAATCGGCACGGTTGAAATCGCGCCACTCGCCGATGTGCGGCCGCCAGATGCCGTGCCGTCCGAACAGCCACGAGAGGCCTCGCCACCAGAGACCCATATCCCGGTGTCTGCCAGCAACGCGCAGCATGTAGCGTGTATAGGCGAGCGTATCGCGGAGCAGATTCCACGTGACGATTTTCAGCATCTGGCGGCGTGTGCTGTCCCAGCCCCCGACCGCGCGGTAGACGTCGAAGGTCACGGCTTTGTGCTCCGTCTCTTCGATCGCGTGCCAGCGCCAGAGCATCGTCATCTCAGGCTCCGCGCCGTCCAGCCAGGCCGGGTTCCGCAGCAGTCCGTCAGCCATGATGGCGGTGAGATGTTCGAGGGCGACGGTGGCAGCGAGCCACTGATAGGTCGAAGCCCGTTTCTTCAGCATTGAAATGCGATCGCGCTGGCGCGATTCCAGATATTCGAGATCGTAACCGCGCGCCTGACAAAGCGTCGTGTTGTAGTCCTGATGTTCGCGCCGGTGCCGGCCTTCCTGCCCGATGAAGCCGCGCACCTGGCGTTTGAGCGTCGGGTCTTCGATGCGGTCATCGAACGCGCGCACGCTTTCGATGAAGAAATGCTCGCCGACCGGAAAGACGATCGAGAACGCATTGAAGTACGCGGTTTTGAACGGGTCGTTGCCGTGCCAGTCGCGAACCAGGCAGTCTGAAATGTCGAGATCCGGTTCGCGCGGCAGAATCTCGATGTCGGTTGGCGTTTGGTTGGTCAGCATACCGGGTGACTGTTCGTCGCTCTTTGGTTTTTGCGGTGTTCGTCGCGCGCCCGGAGCCCTGATGTTGGCGCTGTACGGTTTATCGACGTTGCGATTGTACTGGGTTCGAGCGCGCTCAGTCTGCCGGTTCGAACCGGTTCAAACCGCCTTCGTGAGAGACCTGCCCCCGCATCCCGAGAAAGTCCTGTTCGGTCACCGACTCGAGCAGCGCCCGGTCTTCCGGCAGATTCGCCAGAAAGCGCGGCGCCGTGGTGTCGTCGTCATGCCCGAGCCGACCGATGACGATGCCACGTTCCGGTGCCCCGTCGCGTCCGAACGTCACGGTGTAGGTCTCCAAGCGCGCCGGTCCTGATGGCTGCTCGTTGAGCGCCGGGGCCGGCAACGCGTCGATGGCGCCTTGATAACTCGCCGGATCCTCCCGACTCCATCGGCCGTGAATGGCGTCGGTTGAATAGATGCCGCCCGCGTGCTTCGACAGATAGCCGCCATTGGCCGACACGAACCCGTAGCTGCCCGGAGTTTCGCGCACGCGGTCGGCCATCGTCGCGATCGCGTTCATCGAGTAGCTGTTGCCGGCGCCGCCATGAAACGGCAGACCGCCAGTTACGGTCAACGCTCTGGTGTCATCCCGGTCGATGCCGAACTCGTCGCGCGCGATGGCGACCGCGCACGGGAAGCACGAGTAGATGTCGATAAAGTCGATGTCTTCGATACTCTTGCCGGCCATGCCCAGAGCCTGCTCCGCCATGACCTTCACAGCCGGCGCGGAATGGTAGTTCACCCGCCCGGACATGAAGCCCCGCTCCGAAGTGTCTGCACAGCCGTGCAGGTACACCCACCGTGCGGCCGGTACGCCCAGCTTTCGCGCTTGACCAACTGACGTGATCAGGAGCACCGCCGACTGGTTGATCTGGTTCATCGCGTTCATGAACTTGGTATGGGGAAATGCGACATAACGGTTTTTTGGGCCGACCGAGGCAATTTCCCCGGCACTGCGGCGCACGGGAAACCAGGCGGTTGGCGACTCGGCGGCAACATCTGTGAAGCGTGCGAACAATGCGCCGAGCCGCTGCTGGTACTCGGCGATCGTTTCGCCGTAGTGGCCGCGAAGCGCGTTCTCGAATAGCGGGTACACGTGATTGGCGCGCCAGATACCGTGGTCGCTCTCGTGGCGCGTGCCCATCGGTTTGTCTGGAAACAGATATTTTGCATCGTGCTCCGCCGGTTCCTGCCAGTTGGGTTTGCCGCCCGACTTGATGAGTCGTCTCGCGTTGTCCATGGCTTCCGCGCCGGCCAGCAGAACATAGCGGGCGCGGCCGTCGGCGATGGCTTCGGCATAGTGGTTGACGAGCGCCTGCGGGGCCTGGCCGCCGTCCGGCACGAGCCAGTGTTCGGCGTTTTCCACGCCGAGCCGGTTGGCGAGCGATTCCGCCGAGTTGCGCGTCGGCTCGCGAAAGCTCTTGACCACGGCTATCTGATCGATACCGGCGAGCGCGGCGCGGCCGAGGCCGGCGTCGTCGGCCGCCAGGTCGGCGGCCCGTTCGATGAGATCGAGCGGCGATGACAGCGCATCGAGCGGTTCGTCGCGGACCGTCAGCTGTCCGACGCCGATCAGAACGGGCGTGTCATCAGCGATTCCGGCAGGGGTGCTCATGTGGCGGCTCCGGCGTGGGCGCTCGCCCACGTGTAATCAGCTTTGCCATTCGGCTGGCGTTGCAGGTGTGCAACGAACAGAAACGCCTTTGGCAGTTTGTAGCGGGCGACGTGCCGGCCGGCTTCTTCGAGCAGACCGTCGCGTTCCTCGCTGCCGTCGGCAGTTTGAACGATGGCGACGACCTCGTTGCCCCATCGTTCGCTCGGACGGCCGACGACGACCACGTCGATGACGTTCGGGTGGTACTTGAGCGCAATCTCGACTTCCTCGGCGAAGATCTTCTCACCGCCCGAGTTGATCGTGACCGATTCGCGGCCGTGATATTCGAGTGTGGCGTCATCCCGGAACCGGACCCGGTCACCACCGACGACGTAGCGGTCGCCATCGACGACCGGAAAGGTCGCCCGCGTCTTGGCTTCGTCTCCCAGGTAGCCCAGAGGCACAAAATTGCGTTTGACGAGCCAACCGATCTCGGGGTCGCCCGGTGTAAGGATGCGGGTCATATCGGCAGACAGCACTTCGGCATCCGCCATCAGTGAAAAGCGGCTCTTTGTACCGGCCGTCGAGGCGTCGGTGATGACGTTACCCTGCGGCCCCGTTTCCGACGTGCCGAGCGAATCGGTGATCCGGAGCCCGGGCATCACCTCGATCAAACCGTCCTTCACGGGGTCGGACAGAATGGCGCCGGTGTTCATGATGACGCTCAAGCTCGACAGGTCGTAGTCGCCGCGCCGTGCGGCGTCGAGGATCGGGCGCCCGAATGCGTCGCCGATAACGAGCAGCATGTTGACGCGCTCGCGTTCGGCTGTGCGCAGAATGTCGTCGGCGTCGAGGCGTTCGGTCACGTCTTGCACCACGACCGTGTTGCCCCAGTGCCATGCGTTGAATGATACGTAGCTGCCGGCACCGTGCATGAATGGCGAGGCCGGCATGATGCGCAAGCCCTTGGAGCGCGCCGCGCGGCGCGCGAATGCATCGAGGCTGTCGACCACCGAGCCGTCTGGCATCCGCCCGCCGAGGTTGGCGACGGCGCAGTCGGCTTGCCGCCAGAGCACGCCCTTGGGCATGCCGGTCGTGCCGCCGGTGTAGAGGATGTAGAGATCGTCGTCGTCGAGTGGCAGCGCCGGGCTCGCCGGGCTCGCCCCGGAAAGGGCGGCTTCATAGTCCATGGCGCCGGGCAGCAACGGGGTGCCGGAACCGTCGTCCACCTGCAGCAACAGCTTCATCGGCGGCAAATCGCTCAGCACCGGCGCCAGCAGTTCGGCGAACTGTGCGTGGTAGATAACGGCGCGGGTGCTGGCGTCTTGCAGCAGATAAACGAGCTCTTCTGCAACGTATCGGTAGTTCACATTGAACGGCACGGCGCGTGCTTTGAAGCTCGCCAGCATGCTCTCCATGTACTCGTTGCAGTTGTACATATATAGCGCGACGTGGTCCTGACCTGATTCCCAGTTTTGGAGCGCGGCGCGCTCCGCCGTGAGCGTTAGATCGTGTTCGAGCAAAACGTTTGCCAGGCGGTTCGCGCGCTCGTTCAGCGACGCATACGTGACGCGCCGATCGCGGAACACGATGGCGTCACGGTCGGGCACGGTGGCGGCGATGGCCGCATTGATAGCGGCGACGTTAAACGGCACGGCGTGCAACCTTGCTACTGACTGGCTCGGTTTGACGATGTGCGTGGTGCAAGCCGAAAACGCGCCGGCCGGGCGCTGTCGCCTCTGACATTCGTCAGTCCTGCATGAACCCCTGCAGGCGCTCATTGGCCCGCACGAAGTCTTCCATGAACTCGTAGACGACGCTCCGCGCGCTCTGCGCGTGATTCATGAGTCCGACACCTTGCCCGACGAAGTACGAGGCGAGCTCTTTAGCGCCTTCGTGTCCGCCTTCAGCGAGCTTCGTTACCTTGCGCATTGCAGGTTCTGTGACGATCGACTGAAGCGGCATCGGCAGCGGGGCGGGCGCGGCGTCGCTGTCCCACGCGTCCGTCCACGCGGAGCGCAGTTGTCGCGAGTGTTTGCCGGTGCGCGCCTTCGAGCGCACGGTATCGCGCGAGGTGGCGCGCAACATTTTTTCCTTGACGACGGGCGAAGTCTCGGCCTCGGCGGTGGTGAGCCACACCGAGCCGGTCCAGGCTCCGTGCGCGCCCATCGCCATGCAGGCGGCCATCTGGCGGCCGGTTACGATGCCCCCGGCGGCCAGAATCGGAATGTCGCCATGTTCCTTGATGGCGTCGGCCACTTCCGGGACCAGCACCATCGTCGACACCTCGCCGCAGTGGCCGCCCGCTTCGCCGCCGGCAACCACGAGGATGTCGACGCCGGCCTTGACCTGCTTCAACGCGTGCTCCTTGGCGCCGACCAGCGCCGCGACCGGCACGCTGGCCTCCTTGCAGCGCTCCAGCATGTACGGCGGGGGCGGCCCGAGGGCATTAGCCATCAGCCCGATCGGATGCGAGAACGCGACATCCAGCAGGGCCGTGGCGCCATCGTCGCGCATGTTGTCGCCGAGACGCGTTCCGCGGCGCATGTAAGTGTCGTCGACGTCGCTCGCGTCGATGCCGTGGTCGTGCATGACCTGGCGAACGAACTGCTTGTGCTCGTCCGGGATGCTGGCCGGCGTGTTGCGGTTTTCGCTCCGCTGTTCTCGCTGGCCTTCGAACCGGGCCGGCACGATCAGATCGACACCGTAGGGCTTGCCGTCGATGTGCTCGTCGATCCACACGAGTTCCTGCTCGAGTTTGTCCGGCGACATGCCGGCGGCGCCCAGCACGCCCATGCCGCCGGCCTTTGAGACCTCGGCAACCACGTCTCGGCAATGGGTGAAGGCGACGAGTGGAAACTCGATCCCCAGAAGTTCGCAAATCGGCGTTTTCATCGTGCGTGCCCCGGCAGCACCTGTTCCATCGCTCCATGATCTGGTGTCGCCTCGGGGTTGTCCACTCCGGGCGCTGTCAACGCACTGCCAACCCCGGTATCGGGCCAGGGCCTGGCCCGTTTTGCCTGCCGGGCGCGCGTGACTCAGAATCGGCCTGTTTGACCGGCACGCCCAATCGGGCTGGTACTTACCTATGCAGGCTCCAGAAGCCGACCTGCGCATCGCCATCATCGGCGCCGGGATGTCCGGAATCCTGTGCGCCATCCGGCTGCGCGAAGAGGGTTTTTCGAACATCGTCATCTACGAGAAGGCGGAAACGCTCGGCGGTACGTGGCGCGAAAACCGCTATCCGGGACTTTCCTGCGATATTCCGTCGCACGTCTACGCGTATTCGTTCGCGCCCAATCCGGACTGGAGCCAGAAGTACTCGCCCGGCCCCGAGATCCAGGCGTATCTACAGGGAATTGCGGACGACTTCGACGTGCGTTCGGTCATGCACTTCGACCACGAGATCACGCGCATGGTGTTCGAGCAGGACCACTGGCGCCTCTGGTCGCACGCCCGGGAACTGCCGGCCGCGGATGCGGTACTGGCCGCGACCGGCATCCTGCACCATCCGCGCATTCCGCACTTCGACGGCCTCGACACTTTCGCCGGGCAGGCCTTTCACACCGCCAGATGGCCGGACGGCGTGACGCTGGACGGCCAGCGCGTTGGCATTATCGGGACCGGGTCGACGGCCGTGCAGATCGTCAATGACGTCGTCTCCCGTGTCGATTCGCTAACCCTGTTTCAACGCACTGCGCAGTGGATCTGGCCGGAAGCGAACGCGTACTACAGCGACGACGACAAAGCCCGGTTTCGCGAAGAGCCCGAATTGCTCGCACATATGCGAAAGCGCATGAGCCACGTCATCGACAACCGCTTCTCGAACGCGCTCGTGAGCGTCGGTAGCGACGAGATGGCGCTCATCGAAGCCGAGTGCCGCCGGAATCTCGACGACAACCTGCACGACCCGGTGCTCCGCGAAAAGCTGACGCCTGATTACCGGGCCGGCTGCAAGCGCCTCATCATGGCCGACGGCTTCTACGCGAACATGCAGCGGCCGAACGCGGACGTTTGCGTGGAAGCGATCGACTGCATCGAACCGACCGGGATCCGCACGGCGGACGGCGAATTTCACGAACTGGACGTGATCGTGCTCGCGACCGGCTTCAACGCCCATCAGTTCATGCGCCCGATGCAGATCGAAGGCGTAGACGGTGTCACACTCGAACAGTACTGGTCCGATTCGGTGCGGGCCTATCGGTCGATCTCGATGCCCGGATTCCCGAATTTCTTCATGCTGATGGGGCCGCAAAGTCCGGTTGGTAACTTCTCGCTGATCGACGTCGCCGAAATTCAGTTCAACTACATCGTGCAACTGCTGCATAAGCTCAGTGAGGACGCGTGTAGCGCCGTCCAGCCAACGGCCGCCGCCACGGAACGCTTTACGGCCGAGGTCATCGCCGCTATGCAGAACACGATCTGGGTGACCGGATGCGCGAGCTGGTATCTCGATGAGCGCGGCGTGCCGATCACGTGGCCGTGGACCGTGCAGGATTTCGCCGCTTCGATGCAGGAGGTGGTGTGGGATGACTATCAGCGAAGCGTCTGAAGACGTGCCCAGAACAACCCCGGAATGTCAGCCTCTGCCGGAGGCGTGGAGAGTGCCCGAATGGATCTGACCTACAGTGCCGAGCACGAAACGTTTCGCGAAGAAGTGCGCGCTTTTCTTGAGTCGAGCGTCGATCTGGCACCCGACCCCGGCGATCTCGACTACAAGAGTCCGAAGCGGCTCAGCTGGCAGAAACTGCTGATCGAACGCGGCTACGCGGCGCGCACCATCCCGCGCGAATACGGCGGCTTCGGCGCCTCGCCGGATCTGCTGAAGTCGCAGGTGCTGGCCGAAGAATTCAGCCGTTCACCGCTGCCGGGAGGGATCGCTGGCCAAGGCATATCGATGCTGGTGCCCACGTTGCTGGAACTCGGCACCGAGGCGCAGAAACAGCGCTACGTGGCCGCGACGCTCTCCGGTGAGATGGTCTGGTGTCAGGGTTACTCCGAACCCAATTCAGGGAGCGATCTCGCGAGCCTCAAGACCGCCGCCCACATCGACGGCGACGACTATGTGATCAACGGCCAGAAGATCTGGACCAGCACGGCTCAGCACGCCGACATGATGTTTTGCCTCGTGCGCACCGAGCCGGATGCGCCGAAGCACCGCGGCATCTCTTATCTGCTGATCCCGATGGACACACCCGGCATCGAGGTGCGCCCGCTGATGACGATGGTCGGACAGTCGACCTTCAACGAGGTGTTCTTCACCGACGTGCGCGTGCCGCGCAGCCAGGTAGTTGGCGCACCCGGTGAGGGCTGGAAGGTCGCGAACGCCACGCTGACGCACGAGCGCGGCATGTTGGGCGATCCGGATGCCGCGCTGAAACGCTTCAACCAGATCGTCGACATGATGCGAAGCGAGACATTGGACGGCTACGCACTGATGCAAAACCCATTGCTTCGCGATCGTCTGATCCGGTTACAGGCGGAAGTGCACGCGATGCGGTTTCATGGTCTGAGGCTGACCACGCAGCGGCTGCGCGGCGAGCGCCCGGGAGTCGAAGGGCTGATCGTCAAGCTGCAGGGGTGCGAGCTGAACCATCAGCTGGCGGCGCTTGCGCTCGACGTCATGGGCGAACTGGGCCTGCTCTACGACGACGACTCCGGTTACCTCCGGGACCGCGGCAGCTGGCAGTTCAAGTACATGTTCGACCTCGGCCTCATCATCGGCGGTGGCACCGCGCAGATCCAGAAGAACATCATCGCCGAGCGCGGCCTCGGTATGCCGCGTGAACCGAAACCGGCGCGCAGTTGAGTCGCCTTCTACGCCAACGATGCAAGTGGATTACTGAACGGGAGCCGCCATGGACTTTGGACTGACTGAAGAGCAGACGATGCTGCAGGACTCGGTGCGGCGCTTCCTGACCGATCGCTGCCCGCTGGACGTGGTGCGGGCCGTTGTGGCGGGTGACGACGCGGCGCTTCGCGGGCTGGAAGACGGCCTTGCTGAACTCGGCATCGGGCCGGTCCTGGTGCCGGAGTCGGCCGGCGGTCTGGGGTTGGGCCTGCTCGATGCGGCACTCGTGCAGCAAACCCTTGGCGAGGCGGTTTGTCCGGCGCCTTTCACGGGCCAGGCGCTGCTCGCGACGCTCGTCATTCAGACCGCCGCGAGCGCGGCGCAGGCAGACGAGTGGTTGCCGGCGCTCGTGCGCGGTGAGATGCGCTGCGCAATAGCCGCAACCGAACTCGCCGGCGCGCGCGAGGCGGCCGCCATCTATGCACCGGCCGATTGCCTCGATGGCAAGGCACTGTTCGCGCTCGACGCCGAGCACGCGACCCATGTGCTCGTTGCCGATGTCGCGCGCCGCTGGTATCTCGTCGACCTGGCGGCGGGCGGCGTGCGCTTGAACCGCTTGCAAACCATCGACGTGACCCGCTCGACCGTCGAAGTGCTGCTCGACAAGGCGCCCGCCACGCCGCTCGTCGGCGCGCGCAATCATCACGCCGCCGGGCAGCAGGTACTGTCCGCGGGCCGTGTGTTGCTGGCGGCCGACTCGTTTGGCGCGGCGTCGGCCATGCTCGCGAAAGCGGTCGACTACGCGCAATCGCGCGAGCAGTTTGGCCGCGTCATCGCGTCGTTTCAGGCGGTGAAGCATCTGTGCGCGGAAATGGCGGCGCGTCTGGAGCCTTGCCGCGCGCTGCTGTGGTACGCCGCCTACGCCGGGCAGCAACAGCAAGATGACGCGGAGCTGATGGCGTTGCTCGCCAAGTCGCACATCGATGAAGTCGCCCGCTTCGTCGCGCGCACGGCGACAGAAGTACACGGCGGCATGGGCTTTACGGATTTACTGGGTCTGCACTACTGGTTCAAACGCATTGGCGCGAACCGGCAGCTGTTGGGCGGGCCGGAGCGGCTGCGTGAAGCGGCCGCGCAACTGCAGGGGTTTGCCGCATGAACGAAGTCACGGAACATCGCGTTGGCGATGCGTCGGGCGCAGCATCGGATGAGCTGCTTTGTGAAATCACCGACGGCGTTGCCGTTTTGACGATCAACCGTCCGGAGGTCATGAACGCCTTCAGCGATGCGATGCGCGCCGCCATGTTCGCCCGCCTCGGCGTACTGGAGGCCGATCCGGAAGTGCGCTGCATCATGATCACCGGGCATGGCAAGGCTTTCAGCGCCGGCGGCGATATCCCGAATATGATCAGGCTGCAAGAAGCGGATGACAGTTCGTTGATCGGCCAGCGGATCGGTATGGCATCGGACGTCATGCAGCGCATTCGCCACCTGCCCAAACCCGTCGTCGCGGCGGTCAACGGGCCGGCCGCCGGTGGCGGTATGAACCTCGCACTCGGTTGCGACATCCGGGTCGGGTCGACAAAGGCGCTCTTCACCGAGGCATTCGTCAAGATCGGGCTCGTGCCCGACTGGGGCGGCTTTCAGGCGCTGACCCGGCTCGTCGGCACGGCGAAGGCGATGGAATGGATGATGACCGGCGACCGCATCGACGCGGAAGAGGCGCAGCGGCTGGGGCTCCTGAACGCGCTCTATCCGGCGGAGACGTTCCGTGACGACGCGCTCGCGTTTTGCCGGCGCCTCGCGCGCGGGCCGGCTGAGGCGCTGGCGGCGATCAAGGCGGGCGTCTACCTCGGTGCCGAAGGCTCTCTTGCCGACGTGTTCGCGTACGAAAAGCGTGTGCAAACGGCACTTTTCCTGAGCCAGGACGCGCGGGAAGGCATGCGCGCGTTCGTCGAAAAGCGTCCACCGAAATTCGGCGGCGGGGATTGACGATCCATACCCGTCAGCATCACACGGCACGGGTTTGATCGGCCGCGCGTGAACGGTGCGTCAGCGATGGTCCGAAGCGGCGTAGTGCGCCGCCAGCACGTCGCCAGCGAAGTCGTTTTCCAGATCGCGCCACACGGTGTGGATGTGATTTGCGCCGCGTTGGGTATTGTCGTATTCGATCAGTAGCCGCTTACCCTGGATCCGGTAGTAGTGCGGCTCGTGTTTTTCCGCACTGCCCGCCCACGCGAACGTCAGATGTGGCCGGTCGGTTTGCGCGAGCGTCCGCTGCGCATCCGCGAGTTCTTCGGGCAAGCGCTCGAGATAGGCGTTCAGCAATGCGTCGAGAATTTGCTGCTCGCCGTCGCCGAGCTGGCTGACGCGCACCCCTTTCGGTTCAAACGAGAAGGCGAGTGCGTCGATGTGCGCTTCGGTCAGCGCGAGTAGACGCTCAGCGTTGGCCTGCATATTGTCCAGCCGTTCACCGGTTGGCCCCGTAAAGCGGTGGCGCCACACTTCCGGCAAGCCCATCGGGCGATCGCCCTCCGAGACGATTGGCCGGTTGCCAGTGGCGATGTCGACCGGTGCGGTATCGCTGATCAGCGCCTTCGCGGCGTGGTCCCCCAATGACCGGAACAGTTCCCGACCGAGGTCTTCCGCCGCCGCCAGCGGCCGGTGCAGGTGCGGGCCGAGCAGTGGACTGTCGGCCGGATCGGCGCCGAAGAAACTTGGCGTCATCGATAGCACCCGGTCGCCGGCCACCGTGTAGTGCAGTGACACGTGGTGACCCCCAAAGCGCCAGCTCCAGGGTGCTTCGCCAGCCGGGTCGCCGAAGATGGTCGTGAAGTACATCAGCGGATCGCGGCCACGTTCGCGGTCGAAGTCGACTTTGAAGTGCTCCAGGCGATCGAGAATATTGTCGAGCCCGATGATCGCAGCCACCGTGTTGTAACCGGCTCGGGAGAGCCCGCTCGCAACCAGCTGGTGTACCAGGCGGTGCTGCGTGGGCGACATCGCGCCGAGTGGTAAACCGCCGTGATCGGTTGGCGTGAAGAACCAGAGTCTTCGCTCGGCGTCGTCCGGAAACGGCCGGCATGCGCTGTTTCGCTGGTCGGCGTCGAAAGAGCGCGTCAACGCGAGCGCGATCGTCCGCATGGTGGCCGCAATACCCTGGCTCATGCTCCGGCGTCTCCAGCGCGGTAAAGACCAAACAACAATTCCGGGTCGCCCGCGACCCAGCTGTTCAGCGTTTGCGAGCGCTCACCGATGGCACGTGCGCGCCTCACCAGATCATGCCCCAGCTCGAGCTGGCGCGCTTCCCAGGTCCGCAAGCCGGCCTCCAGGGACTCAGCGCCCGCCAGCGCGCAGGCCAGCTGCCAGCCGTCTTCGGCCGCCTTGGCGGTACCGGCGGCGGCGTGCGGACGGGCGACGAACGCGGCATCGCCGAGCAGGCACACACGCCCGAAGACCATACGCTCCACTTCGATGTCGTAAACCACCTGAATGAACGGATCGCTCGCAGAGCAAACCACGGTCGCGATGTCCTTCGGCAGGCGCGCGGCCGCGTAGGCCCGGGCTTCCGCGACGTGATGCGGCGCCATCTTGCCGGGCGGAACCGACAGGTCGCGCAGCTCCCCATCGGCATCGGTCAGCAGATCGGCAAGCTCGTCGCCATCCAGATAGTTGCGGTACCAGACGAAATTGATGAGGCGCTCGCCCGGTTTCACCGAGCCGTCGAGTGCCGGGATCGGATAGACGAGGATATGGCTGTTGGCCGAGACGTTGTACGTGATCGCCTCGGTCAGACGGGCGCTGAGCGCGTCGGGCAAACTCGCTTCCGGCACCATGCCGCGCCAGGCGACGTAGCCCGCGTAGTTCGCTTTGCAGGCGGGCAGCAGCCGTGCGCGGCTGGTCGACCCGACGCCGTCTGCGCAAAGCAGCAGGTCGGCGTGGCATTCGGAGCCATCGGTAAAACGCACGGTCACGCCCCCGGCATCAGTGTCCCAATCGCACAATTCAGCGCCGAGTTGATAGCCCGTCGGGCCGTGGGCTGTCAGCAGGTTGCGATAGACCGTGTTCCACGAGCTGAAGCGGTAGCGATGCGTCTGCTCGTGCAGGACGTTGTTGCGCCGCCCCAGGTAGCGGATGAACGGCGTCGTGATGCTGATGGCGTCGATATCGACGCCGGCGCGGCTGACGAGGTAGCGCGCCGCCGCTTCCAGGAAGCCGATGCCGGCGCCACGCTGTTCGAGCTCGCGTGACGAGCGTTCGAAGATGGTGACGTCATGCCCGGCTTCACGCAGCAGGCAGGCGGCCGTCAGGCCGCCGACCGAACCGCCGGCGATGGCGATGCGAAGACCGTCCACCATCGCCCGACAGCCCTCAGCCCGGCTGTCCGAAGGTCGCGATGCGATCCACCTTGCACTCGAACAGCACGCGGCGCTCGTTGAACGACGGATCGCGGAGCTGATAGCCGTCGTCGTTGCCGATGTATTTCTTCCAGATGCGATCCAGCTGTTGGCTCACCCACGCGCCTTCGTCCGGATCGTCCTCGTGAATCTCACGCTCTACGGTGACCTTGAGGCTCATCCAGTGGTACATGTTGGCCGGGTTCATGATCAGGATGGACACTTGCGGATTGTCGCGAATCCAGCCGGTTTTCTTTCGGTGTTCAGCGACATTGATGAGCACTTTGTCGCCCTCGTAGTCGAACCACATCGGCGTCAGGTTCGGCCGGCCGGTCTTGCCCATGACGGCCATGACGCAGGCGATCGGCTGGTCCATCAGTTGTTTGTAGGTGTCATCGAGATCGGAAATGCTGGTGAGTGCGTAGCGTTCACCAACGGTGAACTGGTTGGCCTGCGTGCCGTTGGCTACATCCAGGAACTTGGCGACTGTGACGCTCATGAGGCTTTCTCCCGCGGGTTGTTTTATCGAGCCCCCGGAGCGTGGCGACGGTCGGTCTGGCGGTCAACCGCCGCTCGGAATCAAATTGATTGGTCTGCGAGACGATCCCGTTCAGTCACCCGCGGTCAGCCGGTTCGGCGTCGTGGTCGCAGAGGCGACCCTGCCGGACGCGAACACTGCGGTTTCAGTGCGCTCACGATTTTCCGGTGACGGTGGTCAAGCTGCGTCGCGATAGAGTCTAATTCCTCTACGCCCGAACACGCTTCGCCAGGTGCTGACCGATGGCTCAACTACCGACGACCGACACGGGCTCGTCTGCACAGCCGGCGCCCACCGTCACGCTCGTGCTCGGCAGCGGCGCTGCCCGCGGTCTCGCGCATATCGGGGTTATCGAAGAACTCGAGCAGCACGGCTACGCCATTCGTTCGATCGTCGGCTGCTCGATGGGCGCCGTGGTCGGCGGGTTCTACGCGGCCGGGAGCCTCGCAGGCTACAAGTCCTGGGTTTGCGATCTGACGCGATGGGACGTGCTGCGGTTTCTGGATCTGTCGCTCACGACCCGGATGGGCATGATGAAAGGCGACCTCATCATGGAGAAGCTGAGAAGCCTGGTCGGCGATCAACAGATCGAAGACTTGCCGATCCCGTTCACAGCCATCGCGACCGATATCGTAAGGCGCAAGGAGGTTTGGATCTGCACCGGCGATCTGTTCGACGCGATTCGTGCGTCCATGGCGATCCCCGGACTGTTCACTCCCCAGCGATGGCAAGGCCGCACGCTGGTGGATGGCGGCCTGTTGAACCCGGTGCCGGTGGCGCCCGCGACGGACGACGGCACCGATTTGACGATCGCGGTGAATCTGGCCGGTAAACCCGTGGTTGCTCCGCTGGGGCCGGTTGAACCACCGCCGCCGCAAACTGAACAGAACGAAGAGGAAGAGCACCGCAGCCGTATCGAGTCGTGGCTCGGCACGGTGCAATCGGCGCTTGGTCTCGAATCGAAACAGACCAGCAACGAGGATGCGGAAATGTCGATGTCGGATGTGCTGATCGGCATGTTCGATACGATGCAGGCGTCTATCTCGCGCTATCGCCTGGCGGCCTATCCGCCCGATCTGTTGATCGAAATCCCGGAAAACGTCTGCGATCCGCACGACTTTCACCGCGCCGCCGAGCTGATCGCGGCGGGGCGTTACTGGACGCGTCAGTCGCTTGCGAATCAGCTGACTCCTGACGCCTGATACGGTTGACGCAAAGCTGGCGCGTGCCGGCGGCCCCGTGCAATGATTTCGGGCACGCGACTTATGCGAGGTTTCGCGCCGCTCAATCAGGAGGACACCCGTGTCGGACGACAACCCCATCAAATTCCCGGTGGAAGCAACCCACGTGATGATGTTTGCCCGGTCTATTGGCGACTACGCGCCGGAGTTCCACGACGCGCAAGCGGCCCGTGATACGGATGCCGGAGGGCTGATCGCGCCGCCGACATTTCCGCAGTCCGTCGCCCAGTTCAACCCTGACTACCATCTGCGCATGCACCCGGGACAGCCATGGTTCGGTTCTGGAAAAGAGCCGAGCGGCATCGAAGGCAAGCCAGCCTCGTCGGGCGGCTTGCACGCCGAGCAGCACTTTGAATTCACCCGGCCAGTGCGCCCGGGCGACGTGTTCACCGTGACCACGCGAGACGGTGCAAGCTGGGAAAAAGAAAGCAAACGGGCCGGTAAACTCGTGTTCAGTGAACGCATCACCGAATACCGCGACCAGGATGGTGAACTGGTGGTGACGGCCAGATCGGTTGGCGTCAAGACCGAGCGCCCGGTGGACCAGGGTTGAGGAGAGCAGCGCAATGGCACTGAAAGCAGCAGACATCAACGTGGGCGACACGCACGAAGAAGTGCTGGTCGAAGATCTGAAGCGCACCCAGCTCGTGATGTACGCGGGCGCTTCGGGTGACTACAACCCCTTGCACACCGATGAGCCGTACACCCGCGACGCCGCCGGCTATCCCGGGGTGTTTGCCCACGGCATGCTGACGATGGGCATGACCGGGCGCGTCGTTACCAACTTCGTCGGCGCGGCCAACGTGCGTAAGTTCGGCGTGCGTTTTACCAATCAGGTCTGGCCAGGCGATACGTTGACCGGCAAGGCGACGGTCGAGTCCATCAACACCGACGGCAACGAACCCACGGTCGAACTGAGTGTCGAAACGGTCAACCAGGACGGCGCGGTCGTCATCAAGGGGTCAGCCACCGCATTGATCGAGGTTTGATGCCATGAGCCAACCGGAGTGCGCCAGCGTCGATGCCGGCGCGCTCGAACGTTTGCGCACCCAGCTGCTAACGCAGTGGGAGGCGTTTCCCCGCACCGAAGAGCTGGACGGACTTCTCGGTGAGGTGCTCTCACGTGCGGCCGGCGAGCCGGTCACGGTGATCAGCATCACGAGTCCGGTCACCCGGCCGGCGCGCCTTCGGCTGGCCGGATTCGCGCCCCCGACCAGCCTCGACAGCTTCTACCACGGCGAGAAGGCTGAACTCTGCGCCAGCGCTGATGGGTGTTGCTATCTGGTCTACCGCCGCCGCGACGGCGGAGATTACGCCGTGGAGTGGTCTTCGGCCACGTTGATTCCGGAGGCGCTGATGCGCGTACTGCCGGACGTACTGGCAGCCGCGATGTTCGATGCACCGCCCGATGCGGGACCAGGCTGATGCACGCTGTCACCCGGTCATACCCGAACCGGCTGCTGGCCGTTTTTGCGCTACTGCTCGCGGGCTTGATCACAGTGTCCGCGCAGACGACTGCAAAGCCTGAGCCAGGCGCCTCGAGCACCGAGCCCGCGAAATCCACCAGCACACCGACAGACTATGGCAAGGTCGGCTACGCGTCGTTGACGGGCCCTATCGACCGCCTGCGTCACCGCTATCTCGATCGCGTTATCGATGATGCCAGAAAGAACAGCCTGGATACGCTGATCCTGCATATCGACACCGACGGCGGCGAAGTCTCTCACGCCCGCGAAATGTTCAAGGCGGTGCTCGACCAGCGCAAACACGGCATTCGCATGATCGCCTTCGTCGACTTCCGGGCCATTTCGGCCGGTGCGATGGTGAGTTACGCCCACGACGCGATCTACATCTCGCCCGGTGCATCGATCGGCGACATCGGCGTCATTTTCGTCAGTCGCGAGGGCGAGATGAAGTACGCGCCGGAGAAGGTCGAAACGGTGGTCAGAAGCCTGCTGACGCAGGCCGCCGAGATCCGCGGCTGGGACCGCGCGCTGCTGCTCAAAATGACTGCCCGCACGCAGAAGCTCTACCGCGTGAAGCTGCCCGACGGCACGGAGCGCTACGTCATCGAAGACGATCTGCCGGAACTACTGTCGAAGCATCCGACGCTGGACCTCGAGAACCGTCAGCAGATCTACGTGTACCGCGGTGAAGACAGACTGTTGACGCTGACCGGGCAGGAAGCCGCGCGCCTTGGCATGGCTACCGGCCTCGCCCAGGATTTGCCGGACCTCTATGAGCAGCTCGGTGTCAACGAAGAAAAAGTGCTCGACCTGACCCCGCGCACCTCGGAGTTGACGGCCTGGAGCCTGTCGACGTTTGCGCCGATGCTGGCCGGCCTGGCCGTTTTGTTCATCATGTTCGAGATCAAGACACCCGGCGTGGGCCTCTGGGCGTTGCTGGCCGCGATCTGCGGCGCCGGTTTTGCGCTGTCGCAGTATTACCTCGACATGGCCGAGCACATCGAAGTGGTGCTGATCGTCGTGGGTGTGTTGCTGCTGGGGCTCGACGCGGTGCTCGGCATTGGCGCGGGCGTACTGGCCGTGATCGGCGCAGGCGTCGCGCTGTTTGGTCTCATCATGAGTTTTGTCCCGAACGAGCTCGATTTCGACCTGACCGATCCGGTTTTTCAGGACGCTCTCAAAGATGCGGTGCTCGCGAGTCTGGTCTCACTCGGCGTGGTCGTCGCCGGCGTGGTTCTGTTCATTGCCGTGATGCCGAAGATGTCGGTGCGTAATCGCTTCGCCGTCGCCGCTGAGGTGGGCGGTACGAGTGCCGGCGCGCTGGAGCAGGCGGCCGACACTCTGGTCGGTCAGCGCGGCACGGCGCGCGAGGCGCTTCGCCC
This sequence comes from Pseudomonadota bacterium, assembly GCA_039030335.1. Classification (GTDB taxonomy): domain Bacteria; phylum Pseudomonadota; class Gammaproteobacteria; order HK1; family HK1; genus JBCCEJ01. The sequence continues at coordinate 40,727 of JBCCEJ010000019.1, read as the reverse complement.
GAGTGGACTGATCGACGTGGGCGGCGCCTCTCACAGCGCCCGCGCCGAGCACGGCACGTACATCGATGCCGGCAGCGATATCGAAGTCGTGGCGGTCCAGTTCGGCGAGATCGTCGTACGTGCCGCGATGGCCACTGCCGAGGCTGGTCGATGATAGACGCACTGCCGCCGCTGGTGATGGCGTTCGCTCTGCTGGGTCTGGCGCTCGGCTTGCTGGTCGCAGAGTTTTTTGTGGTGTCGCTCGGCGCGCTGGCGCTCGGCGCGCTCGCCGCGGCGGCCGGCGCGATCTATTTTGCGTTCGCAGCCAGTGACCTGGCGGGCTGGCTGTTCGTAGCGGGCGTGCCGCTGCTGGCCGCCGGCACCGTGCGTTGGGGCATTCAGCGCGTGCAGCGCTCTCGCGTGGTGCCGCAAACGGAGATCGCCGGCGAAGCCGGATACCATCACGTGACCGACCGGATTGGCGTCAGCATCGGCAGTTGCGGCACGATGGTAACGCCCGCGCGGCCTTCCGGTCGCGCGCGGTTCGATGGCGGCGAGTGCGACGTCATGGTGAGTGCCGGCGCGCTCGAGCGCGATGCGCCAGTTGTCGTCACCCGTATTGACGGGCCGGTGGTCTACGTGTCACCGCCGTCCGATGGCGAGGCAGCAGCCTGACCGGTGCCTCGACCGGCGATATGTTCGCCCGTTAAGACTTTCGTGATGCCCATACGGCGCATCACCCCAGACCGATGGAGGCGGTGTCTATGTCCCTGGATGTAATTGGTCTTTCAATTGTCGGCATCCTCATCCTCGGCATTGTCGTGCTCATCTGGAGCGCCTTCTGGCTCTGGTGGCAGTCGATACTGTCCAACGCACCGGTGAGTCTGCTGCAGATCATCTTCATGCGATTTCGTAAGGTCAGCCCCGGCGTCATCGTCACGGTACGCATTACCGCGAAGAAGGCTGGGATCGACCTGTCGGCGGATGAACTCGAGGCGCACTACCTGGCTGGCGGCAGCGTCGAGCGGGTGGTGCAGGCGCTCATCTCGGCGCACAAGGCCAATATCTCGCTGTCTTACGACCGGTCGTGCGCGATCGACCTCGCCGGGCGCGATGTGCTCGAAGCTGTCGGCACATCGGTGAATCCCAAGGTCATCGATGTGCCGTCGGGCGCGATGGGAAGACCCACTATCGACGCCATCGCCGGTGATGGCATCCAGCTCCGGGTCAAGGCGCGGGTGACCGTGCGAACCAATCTCGACCGACTGGTTGGCGGCGCGACCGAGGAGACCATCGTCGCCCGAGTCGGCGAAGGTATTGTCACCACCATCGGCTCGGCCTCCAGTCACATGGAGGTGCTCGAGAATCCCGATCGCATCTCCAAGGTGGTGTTGGAACGCGGGCTGGATTCCGGCACCGCGTTCGAGATCCTGTCGATCGACATCGCCGATATCGATGTTGGTGAGAACATCGGTGCCCGGCTCAAGATCGACCAGGCTGAAGCCGAGAAGAAGGTCGCCCAGGCGCAGGCCGAACGCCAGCGCGCGCTGGCCGTGGCCCGCGAGCAGGAGATGGTGGCGCTCGTTCAGGAGAACCGGGCCAAGGTCGTGCTGGCCGAAGCGGAGGTGCCCAAAGCCATGGCGGATGCGTTCAGAAGCGGGCGCCTCGGCGTTATGGACTACTACCAGATGCAAAACGTCCAGTCCGACACGCGCATGCGCGATGCGATCGCGCGTGGTGATGACGGATCCGAGACGACGGAAGAATCTCAGTAGACCGTGCGCTTCTTGGAAGTCATGCGTGCGCTGAACTGGCGGCAGCAGCTACTGGACCTGTCGAACCGGTTGCGCGTCCTGGCCGGCGCACCGCCGGCCGGCTACGAGTCCCTCGCGGAGCTGAACCGCCGCACGATGGCGGAACGGCAGGCGCGCGCCGCACCACCGCCGTCCCCGCCGCTGGACCTGTCCAACCAGTTCCACCTGCCGGCGGAACCCACGCACCAGACAATGCCGGAATCGAACACCCCCTCGAAGTTGCTTGCCGAGTTGCGCAACCCGGGCTCGGTACGCCGAGCATACATTCTCAAAGAGATCCTCGACCGGCCGCGAGCTTTGCGCAGGCGCGTATGACTCCGCCGCGCTATTGCGCCGGGAAGGGGAACATGTCGAGATAAGGTTGGTACTCGGGTTCTACTTCGATAGCCAGCGAAGCCAGGATACGGACCACTGCACAGTAGGTGGCGATCGCCACGACGAGGTCCACCATCTGTTCGTCGCCGAGTTCTGTTTGCAGCTCCCTGAACAGCGGCTCGGGCATCTCGACGTTTTCAGCCATCTCGCGGGCAGCGAGGAGAATCTTCTTTTCGAGATCGCCCAATTGACTCGGCTCACCGGCGCTCTCCGCGATCAAGCCTTCGATATCTTCTTTGGAAACACCGAAGTCCATACCCAGCTTGACGTGATGACTCCATTCAAACGGTGAACGGGCCAGCCAGCCGACTTGCAAAATAGCCAGCTCGCGCAGACGCATGTCCAACCGCATGCCGTAACGGATGTGGTGGCCGAGCACATGGAATGCCCGTGCCGTGTCCGGACTGTTAACGAGCGCCCGGGTCAGCCAGATCGGCCGGTTCAGCAAGTCCTTGTTGTCGTCGCTCAAGTCTTCCTGGTTGAGATAGGGGACGCGTGCAGCCATGGGTCGGTTTCCTTGGTTGAGATGTGGTTTTGGGTTATCTAACGATACCTGTCTGAGATCGATAAAGAACATCAACGAGCCGATAACCGCGGACTCGCTGTAAAGACCGATTCATCGCATCAACGGATAAACCCAACCGCACTCGCGTGAATCCCTGGTACCGCCGGACCAGCGGTGTGCTGCCAACCGGCTTCAATGCTCGCGCCCGGCCCCCAGGCAAGCCTGCGCAGGCCCGTTCAGCAGATGTCAATTAACGACGTCACGCTTTCTTAACGTGAAAAAGACGGCTTCGAGTGACCACCAATTCGTTTGCGCGCCTTCATTGCCTTTTCTTTGACGCAAGGGCCGCGTTTGTGTTTACTCGCCTGAGTAGAATTTGTGCCAGGCAGCTCGCGTCTCACGAGCGGCTTTGCTGAGTGTGTCGGGTTATTCGCGACTCTGCGTTGCAGGTTTTGTTTGCGAACAACTGATATTCAATTTCGACACTGCGTACGTGCGAAAGCCGCGTCTGAGAACGTTGAGGACCCTATGTACAAGAATCTCGTTATCGTCGGCGGCGGGACGGCCGGCTGGATCGCTGCGTCTATGTTATCGCGCCCTTGGAACGGCCCGGCGCCCAACGTGACGCTCGTAGAATCGCCGAACATCGAACGCGTAGGTGTCGGAGAGTCATCGATACCGTCGCTTCGACGCCTCATCAGCACTTTGCGCATCGATGAAAAGGACTTCATGCAGCGATGCCAGGCAACGTACAAATGCAGTCTGCATCTGGTCGACTGGCGCCGGGAGACAGGCAGTAAGTCAGGGCGTACGGATTATTATCATCCGCTGTTTCGCTGGGGTGAAGACCAGCCCGAGTGGTTTCGTGAGTGGCTGCACGCGCGCGCCCACGAGGACCACGAAGAAGACTTCGATTTCAGCTGTTTTGCCGGCGCGCATCTCGCCAACGAACGCCGGTCACCAAAGACTGCCATTGGCGACGATCACTCGACAACACTGCAGTACGCCTATCATCTCGATGCAGCGCTGTTTGCAGAGTATCTCGCTGAGTGGTCGACCGCGCGCGGCGTAACGCGTGTACTCGCCAACGTCACGAACGTCGGGATGACCGAAAGTGGCGATATCTCTCACGTCAGTACCGATACCGCCGGCGATCTCCACGGCGACCTGTTCATCGACTGTACCGGCTTCCGGGGTTTGCTCATCAATGGCGCATTGAATGTGCCATTCGAGTCTTACCAAGACACGCTGTTTTGCGACGCGGCCGTCGCGATATCGACATTCAAACCCGAGCCGCTTCACGAGATCCCGTGTGAAACCAGAGCTACCGCGATGGACGCCGGATGGATTTGGGACATTCCGTTGCGTCACCGCCACGGTTGCGGATATGTCTATTCGTCCCGGCATCTCTCCACCGATGAGGCTGAAGCTGAACTGCGCCGCCACTTGAACGGACTCGAGCAAAGTGACGCACGCCATATCCGGATGCGCGTTGGCCGCAACCAGCACATCTGGAAGCGCAACTGCGTGAGCGTCGGGTTGTCAGCAGGGTTTGTGGAGCCGCTCGAATCGACGTCGATTTTCTGTATTCAAAACGGCGTGGCCGAACTGCTGCGCGTACTGCGCGAAGATACCCCGATGGACCGTCGACGTGATAAGTACAATCATCTGATGGGCGATCTCATCGACGGCATTCGCGACTTCGTCGCGGCGCACTATTATCTTTCCGATCGCAACGACACGGATTTCTGGCGTGCCAATCGCGCGGATGAGCGACTGCCCGATTCGCTCGTCGAAATTCTCGATGCGTGGCGTGCAGGTGACGACATCGACAGTCTCTTGCAGGCGCACGGCAGTTCGCGCGTCGTCAGTCCAGCCTCCTGGTATTGCGTGTTTGCGGGCAGCGGAGTGCTCCCCAACCGCGTGGCGCGCCGTTCGGAAACGACGCTTACCAAGGTGGTCCAGCGCGGCCGCGAGGCGCGCAGCCTGGCGCGCGATGCAGCCGATCACGGGCGCGTGCTGGCGGCGGTTTAGCCGCTTTCCGGCTGCGACAGACGTTCGCCCGGCGTCGAGAACTACCCTTCGGTCGACTTCGGTGGATGAGAGCTAAAGTCTGACGGTCGACGGCATGCCGGGCCGGCGTGGGATTCAGGCAAAGTGTGTCAGGGCGGCCACGAATCTCCGTGGCAAGCTGCCCGATTGGTGCTTTAATGCCAACAGGGTTGGCAATCGGGCCCATGCCACTCGTGCGCATACCAGGGGTTCACAGCGCGGCGGCACGAATCGTTGCGCGCACACGGTGTCTCGCTGTCTGGCGCGTCCTCGCCGCCGGTCTGGCCGCTCTCGTGCCCGTGGCTGCCGTCGCGGCCAGCACCTGGGAAACCGTCGCACACTTCGCTGACCCTGACGCAACGCTTGAGTTGCGCATCCCCGAACGCAGAACCCCCGTAAGCACCCTCCCATCCGCTGCGGTGCTGATGCCGGCCGCCTGCGAGCACGCCGCGGAGCGCCGCGACTACTGGGCTGAGGCGTTGCTCGGGTGGGGCTACGCCGTCGCGTACCTGGACGTGCCGGCGACGCATGTGCGCTGTCAGCAAGCGCCCGAACACCATGGCATCGATGCGGATACGCCGCCGCTCACGACTCTCATCGATCTGGCGACCGGGGCTTTGCGTTCAGACCCCCGGCTGGACTCGTCCCGCGTGGCGCTGCTCGGGTGGAGTCGTGCTGCGGTTCTTCAGGCGCTCGCACGGCGCGACACCCTGGCCTGGTCGGAACGACTGCGCGCCGGCGTCGCGATCGCGCCCGACTGTCGTTTTCCGACGCGCCCGCAGTTTGTCACGCCTACGCTGATGCTGGCCGGAGGCCGTGACGCGGCCGACGAGGAGTATCTTTGCGGCTTGATGATGCGCCGCAGCCACGACGGCCGGGCGCAGGTGACCCGCCGAGTCTATCCGAATGCGAATCCGGCCTTCGATCTGAAGGCGCTCGATGGCAGCGCCGACATGGTTGTGTTCGATCGCAACGCGCTGGATGCGGCGACCCGCGCGACCCGGCTGTTCCTCGATGCACAACTGCATCCGGAGCGCAGTGCCGCAGCGCACGCCGGCGCGTCCGTCAGCTCTTGGGCCCATCCGCGGGGCGCCGCCGGCGCCGATTTGCCGCCGGCCGGCCGGTCGTTGCTCGATCATGTACTCGACGGCGGCCATGACATTCCCTTCCCATTTGAGCGGCTGATCGAACGGCTGGGCGCACACGCCGGGCCCGGCTATTTCGACCGGGCGGCCGTCAAGCGCGTGCTGATTCCGATCGGCCGATCGTTGCAGCGCCACGCCAATGCGCCGGACTATTTCGAAGCCCCCCGGATCGTGGTCGCCGTGGATACGGAACCAGACCGTCCGGACCAGTTCGTGAACCTGAAAGACCGCCTGTTCCTCGGTTTCCAGCCCCGCGCGGGTATTGTCGAAGCGATCAGCTGGAATCCCGAAGGCGGCCGCTTCGAGTTCCAGGTCATCGAAAATTACCGGGCTGGCGAAACGCCACGACTTGCGTATGCGAACCGCGCGCTCTGCGGGAGTTGCCATCAAAACGGCGGCCCGATCTTTGCGCGCGCGCCCTGGACCGAAACCAATGCCAATCCACGTGTGGTGCAGCGGCTGCGGGCGCAGGCGCACGACTTCGGCGGTCACGATTTTCACGGGGTAGACAAATGGCGTCTGGCCGCAATCGTCGAACACGTAGATGCAGCGACGGACCGCGGATCCGAGATGGCTGCGGCGCAGACCATCTGGCGTGAAGCCTGCGGTCCCGACGACGACGAGGGCTATCTCTGCCGCGCGGGACTCGTGCTTGCGATGTTGCAGTTCCGGCTTACCGAAGACGTCGCGTTTGCGCGGCATGACCCGCTGTTTGCTGAGCGGGTCAGGGCACGCTTGAAGCACCACTGGCAACAACACTGGCCGAACGGACTGGCGCTTGCCGATGCCGACCTGGACGATCACGACCCGCTGATCCTCGATGCGCCCGCCGACGTTCCAGCCTGGGTCGATCCGCTGCGGCCGCGAGCCGCAGCGGCGATCTGGTCCGCGCCGGACGCAGGCACGTTGCGTGCGACGGTTGCAAGCCTTTCCGGGCTGTTCGATCGTCTGTCCGTCGCCAGGCTCGACCGCCACCTCGCGAGCAGCGCCAGTCATGGACCCGGCCCACGAATTGTCATGGCGTGCGACTACCAACGACGGCCACGCCCATTCAGCAATGTTCGTTGGCAGCTCGACTGCGGACTTGGCGATACCCGGTTGAGCCTCGATATCAGTATCGATGGGCAGCGTGTACGTGAAGGCACGGTGACGCAGCTCGTGGTGGATGGAGACAGTTACAACCCGATCTTGATCCTCGGCGGGCGCGTGCGGGCTCAGGCTGAAGCATCGCGGTCTGCGGGCGCGGTGCGCGTCTCGGCGCAGCGCGAAGATGCGTTCGCCGATGTGGTGTTGAGACAACGTGGATCTCATCTGCGCGTAAGGCTGCCCGATGGCAACAGCGTTCGCGTCGTGCGAGTGCGTCCTCCCAACGGCCCCCGGCCGGCGCAGGTAGAGCTGCTGGCTACCCCTGACTTTGCCGGGGTACGCAACGTTGTGTTGGATCTCGCAGGCCTTCGTCATCCGGCCTTGAGCGCCCGGCCGTTCCGGCCGGCGCGCGTCTTGCGAGCGCTGTTCGACCGCATCGGCCTGACCGGTGCGCCGGTAATACTCGAAACGGCCGGCTTGCCGCCGCCCGAGATCCTGGCGGCGCCAGCCTTGAAGGCAACAGCTGATGCCCTCGAGGGTGCGCGCGACGTCGCGGTATTGAAGGGTGCGTGCGGGCAGTGTCACTCGGCCGATACCGAGTTTCCGCCCGGCTTTCTGCACGGTTCTGCCGCGGCTCTCGAGCGGCAGGTCGCGCAGTGCGCGCCCCGCATGCTGTTTCGTCTGAAAATGTGGCGGATACCGGATGAACAGCGCGCCAAGTCGCCGATGCCGCCGCAACCAGGCCATGGTTACGCTGATGCGGCCGCGTGGTCCGAAAGTGCTGAGTTCAGGGAGCTGGCGCGATTACTGGAGCGGCGTGTTGGTGCTACAGGTGGATCCGTATCGGACCTGCCCCCGTGCCGGCTGGCCAGCCGCTCTGCGGGGTAGGCAGACACGGGGCAATCGCGGGGGGATGGCTGACCAGCCGGCGTTGGCGCGGGTCGTTGGGGGGACACGATGGCCGTACATTCGGCCGTTGGCGGCGCCCGCGGTGGGCTAGCGCCTGTTGTCTGATGTCATACCAGGGTGGTTACGCTTTGTGTGTGTCAGGCGGCGGCCGGCTTGCGTCGGCGCGCGGCGCCCCAGAGCATGCCGGCCAGCAGCAGGGCGCTGGTGGCGGGTGCTGACGCGGTAGCGGTCGTGCTGGCGGAAGCCAGTTCGGCCATCGCCACCTGCAGGCTGTGAACGCGCAGCGACTGACCAAAGCCAGCGGCGCTTACCGAAAACTCGGTGCCGACGATGCCGAAAGCACTCATGTCGATGGCGCGGCCATTCGTCGGTGCGCCAACGATCGGGCTGCTGAGTGGTGCGGAGGGGTCGGCCATCAGGGCGAAAGAGCTGCCTCGGCCAACGGCTTTGAACGTGATGCTCATCAGGTGCACCGGTACCGAGAAGGTCAGGGTCAGCGATTCCATGTCGTCGCCGTCGGTGCTGGAGTGTGAGTTGATGCGGTTGCGGTGAGGGTCGTTGCGGCCACCCGTTACGCCGAGGCCATTGTTGCGGTTGCGGTGAACTTCGAGCTGACCGCTCTGGGTCGCCGAAGCGGTGGCGATGACGTTCAAGCCACTCTCTTCAAAGTCGTTCACCGGCATGAACTGCGGGCTCAGGCCCAGCGACTCGTTGCGGGTGCCCGGTGCCGAGAAGTCGAAATCGAAGATGGCGGCTTCGCTGACTGCACTGAACGTCAAGGCCATGGCGATGGTGGAGGTCTTCAGCAGGGTCTTGGCGGTGCGGGTGAAACCTTTCATGGCGGTGTCTTTTTTCGTTTGGCCGTAAGGCAAATCTGATGGTTGGTATTTTTATCATTTAGGGATTTTTTTGCGTGAAGCGGTGCACAATTTCACTGCCATTAATGATTAATATGAAATTATAATTGTGATCAGGTTCACATAAAGCCGCCGTTGAGCAGCTCTAGCGGCGGAAATTATAAAAAATCATCAAATAAACGAAAAAATGAAACTTCATTGATCGGAGAGGTTTGTGGACCTTGGCGATCCGGGGATTGAGCGCCGGCATGGCGCGGGCTGAGGCGCACCAGGGTCGCCTGAACGTCGGGTCGCGTATCGGGGCGATACGTCCAGACCGGGCTGGATTCAGAGGCGGCGGCTTTGGAGGCGACCGTTCGGTGCGGCAGTGTGCACAGCAGCCTTCTCGATGGTCGACGGGCGGCTACCGCGCGGCATCAGGATGATGCGGCCGCGCGGAGCGGTGGGGAATCTGGCGAGCGCCCCGCTGAGGCCTGGAAGCCGGTTCTGAGCGTGGTTCGAATCAGGACTCGGCTGCAACGATGTCGGGCACGGCGAACGCGGTCACTTCCAGGTCCGGGCCGGTATAAGCCTCAACTTCCACCAGCGCACTGTGCGCGATTGGTCCCTGCGCGAGCTTCGAGGTCCCCCAGTCGGGCGTCAGTACGTTCGGATTGCCGTGCTTGTCGAGCGCGCCGGGCTGCCCTGGCGTCACCGGGTCGTACCAGGCCCCGGTGGCTACACGGATGACCGATTCGCGTACGTCGGCCGAGACCACCGCGCTCGCGAGCAGCGCACCGCGGTCGTTGAACACGCGCACCAGGTCGCCGTCAGCGATCCCACGGCGTTGCGCATCGGCGGGATGCAGTACTACCGGCTCGCGCCCGTTCACCTTCGTGGCGCGGCTCGTCACGGCGCCATCCATCTGCGAATGCAGCTTGCCGGCCGGCTGATTGGAGATCATGTGCAACGGGAACTGATCTGCACGTGCCCCGCCGAGCCATTCCTGCGGTTCTAGCCACGTCGCGTGGCCCGGGCAGTCGTCGTAGCCGTAGCTGTCGATAGTCGCCGAGAACAGTTCCACTTTGCCCGATGGGGTCTTCAGCGGATTGGCGGCCGGATCGAGGTAGAACGCGCCAAACTGCACGAAAGCCTCCGCGGGTTCGGGAAACTCGATGTGGCCGTTCTCCCAGAAGGTATCGAAATCGGGCATCTCGAGGTCGCTCCGCGCGGTCTGCTGACGCGCGATGTCGTAGATGTGGCGCAGCCAGTCCATCTCGTCGCGGCCTTCGGTGAACTGCTCTTCGAAGCCGCACCGCGATGCGAGGCCCGAGAAGATCTCGAAGTCGTTACGCGCCTCGCCGACCGGCTCGATCGCCTGCTGCATCGCGAGTACAAAGCGGTCCCTGGAGCTGGTCCCGATGTCGTTGCGCTCGAGCGTGGAAGTCGCCGGCAGCACGATGTCGGCGTACCGGGCCGTTGCCGTCCACCAGATTTCGTTGACGACGATGGTCTCGGGTTTGCGCCATGCGTCGACCAGGCGGTTCAGGTCCTGATGGTGGTGAAACGGGTTGCCGCCGCACCAGTACACCAGCCGGATATCGGGATAGGTGCGGCGCTCACCGTTGAAGTCGTAAGGTTCGCCGGGATGCAGCAGCATGTCGCTGATCCGCGCGACCGGGATGGCACTGTCGGCCGGATTGGTCGCCGGGGGCATGGCCGGCGCCTTGAAGCCTGGGACGGGAACGCCGTAACCGTTCATGCTGCCGTAACCGAAGCCGCAGCCCCCGCCGGGCGCGCCGATCTGACCGAGCATCGCGGCGAGCGTCGCGGTCATCCAATACGTCTGCTCGCCGTGCTCGGCGCGCTGCAAGGCGTAAGCGATCCCGATCATGGTCGTACCCGCCGCCATGCGGCGCGCCAGATCGCGAATCGTCGTGGCGTCCAGCGCGCAGATGTTCGCGGCCCAGTCCGCGTCTTTGGGCTGACCGTCATCGCGCCCGGTCAGATAGGCCTCGAAGTGTTCGTAGCCGACACAGTGCGTGGCGAGAAACTGCCGGTCGTGCAGATCTTCGGCCCACAGCGTGTGCGCAAGCCCGAGCATCAGGGCGACGTCCGTATTCGGGCGTGGAGACAGCCATTCGGCACCCAGGTAATCAGCCGTATCGTCTTTCAACGGCGTGATGGAAACGAACCGGGTCTTGCCAGCTTTGAGGCGGGGCAACCATTTGTGGGTGCCATGTTCACCCATACCGCCCGGCTCGACCTGCGTGTTCTTGAGCCCGAGCCCGCCAAACGAGACGAACAGATCCGTGTGATCATGAATACTCTGCCAGCTCGTGAACGGCCCCCGGCCGAGGCCTTTTTCGCCAAACAGATACGGCAGGATCGCGTGCCCGGCCGCGTTGCTGTACGAGAACACCTGATTGGTGAAGCCACCAAACTGACCGAGGAAGCGTTGCAACTGGCTCTTGGCGTGATGGAAGCGGCCTGCGCTCGACCAACCGTAGGAGCCGCCGAAGATCGACGCCGGTCCGTGGTCGCGTTTGACCCGTTCGAGCTCTCGCGCAACCAGGTCGAGTGCCGTGTCCCAGTCAACTTCGACGAAGGCATCCGCGCCGCGTTTGTCCGTATGCCCCTCGGGGCCATGGTCGAGCCAGGACTTGCGCACCATCGGTGCTCTGATCCGGTTTTCCGCATAGACCGCTTCGGGCACCGAATCGATGATGGGGGACGGGTGCGGATCGTGCTCGAAGGGCTCAACGCCGACGAGGCGCCCGTCCTCGACGAGACTGACAAACGCGCCCCAGTGAGACGAATGTTGACGACGCTGCATGAATGCCACCTTATCGATTGTCTGGGAGGCCGGTTGTCCCCATGTCGGTCTCACACACGGACTCGGCCTGTATCGGTTTCATCGGCGTCGGCCCTGCCGGGGCACGGAACCTTCATGGAGGGACACAGTATGCCATCCTGGTCCATCGACCCGGTCGTCGACTGGCTGCTACACAAAGGACGCTACGAGAACGAGCCCGAAGCCCTGCTAGCCAGCATCTGCACGCGCGTGCAGGCCGCCGGGCTCCCGATCGACCGGGTTACCGTGTTCATATCGACGCTGCATCCGCAGTACTTCGGGTTTTCGCTGTCCTGGCAGGACGGCGCCACGCAGCGTGTATATGGCGAGCATGGGGCGCTGATCGAGAGCCCGCTTCAGAACAGTCCGATGCGCGACATAGCCAGTGGTCAAAGGGTGATTCGACGTCGGCTGGAGGATCCCGACTGCCCGCTCGACTACCCCATCCTTCACGACCTGAAAGCGGATGGCTACACGGATTACCTGATCGTTGAACTCGTGTTTTCGTCCGGGCAGCGCAACGGCGTCAGTCTGGCGACGCGCGCGCCCGGTGGTTTCGATGATCACGACATTCAGGAAACCGAACGCATCCTGCACCTCTTCGCGCTGCTGATGGAGAACAACACCAACCAGGGCATCGCCGCCAACCTGATGGACACCTATCTGGGCACGATATCCGGTGCGCGGGTGCTCCAGGGACAGATCAAACGGGGTGACGGCGACCAGATCGACGCAGTGATCTGGTTTTCCGATCTGCGCGAATCCACCCGGCTCGCCGAAACGCTCGGCCATGAGCGATTTCTGGCGCTACTGAACGACTACTTCGAGGCGACCGCGGGCGCGGTGCTGGATCACGGTGGCGAGGTGTTGCGGTTCATCGGCGATGCGTCCCTCGCGGTATTCCCGATCGCGAGTGTGGACGATACGGCTGATATCTGCGCGCGTTCGCTCGAAGCCGCGCGCGATGCGCGAGCCCGCGTGGCTGTCATCAATGCCAAGCGTTCCGCCGAGTCACTTCCCGGATTCAGTTACGGCGTTGGCTTACATCGCGGTGAAGTGCTGTACGGCAATATCGGGACGCACAATCGACTGGAATTTTCGGTGATCGGGCCGGCAGCGAACGAAACTGCGCGAATCGAGGCGCTCTGTAAGAGCACTGGCAGCGATGTCGTCATCTCTGAAAGCGTGATCCAGCACGTTGGCGGGCAGACTTCCTGGCCGAGTCTCGGCCACCACGCGTTGCGCGGTGTAGACCGTGCCATCGAGATATTCGCGTTGCCCTGATGTCCCGTCGGGCCACGCGACGGGCTCTTCGGCGTGGTCGCCTAATCGTCCTGCTGTTTCCAGAACACGTCTTTGCGGGCGACCCGTCCGTCGCGCACGGTGACGAGTTCCACGCCGCGTAGCGCAAAGTCGTCGCCATCGCGGTATTTGCCGTCGAGCGTGTACGTCATGACGAGCTGATCGGACTCGGTCCACTGGCACTGCACATCGTTGAACTTCAGCCGCTCGAACTTCGCGTCGTTTTCCGTGATCCCCTGAACGAAACCATCCACCCCTTTGCGGACACGCCCGTGCGGCGCGTCTGGTCCAATGGCGAAGTGCCATTCAGCGTCTTCGGTCAGCACCTCGGCGAGTTTGGCCGGGTCTTTCGAAAAAAACGCTTTGCCGAAACGCGCCATGACGTTGATTGCGGGTTCTTTGGTCATTTGCCTGCTCCGTTCTGGTGTGGTTACGGCACGACGGTTGCCAACGCGACGGCATGGTTGAGGTCTGCGGCTGGGTGCCGATCTGCAGTGGTCAATAAAGGCGCGTCTCCGCCTGCTCGAACCAGGTGCCAAAAGGCCCGAGAAACTCGGTGTGGGCGGCGAGACGGTCAAGTCCGAAGGCATCTGCGTCGACTTCCTTCAGACGCACAGCCACGTCTTCGTCCAGTTCTAGCCGCCGGGCGGTCAGCCGTTTGCCGTAGGTCAACGCAAAACCTATCGATTGCATGACGAACGTGACGTACGGCAGCGTCAGCGCGTACAGGCCGTCCATGCGCTCGGTGTCGCCGCGCACGAACGACTCGAACATCTGAATCTGGACGTCCGCGCAGTCCGGCGCGGGGATGATGCCTGCGCATCCCGCGCGCAGATTATCCGGTAGCTCGATCCCGCCGCGGCCGTTGAAGATGTGGATCCCGCCGCCGGACGCCTCGAGGTACTGGCGGATCTGGTAGACCGGACCTTCGCCTTTCATAACCGTGAAGTTGGCATGCTGGCGGTGCAGGTCGCCAACTTCCGGGGGCGTGAGGCCGACGCCGAGCACTTCCGGGAAGTTCTGGATGCCGACCGGAATGCTGACACTGTCCATGACTGCGCCAAAAAAGCGCATCAGCTGCGGTCCGTCCGGCTGCGTATGTTTGGGCGGCTGCAGAATCAGCCAGCCAGCGCCGGCCGCCTCAGCCTGCTTTGCAAGCGCGGTCTGAGCTTCGGCAGTTTCGCCGGCGATGGTCGCGGCGAGCGGCACGCGCCCATCGATATCTTCGGCGGCCCATTCGATGACCTGCAGGCGCTCGGCGTCGGTAAGCGCCGTGACCTCGGTTATCAGTCCGAGCACGGCGATGCCGTGCGCGCCAGCTTTGATACAGGCCTCCGCCTGACGGCGCATCGCGGTGCGATCGAGGCTGCCGTCGCGGCCGAAGAACGCGTAGAGGATCGGGTAGATGCCAGCCGGTGCCGTTGCAGACATCGGTCAGATCGCGAAGCCGCCGAGCTTCACGTCCAGATACTCGTCGATGCCCTGCGCACCGCCTTCGCGGCCGAGTCCGCTGTCCTTGACCCCGCCGAACGGCGCGGCGGCGGCCGTCGGGTTGATGTCGTTGATCCCGACGATACCGAAGTTCAGCGCCTCGAACGCGCGCATCGCGGTCGCGAGGTTGTTGGTGTAGACGTACGAAGCGAGCCCGTAGCTCGTGTCGTTGGCCATGGCCATGATGTCGTCATCGTCGGTGTACGGCACCACGGCCGCTACCGGTCCAAACGTCTCCTCGCGGTAGATGAGCATTTCCTGAGTCACGCCGCGCAACACGGTTGGCGCGTAGAAGGTGCCGCGGTCGAGTCCGTCGTCCATCATCCGATGCCCCCCGCAGAGCAGCTCAGCGCCGCGGCCGACGGCATCCTGCACCTGGTTGTCGACTTTCGTAACCGCACGCTCGTCGACCAGCGGACCTACGCCAATGCCGTCTTCGAGCCCGTTGCCGGCCCTGAGGCGCGTGACGCGTGACACCAGTTCTTCGCAGAACGGCCCAAGCGCTTCTTCGTGAACGAACATCCGGTTGGGGCTGATGCACGCTTGCCCGGTGTTCAGGAACTTGACCGCGGCCGCGCCCTTGGCCGCGTGTACCGGGTCGGCGTCTTTGAACACGATGAACGGCGCGTGACCGCCCAGTTCGAGTGAGATGCGTTTCATGTGCTGGCCCGCGCCGGCCGCGAGCATCTTGCCAACCGCCGTGGAGCCGGTGAACGTGAGCTTGCGCACGCGCGGGTCTTCGACGAACAGCTTGCCGACCGGGGCCGGGTCGCGCGCCGTCACGAGGTTGATGACACCAGCCGGTACCCCGGCATCGATGAACACCTTGAAAGTTTCGATAGCGCTGAGCGGCGTCGCTTCGGCGGGTTTCAGCACTACCGTGCAGCCGGCCGCAAGCGCCGGCCCCATCTTCCGGGTCAGCATCGATACCGGATAGTTCCACGGTGTAACCGCACCGACGACACCAACCGGCTGCCTCAGCACGATAAAGCGCTGGTCTTTGCGCGGCGCCGGCAGTACATCGCCGGTCACGCGCTTCGCTTCCTCGGCGAACCAGCGCAGAAAGTCGGCGGCGTACTGTACTTCGATGCGCGCGGCGCGCAGCGGTTTGCCCTGCTCGGTCGTCATGGTGCGCGCGAGTTCCTCCTTGCGCTCGACCATGATCGAATAGGCCTTGTGCAGGATCTCGGCACGCTCGAAAGCGGTTTTCCCCGCCCAGCCGGCAAACGCCCGCTCGGCCGCGTCGATCGCATCGAGCGTGTCCTGGTGACCGCCATCCGGGACGTTTTCGATGGTTTCGCCCGTCGCCGGATTGGTTACCGCAAACGTGCCGCCGCCATGCGCGGCGCGCCATTCACCGTCAATGAACATGGGAGAGTTCCTGCGTCAGTCAGACAAGTGTGAAGTCGGAGACCGGCTATTGTGCCATTGCGGCGGTGTTCAGTGCCGTCTGTCGAACGTGCCGGCCGTGCAGAAACACAACCATGATGAGATTCAGGCCGGTGAAGCCGGCGCCGGCCAGAAAGGCGTACACGTAGCTGCCGGCTGCGTCGAAGATCCAGCCGCCGAGCCAGCCGCCGAGCGCCATGCCGCCGGCTGCGAACATGTACTGTGCAGCGATACGCCAGCCGGCCTGCGTTACCGGGAACAGCTGACGAATCATCAAGGGGTAACACGGCATGATGCCGGAGAACCCGAGCCCGAACAGCAGCGCCGTAACGTACAGCGCCGCCTGCGATTCGACCGCCGCGAACAGCAGCAGCACGCTCGCCTGGCAAAACGACCCGATGATCAGCGTGCGCGTCGGCCCGATGCGATCGGCCAGCGCGCCGAATGCGATGCGCGAAAAGAACGCCGCGGTGAACAGAACGGTCAGCATTTCGGCGCCGCGTGCGGCCGGATGCCCGAGATCGGTCGCGTAGCTGATGAGGTGCACGATCGGGATCGACATGCCGGCGCAGCAGCCGATCACGGCGATCCACATCACGAGCTGCATGGAACCGGGGTTGAAGCGCTCGCGAAGCGGTACCTCCGCCGCCGCGGTGGCGGGCGCGGGTGCAGCTTCCGGACCGCTCGGCGGACGTGGTCTCAGCAGGAAACTCAGCGGCACCATCGTCACGAGCCCGAAAATCGCGAAATAGAGATACGTCTCGCGCCAACCGACCGTGTCGTTCAGATAGCCGATCAACGGGAGCCACAGAAGTCCGGAGAGACCCTGGCCGGACGCCAGAATGGCAATGGCGAGCCCGCGCCGCCGGTCGAACCACTTGGTTGCGTTCGCCATCATCGGCGCGATCATGGCGGCTTTGCCGAGCAGGCCGATCAGCAGTCCGTTCGCTACGTACAGACTCAGTTGCCCGTCTGCGCGGCTCGCGAGCAGCGCGCCGCAAACGATCATGACCGAGCCGAACAGCACCGGCGCCATGACCCCCTTGCGGTCCATCCACCAGCCCATTACAACGCCGCCCACGCCGGCGCCAACCATCAGCAATGAGTAGGCGAAAGACGGGATCGCGCGGGGCCATTCGAACTCCGCGGCGATCGGTTTCAGAGCCACGAACAGGATGGCCGGTGCGGCGAGTCCGATCGTGTGAATGGTCAGCGATACGGCGATGATGACCCAGCCGTAGGGCACTTCGATGCTGTCGGATGGGTTGATCCGCTGGTGCGCCAAGGTGGTGTCCGTAGTGGGGCCCACCACGACGGCGAGCGCATGAAGAAGCCGCGACACTATGGCACAGAGAACTTGGCGCCGTCAGTGAAGATACACTTGCGTGTAGAGCACCGGGCGGCCTGTCCGCTTCGCTGTGTATGCGCGTCAAGACTGGAGGGTTACGAAATATGGACTTCGGGGCACACCTCCCGCATCTCGGCCGGCGGGTTGACCGCCGTGAGCTGATGCAGTTTGCCAGCACTTGCGAGCAGCTCGACATGCACTCGCTCTGGGTGAGCGACCATCTTTGCTGGCCGGCCGAGTTCAAATCCCGATATCCGTACACCGAAGACGGTTCCTTCGGACCGTCGCCGGACATGGCGTGGCTCGAAGCCATCGGCACGCTGACCTTCCTCGCGGGTACCACCGAGCGAATCGCGCTCGGTACGTCGGTGCTGATCCTGCCGTACCGGCCGCCGGTGCTGTGTGCGAAGCAACTCGCAACGCTCGATGTACTGTCAGGTGGCCGTCTGATCCTCGGGGCCGGTGTCGGCTGGATGGCCGAAGAGGCAGCCGTGCTCGGTATGCCGTGGGACGCGCGCGGGCGGCGCAGCAACGAGTATCTGGAACTGTTGCGGCTGCTGTTCACCGATCCGCAACCCAGCTACGAAGGTGAGTTCTATACGGTGCCCGAGGTCGGCTTCGAGCCGAAGCCGCTGCAGGACCCGCTGCCGATCTGGATAGGTGGTAACAGCCCGGCCGCGTATCGGCGCGCGGCGCGTTTCGGGCAGGCTTTCCACGCGGCGTTCGAGCCGCTCGAAGACGTGGCACGCGGTTGGGCGCAGGTGCGGGCGGCGTGTGAGGCCGCCGGGCGCGACCCGGCTGAGCTTACGCTGTCGCTGCGTATGTTCCTGGACCCGGCAGGGGTCATGGATCCGGCCAAGTCGATCGCCGGGAGCGGGGGCGCGATGTGTGAGATGGTCGAGGCGGCGCGGTCCATCGGAGTGAGCCACATCATGCTGGACCCGGTTGCGCGCGGTGGGGCCGCGGGCCGGCTGGATGCGATCGGTCAGTTCATGTCAGAGGTTGCGCCACGGTGTAGCTAGCCCGTTCGCGAAACACTCGGTCAGGCACCGTGTCACCGTGCCGGGCGCTGCCTGACCGCGCGGGTGATGAGCATTCCCCTGTCGGGGGTGCAGGCAGTGTGTTCTCGCACGGCCGGCCCGGACCTTTCGGACCGTCAGCTAACCGGGGCGTTTGTCGAACGAAGGTATGTCATCCGGGATCAGATGGAAGGGCTGCTGATCGCAGGTGAAGATCGCGACGTCGGGTTTGCCGTAAGCGCCGGGATCGTCGAGCGACCCGACTTTGACGATCACCCGCTCCGGCATGCGCGGCGTGCGCGTTATCAGGTGAGTACCGCACTCCGGGCAGAACTCACGCGTCACCGGGCTTTCCAGATCGCTGCGCTGAAATGGCTTCGGCTCTCCGGCGGTGAATCTGAAGCCGTCCCGCGGCATGACCATGAATACGTTTGGTGAGCCGCCGGTAAGGTACTGGCACTCCCGACAGTGGCATTGGGCCTTCATGGCCGGCTCGCCTTCGGTGACATAACGAATGTCGCCGCAGTAACAACCACCTTCCAATCGCATGGCGGGCTCCTCGATTAGCAGCAGCTTGAGAGATTAATCGCGGAACGGTGGCCTGTCGACGCCCGGATTCAGGCCGCGTGGCCGACGTCGCCAGAGAGTGCCCGCTCGAAGTCGTCGGCTGAGCAGGGTCGTTGGAACAGATATCCCTGCATGACATCGCAACCGTTGGATCGCAGGAAATCGCGCTGGCCCGGTGTCTCTACGCCCTCGGCGACCACTGACAGACCGAGCGAATTGGCAAAGCCGAGCGTGCCGCGCACCAGCGTGGCGTGTTCTGCATTGTCCTCGCAGAACTGTACGAACGAACGGTCGATCTTGATCGTATCTACTGGGACCCGGCTCAAATAGCTGAGCGACGAGAACCCGGTGCCGAAGTCGTCGAGTGCGATTCTGACACCGAGCTCCCGCAGGCCCATGAGCGTGCGGTGCACCATGTCCGACTCGCGCATCGCAGCCGATTCTGTAATCTCCAGTTCGATCGATTCCGGACGCAGTTGATTGACGGTTAGCGCAGCTCTGACGATGTCGACGACGGTCGGCTTGACCAGCTGCTTGGCGGACAGGTTGAGAGTCAGCACAAATTCGGGACGGACGATTCCGTCGGCTTGCCAGCGGCCGAGCTGTCGGCACGCTTCCCGAATGACCCAGGCGCCGAGCTCGTGGATGATCTCACCTTCCTCGGCGATGGGAATGAACTCACCGGGGCTCAGCAGTCGATCGCCCGTCTGCCAGCGCACCAGCGCCTCCGCTGCGATCACCCGCTGTTCCGAGACGGAGTATTGCGGCTGAAAATGCAGCCGCAGTTCGCCGCCAGCCACAGCGCCCGGAAGCGCCTGGTGAATTTCTGCGCGCTTCATCGCCGCCCGCTGCATTTCGCTGCGAAACAGCTGCTGTCGGCTTCGGCCGTTGCGCTTGGCCTCGTACATGGCAGTATCGGCGGCCCTCATCAGGGTCGCCACGTCGCGCATCTCTTCACCTGAGAATGCGAGTCCGATGCTGGCGCCCACCGAAACTTGCTCATCTCCGACGTGCAGGTTGCGCACCCTGAGCATCGCGACGATATCGTTCGCGACCATCTGGGCATTCTCCGGTGCGTTCATGCCCTCCAGAACTACGCTGAACTCATCGCCGCCGAGACGCGCGACCAGATCGACGCTTCGCACCCTCTCCTTGATGAGCCGCGCAACTTCGCAAAGTACCTGATCCCCGGCTTCGTGCCCGAAGCGGTCATTGACTTCCTTGAAGTGGTCCAGGTCGATCAGCAGCAGCCCAACCACCAGGTCGGTTCGTTCCGCGCGTAACAGGGCATCGCGCAGGTGGGATAGAAAGTGACGGCGGTTGGCGAGCCCGGTCAGCGCGTCGCGATGGGCCGCGTATTCCAACTCGTGCAGCAGGTTCTCGCGCTCGATGGCATAGCGAATCGAACGGTCCAGCAAACCCGGCGTCAGCTCGCTCTTTACGAGGTAATCCGACGCACCGGCTGACAGGGCCTCCCGGTCGACGTGTTCGTCATCCAGCCCGGTCAGGAAGATGACGGGTGCTCTGACATCCATATCGCGCGTGACCTGAAGCAGCTCCAGACCGGATGCGTCGGCCAGCCGGTGGTCGAACAGGAATGCGTCGTAAGCCTTGTCGCGGATTGCGGCGACCGCGTCATCGAATGTGGCCGCCCAGTCGAGCCGATACCCGGGGCGCGTGAAATCCGCGAGGTGCCGGCGCGTCAGGTCGTAGTCGAAACGATTATCTTCCACCAGCAGCACGCGCAGAGGTTCTGTGAGTCTCAGGTCGGTGGCCATATCGTCCGATACCGGGGCTACACTCTCGTACGAATTCATCGGCGGGTGACGCCTGGAACTTTAATCGGTCGGGGATCCAGGCTTGCCGCGCGTCCGCACTCGGGCCGGCTGCCGCAAGTGCGAGACAAAGGGACCAGAATCGCTCTCGATGGCCGATAACGGTCGTGGGCCTTTGGTGGTGGAGATGCATCTCTGATGCCAGATGACGCACCCAGGGAGAGACAGCAGCATGCAAATTGAAGGCGCGTCAGCAGCCTCGCTCGGTATCCTCCAACTCGCACGCCGCGACGTCTGGCTGTGCGCGCTACTGACAACGGTCGCCATCGCCATCACGTCAGTGCTGTACACGGCGAGCCAGACGCGCGAACGCGATATCACGAGGCGCGCGTTGGCGGCTGACGTCCGCACAGTTGCCGAGCTGCTCGCTCGCGATATTGAGCATCGCGAGCGAGCGCTGAAGAGAATGGCGCACAGGTGGACAACCGATGGAAGTGTTCCCCGCCGCGAGTGGGCGCACGACGCCGCCCGATATCTGCACGATCACGATGCCTACGAGCTGCTCGCCTGGACATCGGCGGACCTTTCGAAGGTTTGGACGGTGGCGCCGCAGGGCGAGGAGCGGCTGCCGATGTCGATCGTGGTGGACGCGCCCGCCGGCCGAGCCCTGATCGAGCAACTGCAAGATGACCGCGAGTCCGGGCTCTCCGGGTGGTTCGAACTGCCCGATGGAAACCTCGCCCTGTATCTCGGCGTACCGG
This sequence comes from Pseudomonadota bacterium, assembly GCA_039030335.1. Classification (GTDB taxonomy): domain Bacteria; phylum Pseudomonadota; class Gammaproteobacteria; order HK1; family HK1; genus JBCCEJ01. The sequence goes on along the minus strand of JBCCEJ010000019.1, from coordinate 19,520 downwards.
TACCTTCGGCCGCAGGCAGCAGCAGATTTATCGGGCTTATTGGCATCAGCGACTGGTTTGATTCCGTGGTGCCGGCGGTTCGCCGTGACGCCTTGCACATGCAGCTGGAGCGAGGCGCCCGGCGCACCGTTATTCAGGCCGCGCCGAACCGGACTGACCTCGAGGTGTCGGTCGGATTACCGCGCCTCGGTCGTGGGGCATCACTGCGCGTCAACGCGTCCGATGGTTACCTGGCGGCGCACAGTTCCGGCTTGCCGATGGCCGTTCTCGGCCTCGGCCTGCTCCTCTCGTTGCTGGTCGGTGTGCTGGCATGGCTCTGGGTACGTGGACACGCCGCGTTGCGGTCCGCCCGCCTCGGGGAGCGGCTGCTAGAACGCGAGAACGAACAGCGCACCGCTGCACAGGCGGAGCTCGAAATCACCGTCAAGCAACTGGTCAACTCGCGCCGCCATCTGGACTACATCGTGTCGCATATGCCGCTCGCGGCGGCCATCTGGAGCGAAGACAACCGGTTATTGCGGTGGAACGACGCCTTCGAGCAGTTTCACGATTCAGTACGCGAGGTCATCGAAGAAGGGTTGCCGCTCGAAAAGCTGGTGCGCGCCGTCGCTCCGGCCCGCGTCGCTGCCGGCAATGCCGCTTCGCTGGACGAGTACGTAAACACCCGCCTCGCGCAGCGGCGCGAGCGCGGCGCTTCGATCGTCCGCAAGGTGGGTGACAACAACTTTTTCCGCATCGTCGAGTGCCCGCTACCCGACGGCACCCTGCTGGAGACGTTCTCCGATATCTCCGATGTCATGCAAGAACAGGAGCGCGCCGCGGGACGTGAGCGCGAACTCGACGACATCCTCGCGGCCACGTCTGACGGGCTGTCGCTCTACGACGCGAATGACAAGCTGTCCCGCTGGAATGAGCGCTACCTCGAGATCTTTCCGGTGTTGAGGTCTGTCGTCGACGAGCACAAGACGTTCGAGGAGCTTTACCGCGTCGCCTTCGAAGAGGTGGGTGTGGATGCCGTGGCCGTCGCCGAGCGGGTGGCCCGGCACCGGGCGGGCGATGGAGGGGTGCCCATCGAGTTCACAACTCGCGACGGCGTGACCTACCTGGTTCGTGACCAGCCAACCCGCAACGGCGGATCGGTCGTCACGTACTCGGACGTCACGACGTTGAAGAGCCGCGAGGCCGAACTTCGCCGGTCCAACCTCGAACTCGAACAGTTCGCCTACGTGGCCTCGCACGACTTGCAAGAGCCTTTGCGCATGGTGGCGAGCTATACGCAGCTGTTGGAGCGGCAGCTGTCCGCTGACCTCGACAACGATGCCCGGGAGTTCATGGATTACATCGTCGAGGGAGCTCGTCGGATGCAGTCGCTCGTGAACGATCTGCTCGCCTACTCGCGCGTTGGCAGCGGTGAGCTGAGGGTGGGCGACGTCGCGCTGGATGACATCGTCAACCAGGCCAGGCAGAACCTGAGGCTTCAACTCGAAGATCAGCATGCGCGTCTCGATGTCGACGAACTCCCGGTCGTGCCAGGTATCAGAACACTGCTGGTTCAGCTGTTTCAGAACCTCATTGAAAATGCGCTCAAGTTCCGTAGCGACACGGCACCGGAAATCACCATCGCCGCGGTTGCGCACGACGGCGTGCTGGAAGTCACCGTGGCTGACAACGGTATCGGCATACCCGCTGAGCATGCGCAGCGCATTTTCGAGCCGTTCAAACGGCTGCATCGCAAAGACGAGATCCCCGGCAATGGTATCGGGCTTGCGCTCTGTACCAAGATCGCGCGCCTGCACGGGGGGCGCATAGACGTCGAGAGCGAGGTGGGCCGCGGCACCCGCTTTCATGTTCAGCTTGACACCAACCTGACCGAGCCAGCAGGGTAGCCCGTGTCGAGCGCGACAGTCGGAATTGCAGCGCAGGGAGCACGAAGCTGATGTCATCTCAGGTCAGGGGCCGGCCCGCGGAAATCCTGTTGGCGGAGGACAACGATGCCGATGCACGCCTCACGCGCATGGCTCTCGACGACGGCAAGATCGCGAACACGCTCCATCATGTCCGCGACGGGGTAGAGGCTCTGGATTATCTATTCCGGCGCCCGCCCTACGAGTCTGCCGAGCGGCCCGATCTGGTATTGCTGGATCTCAATATGCCGCGCAAGGATGGCCGTGAGGTGCTGGCAGCCATGAAGGCAGATGCCGACTTGCACACAATTCCTGTCGTCGTACTCACGACGTCCGCGGCCGAGACCGACGTGCTTGAGTCATATGGTCTCAACGCCAACTGCTACGTGACGAAGCCGGTAGATCTCGACGCGTTCGTCAAGATCGTGCAGTCGGTCCAGGAATTCTGGCTGACCATCGTACGGCTTCCGGAGTAATCTCTGGCTCCACACCGGCTCCCGGCGTTTGTTTGATCCTTGAGGGCCTACCTGCAATTCCTGCGCGCCAATGTGCGCTTCCTGGCCGTCGGCTTTCTGCTGGCGCTCTGTTCGACGTTCGGACAGACCTTCTATATCGCGATGTACAGCGAGCCGATCCGGGCCGCGTTCGATCTTTCGCACGGCGAGTTCGGCGAGTTGTACGGCCTCGGGACGCTTGCGAGCGGTACGCTGATCATCTTCATCGGTGCCCTGATCGACCGGGTCGATCTTCGCGTGTACGTCGTGGTGCTGGTCGCGGCGATGGGCGGTGCCTGCTGGCTGATGTCGGGCACTGCCAATGCGTGGACGCTGGTGCTGGCGATCTTCGCGCTCCGTATCTGCGGCCAGGGATTGTTGAGTCAGGCCGCGACCGTGACGATGGCGCGCTACTTCGACGCTGGAACGCGCGGACGGGCGGTCAGCGTCGCAGCGCTCGGGTTTCCGTCCGGACAGGCGATCTTTCCGCCGCTCGCCGTCGCGTTGTTATCCGTGGTGGCATGGCGGGATGCCTGGCAATGGAGCGCGACAGCCGTCGTCGTGGTCATGCCGGCGGTGTTGCTCTGGTTGCTGCGAGGTCACGGTGAGCGGCACGCCGCGCTCGAGGCGCGAATTCGTGCCAACGCTACGCCTTTGGGCGATGCCGGTTCCGGCGACAGTCCGCAGTGGAACCGGCGCATGGTGTTGCGCGATCCGCGCTTTTTCTTTGCGATGGTGGCGATGCTGGCCCCGTCGTTCATCATCACGGGCCTCAATTTCCACCAGGTTCTGCTGGTACAGGAGAAAGGCTGGGATCTCCAGTTCTACGCCGCCGGGTTTGCCATCTATGCCGGCTGCCAGGTGGCGTCGTCGATCGTTACCGGTACCGTCATCGACCGGGTCGGTTCGCGGCGCGTCGCCGGTTACTACCTGCTGCCGCTCGCCGCCGCATCGGCGTCGCTGTCCCTGTTCGAGCATCAGCTTGCCGTGGTCGCGTTCATGGCGTTCGCGGGGATGTCGGGTGGCGCCGGTCAGACCGTCGTCTCCACACTGTGGGCGGAACTTTACGGCGTGCGTCACCTCGGCTCGATCCGCGCCCTGGTCGCCGGTATGGCCGTCATCTCGAGTGCCGCCGCGCCAGCGGTGTTCGGGTGGTTTATCGACGCCGGCGTACGCGTCGACACGCTGAGCGCATGGTGTGCCGGGTACGCGGTATGCGGTGCCGTGATTTTGCGATGGCTGTTCAGCCGGCGCCGCGGCTAGACGATGCCGGCGGCCTTCAGTGCCTCGAGCTCCGCGCGCGTCTTGCCAAGCAGCCCGGTGTAGATCTCGTCGTTGTGCGCACCGAGTGGCGGGCCCGCTGACTCGACGCGTCCGGGTGTGCCCCGAAGCGGCGGCACCACGCCAGGCATCGTCACTTCACCCAGGGTGTCGTCGGCGACCGTGATCAGGTTCTCGCGTGCTGCGTAGTGTGGGTCTTCCGCGATGTCGGCAGCGGTGTAGATGCCACCGAACGGGACGTTGGCCGACACCAGACGGTCTTCGATGTCGCGGAAGTCGCGCGCCGCAATCCATTCGGCCAGCAACGCCTCCAACTCATCTGCCCGCGCGATACGTTCGCGGCTGACCGAGTAGCGCGGGTCGTCGGCCAGTTCCGGCATATCCATCGCGGTGACCAGTCGCTGAAACACTTTGTCGCCGCCGGCGGCGATCTGCACGTAGCGGCCGTCGCGCGTTTCGAAGGTGCCGGCTGGCGAAAAGGTCGGATTGCGGTTGCCGATGCGCTCGCGGTTGACCCCCGTGCGCAGGAACTCGGGCACCATATCGCCGGTGATGCGGAACGTCGGTTCGTAGAGCGCCAGGTCGATGAGTTGCCCTTCGCCCCCGTGCATGTCGCGTTCGTAAAGCGCAAACATGGCGGCCAGTGCCGCGAACGTGCCGGTGTTGTAGTCCGCAGTGGGGAAGGCCGGACGGACCGGGAAGCGATCCGGAAAACCGGTCGGGTACATGTAACCGGAGAAGCCGAGTGCAATCCGGTCATAACCGGACCGGCGGGCGTACGGTCCGACCTGCCCGTAGCCCGATACGCGCACCATGATGAGACGTGGATTCAGCGCGTGCACGTCTTCCCAGCCGAGATTCCAGCGCTCGAGCGTACCGGGCGTGAAGTTCTCGACCATGATGTCCGCCCGCGCGACCAGTTCGCGCACCAGGTCCTGCCCTTCAGGCACCCGCATATTGGCCGTGACCGACTTCTTGTTGCGACCCTCGATCAGCCAGTTCGGCGACCGGTTCGCCTCACCGTCGACCGGCGTACCCCGCAGTGCATCGCCGGTGCCCGGCTGCTCGACTTTGATGACTTCGGCGCCGAAGTCGCCCAGCATGGTCGCGGCGAACGGGCCTGCGATCAGAGTGCCCACATCGAGCACCCGTATGCCGTCTAACGGCCGGTGGCCACCAGTTTGCATGGTCTTGCGGGACTCCTCAGGTCTTCAATCCGGCCGCGGCGCGTTGGTCGCGGGCGACGGATTTGATCTCGTCGAAGGCCCGGCGGCGTTCGGCAATTTCCGCTTCGCTCATCTGCTCGACATTGCTGAAGTCGAGCTTCCACGCCGCGTCAGCGTGCCAGCGCAGCGGCGACTGCACCGTCGTGCGCGGCCCCATCGCACTTTCGAGCACGTCGAGCCCGAGCTCCATCGTGAACGCCTGCGAGGGTTCATCGTTGGGGCGGCCCGCGGCGTTGCCGAGCGGAAAGTCGCTGAACAGGAAACGCGGGACACCCACCTGTTCGACGATGTCTTTTGCGCAGCCCATGATCAGCGTCGGTATTCCATTCGCTTCCAGATGACGTGCAGCCAGACTCACGGTCTGGTGACACACCGGTCAGTTAGCGACGATGATCGCGACGTCGGAACCGTCTTCCCTAACGCGTTCCAGCAACTCGCGGCAGTCCTGATCGATGGTGGTGCGCTGCGAGCGGTTGGTCGGCAGGCCGATAAAGCGCTCGGCGATACCACCGATCCGGCCCTCCGAGGCCAGCCGCCGCAGCTGGCGGAGCGGAAACCACGTGTTCATGTCTTCAGCGGTCGTGTGTTTCCGATCGATTCCTATGTGCGATACACGCAGGTCCGGGTCGACGTTAGTACCATCGGTGTATACGCGATAGAACTTCGCCGCGGCGTTGTAAGGTGCCCCCGGACCCTGATCGCCTTTGCCGGGCTGATAGGGCGCGGCGGTGGTCACCAGTGAGACGCGCGACTCCGCCAACGGTTTGCCAAGTGCCGTGAAGGGCACCTCCGCATACTGCGCCCAACGGTACGGCTTGCCGTAGCCAAGGGTCTGATAGTACGTGGAGATGCGATGCACATACGGTATCGGCCGGTCGTGCTCGGCGGCGAACTCGAGGTCGTCGATCACCTCGCTCATTCATCACCTCATTCGTGATTGGGTCAATGCGTTGTGCAGTTTCGACGGGATCACGCCAGGGCGCAAGGCGGCCCGGGTGGGTCAGATTCCGGTGCGCCCGCATAATGCTACCCAGCGCGGACTGGCAACGGCGTTGCCGGCGAACTGAACAGGAGTATCAAATATGAGTGCAGTCCCGGTGCAGGTTCTGTGTCATTACAAGGCTGCCGACCGCATCGAAACCGCGGTTCGCGCGCGTTTCGACACCGCCGTGCAACTCGTGCGCTGGAATCCCGAGACCGGGCTGGAACTGGACGGTGCGCCGGTAGAACCCGGGGCCATCCAACCGCGCGTGGCCTGGTTCAGCGGCGATGCGCTCGGCGGCGAGACGCAGCACGCCATCTCTTCGCTGGTTGCCGGATTGCCGAGCATCGAGTGGGTGCAGTCAGCCAACGCCGGACTCGATCACCCGGGATACGCGCCGCTGGTCGAACGCGGCATTCGTTTCAGCAAGAGCAGCGCCCAATCCATTCCGATCGCCGAATACGTACTCGCCTACGCGCTGGAACACGTGCAGGACCTGAAAACCCGGCGTGACGCGCAGGCGGCCGGCGAATGGCGCGCGCACCGGTTCGGCGAGCTGTGGCGCTCAACGTGGTTGATCGTTGGCTACGGCCACATCGGGCGGAACGTCGCGAAGCGCGCCAAGGCGTTCGACTGTCATACGATCGTTGCGCGGCATTCGCCGCGTGCAGACGAATTCACCGATGAGGCCATCGGTCAGGAGCAGATTCTCTCGCGGCTTCCGGAGGCCGACTTCATCGTGTTGGCGTGCCCGGCCACGGCCGCGACCGAAGGGATGGTCAATGCAGCGTTCATCGAGGCCTGCCGTGACACCGCGGTACTCATCAACGTTGCGCGGGGTGCGCTGGTAGATGAACAGGCCCTGCTCGCAGGGCTGGATCGCGGGCAGCCGGCGCGCGCTGTCCTGGATGTCTTCGCGACGGAACCCTTACCGTCGGACAGCCCCATGTGGCAACATCCGCGCGTCACGGTCACCGCGCACACTTCGAACGCCGGTTCGGGGACCAGACCGCGCGGCGACACGCTTTTCCTCACTAATCTGGAACGTTTCCTGGCTGGCCAGGAGCCTACGGACGTGGTTCGTTTTGACTGAACGTATCCGCTGGCGGCGTGTCCGACGCGGGTGTGCCGACAGGCCCGGCCGCACGCACGCTTAGACGACACTTCAAACACCACATAACCTGCTTACGCGTCCGGCCGCATCGGGCGCACGGGAACTTTTGATGCAATACCTCAAGAAAGCTGAACGATCGCCCGCTACCGGCGAGGACGATACACGGGCGACCGTGATGCGGATGCTGGCCGACATCGAGGCCGGCGGCGAGACTGCAGCGCGCCAATACGCATCCGATCTCGACGGCTGGACTGATGAGATCGTCGTGACGCGGGAGCAGATCGAAACGGCTGGCGCGTCACTGAACCAGCAGACCAAGGACGATATCCGGTTCTCGTATGAGCAGGTCAAGACATTTGCCGAAGCGCAGCTCGCGAGCATGCGTGAATTCCAGACTGAGCTGCACCCGGGCGTAACCGCGGGCCAGCGTTTGATCCCCGTCAACACGGCCGGCTGCTACATCCCCGGCGGCCGCTACGCGCACATCGCCTCAGCGGTCATGAGCGTGACGACGGCGCGGGTCGCGGGCGTCAAGCGGGTCGTCGCCTGTTCGCCGCCACACCGCGGTGGTGGTATTCATCCCGCTATTCTGTACACCGCCGATATGGCTGGTGCCGACGTGATCCTCTCCCTCGGTGGCGTGCAGGGTGTCGCCGCGATGGCGTTCGGGCTGTTCGGCAATGCGCCGGCCGATATTCTGGTCGGACCGGGCAATCGCTTCGTGGCTGAGGCCAAGCGCATCCTGTTCGGCCGGGTGGGGATCGACATGTTCGCCGGCCCGACAGAGATCGCCATAATCGCGGACGGTACGGCCGACCCGGAGATCGTGGCGAGCGATCTGGTCGGACAGGCGGAGCACGGCCCGGATTCGCCCGCATGGCTCGTAACGACGTCGCGCGAACTGGCCGACCACGTATTGGCGCGCGTACCGTTCTACATCGAGCGGCTCGGAGAGCCGAATCGAACCGCAGCCGAGTCAGCCTGGCGCGACTACGGTGAAGTGGTGCTGGCCGAAACGCGCGAAGAAGCCGTGGCAGTCAGCGATGAGTACGCGCCGGAGCACCTCGAAGTGCATGCGGGCGATCTCGACTGGTGGCTCGCCAACCTCACCAACTACGGCTCGCTGTTCCTCGGCGAGGAGACCAATGTGACTTACGGTGACAAGGCATCCGGGCCGAACCACATTCTTCCGACCAAGGGCGCCGCCCGCTACACCGGGGGTTTGAGCGTCGCGAAGTTCATCAAGACGGTGACCTGGCAGCGCATGACGCGTGAGGCCAACCGTGCGGTTGGAGCGGCCAGCGCGCGCATCTCACGGGCCGAAGGGATGGAAGGCCATGCCTACGCCGGAGACGATCGCCTCGGCAAGTATTTCCCTGACGAAACGTTCCAGCTGAAGCCGTGAGCGCGGCACGGTTCGACGTTGCCGGCCAGGTTGCGGTCGTCACCGGAGCCAGTTCCGGGATCGGACGGGCGCTGGCCGGGTTTCTGGCCGACGCCGGCGCACGGGTCATGCTGGTGGCACGCCGCGAGTCTGAGCTCGCGGCCGCGGCCAGATCATTGCGGGAGGCAGGCGGAACCGCCGACTACTTTGCTGTTGACCTGGCCGCACCGGACTTGCCTCCGGGGTTTGCCAAGGCACTGGCAACGCCATTTGGTGCCCCCACGATTCTGGTCAACGCGGCCGGCGTCAATCTGCGCCAGCCGGTAGACGAAGTGACTCGTGAGAGCTGGGCGACCACGGTCGACCTGAATCTTGCCGCCCCGTTCTTTGTGGCTCGTGAACTGGTTCCGGGCATGCGCGGCGCCGGCTTTGGCCGCATCATCAACATCGCCTCGCTACAGTCTGGCCGGGCCTTCCCGAACGGTCTGGCCTACGGTGCCTCCAAAGGCGGCGTTGCGCAGTTGACCCGCGCGATGGCCGAGGCGTGGTCGGGCGATGGCATCATGTGCAATGCGCTGGCGCCAGGCTTCTTCCCGACCGCGTTGACCGCGCCCGTGTTCGATAACCCGGACATGGCCGACTGGGCGGCCGGTCAGACCGTGGTAGGTCGCAACGGCGAGATGGAGGACCTGGCCGGACCGCTACTGTTCCTGGCGTCGCCGGCAAGCCGCTATGTCACCGGCCAGATCCTGTATGTGGATGGAGGTTTCACGGCACGATGAAAGCGTTGGTTTACACCGGTACCGAGCGCGTCGAAATACTCGAACAGCCGGAACCTTCTGCCACCAACGACGACGTGGTGGTGGCGGTCGAAGCCGTTGGGATCTGCGGGTCCGACATGCACGCCTACCACGGTCACGATGAGCGCCGGGTGCCGCCGCTCATCCTCGGTCACGAAGCGGCCGGTACGGTGGTGGAGGGTGCGCACCGTGGTATGCGTGCGGTGCTGAATCCGCTGATCACCTGCGGTGAATGTGATGATTGCCTGGGCGGCCGGTCGAACCTGTGCGCTACGCGCGACCTGATCGGCATGTACCGGGCCGGCGCGTTCGCCGACTTCGTCGCCATTCCGGCACGGAATCTGATCGAAATCCCGGCAGGTATGGACGCCGCCCACGCCGCGCTGACCGAACCGGCCGCCACCTCGGTTCACGCCGTCAATCTGGCCAGCAAGGTGAGTGCGCGTCCGATCGCGGAATGTCAGTGTCTGGTTTACGGTGGCGGCGCGGTCGGACTGTTCGCGGCGCTGGCGCTCGCGTACCACGGTGCAGCGCGCGTCGACCTCGCCGAAACGAACGCGCTGAGACGTGAAACGGCCCGCACCACCGGCGCCTGTCATCCGTTCGACCCGATCGCCGAGCCGCCGGCCCCGGGTTATTACCCGATCGTCGTGGACGCGGTTGGCTCCGCGGTGACACGCGCTAGCGCCTCTGAGGCCGTTCGCCCCGGCGGTGTCATCATGCACATCGGTTTGCAGGACAACGACGGCGGCTTCGATGCCCGCCGGGTGACCTTGCAGGAAGTGACGGTCATCGGGACTTACACCTACACCCATGTCGACATGCGGTCGACGCTGGCGTTACTGCACCGCGGCGCGTTCGGCGATCTGGCCTGGTTGGAGCAGCGGCCCCTGACGAATGGGGCCAGCGCGTTTGCCGATATTCATCATGGCCGCACGCCGGCACCCAAGATCGTACTGCGTCCGTGAGGGCCTTGCGCGGGCCGTATGAGCAGCGTCGCGTCGGCTGACTCAAGCTCCGATCCCGTCGGTCTGTGCATGGCGGCCGCGGCCGCCTCGGGCCTCGGTCTCGCGGTGGCCGTGTCTCGCTTCGCCTACGAGGGTGGCACCAATGGCATGACCGTAGCGAGCGCGCGGTCTACCATCGCGGTCCTGTTCCTGCTGCTGTTTTGCTGGCTGACGCGCCGGAAGCTCGCAATCGGTTGGGGGGACTGGATACATTGCGCCGGGTTGGGCGCGCTGATGTCGCTGATGTATTACGGAAACGTCGGTTCGGTGGAGTTCATCTCCGTCGGTCTGGCCGCGCTGTTGTTCTACACCTATCCGCCGATCGTGGCGGTTATCTACGCGCTGGTGCTGCGCGAGTCGGTACCGGGCGTCAAGGTGTTGGGCCTGGTCCTGGCGTTCGGCGGCCTCGCGCTCATGCTGGGCGCCTCGCTCGGCATCTCGGATCTGCGCGGCGTTGCTCTCGCGCTCGGCGCATCGGTTGCGTGTGCCTGGAACGCCGTATGGGTGGCCCGACGCGTGGCGCATCTGGATATGGTCGTCGTGACTTTGCACATGGCGCTGGTCGCGGCTCCAATCCTGCTGGTACTGACGACGGTGACCGGAAACTTCGATGCGCCGGATACCCCGGGTGGCTGGGGCGGCCTTGTCGGGGTGGTGTTACTCCAATGTACGGCGATGCCCTTTTACTTTGTCGCGATCCCGCGTGTCGGGGCGTTGCGTTCCGCGATGGTGTCGAACGTGCAGCCGGTCGTCAGTATCGTTGCGGCCTACGTGCTGTTTGCCGAGTTGGTGACGACGCAGCAGTTCGCCGGTGGGGCGCTCGTGCTGGGCGGTATCGCGCTGGCGCAATGGTATGACCACCGGCAACAGCTGCGCGCGGCGTAGCCTGGGAGGCCGGCACGCCGCGGACGATGGCTCTGCCCCGGGGCTGGCCGGGGCCGCTACTTGTAGGCGGAAGCCGACGCAACCATATCGGGAATACACGAAATCACGAAGTCATGCGGCGACGAGGCCAGGCAGCATGAAGCTTGACAGCTTGAGGCGCGAATACCTGCAGGGCGGACTCCGCAGAGAGGACCTTGCAGACGACCCGTTTGAGCAGTTCGAAGAGTGGCTCGGGCAGGCGATTGCCGCGGAACTTGCCGACCCCACTGCCGTGACGGTTGCCACCGTGGATGCGGAAGGACAACCGTCGCAGCGAATCGTGCTGCTGAAGAGCCTGGACGCCCGCGGATTCGTCTTCTACACCAATCTGGGCAGTCGCAAGGCGCGCGAATTGGACCTGAATCCTCGCGTGGGCCTGCATTTCCCGTGGCACGCGCTGGAGCGCCAGGTGAAGGTCAGAGGGATCGCCGAGCGCGTTTCAACCACTGAGGCGCTCGCCTACTTCAGCTCACGTCCGCGCGAGAGCCAGCTCGCAGCCTGGGCTTCGGAGCAGAGCCGGCCGGTATCCTCAAGGCAGATGCTGATGGCGCAGTTCGGCGCGATGAAAGACAAATTCCTGCGTGGCGAAGTGCCGCTGCCGGACGCCTGGGGGGGCTTTCGCGTCGTGCCGCACGCGATCGAGTTCTGGCAAGGCGGTGCCAATCGACTGCACGACCGCTTCGAGTACACCCGCGGCGCAGACTCTTCCTGGTCGATCGAACGTCTGGCGCCGTAGCCGGTGGCCACCAGCGCGAGGGAACCGCGCCGCTAACCCACTTCCGTCCACGGCCGGAACCAACGCGCGGCCTGCGACAAAATGCGTGGCAGATCTTCCGCCAGCAACAGCCGCTGTTCGATGAGCTTCTCGCAGTGCGCCCTGACGGCACCTACGTAGGCGTCGACGCTCTCATAGCGTTCTTCGGTGGATGGACGCGGATCTCCAGTCAGTTCGCGTTCGCGCTGCGTATCGCAAAATGGCATGAAGCTGCCGGCGAACCAGAACATCGCGCCGTGGCCCGAGATCGTGCGCCCGCGGATGTTCCAGCCCGTAAATGTGCCGAGGGGGGCTGCGACCATTGGTGCTTTCACACCGCCGAGATCGATGCCATCGCTGTCCGTCGCTGGTACGAGTACCGTGTAGGCGTCACCCGTACGCGCTGGTGGCACCTGATCGAGGTAGCCCGACTCCACACGCTCACCGTGGTCGAACACGGGAAGTCCGGCGGGGTTCTGTGGCCGGAACGTACCCGGGATCAACGGAAAGCCTTTGCGCCAGGCAGCGGCGTCGACCAGGGTGCCGTCCTGACGACGCGGATAGCGGCTGAGCGGTGGCGCGGTGCCGTCCGTAGCCCACGCGTCCATGGTCGCGAGCAGAGCTCGGAAGAACGGTGAGGTCTGCGCGCGGTTGAGTGCGTGCGCCAATGCGCCGCTATGCGCCGCGGTAGGGGCCGGATCGGCGAAGTGCTGGGTGGATGACCACACGTACAAGCGCACATTTTCCGGCAGCGGCACGTCGTTACCCTGCGAGTCGGTATGGGCGAGCGAGCCCCGGCGTTGCCAGTATTCCGTGCCGGTTTGGGTGTGCATGACGAGCGGGTCGGTGTCTGGCCGCTTGAGCAGGGCGTCCTCTTGTCCCGTCACGTGGTCGCGCGTCTGCGCGTAGGTGAACGGAAACCGGTCGGCAGCCTTGTCGTGCGTTTCGAACTGCTGTCCAGCCGCATCCGTGCCGCATGAGAACCGGTGGTTCAACACCATGCGTCCGCCACCGGATACGTGGATCAGCGCGCCGTCGAACACCTTGCGCTGCTGCGCATCGGCGTTGAACCCCTGATAGATCGCTTCCCGAATGAGGCGTCCGGTCTGCGAACGGCCCCAGCAGTAGGCGCGTTCGATCGGCGGGGCGTCGCGTTCGCGTAGTGGATTGGTCGACCCGCCCGCATCGCGGTCTGCGTGGCGCAGGAAACTGATGAAGTCGCGAACCGCGACAAAGCCCAAACCCATGATCCGTGGGTCTTTGGCGGAATAGATGAGCTCGTAGATGAAACCGCGTTGGAAGCCGCCTGGCATGTGAATGCTCGAATCGCAGGGCACGAGCCCGCGCTCCTGGCCCTGGCCGTCCATGCCCGGGCCTTGCTCGACGCGCGCGAACTGCCAGTCGGTGGCGGGAACCGGGGTTCGCGCATCATCTGGATGCAAGCGACGGGTCAGCTGCGCGTGGGTCGTGTCGAGTGAGACCGGCGGATGGCCGTTGGTCGAGGCGAAGCCGCTGACCGGCAGCGTGTCGAGGCCGTCCTGCTCGATGATGAACTCGGTCCGTACCTGGCCTGTTACCAGTTCGTCGCCGTTTCGCGCCGTTGGCACGTCGAGGCAGAATCGCCCGCCGCCGCGACGCACGTCGCCCTGCCATGCGCACCAGACCACGACGTACCCGTGTCGGAACAGGTAGCCGTTGCCGGCATGGGCGAGCGCCGACGGGTCGTTGGAGAACGGCGCGTCGCAGAAGAACTGCAGCGCCCGGATGTTTGCGCGGTTGCCGTAGTCGAAGAAGATCCTGCGGTTACTGCGCGCCATGTCGACCGGTTTCAGAATCAGAATATCGGCGCTGAATTCGACCAGGCCGGCACTGTTGCGCGGTGCGAGTCCGAGGTCCACTACGCTACGTTGCGCGTCGGCGTCCGGGTCTACGGCAAAATGCGCGCGGCCTTTCAGGCGTTCGTAGGCGCCGACGTCTCCGAACAGGTGACCGTCTGCGAAAGGGTCTCGCTGGTGAATATCGAGAGTGACCAAATTGCTCATGAACTGCCTTCGGTTTCAATGCCTGGCGCGACTGAACGACAATGACGACTTTAGCGCGAATCAATTTGTCGGCGTGAGCGGCGACGCGAGTGAACAAACCATGCATGCGGATACGGCGCCCGTCGGGAGCGACGTTCCGGCTGCGACGCGCGGCAGCTATTCGCCCGGGGTCGGAGCGGCGTGGAACGAGCAACGGCCCGCGTCGTGGTATCCGCGCCGGGCGTCGGATTTCAGGCGAGCCGAAATCGCCAACGTGACCGTACCAGCAGCGAGGCGCTGACAGTGCAGAAGATTTCCATCCGGGTTCGCAAAATCCGTGCCTGAATGGTTGGAGGTGTTCGCGAGCGGCACGTTCGCGTTGGTCGTGGTGACTTTGTTCGTAGCCGGATATCTGCGTGGCTTCGTCGGCTTTGGCGGCGCCATGGTGTCGGTGCCCGCACTGGCACTGGCCTACGGACCGGTCGAGTCGATCGCCATCAGTACCGTCATCGGCATTCCCTCCGCGCTGGTCCTGCTGCCGGCCGCCATCCGCGAATCGGAGCCGCCCGTGGTCCTGCCCATTTCCGCTGCGGTGGTGTTGGCAACGCCGTTCGGCACCTGGATCCTGGTGAGCGTTGAGCCGGCCATCATGAAGATCGCGATCGGCGCGCTGGTGTTAGCCATGAGCGTGTTTCTGATGGCGGGTTGGAAACTCTCTCAACAGGTGCCCGCCCCGGTGCTGGCAGCCGCCGGGGCTGCGGGTGGACTGGTGCAGGGCGCGGCTGGTGTCGGCGGCCCGCCCGTTGTGGCGGTGGCGCTTTCGCGTGCCGGTAGCCCGCGACAGCAGCGCGGCAACGTGCTCGGCGTGATGACGGCCGTCACCTTCGCGTCGGTGTTGCCGCTCATATATTTTGAACTGTTTAGCGTGCGCAACATATTGATGGGTGCCGTGCTGGCACCGGTGTACGCGATTGGAACCTGGAGCGGTGCGCGTTTCTTCGACTCCGGGGGCAGCCGTTACTTCCGCGTTGCCGCGCTGGCGATGCTGGCCGCTATCGGGCTCGTGACGATGTTCGTGTCGGTGCGCGAGCACCTGAGCGCCGGCGGGGCCTGATCGTATGGATATCGACTGGGGCGTGTGGCCGGTGCCGTTCGATGATGTCGGCTTCGCGGGCGTGGTGCTGGTCTACGCAGCGTACCTGTTCGGATACTACGTGAGGGGCTCGTTCGGCTTTGGATCAAACCTGCCAGCCGTGCTGCTGACTGCCGTGGTCCTCGGGCCTCACCATGCGGTGTTGCTGGCATCCGTGGTCGCGACCTTCGGTCAGGTGCAGTTGCTGCCCCAGGGTTTGCACGGCGCCAACTGGAGCCGGGTGGTGCCCGTGGTGCTCGCGATGGTCATCGGCAATACGTTGGGCGTCTGGTTGCTGACCGTGCTGAGTGCCGACTGGTTGTTGGTTCTGCTCGGAATTCTGGTCGCGTTCATGGTCACGTCCGACCGGCTCAATCTGCTGTCCCGCCTCGAGACTGTGATCGACGTGCGCTCGCCGCGGCTTGCCGCCGGCATCGGGACGGTGTCATCCGCCATGGGTACGGTCGCCGGTGGCGGTGCGCTCTACCTGCTCGCGCCATACCTGCGGCTCGCGGCCAGGTCGCCGCTCGAGTTTCGTAGCACGAACGTCATGATCGCGGGGATCTCGTCGTTGAACCGTATCCTGATGCTGTCCGCGGCCGGTCTCGTGACACTGGAGCTGCTGGTGGAGTCGGTCGCGTTGCTGCCGATGATCGTGCTCGGTACGCTCGCCGGCACCCGATTTTTCAAGAGCGCGGCGCCCGAACGCTTCTTCGCGGCGTTGCAGTGGATGCTGTTGTTCGCGGCGACGCTGCTGGCGGTCAAGGGCGCCGGGACGCTCCTCGCCTGACCCGATCAGCGTCGCTTCAGGCGAACGCGGCGGCCGCCTTGCCGTGGCGCGCCCGGAGCGCATCCACATCGATCGATTGGAGTTCCCCGTCGATGACGCGCCACTGCCCGCCGACCATGACGCGGTCCGCTCTGTGTCCGCCGCACAACACCAGCGCCGCAAGTGGGTCGTGCGCGCCCGAGAACCGCAGTTCATCGAGCTTGTAGAACGCGATGTCGGCCTGCAGCCCCGGCGCCAGGCGCCCGATATCGTCGCGGCCGAGGCACGCGGCCGAGCCTTCGGTGGCCCAGCGCAGCGCATCCAGATGCGTTGGGCTGGCCGCGTCGTCATTGCGCAGCCGATTGACCATCAATGCATGCCGCACTGCCTCCAGCATGTTAGAAGCGTCGTTCGAGGCCGAGCCGTCTACGCCGAGCCCGACCGGCGCGCCGTGAGATTCGAGCGCGGCGGTCGGGCAGAACCCGGAAGCCAGCACGGCATTGGAAGTCGGGCAATGGCAAACGCCAACGCCGTGGTGTCCGAGCTCCGCACACTCCGACTCCGTGAAGTGGACGCCGTGTGCGAGCCAGGTTCGCGGCGCCAGCCAGCCAGCCTCGCGTAGCAGGTCCAAAGGCCGGCAGCCGAAGGTCGCGAGGCAGAACTCATTCTCGTCGTGAGTCTCGGCGAGATGCGTATGCAGGCCACACTCGTAACGCCCGGCGAGCTCCGCCGTTGTGCGCAACAGCGACGGCGTCACCGAGAACGGCGAGCACGGTGCGAGCGCAATCTGAATTTCCGCGCCGCAACCCGGATCGTGATACTTCCCCAACACGCGCTCGCAGTCGGCGAGGATCGCGTCTTCCTTCTGCACGACTTCGTCGGGTGGCAGTCCGCCGTCCTTTTGCGACAGATTCATCGAGCCCCGCAGCACCGTCATGCGAATTCCGAGTTCGCGCGCCGCCGCTACTTCGATGTCGACCGCGTTATCGAGACCGGGTGGGAAGAGGTAGTGGTGGTCGGCCGCCGTCGTGCAGCCGGAGAGCAGTAACTCCGCCAGCGCGACTTTTGCGGCGAGTTCCAGTGCTTCCGGCGTGAGCCTGGCCCAGATTGGATACAGGGCCTCAAGCCACCTAAAAAGCGGCTTGTTGATGGCGGCCGGGTGCGCGCGCGTCAGGGTCTGATAGAAATGATGATGGGTGTTGATGAGCCCGGGCAGCACGACGTGCTCGGAGGCGTCGAAGACCCGGGTGTACGCCGATCGCGGCACGCGGCCCTGCGGCACGAGTTCCGTGATCGTACGGTCGTGGACGACGACGCCGCCGCCAGCGCCGTCTGCGAGGATAGCGAGCGGATTGCGGATCCAGGTGCCAGGCGCTGCGTTCGTGGCTGACACCGGTGCGTATTACTGATCCTGCGGCGCTATCGCGCCGATGTACGGCAACGTGCGCAGCTGCTCGGCATAATCGAGCCCGTAACCGACCACCCACCGGTCGGGTATATCAAAGCCCAGATAGTCGATCGCCGCGTCTACCTCCATGCGCTGGGGTTTGCGCGCCAGCACGCAGGTTTTGATCGAGCGGGGATTTCGGGCTGCCAGCAGCGCCTGCAGATACGCCAGGGTTCGGCCGCTGTCAGCGATGTCTTCCACGATCAGAACGTCGAGCCCGGCAATGTCGCTTCGGATGTCCATCATGAGCCGTACGCTGTCGCTGGCGACACTGCCGCTCGCATAGCTCGACACCGCGATGAACTCCACGCTGTGCGGTATCGAGAGCTGCCGGGCCAGATCGGACAGGAAGATGAAGGCGCCCTTGAGTACGCCGACCAGAATGAGTTGCGGCGCGTCGGCATGGTCCGCTGCGATTTCGGCCGCCAGTTCCTGGACGCGCGTCGCGATTTGCGCTTGCGTGACGATCACCTCGTCGACTTTGACGGGGTGCGCCGACGGGCCGGCGTGGGATTCACCCGGCGAACTGTGGTCAGCAGACACGCTGGCCCTCCGATCGGTGAAGAATGACGCCGGGAGTTATGCGCGAATCGCCGCCGCGGCGCAAGCGTGGCGTAGACGCCAGAGGTGGGCGAACACAAAAAAAGCCCGGCCAGGTGGCCGGGCTTCGAACCCCTGGGCCGCTGGAGACGGCCCGGGGAGCGGGGGAGTGCTCTGGCGTGTTGTCAGGCGCGCCAGAATGGTTTGTCGACTTCGGCCATTACGGCATTGTGATCCAGGCCTATGTCTCGCAACGCGCGCGCATCGAGCAGCAACAGTTCGCGGCGCTGTCGCGACCGCTCGTGCCAGGTCTTGAGCACGCCAAAGACGTGGATAACGACATCCGCGGCGCGCCGTTTCAACGGGCGTTGTGCAACCGTGGCTGCCGTTCCCGTCATGCCGTTCAGGGCGCCTTGAAGTGGGTTGTTCAATGGATGCGTATTCATGATTTCGACCTCGAGATTTTTGTCCGGGTGAATAGCCCTGGCTCTTTTGGAACCGGCTATGTAGGCAGTAATCTAGAGGCCGTATGTCGTCTGGGCAAACGACTTTTTTTTCGTAGTCGGATTAGGAAATTTGATGTGAAGCACACCGCTCCGCTGTCCGCCATGAAAGTGTTCGAAGTGGCTGCGAGGCACCTGAGCTTTACGCGCGCGGCGGATGAGCTGTTCGTGACTCAGGCCGCCGTCAGCCATCAGATTCGCAGGCTCGAGGACTTCCTCGGCGTCAAGCTGTTCAAGCGCATGAATCGCGCGCTGATGTTGACTGACAGCGGACAGATGCTGTTGCCGCCAGTCCGTGACGCACTGGTGCAAATCGACCAGGCTGTGCAGCGCGTGACGGCGCCCGACCACAGTGGCCGTTTGACGGTCTCGGTACTGCCGTCGGTCGCCGCGCGGTGGCTGGTACCGCGACTCGGAAGTTTTCTGACCCAGCACCCCGATATCGACCTGCTGCTGTCGCCAAGCAACAAATTGACGAACTTCGATCAGGACGACGTGGATGTCGTTATCCGCTACGGCCATGGTGACTATCCGGGGCTCGTCGTAAGGTGGTTGATGGACGAAGATCGGTTTCCGGTGTGTGCTCCATCGTTGCAGACACACGGTCCGCCGCTGGAGACGCCCGCCGACCTCGACCGTCACGTCCTGCTGCACGACGACGACCGTTCGCAGTGGCGCATGTGGTTGCGTCTCGCAGGTGCGGGACAGGTAGACGCGTCGCACGGGCCCGTGTTCACCGACGCAAGCCTGATGCTGGAAGCCGCTCTGACAGGCCAGGGTGTGGCCCTGGCGCGCCGCGTGCTGGCCGAGACAGCCTTGAAAGACGGCCAGCTTGTGCGATTGTTCAAGCAGGCTTTGCCGACCAACCAGGCCTACTACCTGGTGTACCCGCCCACGCACGGCGAGCGTCGTGAAGTGCAGGCATTCTGTGACTGGGCACTCAACCTGCCCGCGCCAGATTCGTAAACTGAACATGGACGCGCTCCCCGCCGGAGCAGGTCCTGACCGTCACGCGGGGTCGGACCTCGCGGGGCAGCTTCGCAATCGCCAGGTCGAGCGCGCCGCGCGCCTTGGCCTCGGTGTAGACGCGGTCGGCCCGCGGCACGCGCGGCACCCTGCCGAGCGTCGTGCCGGAGACCGCACCTACGGAAACCGTGATCCCGTACAGGTCGCGTTCCAACTTGCGCGCGTCCGTGCGCGACAGGCCCGCTTCCTGCAGGGTCTGCGTCAGCGCAGCG
>JBCCEJ010000018.1:0-74134 GCA_039030335.1 Pseudomonadota bacterium | reverse complement strand
GAGGATTTCGATACCAAAAAGCGGACCGAGCTCAGGTTGCGACAGGTCGTTTCGGACCCGACCAAGTGGCCGGTGATCACCGGCGGCTTCCCGCAAGAGGGTTTTTTGGCGGCCGACGGCGAAGAGAAAATATGCCGATAGCCATCAGGATGTTCTGGATGTGATTCAGAAAGGCAGAATCCGCTACATCATCACCTGTGACTGTGATAATGGAACATGGATCCAAACGAAGAACACCATTGAGAACGTGCTGACACATTCATTTGCGACCGCTTCGCCTGCGTTGATGGAACTGGTGTCCAAGTCCCAGGTCTCGGTTCAGTTCACGCAAGCGACCAGAGGATTCGACAAGGTCTCGATGAATGTATTTGTATGGCGCTACAAAGGCGAACTGCCGGAGGGCCCAGCCGAACTCGGCGTCCCAATTCCCAATACCGGCTGGACGCTCTAGCGTTAGTTCACCGCTACGCGCGTCGCAATCGCTGTGCGACGTAGCGTTCCTTCATTCGGGCCAGGCTCGTCATGACCGGCGGCGGGAGGAGACGAATGACCTGCTTGCGAAGCTTGTAAGCCGCCGGAGACAGGTCAGCCAGGATGGTCTCGCGCGGGACCAGCGTTTGTCGGATCGCGTCGGTCATACGTTCGGCGCCTTCCGCATTGGCGTAAAGGAACGTGTTGTACCGGTACCACGGATCAATTTCCTCATCATCTACCAGGCCGGGCCGCACAAAGTCGTAGGCTTGATAGTCGTGCGCCGAGAATAGTTTGCGCCAGAAGTCGTAGTGCTGCTCATTGATGTGTTCGTGACCGCCTTGTCCCGGCGGCGCAGCCGAGAACATCACGATGCTGCCATGGGCAACCAGACACTCTACGAATTTCGGCGCATGTTCGGTGTGCAGGTGTTCTCCCACTTCCAACGTCTGCACCAGATCGAATTGCCGACCCAGCGAAAAAGGCTCATTTAAATCCCGAGTATGAAAATCCTTTGTATCGATGAGGAGATTGGCCTGATTGACATGCTCACCATCGATACCGGTCACCTCCGGAACGCCAAGATCGCGCCACACACCCAACCACGCGCCCAGGCCACAACCGACGTCCAGTACCGACCGAATATCGATCTCATTCAGAACCTTCGGGAGCAACCGATTCGCAGACCGCCGTGCGGTCGCCGTTACGTATTCGAAGAAGGCGTCATCGTAGTTTTCGGACACGTCAATCTCGCAGTCAGCGCGCGGGTTTTACCAGCCGGCACTCTAGCACGGATCGTCTGGGTGCTATTCCTCACGCAGAGCTCGTAAGCCCGCCACCGCCCATTCAGCACTGGCCCGAGCAGCCGTGCTGTCGTTGGCCCGCTTTTGCCTACCAACGCAGTTCCAACCCCGGCCTGGTGAGAACATCAGGTGAGAAGCGCAACTTCGGTGTCGGCGGCGGTCCTGTGACCTACTGGTCCTTGAGTTCGGCACGGATGGATGCCATTTCAGCCGTCTCGCGAACAAAGTAGCGAGGTCGGCGTTTTGTCTCCATATAGGTCTTGGCGACGTATTCACCAACAACGCCGATACAAAACAGCTGCACGCCTCCAAGCAGGTACATCGGTAGCACCGAGGAGGCCCACCCGGGTACAGCGTTGCCGGCGACCAGCCGGACCCACAAAACCCAAACTACCAAGAAGCAGCTCGCAATGAATATGCCGATACCGGCCAGCGAAATAGCGCGCAGTGGCACTGAGGAAAACGAAGTTACGCCATCTACGGCTAAGGCCAGCATCTTACCTAGTGGATACTTCGAAGTTCCGGCGAATCGTTCCGTTCGGTCGTACTCAACGGTGCTGGTGGGAAAACCCAGTGTTGGAACGATACCGCGAATGAACAAATTAACCTCTGGATAGGCCAACAGCGCATCGAGTGCCCGGCGACTCAGGAGCCGGTAGTCCGCGTGATTGAAAACCAGCTCAACTCCCAACGCGCTCAGTAGCTTGTAGTAGGTTTCGGCCGTGAAACGTTTGAAGAATGTGTCTGAGGTACGCGCAGCCCGCACGCCGTAGACCACATCTTTTCCCTCACGGAACTGGCCGACCATGTCGATGATCACGTCGGGGTTATCCTGCAAATCAGCATCGATGCTAACGACAATGTCGCCCGTCGCCTGCTGGAGACCAGCGAGTAGAGCCGTCTGATGACCACGGTTGCGGGACAGGCGAAGGCCCCTTATCTGGGCGTTGTGCGAGGACTCTGCCGCAATCAGCTCCCAGGTTCGATCCTTACTGCCGTCGTCCACATACAGTACGTGACTGGATGGCGCGGTCAGCTCTTGCGAGACCAGCTTCTCTAGCAGTGCGCCGAGACGTTTCGTCGTCTCCGGCAGAACTTCCTCCTCGTTGTAGCACGGGACGACGATAGTAAGCGTTGGTTTCATAGCGGGGCAGCTGAGTTGCGTGATCAACCGTTAGATGTAACCAGATATAGCCCCACCAGCACCAGCCCGACTCCAAACGCGGCGGGTGTAGACAGCGACTCCCTCAAAAGCACGACTCCGCCGATGTACACGAACACGAAAGTCAGCGCGGTGAATGCGTAGACGTTCACGAGTTTTTCGTGCGCAAGCGCATAGATCCATACAGAGGTAGCTGTTGCGTAGAGAATGCCGCCGCCTACGATATATGGATTGACAAATTCCAGCGGGGTCGTCCGGCCGGTGGCGCCCACCTTGAACAACACCTGGCCAACGCTCGCACCTAATGCGCTCAGGGTCAGGAGCAGGATTGTAGTGGTTTTCAACTGAGCGACCTGGTTCTATGCACGGGCATCGGGATTTGCGCGCGCTTGCAACTCCGACTGCGCTGATTCAGCTTCGTTACAGGCTCGCGAGTGGCCCCCGATTGTAGCTGATACCATACGTCGACAGTAGGTTCGTCGCCCCCGCCGGCGTTGCCAGGACCGTTCCGTACCGAGTTTTGCGGCACCGCGAAGGTACAAGAACAGCAGCGCCCGGGATAGTTGCGGCGACGTGACATTGATCCGCATCCCGATCTAGCGCGGTCTCCTTGAAAGAACCTCCGACCGGGCGACACCCGACGTGTGTGTCGCGGATCCAGTCAAGCCGTGGCAGAACGGCACTGATGGGGCATCAAGCACGTTCCGCGATGACTCGGCGCGATCGAATGTTCCCTTGTCCGTGGTGGACGAAGGCCAACATCGCGGCCTCGCGTCGGCAAGACAATGCAGTTCGCCTCGACTCAGCTACTGGCAATGCAACGCCCCGGGGACTTCGTCAGACAAGTCGGCCAACCGACCGATCTGGACAGTTTTCACGTTTCGATAGTCCGAAGAACTCAGTCACGCCATGGCGTGTCCGCCGTTGGTATTCACGTCAACCCAGTACCGTCAGATGCGCAAGCAATGCCGCGTTGAACGCATCCGGCTGCTCGCAGTTGAAGAAGTGCGCGGAATCCGGAATCACGGTCATCGTCGCGCCTGAGATCGAGTCCGCAATGATCTGCGCATGATCAGGCGTGGTACTGGGGTCGTCGGCCCCGACCAGAACGGCACAAGGCGTCTGGATGGCCGCATTCGACTCGCGCTGGTCCATGTCGCGGATCGCTTCACAGCAGGCGATGAAACCGATTGGCGGGGTCGTCACGATCATCTCGCGCACGCGCGCTATCTCACCGGGGAGGCGTTGATGGCCGCCAGGCGTGAACCAGCGCTCCAGCGTCGCATCAGCAACCGCTTCCATGCCACCGTCACGGACGGCCGCTATACGCCCGTCCCAGATGTCGGCCGGGCCCATGTACGCAGCGCTCGCGCAGATCGCCAGACTTCTAATCTTCGACGGATGCCGCGAACCCAGCATTTGTCCGACCATGCCGCCCTTCGACAGACCGCAGAAATGAACTGGCCCGATGTCGAGGGCGTCGATCAGCGCGGCCGCGTCGTCAGCGAGCAGTTCAACGGAATACGGACCTTCGGGCGCGTCTGACCGCCCGTGACCGCGGCTGTCGTAGCGCACCACGCGATAGCCGGCGTCGACCAGGGCATGTGTCTGGGCATCCCACATCGAAAGATTGGAAGCGAGCGAGTTCGACAGCAGCACAGGTATACCTGAATCCGGCCCGTCGATCTGGTGGTGCAGGTTGATGCCGTTGACGCTGGTGGTGCCCATGAAGGTTGCTCCGAAGTGTGGGTAAAGGCCTGCGCTCCACAGGCAATATCGTTGTTCTCAAGTTAATGCAGGGACGCCCGCAACGCCACGGCCAATTCGTCGGCGTCGCGCAGTATGCGCACGAACCAGTCGTCGGCGACGCGCTACCTTGAACATGCTTACGCCGCCGTGTGCCGGGTATCGAGGTTCTCAAGACGGCAGGAAATCCGCCGCGCGCTGTCCCGGCGTCGCACCGAACACATTTCAACGAGAACTGGATTGTTGCTTCGCATGAAGCGGGGCGCGCGTGCCCCCACGAGCCGCCGTTGTGACCAGCTATCAAGCGCCGAAGGAAAGGCCCGGGTAGCCGTGTTCCGCGATCTCCCGGACCTTCTGCGTGTAACGCGGCGCGCCGCCAAAATATGCCTGATGGCGCACGGTCCCTTCTTCATGGCCCGCGACGTTCGAGTTGTAACCCGTGAACCAGCCCTTGCTGTTGCGTAGCAACAACCGGGCGTAAGCACGACGCACCTCCTCTTGCCAGGATGCCTCGGCGTGCGCCTGCGCCTCGATGCGCCGGTAGCCCCCGGCCCTGGCATGACACAGGAGCCCCGTCACCCACTCAACACCCGTCTCGATCGCCCGCGGGAAGTTGGTCGACCCGGAAACGCTCTGAGGCCCCGCGATCATGAGCATGTTGGGAAAGCCGTGCGTGAGGACTCCGACGTATGTGCGCGGTCCATCTTTCCAGCAACCCGCAAGCGTCCGACCACCGACACCCCGGATGTCGATCTGGTCGTACGCACCGGTGATGGCGTCGAATCCGGTCGCATACACAATGATGTCCAGTTCGTGATGCGCGGCAGTCGTTTTGATGCCCTCGTGGGTTATGCGCTCTATGGGAGTCTCGGCCAGGGATACCAGTTCGACATTCGGCCGGTTGTACGCTTCGAAATAGTTCGTCTCCAGTGGTAGTCGCTGCAGCCCGAAACCATGGTCTTTCGGAATGAGTTTCTCGGCCGTTGCCGGATCGTCGACGCGCGCGCGAATTCTATCGGCGATGTAGTCGGAAATTTCCCTGTTGGCGGCTTCATCGAAGAATATCTCTCCGAAGTTGCCCGCCAGAATGGCGAAGCCGGAACGCGTGTAAAGATCATCCCAAATGGCCCGGCGTTGCTCGGCGCTGCTGTCCCAGAAACCCCATCGCGGCACGTGTTCGAATCCACCTGGAGATTCCGCGCAGTTGGTGAATATCTCGTCGTAACGGGCGCGGATTCTCCTCATTTGCGCCGGCGAGATCGGGGCATTGTTGAGCGGCGTGCTCCAGTTCGGACGGCGCTGGAAAACCTTCAGATGACCGACCTTGTCAGCGATCTCGGCAATCACCTGAATGCCGGTCGCCCCGGTACCGATAACGCCAACGCGCCGTCCTTCGAGCGAGGGCGAGTCTTTCGGCCAGTTAAACGTATGGAAAGACTCGCCTTTGAAGTCTCCCATTCCAGGGTAATCAGGCAGCGTGGGAACAGACAGTGGGCCGAGGCTCGTAACGACAAACCGTGCCGTGAAGGTGTCGCCATCTGCCAGCGTCAACGTCCAGCGACACGCATCGTCGTCCCATTCCATCCGCTCTATCCAGGCCCCGAAACGCATGTACTGGCGAAGACCGAACTTATCGACCACGAAGTTGAGATACCGCAAGTTCTCCGGTTGGCCCGAGAAGCGCTCCCGCCAGTGCCACTCATCCAGCAGTTCCTGGGAAAACGAGTAGCCGTAGGTGTAGCTCTCGGAATCGAAACGCGCTCCGGGGTAGCGGTTGCGATACCACGTGCCACCGAGATCTTCCTCTCCCTCGAGCACGATCGCATCGAGCCCGAGGTCCGTCAGGAGCTTGATCTGATAGATGCCGGAGACTCCGGCGCCGAGGACGATGACTTCGTGATGGGCCCGCGCGCTCATCTACAACACTCCTTCAACAGTTCCTTCCGCCACCGTCTCCAAGACTCCCCTGATGACCGGGCGCCGGGTCGAGCGAACACCAGTCGAGACGCGTTATTACGACCTCATGCCGAAGTCGACCTGAGACTTCCCATCTGCGGCGGAGCATGCCGGGCATCTGCGTAGACTGGATTGATCGCCATCAACGCGCGTGGGGCGATCACCGGCTCGCCGGAGCACGCCCCGTCGGCGCTGTCGCAAACACCATGGGGGCCAATTCGTCGGCACTGCGCCCTGCCCAGTCGAGACTGCCGGTACGCGCGAGCGAGCGGCGCTGCGCCTGTTCGAGTAACTCGCTCTCGGCAGCGAGATCGATGGTGAGGCAACGTCCATCTTCGACCACTTTCTCGCCGTCGACGTAAACCGCGCGAATCGGCCGTTCGGCGGCCACGAACAGCAGGCTTCGAAGCGGTTCACGCAGCGGCATCATCGACGGGTCGCGCGTATCGACGAGCACGAGGTCCGCCCGCGCACCGGCTTCGACGCGCCCGAGGTCGGCCCGTCCGAGCGCGCGCGCGCCGCCGAGTGTGGCCGCGTTGAACACATCGCGCGTCTCCAGATCGGCCACCGTCTCACCGATGATGCGCGCGTAGTAACCGACGCTGCGCATTTCTTCGAGAAAGTTGTGGGGATAGGTATCCGTGCCGATCCCCATGTTGATGCCATGTCGCAGGTAGCGGCCAAAAGTGTGTAGCGCAATACCGCGCCGGGCGAACACCGTTGGACAGTGCGCAACCGTGGCCCCGCGTTCGGCCAGCAGCGGCAGGTCGTCTCGCGAGGTCCAGTGCAGCCAGGGATGGTGATCCGCGAATATCGCATGCCCGAGAATGCTGCGTTCGCCCAGCACGCCCAGATCATCAAGATACTGGATAGGCGTGCGACCGTGTCGTCGGTACATTTCGTGAAACTCGTGCACGCTTTGCGACACGTGCGTCTGCCAAGGGACATTGCGCTCGCACGCGAGGTCGTAGGCATCGCGAAGCCGGGCGGGTTCGCAAGTGTCGATCTGGGCCGGATACACCATCGCGCTCAAACGCCCGCTCGGATGCTGGTTGGCGAGATCCATGATCGCGATGGCGCGCGCCATGGCCCGGTCACCGGCAGGCACGTCCCAGTCGTAGTCGAGCGCGTGGCCGTTGTCGGTGTACCACCTGGCATCCCGGAAGCCCGGTGCGGCGACAGCGCGGATGCCGCTTTCGCCGAGGATATCGAGCCAACCGTCATAGGGCGATGACAGGTCGACAACGGTCGTGCAGCCGCTCAGCAGCAGTTCCGCGAGCGCGACTTTCAGGCTGGCCGCGCGGCCGGCGTCGTCGTTGTCGAATACGGTCAGAAATTCGTAGAGCGACGAGTGATGAAAACCCGGGCTCCGGGTCTCATCGGTAATGCCCTTGCGAAGCGGCTCGGAGTTCGGGTGCGTGTGCACGTTGACCAGACCCGGCATGATGAGGCGTTCGCTGGCGTCCACCTCGTGATCGGCCCGGCCGTCGTAACCGGCGCCAACGTGCGCGATGATGCCGCCGCGCATCGCGACATCGACATTGCGGCGATAGACGTGCTCGTGTCGCACCCGGTCAAAACCGACCACCCAGTCAGCGTTGCGGAATACCGTGGTTGCGTCGTGCATGTGGACCGGCTCAGGCCTTGCGCACAGCCTGGTAGTCCTGCTCCGCCCGGGCGGCAGCGGCATCACGCTGGCGCTGATGCTCGCCGGACTGGCGGGCGACGTCGGCGCGCGAGGCTTCGAGCCCCACGAGACTGCCCTGGAATACCGGCATGACGTAGCGCGCCAGCAACTCGTAGCTCTTGAGCGTCTCCTCGCGCGTTGCCCAGTCGACCGGCTGCACCATGAAACCGCCGAACCCGCCGCTTCGCTCCTGCAAGTCGTGAATGAGTTGAATCAGGTCATCTGGAGTGCCGATACACCAGTTCCCCCGCGCAACCATTTCGCGAGCGACGCGCGCCCGCGAACCCTCGAAGCCTCGCGGCAGGCCGAGCGTCTCTTCACGGTAACCGGCCTGAAATTCGATCGCGCCCTGTTCAGCCTGCGCCCATGCTTGTGCTCGCGTGTCGGCGAGATGCACTGGGATGACCAGGCGCCATTCTTCGCGGCTGACCGCTTTACCATTACGCTCAGCAAAGTCCTCGGCGATCTGCCAGAACTCGCGAGATGCGCGCGGCAAGCCGAAGCTCAAAACGCCGGTACCATACTTGCCAGCCGCCTGCATGCCAGCTGGCGAACCCACCGCGGTCACGGCAACGGGCATGTGGGGACGCGAGTAAGGCCGGAGTTGCAAACGGGCGTCATTGAGTTCAAACCAGTCGGTCTTCACCGTGATCGGATCGACTTCGGTCAGCAAACGCATGATGACGCCCAGCGATTCGTCCATGCGGGCCCGAGAAACTTTCGGGTCAATACCGAGCATGGCGGCATCGGACGGCAAGGCGCCCGGCCCTACGCCGAGCATGACGCGCCCGCGGGTCAGGTGATCCAGCAGCACCATCCGGCTCGCCACCATGAACGGGTGGTGATACGGCAACGAGACCACGCCCGTGCCGAGCCGGATGTGACGCGTGCGTTCCGCTACCATCGCGAGGAACACTTCCGGCGCTGCGATGGTTTCCCAGCCGGCACTGTGGTGCTCACCCACCCAGGCTTCGTCGTAGCCCAGCTTGTCCAGCCATTCGATCAATTCGAGATCGCGTTCGAGGGCCAGCGTCGGATTCTCGCCGACCGGATGGAATGGCCCCATGAAAGCACCAAAAGACAGTCTGCGCGTCGTGTCAGGCATCTAGATTTCCAGTTTCCCAAAGGCCGCCGGGGCCGGTCACGCCAAGCTCCGGCGGGCGGTAATGCGCCAGCGCACGGTAGCGCCGTCTACGCGCTCCCAGACCACGTCCAGCAGTTCACGGTGCGAGCGAATCGCGCCAACCCAAAGCTCGGCCCAGCATTCGAACAATAGCGATTGAGACGCGTCATCAAGACCGCGCAATACACGCAGGCCACGTTGTTCGAGCTCGGCGTCGCGCGCGTCAGAGTGCAGTACGGTCGTCTCGTCACCCAGGCCGGCGAACATCGCGGCGAGAAAATGCGCAGCGTCAGCCGCGTCGCCGTCATGCGCGCCGACCCGCCTGGCCAGGTCCGGATAATACTGGAGTCCGATAAGCCTCCCGGCGCGTTTGCCGATATCGCGCGCGACGTCAGCGCCCAGCACCTGAGCGAGTGCTTGCAATCCGTTGCGAATGTACTCGACAGCGTAGTTCCGATACGCCTTCTCGAGCCTTTCCGGACTCCACTCGGCAGTCGGCGGGCGCGGCTGCGCGTCGGCGTCAAAAGCAGGCGGAAGCTCCTCTCGTGCGAATTGCAAACGCTGGTCGTCCGACAGCGCTTCGGGGTATTCCCGAAAATACCCGCAGAAGCCGAACTCGCCGGTCATGTCTTCAGAGACGCACACGAACCCGAGGCGCGGATTGCCGAGCGTCACGCCGTTTTGCGCATACCAGCCGCGTAGAAAACCCCGGCTCGCGCCCACCGGAACGCCACAGATGGCCGCACCGGCAAACATCCAACGCGGATAGCGAAACCGCACCCAGGCCTTGGTATCCGACTCGGCCAGATACTCGACGCCAACGCCGCCAATGCTGTTGGACAACACGTGATAGCGGGCACAGGCGACGGCATCGGGCAGTCCTTCCAGACCGAGCTTGCTGAAGCTCGACAGAAATTTCTCTTCGTGTTGGCGGCGAAACAGGCGGAAGATCCAGTCTTCGACGACGTCGTTCGCATGGTCTCTCGCCACCATCAACTGCAGACCGAGCAAATACGCATGGTGCAGATGAGCTTGCGCTTCGACCGCCCCATCAGTGCTTTCAACCGGTTGAGATGTCATCAGTTGGACCTGTCCTCGGAGCTTTCGTCGCCGGCGCGAAGGTCCAGCACCCAGCGCGGTACCAGCGACTCGGCGAACAGCGCCGTCTGGCCTTCGGCACCTACCAACATCGTCTTGCGCAGTTCCAGCATCGCGTCACCGAGCACGGTTTCCAGCCACAGCCAGCGCCCCAGAGTCTCGGCATCCGCGCCCGGCTGCGCCAGCATCGCTTCCAGATAATACGCTTTCAGATCTTCCAGCACGTGCTTGCAGCGCGCGCGGGGCAGCCCATTGCCGGAATCGAGCGCTGCACCGGCTTCACGCGCCAGGTCCACCGGCGAATCGACCAGAATCCCGACGGACGTACGTCCGGCACGGGTCTCGCGCGCAGCGTCGTACCACGGCGCGAGCGAACGCGCCTCGCCGGCCAGACGTTCCGCCCACCCACCAGCGTCGTCCCGCGCTTGCGGCGCAAACGATACCGGGCAGACCAGTTCACCAGCGTCCGGCGCCGGGCCGGCCGCGTCTTCCGGAAAGTCCTCGAGTACCGGACCGTCCCGACGCTCGAGCAAGCTGAGCGCGCTCGCTATGACGCGATGCTGAAACCCGGCGTCACCCGGTGTCCCGAGCGGACGCCCGAGCGGAAAGCTGACCCACAAAAAGCGTGGCGGCCCAAACGACTCGGTGTTCTCCCGAACCAGTGAGATGCCGGTGGTCGCGATGCCAGCCCGTTCCAGATACCACGCGATCGCGCTCACGGCGCGAGTGCAGTTCGGTCAGACTGGCGTCAGAAAAGCGGTATCGACGCGGTCTTGCTTCAGTATCCCGGCTAGCGAAGTAACAGTGTCTTCGTAGGCCTCGGGTAACAAGCCAGCGCCCATGAAACTGTAGTGCCGGCTCGCCAGACCCGCGATCTGGCCCGACTCTTCCAGTTCCCGGAAACGGTCGACAGGGAACACCACATTGACGTCGCGCTGGAAACCGCTGCGATCGAAGTTGACCGAAGCGTGCGACATGGCAAATCCGTCCGCGGCCGCGTCCCCGGGCAATACGCGATAGCTGGCGTCATTCGATGCGAACGGCGCGCTGCCGGCCGGATGAATCCCAGCGGTGGTGATGATGACGAAACGGCGCTCCGATGCGGGCCGCGTGTCGGCCACCCAAGGCATCGGGCCGGGCAGAGCGCCGTTCTTGGCCAGCAGGTGGCGTGCTTCAAAATCCGGCAGGTCACTCAGACGGACCATACGAACCTCCATCGCAAAAAGCAGGGCCGTAGTGTCCACTGAAAGTCGGCTGGCGTCATGTCGATAGCCAGCTTACCGGCGGCCCCGATGGCCGCCGAAGAGGCAGGTGCGCCTAGCCGCGGCGCGCGAACGGTACGACGTTCGAGTCGTCGTCCGAATTTTCCCAGTCGAACGGATCGTCGTCCGGACCGGAAATCCAGTCGTCGTCATCGCCCGTCGATGCGCCGCTTTCGGCGCGCACGCGAGCCAACCGTTCCTCGAGCTGCGGTTCGCCGGGATTACGCTCCAAACCGTCGGTCAGTAGTCGCTCGGCGACATCGGCATCACCGAACGCCACCCGCACGTCGACTTCGGCCAACAGTGCGGCGATCTCGTCCGCGGCGGTCGCCGACGCCGCTGCCGGCGGACCGCCGGATGTCGGGATCGCCGAGACGGGCTCGCCAAACATCGAATCGGAGTTCGACTCGAGTGTGAGTTCCTCGATCGGGTTTGGCGAGACCTTGAACGTCGACGGCTCGGCGAGCGCCGGTGCCGCCTGACTGGCCGCCTTGCGCGACATCGCTTCCCGAGCCTCTCGCTCCTGCTGCTCGCGACTAACCGCACGGCGCGTGCGCGCTTTGCGTTTGTTTAAACGAAGCAGTAACAGCACCAATACGGCGAACAGCAGCAAACATCCGATTGCCAGCGCAACGATCACCAGCGTGGTGCTGTCGACCACGCCGAACAGATCGGTCGAGGCACTCGGGCCAGCCGGTTGCGCCAGGGCGGCAGCGGCTGCAGTAACAGCAGCCGGTGCGACCGGTTGCGACGCGACGGTGCGGTTGCCGGGGAGGCTCGCTGCGCTTGGGGGAGTTACGGCAGCAGCCGCCGACGATGACCCCTGCGCTGATGCAACCGCGCCGCCAACCAGGGCCAGCTGAGGCGCGGCAGCCAGCTTCTCGTTGATGGACTGCAGACCCGCGCGCATCGCTTCTAGCCGCTCGTCCTGCCGCTTCAGCGTGGCCTGCATGCGGGCCAGGCGCTCACCCATCGCTTTCATGCGGGCGCTCAAGTCTTTGTTCGTGGCCCGCAGCGCCGCGCGCTCACGAGCGTCCTTCTCTACCTTGAGCGTCAACTCAGCCAGACGCTCGCGCACGTTGGCCCGCGTAATCGGGGCACGACCTGACCGGGTCGACGCAGTCGGGCGCTCCCCGTCGCGACGCGAACTCGTCACAGCGGACCGGACCGGTCGCGCGGTCCGCGTCGATGCCGGATCACCGCCCGCATTGGCAGCCGCGGCCGTCGCACCGGCGCCCTGAACGCCTGGCACCGCCGCGAGGACGGAGCTGCTTCGCTCGGCGCGGCGGTTCGTGCGCAGCGCGAGCGCGCGCGGACGTTCCGGATTGACCAGCGCGGTGAAAACGCGGGTGCCACCACCACTGCCATTGGTGAAACGCAACACCATCGACAGAACTGGCTCACTCGCCGGCAGTCCCGTCGTCAGCAGAACTTCGCGCACGCCCTTCCGCAGAGGGCCCAACGACAGCGCCGCGTCGTCGGGCAGAAGCGGCAGTTCCATACCGTAGCGTTGATGGTCCGCCGCGGATGCGATGGCGACGTCGAACGGCTGTCCGTCGAGACCGCTCACCACAATAGCGGCCCGCAGCGGCTGCCCGAGCTTCGATCTCACTTCGAGCTTGCCGAACTGCGGCGCGGCGAGAGCCGGAAGCGCGATGATCAGCGCGACCATCGCCACGCAGAGGTGTTTCAGGTATCTGGGCATCTGGCTCCCTCCAAACCTCGAGGTGCCATCGACATCCCCAGGTTGTTGCCAGTCCCGGTCCGCGGTCCTACCGCTATCACGGGGTTTTCTTATGTCACTTAAGCCGTGTTGTCGTCTCTTACCGCAAAATCAGTAGCGGAAACTGCACTCAGGCCTCTGTCACGTCTGTGAATACGCTTAAGTTTTAGTCGTTTTCTTGCCGGAGTTCTCAGTTTCGAGCCGAATTGGGGCGCCGGCCGCCGCGAGATCGCGGTTCTGTGGACCAGTTCGCGCTTTTCGGGCGCCGCGCGCCATCAGTACCCTGCGGCTGCATAGGGTGTTTTCGCGCCCCTCTTGTAGACCAGCAGACGGCGCTGATACGACATGACCAGCTCCGCGCGCTGGTTGTAGCAACGGGTCTCCACGCCGAGGATGCCTTCGTTCAGCCGGGACTTCGATTCCCTGGCGTCCAGGATCGTCGACTCGGACGATAGTGTGTCGCCAGCACGAACCGGCGCGACCAGGGCGATATCGGTCCACCCGAGGTTCGCGACAACACGACCAAAGGTGCGCGTGGTCATGGCCGTGCCAGCGGCGATGATCCAGGCTTCGGTAAAGCGGAACTCACCATCTCCATACCGTTCGACCCAGTCGAGGTCGTGGTACTGGGGTGCGAGCTCCAACGAGCGCCATGCGTGCTGAAGACCTTCATCCCGCAGCATCGTGCGGCTCGGCCAATGCATGAAAGTCTCGCCGGGCAGGCAGTCTTCAAAGAACAACCCAACCTGCTCCAGCAGTGCTCCGTCGTCGTCAGTGCGGTGCGCAAGGAATCGGGGCTCCGCAGCGTCTTCGCTACGGCCGTGCCGTTCCTCGGGGTGCTGTCCGCGCCGCCAGACGTCAACGCGGTACGTGACCCGCGCGACCTCACGCTCGTCCTGATTGATGCCGCGGCAGCACACGGTGACCTCGCCCATGCGCGCGTCCGCCGCTGCATCGACTGCGAGGATCTCGGATTCGGCGTACAGCGTGTCTCCACCGAATACTGGCCCGGTCATCGCGATCTCGGTGAACCCCGACACCGCGTGTTTGCGGCCGAAGGTCTTCGAGGACATACCGACGAGGCGCTGCAAAGTCACGGTGGAGACCATCAGCTCGCGGCCCCAGGTGGTTTGCGCCGCGTAGTTGCCGTCGTAGTGCACCATCGCTGCGTTCAGGGTATCGAGCGATTCGTCGACGTTGTCCTGCTGTGACAGCGTCACACCAGGGCGATGCCGGAACAGCTGCCCTGGTACAAAGTCTTCAAAGTCGAGTCCGAAGCGTTCGCGGTAGCGCTGCTCCGCGACACGGGTGTAAGCGTAGAGACTCATGGTCGCACTCAGCTCCTGAACGGGTTGGCCTCAGAACGGTCGGGTAGTGACGGCGGGCAAGGCCGCCGCCGACACGTACCGTCGCGTCAGTTTGCACAGCGACACCCCCGCTATGCAAAACGCCGACGCGACGGCCACGCCGCGCTCGAAGCGCGGGGCCCGGGCCAGACCGATCGACTGCGAAATGCCTGAACGCCCCTGCGCTTTGGCGCATACTGTCGCGCCTTGTCATCACTGCACGTCACCAGGAATTTCGATGGGCTGGAGCATTGGCGTCGACGTCGGCGGCACGTTCACGGATTTCTACGCAACGAACACTGACTCCGGGCAGGTGGTCGTCGGCAAGACGCCGTCTACGCCGGCCAATCCCGCCGACGCCATCCTGACCGGTCTCAGAGCACTTTGCGACGACAGCGGTATCGACGAGCGTGCCATCGAGCGCCTCTCGCACGGCACGACGGTCGCGACCAACACGCTCATTCAGCGCAAGGGCGGCACCGTCGCGCTGGTAACGACATACGGGTTCAGGGATCTGCTGGAGATCGGGCGGCAGACCCGGCCGCATATGTTTGATCTCTACCAGGATCACCCGCCCCCGCTCGTACCCCGGGCGCATCGCCTGGAGCTCGCCGAGCGCGTCGGTCCGGAAGGTGAAGTCCTGATCGCGCCGACGTCTGCAGA
Source organism: Pseudomonadota bacterium (assembly GCA_039030335.1). Taxonomy (GTDB): domain Bacteria; phylum Pseudomonadota; class Gammaproteobacteria; order HK1; family HK1; genus JBCCEJ01. The sequence goes on along the minus strand of JBCCEJ010000018.1, from coordinate 59,094 downwards.
CATCGATGCGGTCGTCGATGCAGTGCGCGCGAGCGGCGCGAGTGCGTGTGCCGTCGGATTCATCTTCGCATTCAGGAATGGCGCCCATGAGCAGCAGGTTCGAGACGCCCTGCAGGCGCGCCTGCCCGACGTGGCCGTTTCGATCTCGAGCGAGGTGCAGCCTGAGTTTCGCGAATACGAGCGCCTGTCGACCACGGTCCTGAACGCGTATCTTCAACCGATCATGGGCGCTTACCTCGCACGACTCGAACAGGCGATCGGCGAACGCGCGCCGGACGCAACCCTCGGCATCAATCAGTCGAGCGGAGGACTGATGTCACCGGCGCGCGCACGGGCCCTGCCGGTGCGCACGGCGCTGTCGGGCCCGGCCGCCGGAGCCGTCGGGGCGGCCCATGCGGCCAAAGAAACCGAGCGCCGCAACGTCATTACGCTCGACATGGGCGGCACCAGCGCCGACGTCGCCTTGATAAGAGACTTCCAGGCCGACCTGACGTACGACCGCGACGTCGCCGGCTTTCCAGTTCGTCTGCCCAGCGTCGACATCGAAACGGTAGGTGCCGGGGGCGGCTCGGTCGCGTGGTTTGACCGGGATGGACTGCTCAAAGCAGGCCCGCTCAGCGCCGGCGCCGATCCGGGCCCGGCCTGTTACGGGCGCGGCGGTGAACAACCTACCGTGACCGACGCGAATCTGCTGCTCGGGCGGCTGTCAGCCCGTGGTTTGCTGAACGGCCAGATGGCGCTCGACCAGGCGCGTGCGCGCGCCGCGTTTGCACCGCTCGCGGAGAAGCTCGGTTTTAGCGTCGAGCGCACAGCACATGGCGTGCTCGGCATCGTCGTCGCCAATATGGTGCGCACCATTCGGACCATCTCGGTCGAGCGCGGACACGATCCGCGCACGTTCGTACTGATGCCGTTCGGCGGCGCCGGACCGTTGCACGCGCACGAGGTAGCGGTGAGCCTCGGCATCGACGAACTGCTGATCCCGGCATCGCCAGGCATCGTCTGCGCCCAGGGTCTGGTGGTTTCCGACCTCAAGGAAGACTTCGTCGCCAGCGCGCGCACCCGCGTGGACACGTCCGGTATGCAGGCATTGACGGCCGCAGCCGCTCAGTTGCTCGAACAGGCCAATGCGTGGTTTGCATCTGAACAGGCCGATGCGGACGGTCAGCATCTGGAACTCGGCGTCGACGCGCGCTATGTGGGTCAGAACTTCGAGCTGAGCGTCGCGCTGGCTTCCGGGACGACGCTGACCGCGGACGACCTGCCCGACACGGCAGCGCTGCACGCGCGCTTTTGCGCGGCGCACGAAACGGCTTACGGCTACGCGAGCGCAGACGATCCGATCGAAGTCGTCAACGTGCGTCTGGCGGCGAGGGCGCGCCTCGGCGCAGTCCCGACCGCGGGATCGTCGACCGCACCGGACGAGCCTCCGGAACCCATCGAACACCGGGATGTTCACTTCGCGCCGGACGCGCCCGTCAGCACCGCGATCTACGCACGGAGTTCGCTTGAAGCCGGGCATCGCATTGCAGGCCCGGCGATCATCGAGCAACTCGACACGACGATCCCGGTCTATCCCGGCGCCATAGCCGAGATCACCGCAGCAGGGCATCTCATCATCAAACTGTCAGCGGCTGAGGAGGGCTCCGCATGAACCAGGCGACCGACGACCTGGGGCTCGACCCCATCAGCCTCGAGATTATCGGCAACGGACTGCGATCGATCGCGGATGAGTGTTTCGTGGCGTTGATGCGCTCGTCGTACTCGACCAACATCAAAGAGCGGCGCGATCATTCGATCGCGATCATCGACCCCAAAGGCCGGCTGGTCGTGCAGGCCGTCGAGGCGCTGCCAATCCACATCGCGTCGATGAGCGGCTTGATGGAGTGTCTGCTCGAGAAATTCGCCGGGCGCATTGAGGAAGGCGACATCTTCGTCGCGAACGATCCGCATACCGCCGGCGGCACCCACCTGCCGGACATCAACTACGCGATGCCCATTTTCATCGAAGGTGAGCTGACCGCATTCATCTGCAACATCGCCCACCACGCCGACGTCGGGGGCATGGCGCCGGGTTCGATGGCGGGCGGCATGTCCGAGATCTACCAGGAGGGACTGCGACTGCCGGTCGTCAAGCTGTTCAGGCGCGGTGAACTGCAAACAGATATCTTCGACATCATGCTGCTGAACGTACGCGTTCCCGATGAGCGGCGCGGTGATCACAACGCCCAGATCGCTGCTTGTAATCTCGGCGCGCGGCGGTTTGCCGAGGTGGTGCAAACGCACGGTCTCGCCCGCGTGCGCGGCGCGTTCGACGAGATCATGCGACGCACCGAAGCCCGTATGCGTGACGGCATCCGCAGTATTCCCGATGGCGTCTATACATTTGAAGACGCCATGGACGGTGATGGCGTGCGCACGCTCGACGTTCCGATCAAACTGACGCTGACGATCGCGGACGACCGTGCGCACTTCGACTTTGCCGGTACGAGCGAGCAGGTGACCGGCAACGTCAACACGACGATGAATGCGACGTCGGCAAGCGTGTGCTACGCACTGAAGGCGGTACTCGACCCGGAAGTGCCGAGCAACCAGGGTGTGATCGATGTCGCCGACATCTCGATCCCGATCGGCACGCTGCTGAACTCGGTATTTCCAGCCCCGGTGGCTGCCCGTGCGCACACCTGCCAACGCATCATCGACGTGGTACTCGGCGCGCTGGCGCAAGCCTTGCCCGGGCGGGTCACGGCCGCCGCGAACGGCGCCAACACGACAGCTGTATTCGCCGGCGTGGACCCGCGCAACGGCGAAGCGTACCTCTATCTCGAAACGCTCGGCGGCGGCATGGGTGCGCGTCCGACCAAAGACGGCAAAGACGGCGTGCAGGTCGGTATCACCAATACCTCGAACCTGCCGGTCGAGGCCATCGAACAGGAGTACCCGTTACGCGTCGAGGAATACAGTCTCGTCGAGGACTCGGGCGGCGCCGGGTGTTTTCGCGGCGGCATGGGCCTTCGGCGGGTCGTGACTCCGGTTGCGCACAACTGCGTATTCAATGGCGTCGGAGAACGCTTTCGTCATCAGCCGTGGGGACTCGCTGGCGGGGCACCCGGGGCCTCCGGCCAGTTCTTGATCCGCGACGGCGACGGAGAGCGTCGCCTGGATGACAAACCGGGCGAGGTCGAAGTGCCGTTGCACACCCGGATCGTGATCGAAACGCCCGGGGCCGGCGGTTTCGGTGCACCAGGCGAACGCGACGCCGAGGCGTTGCGCGAAGATGCCGACAGCGGCAAATTCACCGCCGCCTTCGTTGCCCGGTTCTACCCGGAAGCGGCCGGTGCGGATTGAGAACCTGCAGGCACGGCCCAGGTAACTTGTGCGTTCGGGCGCCACGCGCAAAAGACTGCTTCGGTAGCCCGATTGGCCGCTCGACAACTTCACGGGCCGGATTCTCCATTCAACTACGCTAACGCCTCGGGCAATTACGCCAACGCTTCAGGAATCGCCAATCGTGTTCAATGACCGCCGCTATATTCTGGTTGGCAGTTCTTTCCTGGTTCAGGGCGTCATGATCGGCGGCCTGTTCGCCTACGGCGTGATCTTCACGGCGCTCGAGCAGGAATTCGGCTGGTCGCGCACGCTGTTGTCTGGTTGTATCTCGCTGTCGTTCCTGGTCATGGGTCTGGGCGCGATGGGCGCAGGACACTTGAACGACCGCTTCGGACCCCGGGCGCTGATGATCACCGCGGGTGTGTCTTGGGGACTCGGCTATGCACTGATGGCGATGCTCGACGCGCCCTGGCAGCTGTTCGTGCTCTATGGCCTGTTCATCGGACTCGGGCTCAGCACCCATGACGTCGTGACGCTGTCGGTCATCGCGCGCGTTTTCACGCGGCGACGAGGCATGATGAGCGGCGTGGTCAAGGTTGGCACGGCGTGCGGGCAGATCGTCATCCCGTTGATGGTCGCGCTGCTCCTGCAGGCGTTCGACTGGCGAACCGCGGTGCTGGTGCTGGGAGTTGGCGGCGGGCTCGCGCTGGCCGGTGCGGGTTACGGTCTGGGTACTCGCGTCGAACCACCAACCCCGGACAACACGCAGGCCGCGGCCAAACCGCCGCTGACCGGGCGCACGCTGGCGGAAGCATCGCGCACCCGGGCGTTCTGGACGCTCTGCATCGTGCAGTTCATGTTTCTGCCAACACTCGTCACGATCCCGGTGCACCTGCCCGTACATGCACAGGATCTCGGCTTGTCGACGTCGGCGGCGGCCGGTTTGCTGTCGATCATCGGCTTCGTGAGCATTGTTGGACGCCTGAGCGTAGGTAACGGCGCCGACCGGCTCGGCGGACGCACGGCCGCAATGGTCTGTCTGGTGATACTCGGCGGATCGCTTGCGTTCCTCGCGCAGGCGACCGCGCCGTGGCAGCTCTATCTCTTCTGCTGTGTCTACGGGATTGGCCACGGCGGCCTGTTCACCGTCGTCTCGCCGACCGTTGCGGAATACTTTGGGATGCGCGCACACGGCGCGCTGTTCGGCATCGTGCTGTTTTGCGGCACGCTCGGCGCCTCGATGGGTCCACTGGCGGCTGGCCGGTTGTTCGATGAAACCGGCAGCTACGCGGCCGCCTTCTGGTCGCTCGCCGTGATGGCTGCTATCGGCTTGGTGCTGGTCTACTCATTGCCGAAGCGCGGTGAGTTTCGCTGAGGTACCTGAACGCGCGTCCAGGTCGTCCACCGGATTCCCGGTGAAGGCCGCGAAGCTACCGTCCGGTGAATTCGGGTTTGCGCTTTTCGACCTTCGCACGCACGCCCTCGAGCGCGTCGGCACTGGCATAAACCGCCGCGACGTCGGCTTCGAGATCAGCATGCGGTGTCTCCATCAGGTACGACATCTGACGCACGATGATCTTTTTCATTGCGCGCATCGACATCGGTGCGTTGCCGGCAAGCCGTGCCGTCAACTTCTCGACCGTTGCATCCATCTCGCTCAGTTCACACACACGCGTCACGATACCGAGCTCGTGTAACCGGCCGGCTGACAACGGCTCACCCAGCAACAGAAACTCGCGCGTGGTCGACGGCCCGGCGAACTCGATGAGTTTCTTGGCCAGGAACCAGGTTACGGCAACACCGATCTGTGCGAGCGGCATCTGCAGGCGCGCATTGTGCTCAGCGACGATGAAGTCGCAGTGCAGTGCCAACTCGCAGCCTCCGGCAATAGCTGGCCCCTGAACCGCCGCAACCACCGGCAGCGGGTAATTTTGTACGGCGTCGAACATCTGCTCGATACGCCCCGCCTCGTCCTGCGCCACACCGTCGTGACCCAACTGCAGACCGGAGCAAAACACACTGCCTTCACCCCTGATCACCGTGACCCGCTCGGTATCCGGCGGCGTGGCGGTAAAAGCGTCGAGCAGCGCCTGCATCATCTCCGGGTTGATGGCGTTGCGTTTTTCGGGGCGACAGAGCGTGACGGTGCGAACGGCGCCGTCGGTCTCGATGCGTAGAAGACTCATGACAAATTCCCACGGTGGTTCCCGTAGAGAGCTTATCAATGTCGGGACGGCCGCGTGCCAGCAGACGTTCAAAAAGCCACCCGGTATCTGGATTGCTTGCGGCCTGCGTTTCGGCGCACGCGGTGCGACCACAGTAGTCGGGCCCGGCTGAAACCGACGCACGGGTCCGGCCAGCATATGCGCCAGCTGGGGTTGCGTTCAGACCTGAACGAGCGTTGGCGAACCATGTCCTGGCGCTGTATTACAATGTCGGACTTTTACGCGCCCGACGCGTCCCGGAGATACGCCACACATGGCTCACCGCAGCGGTAGACATTTCCTCCAGATCCCCGGCCCTAGCCCCGTCCCGGAGCGCGTTCTGCGCGCCATGGATATGCCGGTTATCGATCATCGCGGTCCCGCGTTCGGCGTGCTTGGGAAACGCGTTCTGGAGCGGCTGAAAGACGTCTTCAAGACCGAGCAGCCGGTCATCGTGTTTCCATCGTCGGGCACCGGGGCATGGGAGGCAGCACTGGTCAACACGCTGTCGCCCGGCGACAAGGTGCTGATGTATGAAACCGGACAGTTCGCAACGCTCTGGTGTGAACTGGCTACCCGGCTCGGGCTGAAACCGGAATTCCTGCCGGGCAGCTGGCGACACGGGGTGGTCGCGGACGAAATCGCCGCGCGGCTGAGAGACGACTCGGAACACGAGATCAAGGCGGTCTGTTGCGTCCATAACGAGACCTCGACCGGAGTCACGTCCAGGATCGCGCCGGTACGCGCCGCGATCGATTCGGTGGGCCATCCGGCCCTGTTGATGGTCGATACGATCTCCGGGCTCGCTTCAGCTGACTACCGACACGACGAATGGGGCGTCGACGTGACCGTGACGGGCTCGCAGAAAGGTCTGATGCTGCCGCCGGGACTCGGCTTCAACTGCGTTTCGCGCAAGGCGCTCGAAGCGCACGACCGAAGCGGCTTCAATACGTCGTATTGGGACTGGGGCGCGATGCTCGGCAACAACGCCTCCGGATTCTTCCCGTATACGCCAGCGACCAACCTGCTCTACGGTCTCGATGAGTCGCTGAAGATGCTGCTGGACGACGAAGGCCTCGACAACGTCTTCGCGCGCCACCAACGCCACGCCAAGGCGACGCGCGTTTGCATCGCGCACTGGGGTCTGGAGACGCTCTGCGAAGTCGAGGAGGAACACTCGCCGGTATTGACGGCCGTGCTGCTGCCCGACGGACACGACGCGGACGCGGTCCGCGATGTCATCCTCGACAAATTCGACATGTCGCTTGGTACCGGGCTTGGCAAGGTCAAGGGCCGCATTTTCCGCATCGGCCATCTCGGCGACATCAACGACCTGACGCTGCTCGGCACATTGGCCGGCGTAGAGATGGGCCTCGCGCTGGCCGGCGTGCCGATCAATGCCGGCGGCACGCAGGCCGCGATGGACTACTTGCGCGATTCAGCCTGAGGGCCGCAAACGATGCCAGAACCGATCCTGAACGGACTCCGGGTCATCGATGCGGCGAGCTATATCGCCGCGCCGGTTGCAGCGACGATCCTGGCCGACTTCGGGGCCGATGTCGTGAAGGTCGAAAACCCCGGCGGCGACACCTACCGGGCATTGAACTCGAACCCCGGCATGGCGCCGGCTGACAACGAGTTTCACTGGCATCTCACGAATCACAACAAACGCGGCATCGGACTCGATCTCGGCAATCCGGCCGGCTACGAAGTGTTGCAGCGGCTGGTCTCGAACGCGGATGTGTTCATCACGAACTTTCCGCCGCCGTCGCGCGCGCGGCTGAAACTGACCTACGGCGACCTCGGCCCGTTGAACGAGCGCCTCATCTACGCCGCGCTCAGCGCCTACGGAGAAGCCGGCCCGGAGGCGGCACGCTCCGGCTTCGACTCGACCGCCTACTGGGCGCGCAGCGGCCTGATGCACGCCGTCCGGCCAGATCCGGACAGCGGTCCGGCCCGTTCAATGCCGGGGCAAGGCGACCACCCGACCGGCATGGCGCTGTTCGGGGCCATCATGCTGGCGCTCTACGATCGGCAGCGCACGGGTCAGGGCGCCGAAGTACACACCTCGCTGCTTGCGAATGGGGTATGGGCAAACGGTTACGCCGCGCAGGCCACGCTGGCCGGCACGTCGATGCCGTTACGACCGCCGCGTGAGCAGGCCGGCAATGCCCTGACCAACCACTACCAGACGCGGGACGGGCGCTGGTTCATTCTGACCGTGCTAAATCAGGACCGTGACTGGCCGCGGCTCATCGCGGCGATCGGTAGACCTGAACTTGCCGACGATCCGCGCTTCGCCGACCGGGCGACGCGCAATGCCCATCCGCACGAGCTCTGTGCGGCACTCGATGCGGCGTTCGCTACAGCCGATCTGGCGCACTGGCGCCAGGTGCTGGGTGAAGCCGGCCTCATCATCGGCGTCGTGGGCACGGCTGACGAAACCGGACAAGACGCCCAGATGGCCGCCTGCGGTGTGGTCCGCACAACGGGACTCGGGCAGGCAGGGATCGAGAAACTGATCGACAGTCCGCTCTGGATCGCAGGCCACGACAAGGCCGACGTGACAGCCGCTCCGGGAACCCATCAACACCGCGATGAGGTCCTGTCCGAGCTCGGCTACTCCGAGGCCGAGTGCCACGCTCTCGCCAACCAGGGCGCGTTCGGCAAACCCGGCTAGATCACCGTGCATCCGGCCCGCGACCCTGCGATCTGGGCCCTGGCGGTCGGTGAGCTGCTGATCTGGGGCGGCACGATGTATCTGTTTCCCGCCCTGCTGCCGTGGTGGGAACCAGCGCTCGGCTGGGACAAGACCGATCTCACGTTGATGTTCACGGGCAGCGTGGTCGTCTCAGCCCTGCTCTCGCCGCTCGCCGGCAACATCATCGACCGCGGCTACGGGCGCCTGCTCATCTGCGGGAGCGCGATGGCGACCGTGGTGCTGCTGCTGCTCCTGTCGGGCACCACCGACAAGACGATGTTCCTCTTGCTATGGCTCGGCCTGGGCGTGTGCATGGCCGGCGCGCTGTACGACCCTTGTTTCGCGTTCCTCGTACGCACCCGCGGCGACGGCGCGAGACAGGCCATCACGATGGTCACGCTGGTGGCGGGGTTCGCCGGCACGCTCGCGTTTCCATTGAACGCGTTTATCGCAGAAGCGTTCGGCTGGCAGCGGGCCGTGCAGTGTTATGCAGGGCTGATCGTGGGGGTGGCGCTGCCCTGTTTCTGGTTCGGCACGCGCCGGCACGGCTCGGGAGAAATGGCCGAGCCGGTTCGCGCCAGCGTGCCGCTGCGCCACGATGCAGCGTTCCTGCGGGCCTTGCGCACGAGCGCCTTCTGGCTCGTGGCGCTCGCCTACGCGGCGATGTATCTGAATCACAACACGGTGCTCACGCACCTGCTACCAATGCTGAAAGAACGGGGCGTGAACCTGGAGTTCGCGGTCTTGACGATCGCACTCATCGGCCCGTCTCAGGTGGCCGGGCGGGCCGCGATGATCGGGCTGGAACGTTGGTTTTCAACGCGCATGCTGTCGGTTGCTTCCCTCGCCTGCCTCATCCTCGCGAGCGGCTGTCTGCTGTTTGCAGCGCACCACCCGGCGTTACTGATCGCATTCGCCGTGCTGCAAGGGGGTGGAGTCGGTATCGCCAGTATCACCCGGCCAGTCGTGATCGCCGATCTGCTCGGCCGCACCAGCTTTGGCGCGATCGCGGGCGCGGTCGCGCTGCCAGTGATGTTGTGCATGGCGATCGCGCCGAGCAGCGGTGCTGCCATCTGGAACGTCGGCGGCTATGGTCTGGTATTCAACGTCAACCTCGGCGTGATCGCGCTCGGGGCACTGGCGCTGGCCATTGCCGTACTGCGTGGACCGGCCCCGTGGGTCGCCGCGGAATCCGGTGGCGAACCGGATGCACAGCCGTCGCGCTGACCCTCCGGGTGCTCTCCAGCAGATGAACGAGAAGCGTTTCACTATCGATAACGGCCAGACGCTACTATGCTGGCCCCATCGACCATCAGGGCCCTGGGTGCGGGCCGGTGGCGCACGGCCTGCCGAAGGCGGTTCTGACCGCACCGGCCCGATCGCGCCAGCCATCAGCCAGCGCACCTTTGGGTCGGGCCTGAACACAGAGGATGTCCCAGCATGTTCCTACTGCATACGATGTTTCGCGTTGGCGATCTGCAACGCTCAATCGATTTCTACACCAACGTCATCGGCATGGAGCTGCTGCGCACGACCGAGCGGCCTGAGCAGGGTTATTCGCTCGCGTTTGTCGCCTTCGGCGGTGGCAATAAGAGCGGCCAATCGGAGATCGAGCTGACCTACAACCACGGTGTCTCGGACTACGAGCTGGGCACAGCCTACGGACACATTGCACTCGGCGTGGACGACGTGGCAGCGACTTGCGAGCGGATCCGCGAAGCCGGCGGCAACATCACGCGCGAGGCGGGACCGGTCAAAGGCGGCAACACCATCATTGCGTTTGTAGAAGACCCGGACGGCTATAAGATAGAGCTGGTGGAAACGGCTGGACGGGAGATCTGATGGGCGCACCGGCACTCGCATCCAGGACTTACGACGTCGACGACATCTTCGCGGCGCAAGAGCTCTATCACAGCAATGGCTGGACCGACGGCTTGCCGGTCGTCCCGCCAACGAGTGAAACCGTCGGCGCCTGCCTGGACTGGGCCGGCATGCCGCCAGACCAGCTGGTCGGTATCGAACCGGTACGTGAGCGGCCGATTACGGCGGAGAAGCTCGCCATCAATGCGGTCATGGCCGGCTGCCTGCCCATGCATTTCCCAGTAGTGGTCGCCGCGTGGACGGCGATGCTGGAAAAGGACTTCCTGCTCCATGGCGCCTCAGCGAGTACTGGCGGCTCAGCCGTCCTGCTGGTCTTGAATGGCCCCATCCGGCAAGAGATCGGTACGAGCGGCGGCTTCAATGCGCTCGGATCGAGCGATCGCGCCACCTCCGTTATCGGGCGGGCGCTGCGCCTCACGCTCATTAACCAGCTCGATGTGCGCCCGGGCGAGATCGACCGATCTACATTCGGTCACCCGGGAAAATTCAGCTACTGCATCGCCGAAGACGAAGAGGGCACCGAGTGGAACTCGCTCGCCGAGGAACGCGGCGTCCCGAAGGAAATCTCCGCGGTCACGGTCATGGCGGCCGGCGCGCCGCGTCAGATCATGAACGAGTGGACCACCGAGCCTGAGGAGATCCTCGAGACCTTCGCCGCCGAGATTCGCGCGAATATGCGCGGCTATTCGATCTGGCCCGGCAATTACGCGGTGGTCATTCCTCCGCAGCTTCGCGAGCATCTGCAGAGCGCCGGGTGGAGCAAGTCGGACGTCGCGCAGTGCATCTTCGAACGCGCGCGCATCCATCGGCGTGAATGGGCGAACGTCGGCAAGGGTAAGGTCGTGCGCGACCGCGGCGATACGGAGTATCCGGCCATGGAGTCGCCAGATCAGCTGATGGTCATCGCGGCGGGCGGACCGGCTGGCGGCTTCGGTATGGTGATACCACCGTGGCTCGGTCACAAAAGCCATGCCGTGACATTGCCGATCGGCGCGTGCGTGGACTGCGGGCCCATACCGCTTGGCGAAGCGCCAGCCGCACAGGCCTGATCGACAACATCGACGCGCGCCGCCGGTTTGGGCGACGCGCATTACCACCGCAGGTTGAGGAGACAACACTTGATTCAAGTACTCGACCCCACCCACGAAGCGAAGCCGGCCGGCGTCCAGCGTGCCGCTCGAATGCCCTCGCTCGCCGGCAAGAACGTCGCGTTCGTGTCGAACGGCAAAGAAGGGACCGTCGGCTTTTTCAAACACATGGACGCGTTGCTGCGGGCCGAACTCGGTGTCGCCAGCACGGAGCTGCTCGTCAAGAGCAACTACAGCGCGCCGGCCGACGCCCACATCATGGAAGGGTTACACGCCTACGACGCGGTCGTGACCGGCCTCGGCGACTGAGGCAGTTGCTCGTCGTGCAGTTTGCATGACGCCGTTGCTGCAGAGCGCCTTGGCATCCCGGCACTAGCCGTTATGACGACGCAATTCGTCAGCGCCGCGGAGCTGATGAGCCGTGTGCTCGGTATGCCCGAGTACCAGTTCGCGATCATCGACCACCCGGTCAGCAGCGCCAGCGACGACCGGTTGGCTGAGTACGCACAGGCGGCACTGGCCCAGGGCCGCGGACTGTTGATGCAGGCTTGAGTCCCGCCACGGCGCGCTACTACCAGCGCGCCGTGCACCTGCGCACGCTCAGTAGCCGAGCGCGTAGCCGTCGCGGCGCGGGTCGGCGCCGCCGGAGCGCACGTGATTGTCCGGGTCGATCAGGATGCCCTGCCCACCGCCAACCAGCGGCGACCAGGCGCTGAGTTCCTGAATGTCGTGGCCGAGGGCCTTGAGCGCTGACATGACTTCCGGTCCGGCGCGCTTCTCCACGGCGATCTTGCGCCCTCCGGACAGGCGAAACCGGGGCGCTTCGATAGCGGCCTGAACGTTCATGCCCCCGTCCAGCACGTTGCTGACCATCTGCATCGTGGTCTGTGGAATGCCGAAAGCACCCGGCGTTCCGATCATCAACCGGAGATCGTTGGCGTCGAAAGCCATGATCGGTGACAGCGGACCCGAGCGCATCGCGCCGAGCTGGATGCTCATCGGACTCGCCGCGTCGAGGTCGAAAAAGAACATCAGATTGTTCAACAGCACGCCGGTCTCGGCGACGAGGAAGCCCGAGCCAAACGCGCTGCCGAGTGTCTGGGTGACCGAGACGGCCATCCCGTCACCGTCGATGACGTTGAAATGCGTGGTGCATTCGCGCAGCACGCTGCCCGGATCGCCCGCTGGCAGCACACCTGCTTCAGGTCGGGCGTTCCAACGGTCGCCGCTCGCGGTAACCACCGCATCGAGCGCGACCACATCGGCACGCAGGTCCGCATAGCGCGCCGACAGCAAGCCCGGTGCCAATGCCACCGACTCACCGCCGAGCGCGACACGATCGGTCATCGCCACCTTGGCCGCTTCGATACGACGGTGCCATGCGTCGGGTGTGCCTGATGCGACGCCGCCGTGGCGCCGGTCGAGGGCTTCGAGCAGATTGAGAGCCAGCAAGGCCTCGTAGGATGTGAAAGGCCAACCCGTCGAGAAGAGGTGCAGTCCCCGGTAGCGGGTCCGACTGGGTTCAGCCCACTCGGCCTGCGCAGGGTGCATGTCATCAGCCGCGAGCCAACCACCGGCGGCTTCCACCGCCGCTACTGTCGCCCGCGCCAGATCGCCCTGGTAGAACCCCGCGAGACCTTCGCGCGCGAGCGTCCGGTAGGTGGCCGCCAGATTCGGCTGCCGGACCAGTTCGCCAATGGGCGGCGCTGTCCCGCCCGGTGCAAACACCGCGCGCGCCGCATCGCCCATCCGTCCGATCCCGCCCTTGAAGAACGCATGTCCGACGCGTGTCAGCGGTACCCCTGTCTCGGCCAGTGCGATAGCCGGCGCCAGCACTTCTGTGACGGGCTTGCTGCCGAAACGGTCCAATGCCGCGTGCCATCCCGCCGGCGCGCCGGGTACGGCGAACGCGCGTGGCCCTTTGTCGATATCCCCCGGCGTCGGCGATGCGCGACATGCCGCGGCCGGGAACCGGCCACCGTAGTGCAACGCTTGTGGCGGCTCGCCGGGCGGTCGGACGAGCATGGCACCACCACCGCCGAGACCCGACATGAACGGTTCGCACACATCGAGCGCCGCAGAGATCGCGACAGCCGCGTCGACGGCATTGCCACCGGCGCGCAGAATCTGTAGCCCGGCCATGGTCGCCTGCGGATGCGCAGACGCCACCATCGCCGTGGTTCCCATGATCAGAGGCCGGCCAATGGGACCGTTATGCGGCCAGGGCATAAAGCGTGTTCCTGCAAAAGGGAGTAACGTCGGGCTGAAACGACCGCACCCAAGAGATACAGCCGAACCCATGCACCTTATCAGGATCGACCGGGACGGTCCGGTCACTACGCTTACCATCGATCGACCCGATGCGCGCAACGCGCTCAACACAGCCGCCGTCGACGAACTGACCGGCGCGCTCGACGCGTTCGAGGCCGACGGTTCACAGGCCGTCGCCATTCTTACCGGCGCGGGCGGCAGCTTTTGTGCGGGTGCCGATCTAAAGGAGATCGCCGACGCGCGCACCTATAGGGCCTGGGCCGGATCCGAGTCGGGAATGTTGGGTGCGCCGCGCAGCAAACCATTGATCGCCGCCGTCAGCGGGCACGCCGTAGCTGGCGGCCTCGGTGTCGCGCTTTACTGCGATATGCGCCTCGCCGATACGACGGCCGTATTCGGCGTGTTCTGCCGACGTTTTGGTGTCCCGATGAGCGATGGCACCACGGTCAGGCTGCCGCGCGTCATCGGCGAGGCACGAGCCATGGACATGATGCTGACCGGGCGGGCCGTCGGTGCGGTTGAGGCCAGGACTATCGGTCTGGTCTCAGAAGTGCTGGCGGCGGACCAGCTGCTGCCGCGCGCCCGAGCGCTGGCGCTGAAGCTGAGCGCCTTCCCACAAGCCGCGCTCCGTTCAGACCGCCAGTCGCTGCTGGCTTCGCGCGGACTCGAACTCGACGCCGCACTCCGCCAGGAAGCCGCTCTTGCCGAACAGGCCAAACAAACCGAAGCAGCCGCGGGGGCGTCGCAATTTGCCGGCGGCACCGGCCGGCATGGGCAGACTTGAGGAGTGACCACCATGAGCGAACTTCCCCCACGACCCGAACCAGTGTTCGGTGAGGACGAACTGTCCGAATTCTTCACGCTGCCCGGATGGGACCCTTACGAGGACATGACCGGCCCGATGTACGAACAACGCGGCGACGGACCGGAGCGACGCTGCGCGATGCGCATCGAGGCGCGGCACTGCAACACCTGGGGCATCGTGCACGGTGGGTTGATGATGAGCTTTGCAGACTACGCAACGTTCGCGCTCGCGCGGCACGCGTTGGACGGCGGCGGCGCCGTCACCGTGTCGATGACCTCGGACTTCTGCGCGTCCGCGCGCGTTGGTGATCTGCTCGAAGCAGAGGTCGAAGTCATGCGCGAAACGCGCTCGATGGTCTTCGTGCAGGGGCGGGAGTTCGTGGGCGACCGGACGGTGCTTAGCTTCAGCGCGGTTTTGAAGAAAATGCGCGGTCAGTCATAGACCTCATCTGGCGGCGCGCCCGAGCCAGCGCGGCGCCAACACGAGCCAGAGGGTGCTCACCAGAATAATCGCGAAGTAGAGGGCGAATCCCGCTGCGTAGCCAGCGGGATCGAAACGACCGGGCCCCGTCTCCGGCCACCATCCGATCACAACCCCGATGCTCCACTGGGCCACGAACGCGCCGCTGAAAGTCAGCACGTTGGCACACGTGATCGCGCGCCCGGCCAACGCCGTCGGAAAGTGAGTGGTCAATATCGAGTAGAACAGATAGCCCGCGCCGCCGAAGAAACCGAAGACCAGCCACGGCCCCATCAATGCGTACTCGGGCATCCAGATGATGAGACCAAGCGCACCAACGGCAAATACGCAGCAACCGGTCGCGGCGACGAGTTGACTGACACCAATGCGGCTCAGTCGCTCGGTCAGCACCCCGACGCTCAG
Organism: Pseudomonadota bacterium; assembly: GCA_039030335.1. GTDB lineage: Bacteria > Pseudomonadota > Gammaproteobacteria > HK1 > HK1 > JBCCEJ01. Next base: position 43,932 of record JBCCEJ010000018.1, on the reverse strand, counting down.
GAATCCCAGGACCATGGCCACCGTGATCAGCAGCAACTGCTCAGCTACGGCGTCCCGATCGAGTCCGGCAACGTCCCGGAACCACGGCCCGGCCCAGAGTCCCTGAATCGCCAGGAACGCCGCCTGGCTGGTCACCGTGAGCGGCGCAATGCGCCAGAACTGCGACGACGAAAACACCGTCTTGAGACCAGCGACCTGTTCCGTCCACGATTCACGGGTCGTAGCACGCTCGCTTGCATGGCGCGGTACCACAACGAAAACGATGATCGATACACAAAGCGCAAACAGGGCCATCAACAGCAGTACCCCGCGCCAGTCGGTTAGAGACAGCAGCGATTCAACGGGCTGAGTCGCTGCCAGCGCGCCAAAACCGCCGCAGGTCATTGTCAGTCCATTGACGAGCGGCAGTCGCGCTGGCGGAAACCATTGCACATAAGCCTTGAACGCCCCCATCAGGGCCCCGGAAACGCCGATCCCGATCAGTGCCCGCGCGGCAACCAGCCCATAAAGCGACTGGCTGAATGCAAACAGCGCGCACCCCGACGCCGCGAACAAGAACAACACGGCCTCGACGCGGCGCGGGCCGTAGCGGTCCAGCAGGATGCCGAGAGGCAGCTGGAACGCGGCGAAGGCCAGGAAATAGGTACTGGTCAACAAACCTAGACTGGCCGACGTCAAATGGAGGTCGGCGACCAGATCCGGTGCGATGACCGCGTTGACATTTCTCACCGCGTAGGAGAGGAAGTACCCTAGGGTGAAGGGAAGGACGATCCGAATAACCTGCATGGTCGCGCGTTCGGCTCCCGTCGAATTTAGATGGGGTCGGTCGTGTTTGTTCAGCAGGACCGTCATGGACGAAACGCGAAACCAGACACGGAAGTTGCACTTCGCAGCCAACCGCGTCGTTGACACAGACCCAGGCAGGTGATCGGCCACAGCCTTCGCACCCACAGACAGCGCGTCAGTATACGGGTGACGCCGCACAGAGATGAACGCGCGAACCGAAAACCTGGAGGAACCATCGTTGCCTCGCAGCGATCTGAGATGATATGTCCCTGGGCATCGTGGACGGCCGCAAAGCTTGCTAGCGCGGCGGGACGCCGATGGTCGATTTTCCCGCAAGGTGGGATCGATCACATCAGGGATGGGTGAGCATGGCTATGCTCGTTGAAACCTCAGGCCGCTGGCACCCGGATGCCGCTGGCAACACGTCGAACGGCAGCTGACGCTTATGCAGATACTGTTGCCTGACCCAGACGGCGCGACCAGTTCGACGCTGCATTTTGACAAGGCCGTCATTCGGGTCGGCCGCGATGACGCCAACGACGTCGTCAACGCGGACCGCCGGCTGTCAGCGTTCCACTGCGAGCTCCGGGCCGAGAGCGACGGCTGGGTGCTGATCGACACAGGGAGTTCAAACGGCACATGGGTGCGGCGGGGTGGCCGCCTGATCTCGATCGACCAACGCCACGACTATCAGCTGCCGATTCGACCAGACGACGAGATCATCCTCGGTGATGCCCGCGACGGCGTGAAGCTCGTCATCCGGCTGGAATCGGGAATCGGTGGTGTCGTCGAACGTCCGGTGGCGGTCTCCGAGCAACTGACGCTGCAGCCTGATTCCCTGGACGAACTGTCCGCCACTTTCGACCGGTCCGCGTTGCTGGCGCTACACCAGCATTCGACACAGGTAAGCCGCAGCGACACCGAAGAGTCACTGCTGCGGAACTTCGCCGACTGTGCGCTCGACCTGTTTCATCAGGCCACGCATATCAGCGTGCACATGCGTGCCTCGGAGAGCCGTCCCGACGAACCCACGTTCCTTCGCGACCGACATGGTCATACGCGACATCTGCCCATTTCGCGATCGGTGCGCGCACTGGTCCTGGAGCGCGGTCATGCCGTCGCTTTCCTGGACAGTGATGACAGTCTCGGCGACGCCGACAGTCTGCGTTCGGACGACGTTCGGGCCGGCATGTGCGTACCGATAATGCGCGGTGACGAGGTCACCGGTTTTACCCAGGTTGACTGCCGCGGGCAGTTGCTCGGCGCATTCCAACGCCGCGACCTCGAAGTCTTCGCCGTGTTGACGCAACAGTTTGCGCTGGCGGTCGAAAACCTCAAACTCACACAGGTGCTGCGTAGCGCGGTAAGTGACCTCGAGCGCACTCAGGCCGAGATGGAGCAGCTCGCGTTCTATGACCCGTTGACCGGCCTTTCCAACCGCCGGCTGTTCATGGACCGCCTGGACCGCGCCGTACAGGCTGCCAAGCGGTTCGGCCGGCGCGCCTGCCTGTTGTATCTGGACCTCGACCAGTTCAAGCAGGTGAACGATACGTTGGGTCACGACGCGGGCGATATGCTGCTGAAAGAACTCTCCGGGCGTTTCCGTTCGTGTGTTCGCATGATCGATACGGTCGCGCGGATCGGCGGCGACGAATTCGCAATCGTGCTCGGAGACGTGAACAGTACCGCCGCGGTGCACACCGTCTGCGAAAAGCTTCTCGATCTTCTGCGCCAACCAGTTGCGCTGCGCGGCGAGCGCATCGTCATGTCCACCAGTATCGGTGTCGCGCTGTCTTCAGACGACGGCGCCGACGCCACGACGCTGCTCAAACACGCCGACATGGCTTTGTACCGAGCCAAGAGCCGGGGTCGAAACAACTATCAATTCTTTACCGAAGAAATGAACCAGGAGGTTTCCGAGCGGGTTTACGTCGAAGCACAGCTCCGTCAGGCGGTAGACCGCAACCAGCTGCTCCAGTACTTCCAGCCGGTTCGCGATCTTCGCACCGGCGCACTCGTTGGCGTCGAGGCGCTGCTGCGCTGGCAGCATCCCGAACGCGGCCTGGTCCTGCCCGATGAGTTCATCAAGCTGGCCGAAGAGAGCGGGCTCATCAATACGATCGGCACGTGGGTGGTCGAAAACGCGTGCCGCGAACTGGCGAACTGCGGGCTCACGAGTCTCAACCTTGCGGTCAATCTCGCGGCACGTCAGCTGCGCGACCCGGACTTCCCGACGCTCGTGCTGAACACACTCGAGCGCACCGGTCTGCCGCCCACACGCCTGACCCTTGAAATGACCGAGACCACGCTCATGCAGACCGACGAGGTCCTGCAGACGCTGGCGCCGCTCAAGGCACTGGGTGTAAAGCTTGCCATCGATGACTTTGGCACCGGTTATTCCTCGCTCGCATACCTGAAAGCGCTGCCGGTCGATATCCTGAAACTGGACCGGTCATTCGTGTCCGGCATCCCAGCCGGTCCACGGGACGCCGAAATTGCCAGCGCGGTCATCGCCATGGCGCACAAACTCAAGATGCGGGTTATCGCCGAGGGCATCGAGACGGAGTCGCAGCTCGGGTTCCTGCGAGACAACGATTGTGAGATGGGCCAGGGCTTCCTGCTCGGCACGCCGTCTGAGTTCCATATCGCAGTCGGCTGACTCAGGCGGCGCGGCTCCGGGCGAAGCCGGAGCGGCGCTCGCCCAAGCGTTATCGGCGACGCGCCGGCCGTGCGACCGTGATGTTGGTCGCCGTCGCTACCGAAGCGACGCGCAAAAGCGCTGAATGCGCCGGCATGCCTCTTCCAGCGCCTCGGTAGACGTCGCGTACGAAATCCGGAAATGCGGCTCGAGCCCGAACGCAGCGCCGTGCACCACGGCGACCGCCTCCGACTCGATCAACGCAGTTACGAAATCCTCGTCGTTCTCGAGTGTCTTGCCGTCGGGCGTCTGCTTGCCGATCGCTCCGGCGCACGACGGGTAAACGTAAAAAGCGCCCTCTGGAACCGGGCAGTCTATGCCATTCGCCTGATTCAACATGCTGACGACCAGGTCACGACGCTGCTGGAAGATCGCGTTGTGTTCGCCGATGAAGTCATGAGTACCGTTGAGTGCGGCGATCGCGGCAACCTGACTTATCGACGATGTGTGCGTTAGCGATTGCCCCTGAACCTTGGTCATCGCTTTGACGAGGCTCTCCGGCGCCCCGGCATAGCCGAGCCGCCAACCGGTCATGCAGTACGCTTTCGACATCCCGTTCATCGTGACCGTGCGCTCCCACAGCGCCGGCTCCACCTGGGCGATGGTCGCGAATTCGAAGTCGTCGTATACGAGATGCTCGTAGATGTCGTCTGTGAAGATCCAGACGTGCGGATGCCGCAACAGCACATCGGCCAACGCCCTCAGCTCGCCATGCGTGTACCCGGCGCCGGTCGGGTTGGACGGGGAGTTCAGCAGCACCCACTTGGTCTTCGGCGTGATGGCCGCTTCCAATTGCTCTGCCGACAGTTTGAAGCCGGCTGACTGCGGGCAGTTCACGGACACCGGAACGCCGTCGAACATCATGACGATATCCGGATAGCTGACCCAGAAAGGCGCCGGGATGACGACCTCGTCGCCCGCGTTGAGCGTTGCCATGAAGGCGTTGAAGATGACCGGCTTGCCGCCGCAGCTGACGTGGATCTGGTCAACGGAATAGTCGAGGCCATTGTCGCGCTTGAACTTCGACTGAATGGCTTCACGCAGCGCCACGAGTCCGTTGACGGGGGTATAGCGCGTAATACCATCGTCCAAGGCTTTCTTGGCGGCCGCCACGATGTGTGGCGGCGTATCAAAATCAGGTTCGCCAGCACCGAGACTGATGACGTCTACACCCGCTGCCTTCAGGTCGAAACCTTTCTGCGTCACCGCAAGGGTTGGCGATGGTTTGATGGCGCTCAGCCGGTCAGCAATGAAACCCATGAGTAGGTCCTTAGAGTTGGTCGATGTTCTGGCAGTCCGGGTATCGCCCGATCTGAGTGAAGCGGTGGTGGCGGCGTTACGGCAGTGCCGCGTTCTTGTCGTGCGTATTCGTTAACGACCGGTGAATTCCGGCGGGCGCTTCGCCATGAAAGCTTCAACTGCGGCTTGATGATCCTGGGTTGCCGCGGTTCGCACAAGCCGTTCCGCCTCGGCGGCGAGACATGTTCTCAGATCCGAAGTCATCGCACGATTCAAGTGTTCCTTCATGGCCGCCAGGGCCACCGGCGGGCCCGCCGCAATGCGGGCTGCCAGCGTTTGCGCGTGAGAGCGCAATTCATCATCCGGTACGACTTCGTTGACCAGTCCGAGCGCTAGCGCCTCCTCGGCCATCACCCGCCGACTCGTGAACATCAACTCGCGCGCCCGCGCGGTACCCACCAGATGGGTCAACAACCAATTGATCCCATAGTCACCCGGCAGGCCAATGCGCGCATAGCCCGTGGTGACGAATGCAGACGCGGCTGCGACCCGCAGATCACAGGCGAGCGCGATCGCGAGGCCCGCGCCCACGGCCGGTCCCGGCAGCGCCGCAATCGTCGGCAGGGTGAGTTCGTGCAGCCGCAGCGTCAGCGTTTCCTGACGGTGCTGTAGCCGGCGAATTGACTGTTCGGGCGTCGGGCGCGGTTCGGTACGCCCGCTACCCATGCCGGACACATCGCCCCCGGCGCAAAACGCGGAGCCTGCGCCGGTGATGACAATAGCGCGTGCCGCACCGTCAGCCTCCAGGTCGAACAACATCTGGCGCAGCGCGGGGGTCAGCCGGTCGGACAGAGCGTTACGTTTATCGGGCCGGTTCAGGGTCAGGGTTACAACGTGACCCTGACGTTCGGCACGCAGTTCGTCCGTACCGGTATCCAACAACTCGATCTCAGCCATCGATGCGTGCGTACTCATAGTCTTGCCATCACCAGGTTTGAAAACCGCTCGAAATTCCGATACTGACTCGCAGCCGATGGCAGGATGAACACCTGGTCCAGACCGCCCGCGGCCAACACGCGCAACTGCTCGACCAGTTCATCGGCCGTACCGGCCAGACAGGTCGCGCGAATGAGATCCGGCGTCACGAACGGAATCTCCTCTGGCAACATGAACGTGCAATGGCCAGCGTGCACGCGCATATGACGCTTTGCCGGGGGCGTCTGCTCGACCAGATCGCAGTACTCGCGCCAGAACGGTCGCATGTGCGGCGGTGGTTCCCCGCCATTTTCTTTGATCTTGTCGTAGATGTAGTGGACCGACGAGATCGCAAACGGCCCGACCTCTTCGATGACCCGGTCGGACGTCAGTTCCTCGCCGGGGTCCAAAACGACCGCAGACGTCAGCGAAGACACGCGAAAATCCTCCGGAAGTTCTCGACCTGCTTCGTCCGCGCCACGGCGCACATTCGCGAGCGTACGGGTCACGAAGTCGTGATGTGGCGGAATCGAGCAGACCAGACCATCACCGACGGCGCCTGCCAACCGGTGCGTGCGCGCGTAAAAGCCCGAAATGTGAATTGGAATGTGATCTTCGATGTTGATGAAGCCATGGTCGGCCATCTGAAACTGAACGGGGTGCGACATCCCGTTCATCTCGAACTCAACCTCTTCGCCGTCGAGCAACGCGCGCAGCACACGAATGTACCGTTCGTACTCGGCGTACTTGACCGGACGGTGTCCCATCAGTCGCTGCGCGGTATTGCCGGTGCCAATGCCGAGAAACGTACGCCCCGGAGCCAGACGATTGATCGTCGCAATGCTGTGCGCAGTGACTGGCGCAATGCGCGTGCCCGTCACCGCGACCCCCGTGCCAAGCCGTATGGTGCGGGTCTGCTGGGCCGCCAGCGCCATGAACGCGTAGCAATCCGACCAGACCATCTGACTGTCTGGTATCCAGGCATCGACAAAGCCGAGGTTTTCAGCGTACGGGACGATGCCGACGTCGCTGATATTCGTTGCGACGCAAATGCCAAAATCCATGGGTCTGCTCTCCAACTTCGTCTAGACTGCGGACATCCGCCGGACACGTACGACCACTCAGCCGGACGCATCTCGCACCCGCAAACACGATGTCCCAAGCCGACAGCTTGCCATGACAGAACTGTCTGAATCGCGCGCCGCGCAATACTTCGTCCCGGTCAGGCGGCTGCCTTGCGTGTGTTCTATCGCCCGCCGCCGTGTCGTGTAGGGACATCACAAGCGCACTCGAAGGCGAGCCTCGCGCCTGGCGGGTCGCTCTGTTTGGAGCGCCGCCCGACCGGGAAGGCCGGTTGATAGCCGACCTCGAAGCGAATTCGATCGCCGTCATCACAGACCGTGATTCCCCGGGTCAGCTGAGTGCCGATGACCAGCTACACGCCATCACGCTGTGGACCGCTGCGACCGCACCAACCACGGAGAGTCAGCTGCGGGCGTTGGCGGCCGGATATAGTTCGCTGCCCATTGTCGCTATCTGCCCGCCGGAAGACGTTGCCACGCTCGCCTCACAGCTGCCAGCGGAGATCGATGAACTCATCGAAGCCGATCAGTTGTTCCGAATGCCGCGCATCATCAGCCAGTGGTTCGAGCGCAACTCGCAGGCGGATGCTCCCGCGCTTGGTGAATGGCCGTTTCAAGCTGAGTTTGCGATTTCCAACCAGAGTGTTCAACCACGGCTCCTCGAGGCACTCGAAGCGTCGGCCGCGGGCTTCGCCCTGTTCGATGCAAACGGCGCACTGACCTACGCCAATGCCGGCTACGCGGATATCGCCCGTGGCGTCGCCGACCTGATCAAGCCTGGTGTCACGCTCAAAGAGTTGCGACGCGTGTCACTGGAACGCGGTCTGGTTGCGCAAGCGGTCGGGCGTGAACAAGCCTGGCTCGCCGAACGCGAAAGCGCGGAACAAAACCGCGCCAATCACGAAGTTCTGCGTCTCGATAGTGGTCGCTGGGTGCAAAATCACGTGGGTCCGCTCTCGGACGGCGGCTCATTCCACGTTCTTACCGACATCAGCCAGCAAAAAGCTGCGGAACAGCAGCTGAAGCGCAGCGAACAACGATTGCGCGACTTCGTTGCCGCCGCGGCCAGCTGGCTCTGGGAAACGGACTCCGAAGACCGCTATGTATTCGTGTCGCCAGGTTTCGAACGTGCAACGGGCCACTCCCGATCGCGAATCCTGGGTCGCAAACGCGCCGACGCGCGAGCAGAATTCATCCTGAAGCGAACCACGCTGGGCAGCTCAGGCGAATACGACTCGCCGGAGCGGGAATGGCGCGACACCGAAATTGAGTTCAAGCACGCCAGTGGGGCCATTCGTCACTGCCTGAATACCAGTGCGCCGATCCGCGACGAAGCGGGACGCGTGGTCGGCCACCGCGGGGCCGTGCGTGATCTGACCACGACCCGCGCCGCCGAGAGGCGTGCAACAGGACTTCAGGCCCAGCTGCACCGTACGCAACGCGCTGAAGTGGCGGGGCAAGTCGCCGGAGGCATCGCACACGATTTCAACAACCTGCTCGCCTCTATTCTCGGTTACTGCGAGCTGGCGCTGCGCCAGCCGAATCACGCAAGCAATCCACGGTTGCTCAAGTACCTCTTGCAGATCCGTCTTGCGGGCACCCGCGGTCGTGACCTGATCGGCAAGCTCCTGACCTACAGCGGCGCGGTACAAACGGAGCCGACGCCGCACGATCTCCGTGCGTTGTTGAACGAATCGCTGACGCTGGTGCGGGGTACGCTACCGGCAAGCGTCTCGATCGAGGCCAGCCTGGCGCCGGCGTTGCCGCGGGTTGAGGTCGACCCGATCAGCTTCGAACAGGTCATCATGAACCTCTGTATCAACGCGCGCGACGCGATGTCGGAACGGGGGCTGATCAAGGTAACCGCGGCGGAGCACGCGTATCAGGAACGAAGCTGCACCGCGTGCGGCAAGAGTTTTTCCGGACGCTATGTTGCAATCCGCATCCACGATTCCGGCCCGGGTGTCGCCCCAACGGTGCAACTCGGCCGACTCTTCGAACCGTTCTTCTCGACCAAAGGTCCAGGTAAGGGCACCGGCATGGGTCTCGCCGTCGTACACGGCATCGTGCACGATTTCGGCGGGCACCTCGAAGCAACGTCGGTTGCCGGCGGCGGTTTGATGGTCACGGTACTGCTTCCACCCGCCGGCGCGACTTCATCAGAGGTACGCGCGGAAGGTGATGCCCGTGCGCCGGCAGCATTGGCTCGTCCAGACCAGCCCATTCGCACCGTGCTGATCATCGACGACGAACAAAGCGTCGGGCAGATGTTGTCTGATTTCCTGGAATCCGAAGGTATGCGCCCGACGTTCGTCTCCCGGCCGGCCGCCGGGCTCGCCCGCTTCGAGTCTGAGCCCGAAAACTTCGACCTGATCATCACAGACCTCACGATGCCGGGCCTGAGCGGCACGCAGGTTGCACAGGCAGTACGCGCGATCGACGCGGAAAAGCCGGTGTTATTGTGTACCGGATATCAGAACCGTGCGGAGCTTGGCGAAGCCGAGATGCAGCACTTGTCGGCCGTGCTGGACAAGCCGATAGACCTCGATTACCTGCTGCGCCTGATTCGCGGCGCATCGGCATCGGAGCGGGGGGCGACGTGACCGATCCGACCATGGCGCAGACCAACGCCGTCGGCGTCGTCTCCGACGATCTGCGCACGGCTGTCCGGGCAGCCGTCGCGCGGCGAAGCGACTGGCACGGACTGCTCTGGTTCGCGCGTCACCTTGCGCTGGCCGCGGCCGCCGCGACCGGCGTGGTCGCGAGCGACAACCCGGTGTGGCTGGCGACGACGCTCTGGTTGCTTGGTCTTACCCTGGTCACCCTCTTCGCGCCACTGCACGAGTGCATCCACAGTACCGCCTTCAAACACCGGGGGCTGAACCGCGTGGTCGCCGCGATCTGCGGCACCGTTTTACTGATCTCGCCAACGTGGTTCAGAGCCTTCCATTTTAATCACCACCGTTACACACAGGACCCGGACCGCGATCCCGAGCTGATGCGCGCAAAGCCGCGTACCCGATGGCAGTACGTGCGGCACCTGTCCGGCTTACCGACGTGGTACGCGGCCATCAGCACGCTTTTGCGGCTGGCCGTTCGACGTGAACGCCCGCCGTGGCTGACCCGACGTGAGCTGCATCAAGCGTCCATCGAAGCCCGCGCCGGACTCGCGCTATACGTTGGCCTCGCGGCCTTCGCACCGTCGGTATTCCTGGCCTGGGCCGCGGCGCTGTTGCTCGGAGAACCGCTCAGACGCGCGTGGCTGATGGCGGAACATACGGGCTGTGCGCTGGCGCCCGATATGTGGCGCAACACCCGCACGGTCACGAGTCTGCCGCTGTTGCGCATGCTCACGTGGCAGATGGGCTACCACAACGTGCACCACGCGTGGCCGGGCGTGCCGTTTCATGCGCTTCCCGCTATCGATGCCCTGGTCGCCGAGCGCACCGTGGAACGCGAATCCGGTTACATCGTCACCCATCAGGCGCTATACGATGCTCTGGCGGACCGCGCCGCCAATGCTTCGCTCCAGGATTCCTGACTGCGGACCATGGCGCCTGTATGTTCGACAGCGCCGGGAAGCGTGCGCTGCGCGCAACTCGCCTCGATTCGGACAAAACCGCTCCCGCATGTCGAAACCGGCGATCCCCGATCGTCTGTATGCTGAACGGACCGGTTGGTCGGTCTGCCGTACCCTGAGGAACCTTCGCTCATGCAATACCTTCTGCTCATCTACAGCGACGAAGCCGCCGAACCAAAACCGGGCACGCCGGAAATGGAACAACACATGCAGGCCTACTTCACGTTCACCGAGGAAGTCAGGGAATCCGGCAAGATGCTTGGAGGCGAAGCCCTGGAACCGGTTGCGACCGCGACCAGCGTGCAGGTTCGGGACGGCAAGGTCACGACCACGGACGGACCATTCGCCGAGACCCGCGAACAGCTGGGCGGATTCTACATGGTCGATTGTGACAATCTGGATGAAGCGATCGCATTGGCCGCGCGAATACCGTCGGCCAGACTCGGGACTGTGGAAGTACGGCCCGTGATGATGTTCGATAACTGAGCGGGCGGGTCGCTCCGACAGTCGCACGTGTCAGTCAATCAGAGCCTCGGCGCCATCGTGCGCGAATCGCGCGGCCGGGTGCTCGCGGCGCTCGCCGTGGAATTGAACGACCTGGCACTGGCCGAAGACGCGCTGCAGGATGCATTGGAGCGTGCACTCGAAAAATGGCCCGAAGCCGGGTTGCCGGGCAACCCGGCTGGCTGGTTGTTCAAGACGGCCAGGCGACGCGCGATCGACCTGCTGCGCCGGGCGGGTAATTTTCAGTCCAAGAGCGATGCCGTGCGCTACGAGGTGCACGCCGACGGCATCGTCGAAGACGAAGTTGACGCGCTCGACGACGAGCCATTGGAAGACGAGCGCCTGCGGCTCATCTTCACCTGTTGCCATCCGGCACTGGCAGAGCCCGCGCGTGTAGCGCTGACACTGAAGACCCTTGGACGCCTCAGCACCGTGGAGATCGCGCGCGCCTTTCTCGTCCCGGAAGCGACGATGGCGCAGCGTCTGGTCCGTGCCAAACACAAGATCAAGGCGGCCGGAATCCCTTATCAGATTCCACCGCCTGAACTCTGGCCGGAGCGCCTCGACTCGGTCCTCTCGGTGCTGTATCTCATCTTCAACGAAGGCTACGCCGCGACGGCCGGCAACGACATCGTGCGTGCCGAACTGTGCGAGGAGGCGATTCGGCTTGGGCGTATTGTGAGTCGGCTCGCGCCCGATGCCACGGAAGCCGGCGGTCTGCTGGCGCTGATGCTGTTGCACGACTCGCGGCGCATCGCGCGTACCGATGCCGATGGCAACATCCTGACACTCGCTGCGCAGGACCGAAAACGTTGGGACCGCCCCGCGATCGACGAAGGCATGCATCAGCTGAGCGTACTTACCATCGTGCCGCATGAAGCCGGGCCGTACGAACTGCAGGCGCGCATCAGCGCCGAGCACGCGACGGCCACTGACTACGATGCTACGAACTGGGAATCGATCGCGCGCTACTACGACCAGTTGTACGGCCTCCAGCCGAGCGCCGTGGTGCGCGTCAACGGTGCCATCGCGCTGTCTTACGCACACGGCGCCGCAACCGGGCTACGCGCGCTCGCACCGCTCGGCAGCGACCCGGCCATGGCGCGCTACCAACCCTATCACCTGGCGCGTGCCGATATGCTCAAGCGCGCCGGCGATCGCGCCGAGGCGATGTCAGCCTATGAGCGCGCGCTCGCGCTCACGACCAACGCAGCGGAGCGTCGGTTCTTGCTCGAACGGATCGAGGTGCTGACCGGGAACGGCGAAGCAATTACGCCGACGGCGGGCACTGCGAACGATCGATGAACTTGCAGGCCTGACGGGAGATATGCGCAACTTGCCTCCAGCCGCGTTTTTGCGCGCCCGGACACACGGTCCCGCCATAGCCAGATGACCGAACGCCCACCGTCCATCAACGAAAGCCCGACCCGAGCTTCGACCCCGCCACAGGTTCCGGGATACGACGTTTTCGATGAACTGGGCCGAGGCGGTACCAGTGTCGTGTACCGCGCGCATCATCAGTCTCTGGCGCGTCCTGTTGCACTGAAATTCGTACTGGACCCGGCACATGCTGACGCCGAGGCTCGCGCCCGTTTCCAACGCGAAGCCCGTTCGATCGCACGGCTGCAACACCCGGGCATCGTGCAGATCTTCGCGGTCGGAGAATACGAAGACCGGCCGTTCATGGCATTGGAGCTCATCGACGGCGGCGGTTTGCATCGCCACGTTGGCGACACGCCGCAACCGCCGCTGTGGTGCGCCGCGCTCGTCGCGCATCTCGCCCGCACCATCGAGTACTGTCATCAACACGGAATAGTCCATCGCGATCTGAAGCCCGCCAACATACTCGTGTATGCCGCAGAAGACCGCGCCGACAACGCCCCGACCTGCGGCGAAGGTTCGCAAGTGCCTGCCCCACCGATCGTCAAGATCACCGACTTCGGACTCGCCCGCGACCTGGCCGAAGACAGTGACCTCACCCGCACCGGACTACCGATGGGCACACCTGCCTACATGGCACCTGAGCAGGCTGCCGGGCGCGTTGCTGATGCAGACGAGCGCGCGGACATCTACGCGCTCGGGACCGTTCTCTACCGCCTGCTGACCGGCCGGCCGCCGTTTTCGTCCGACGATCCGCTGCGCACGATGCAAAAAGTCTTGAACGATGATCCGGTTGCACCGGGTGAGGTGCAATCGGGCATACCGGCCGATCTGGAAACCATCTGCCTGCGCTGCATGATGAAAGTGCCCGAAGCCCGCTACCAGAGCGCCGAGGCGCTCGCCGACGACCTGCAACAATTCCTGCTGGGTGAACCGATCGCTGCGCGCGCTTTGACAAGCTTCGAGAAGCTGCAACGCTGGGTCGTGCGCAAACCCATCGTAGCGCTTACGTTTTTTGGCTTCGGTGCCTTCTACCTGCTGCACCTTGCACTCGCCATGATGGGCGACCCGTTACACAGCGGTACGTTTCACTGGTACGTGACCGGAGTCGCGGCCGTCGGCTTCGCAGCCGGTCCGCTCCTGCAGCAACTCCGCGACGCCGGGCGGGCGCAAGTACTGACCAGTATTTCCCTGATCGCGTTGCCCGTACTCGCGGCGACCGCCGCTTTCGCATTCGACCGCGGACCGCTCAGCGCACCGGTCGCGGTTTACGTACCGATGATCGGCGTCGCTGCGCTGGCCCTGCCAACTGCGCGCATGATTTGGATCACGACGGCGCTGATATCATGCTGTTACCTGACCCTGGTGCTTATCGCCGAGCTGTATCAACCGGCGAACCGGGCGTCGGTCGAGCAGGTGCTGGCATTCTGCCTGACGCTGGTGACGATGGGCCTCGTCACTCATCTTCTGGTGCGCCGCCTGGGCCGCTGACCGGGTCGGACTTCCAAATCTTCTCGAGCCGGCCGGTTCTCAATCCCCGTCGAGTCATTGCATGCTGCACGTCGTCTTGCTCATCACGCCCGTGTTTGTCCTGATCGTCGCAGGCTACTGGGCGCGGCATTCGGGCTTTCTGGACCATGGATTCTGGGCACCTGCGGAGAAGCTCGGCTACCGGATCCTGCTGCCCGCGCTGATCATCGACAGTCTCGCAACCAATCCACTGAGCGTCGGTGCCGGCAAGTTCGCGATCGCGATCGCTATCACGATCGTGGGCATGAGCGTGCCGATGCTGCTCGTCCGGCGGCTCGCGGGCTGGGCTGCACCGAGTTTCGCATCCGTACACCAGGGCTCGATAAGGCTAAACGGTCTGCTGGCCATTGCGGTGACGCTCGCCCTGCTGGGACCTGAGACGCTGCCACTGCTCGCCATCATGGTCGCCGCGTGGGTACCGCTGTCGAACGGTCTCAGTGTCTACGCTTACGTGGCCGGGCATGGCAACCGCTCACCGCTCGAGATCCTGAGTGCGGTGGTGCGCAACCCGATGGTGTTCTCGGTACTGCTCGGTGTCGCATTGAACGTCGCGGGGCTTGGGCCATTCATCGACCAGTTCTTTCTGTTCGAACTGTTGGGTCGCGCGGCGTTGCCGGTCGGTCTGCTAACTGTCGGTGCGGCACTGAATCTGAATGCACTACGCCGCCCGGGGCCACGGATCGGGGCTTCGCTCGCGCTGAAGCTCGTGTTCATGCCGTGCTTCATGATGGCGATCTGCGCATGGTTGCAAACGCCGCCGCTCGTGACCGCGATCGCGGTCCTGTGCGCCGCCATGCCATCCTCGCCGAGCGGCTATCTGGTGGCGAAACAACTGGGCGGCGATCATGAACTGATGGCAACGATCATCACGGCGCAAACCGTCACGAGTGTGATAACGGTCAGCTTTTGGGGCACCTGGGCCGCGAGCAGCATTCAATAGCCACCCATCCGCAACTGCCGCCGGGGGCCTGTCGCAACGCGATGGCGACCTAATCATCCGCGCCAAACACATCGTCCAGCACGTCGGCGATCGGCGTTTGCGGTTCGGCCACCTTCCGCCGCTGCTGCCAGGTGATCTCGCCATTGCGCAGGTAGTCACCATCGGTCGCACGCCTCGCCATCTGCTCCCACCGGTCCGACCAGTCGCCGAGCGAGTAGCCGTGCCACGGCGACTCGGGCTTGAGCTTCGGCAAACCTAATTCTTCCCATAGCGCTTTCGCTTCCAGCATGAACTCTTCCTTGGGCAACGCGACCGGCGGCATGTCGGCCTTCAGCGTCGCATCGATCAGCATGGTCGAATCGCTATCCACGCCTTTCAGCACTGGACCGTGCCCCCGCGCACGATGCCCGAGGATCTGCACGTCGAGAGCCGGATTTGCCCGATAGCCAAGCGCCCAGAAGACCGCGTCACCGTTTTCCGGATCGATGTCCTCGTTGATCGCGATCACGTATTTGCCGGTTGCCGGCTGCAACGATGCGGCACCGTACAGCGCTCGCCAGATTTCGGTTTTCGCGACACCCCGCTCGAACTGCACGAGCACAACGCGGCGAAGATTGGTCAACGGCTCGTGCAACGAAACCCGCACCACGCCCTTGACGCTCATCGTGTCGCGCAGGTGACTGAGATAGAGCGGCTCGTAAGCGACGCGCTTGATGACGCTGGATTCGCTCGGCGTCACCTGGGAAATGATCGACGGGATGACCGGCGCGCGCTTACGCGTTATAGCCGTCACCTGCATGACCAGATTGAACTCTTCGAGCGCGACGTATCCGTGCGACTCGCCGAACGGTCCTTCCGGTTCGAGGTATTCGTCGTCTATCAGTCCCTCGATGATGACCTCGGCGTCGGCCGGTACGCGCAGGTCATTGGTGACGGCTTTCACCACGTGGATAGGTCCCCCCGCGAGCGCGCCGGCAACGCCCAGTTCATCCTGGCCCATCTGGAGTTTCTGCGGGCCAGTGAATTCGACGGCCGGCGGGCAGCCGAGCACGATGCACACGGGCATCTTCTGTCCACGGGCCTTGTATTTCTTCCAGTGGTAGTAACCGCCCGCGGACAGCGATATCAGCATCATTACCGCGATACGATCCGGCGCCTTCAGGTTGCCGCGGTAAACGCCCATGTTCTGCACACCGTCGTCCGGATCGGCGGTGATCCAGGTAGCGGCGGTCAGATAAGGACCGGCGTCGAAACCGGGTGTGGAGATCGGCACCGGCAGCGCATCGACGCCGTTGCCTTCGCCTTTCAATGCGTCGCCCTGCATAACCACCTGCTGACAAGGTGCGTCGGTCACTTCGACGGGCCCGATGGGATTGGCGATCGCGCGGCTCCACTTCTGGCCGACGTCGGCGAGATCACAGTCCATCCCGATCCGATAGATCTCGGCCGTTCCCGCGAGTGCGCCAATGACTACCGGAATGTCGTACTTGCGGCCGCGGCTGTCCGTCACGTTCGTAAACAAGAACGCCTTGCGATCAGGCTCTTCGATACCGCCGCGGTACTGCCAGCGCACCAGCGGATGCATCTGCGTGTCCTTGTTTACCGGCGCGTCGATGCGGTGCAGGAGGCCAGCTGCATCCAGCGCCTCGATGTGCTCCTGCAAATCTCGATAGGAACGGTCGGCGGTCATGGCAAAAGGGTCCGGTCAGTCCAGTGTTGCCATTTATCGTATCAAGCGCGGGCGTTTGCGCGGCGCCGCCGATCGCTTCGCTTCAAACCACAGGCCGACCCGTTGCGTTCGGAGCCATGCGGGGTCCCCGCCGCGGGGCGTGGATGGCGCTCGCCCAGATCCAGCGCACGATTCGGAAGCGGTGCGGCCGGTAGGGCTCGAGCAGTTCGAGCATTTGCGCATCGTCGGCGCGCGGGGCGCCGGTCAGCGTCCACGCCACGCTGTGGGGCAAGCCAAAGTCGCCCAACAGCTGCGCGTCGGCAAACCCGCAAGCCGTACCCAACAGATAGTTTGCGCTCCAGGGTCCGATCCCGTGGAGACCGGTCAGCGCAGCGACGGCGGCACCGGGCGCCTGCGCGCTCTGCCGTTCGACCAGGCGCTCATGGGCGGCGATGTTGATAATCGCACGCCCCTGGGCGTGGGTGAGTCCACAAGCCACGAACGCCTCTGGCGACAATCTGGCAACCGTCGACATGCGCGGCGGGGCGCGCAGCACGGTAATACCAGGTGCGGCCACCCCATGGGCGCTGATGAAACGCCGCCAGGCCCGCGTCGCGTCGCGCCAGCTGATGAGTTGCAGCATGACGATCTGCATAAGCCGCGTGCTGAGCCGTGGTAGCCGCGTAAGGTGGAGTCCCGCGTAGCGCCTGGCGAGACGCCGCAGAGACGGCGCGTCCGGCTGAAACGCGAACGGACGGTCCAGCAGCCCGAACAGGGCTGGGAGACGAGGTCGAATCCACTCGCTGTCGGCACCCCAGACGAACACGTCCAGATGGTCGGCTTCCTGAAGCGCCGCAATGCTCAGCGGGCCGTCAGGTCCTTGCAGTGCCAGCGCCCCCTCGACCCCGCGCACCTGCTGAGTTGGATCGGCCCGCCCCATGCCGACGTGATTGAAACTGAGCGCGAGGCTGTAACCGCGCGGAACGGGCAACGATTCGCGCAGTTGCGGAGACGGTAGACGGGCGAGCGAAGCGCGCGCCGCTTCCAGAGTTGCCGCCAATCGAGTTACCGCACGTCCGTTACAAACCGTACTGATCCGCCCGGGCCGGATCCTTCCCGGCGACCAGACAAGCGAGATCGTAGATGACCTTCGCCTGCTTCCACGTCGCATCGTCCTGCATTTTGCCATCGATCATGACCGCACCTGTGCCATCGGGCATGGCGTCGAGGATCCGTCGGGCGAACGCCACTTCCTCGACGTCCGGACTGAACACATGCTTGGCGATCTCGATCTGCGACGGGTGCAGCGTCCAGGCGCCGACGCAACCTTGCAAGAACGCGTTGCGAAACTGGGCTTCACACGCTTGCGGGTCGCTGAAATCACCGAACGGCCCGTAAAAAGCCTTGAGCCCGTGACTCTGGCAGGCGTCAACCATTTTCGCGACGGTGTAGTGCCAGAGATCCTGCTGGAACCACGATCGCTCGTGCTGACCGCCCTCCTGGTCGGCCAACACGCCGTAGCCTGGATGTCCGCCGCCTACACGGGTCGTCTTCATTCCGCGGGATGCGGCGAGATCGGCCGGACCGAGGCTCATGCCGTGCATACGCGGGCTGGCCGCGGCGATGGCATCGACGTTCCTGACCCCTTCGGCGGTTTCGAGGATCGCGTGCACCAGAATCGGCGAGGTCACCCCGTGACGCGCTTCCAGCTGCGCCAGCAGCTGGTCTACATAATGGATGTCCCACGGACCTTCGACCTTCGGCACCATCAGCACATCGAGCGCGTCACCTACCGCACCCACGATGTCGGTGACGTCATCCAGGAACCAGGGGCTGTTCAACGCATTGACGCGGGTCCACAGTCCGGTACGGCTGAAGTCGTTGTCACGGGCGACGCGGATGAAACCAGCGCGTGCCTCGGCTTTGGCCCCCGCCGGAATCGCGTCCTCCAGATTGCCAAGCAGCACGTCGACCTCGCGAATGATCGACGCTGCCTTGGCGCAGATCTTCTCGTTGTGGGGTGGCAGGAAGTGCACCGTTCGCTCCAGTGCCAGAGGCAGCGTGCGCGGCGGCGGCGGGGCTCCGATGGCGAGCGGCTTGTAGAAGTTGGCCGGGGTTTTCTGCATGGTTGGCTCCAACTGGGTCAATGCGCCATCAAACGGCCGCGATACCGGCGGCGGCGCGGGTCGGCATCCATACCGTGTAGTCAAAATCCAGCACGACACACGGGTCGTAACTACCCCCCGGCGCGCGATAGGGAAATCCATCGGCAGACCTGCCCTTGACCGCGACCGTGCGCAACCGAAGGGCGCCGACGTCGTCGCGCCCGGCTACGGCGGTCGAATCGAGCACCTCGCTCCAGGCGTGCACCGTGTCGCCGGCGACGATCGGGCCGGCGTGGGTCCCGCCGTTGATGGCCGCGATGCCGAGAGCATTCGCGAGACCGTTGTACGAAGCAGCTCTCGCGACACTCATGACGTGCCCGCCGTATACCAGCCGCTGACCGAACCGGCCCGAGCGCTCCGTGAGTTCGTTGAAGTGCACCTTGGCTGTGTTCTGATAGAGGCGGGTTGCGCTCATATGACACGCTTGTTCAACCGTCATACCGTCGACGTGGTCGATGCGCTCACCAACCGCATAGTCTTCAAAGAGATAGGGGCTGCCCGAAAGCGCGCAGTCAAACGCGCCCGGGGCAAAGCGCAGGTAGCAGACAAGGCCGTTCAGATCCGGCGCCTCGCGGAGCGAAGGGATCGCCGGCTCGGGTGGAGCGCCGCGCGGGTCGCGCCGGGCGACCATAACCCAGCGCGTATAGACCAAAACCACCTCACCACGCTGATTGTGGCCCGTGGTACGCACATAGACCGTGCCGGTCTTGCCGTTTGAGTTCTGCCGCAGCCCGACGACTTCGGAGGTCGCGGTCAGCGTGTCGCCGGGATAGACGGGCACGCCGAATACGCCGTTGGCATAACCGAGATTGGCCACGGCATTGACCGACACGTCCGGCACGCTCTTACCGAACACGATGTGAAACACGAGCAGGTCGTCGACCGGCGCAGCCGGGTGGCCGGATTTGCGCGCGAACTCGTCGGACGAATGCACCGCGAAACGCGTACCGTAGAGCGCGATGTAGTGCGCGACGTCACCGGCAGTGACCGTCCGCGGTGTGGCATGCGGTAACTGCAGGCCGACGTAGAAGTCCTCGAAGAAATTGCCAGCCGAAGTCTTGGCGGCCTTGAACGTGGCGTTCATGAACATCCTCACGCGGCAGCGAGCGGCGCATATTGCGCCACCCGTCACAGGGGCGGCAATGCGTCAGAGCATCAACTTTCTAACGACGTCGGTCATCGACAGCAGGCCGACCGGTACCGCCCGGGATCCTTCTGTGCGCGTAACGACGAGGCGATGGATCTTCAAACGAGACATCGTCGTTACGGCGTCTGACAGCAACGCATCGACGTCGCACGTGACGCACCCATCGCTCATGACTTCCGAGACCGGCAGACTCTGCGCTTCTTCGCGGCTGCGACCCTGGCGGGCCAGCACCACATCGGTCTGAGAGATCACGCCGGTGGCTTCGGCGTTTTGCATGACCACGACCGCGTTGATCCGGTGCACGGCCATCAACGTCGCGGCCGTGTGTACCGTGTCAGCTGGGGCGCACGACACGATAGCCTCGGTCATCAGCTCCCTCACCGCGGTCCCGTCGTCTTCGACGACCGCGCTGTTCGCGCCCAGTTGCCGGATGACCTCCGGCATGGGCGCTGACCACGGGTAGCGGCTCCGGGGCGCGCGGTTTGCCGCGTTGAAGCTCGGCACCGGACGCAGTTCCCGCACGACCGGCGAGCGATCGTGTACGCCGCTGCCGAATTCCCGGGCGCCGATCAGCACCGCCATGTTGCCGTGCGGATGGCGGTTGTCGTGCATCAACTGATGCACATGGGGCAGTTCAGCGAACGGCACGGCTTTGGACATACACGGGTCGAGCTTGCCGCTCATCGCCAGGTGGTTCATCGCGTAAGACTGCTCGTCGTTAGCAAAATGCGAGCCTTGCAGACGCTTCTGACGCATCCATGTGTAGCGGAGATCGACCGTCGCGTTGTAGCCCGTCGTACCGGCGCAAATGACCACCATTCCGCCCGTATCGCAGACGAACATCGACGTCGGCATGGTCGTTTCGCCCGGGTGCTCAAACACCAGACTCGGACTACGCCGTTCACCCAGGATGTCCCAGATACGCGCCCCGAACGCGCGCACGCCCTTCAGCCATTGAGCGTAGCCGTGCGCATCTTTCCAATGCGGCAGCATGCCCCAGTGATCGAACTCCGTCCGGTCGATGCAGCCTTTGGCACCGAGACTCTCGCAGAATTCGAACTTGGCCTTGCCCGAGACCACCGCGATCGGAATGGCGCCCGCGGCGCGTGCGATCTGGATCCCCATGCTGCCGAGCCCGCCGGCGCCGCCCCAGATAAGGACGACGTCATTGGCCTTGATCTCATGCCGGCCCCAGCCGTGCAGCATCCGGTAGGCCGTCGCTCCAACCAGTGAGTACGACGCCGCCTGCTCCCAGGACAGATGCCGCGGCTTCGGCATGCACTGATGAGCCTGCACCCGGGTAAACTGAGCGAAACTACCGTAGTTGCTCTCATAACCCCAGATGCGGAACGACGGTGAGTACATCGGATCGCCTCCGTCGCGCACCCAGGCACACTCCTCGTCCCACATGCCGCAGTGGATCACGACCTCGTCACCCGGTTTGACGTTCGAAACGGCACTACCAGCGGCGTAGACGATCCCGGATGCGTCGCTGCCGCCGATGTGAAATGCTTCTGGTTCGCCCTGCTTATTGCGTGCGGCGATCACGTTGATCGGCACGCCGAGCGCAGCCCACACATTGTTGTAGTTGACGCCCGCCGCCATGACGTAGACCAGCACGTCGTAAGGGCCGAGTTGGGGTGTATCCACCACCTCCAGCGCGAATGCCGCGTGCGGTTCTCCGAAACTTTCCGCCCGTACGGTCCATGCGTGCATACGCCTCGGCACGACGCCTGGCGGCGGCATGTCGCCAACGTCGTAGAGGCGTTCGGTGGTCGCAACTGGGGCATCGTTCGGGCGTAACGCGGTTTGCATGGCAAAGTCCTTGGAACAGGCTTGAGCTTCAGAGGTGATGCGCCTCAACGAGCGCAGGTTGTGTTGGCGTGCCCTGGCGCGGGCACGCGTGGGTGCAGATTCATCGTGGTCTGGCGGCGCGAAGCCGCCGGGTCGACGACGTTGCCGGCACCGGCACGGCGTGCGCCGCGATCGCATCCAGCATTGCCCCGACCATGTCGTTCAGATCGGGATCCTTGGGCGTGTAGACCGCGGCGACGCCGCTCGCCAACAAGCGCGCGGCATCATCGTCGGGCACGATGCCCCCGACGACGACCGGCAGATCGCCGCGTCCGAGGCGCGCGAGTGCACGGCGAACGTGTTCTACCAGTTCGAGGTGGGTGCCAGACAGCACCGACAGGCCGACCAGATGCGCATCGTCAGCTACGGCGGCCTCAGCGATTTCTTCCGGCGTCATGCGGATGCCGTCGTAGCGCACTGCAAGCGCGGCGTCCCGGCAACGCAGCGCAACCTGCTCGGCACCGTTGGAGTGTCCGTCGAGCCCCGGCTTTGCGATCACGACGCGCGGTGTGCATCCCAGCATTCCGACCAGTTCCCGGGTACGCTCGCGCAGTGACGCGAGCGCCTGACCACGACCGGCGGGAGGCGCACTCGTATCGATACCCGTCGGTGCCCGGAATTCACCAAAACAAGCGCGTAGAGCCGCTGCCCACTCGCCCGTTGTCACCCCGGCGTGTGCGCAGCGTATCGACGGTTCCATGATGTTGGTTCCGGCGAGCGCGGCCCGTCGCAATGCCTGGAGCGAGGTCTGGACCGCTGCATCATCGCGACTGTCGCGAAACACCCTCAACGCTTCGATCTGCTCGCGTTCCGAGGCTGGATTGCGCTCGAGCACATCGGAAACCCGGCCCGTCGCCAGCTGCGAATCGGCGGAATCGGTAAAGCAGTTGACCCCGACCAGCGCCGCATCACCCGTTTCTACAGCCTCCATGCGGGCACTGAGGCTCGCGACCAGTGCCCGCTTGACGTGCCCCGAACGCACGGCTTCGACCATACCTCCCGCGGCCTCTATCCGGGCGAGTTCGTCGCGGGTTTCCGCCACCAGCCTGGCGGTCTTGTGGGTCACTACGTGCGAGCCTTCGAACAGGTCCGGGTACTCGAGCAGATCGGTCTCCAGCGCCAGGATCTGCTGCATCCGTAACGCCCACTGTTGATCCCACGGACGGGGCAGACCGAGCGCCTCATTCCAGGCCGGCAGTTGAATGGCGCGCGCACGGGCGTCGCGCGAGAGCGTGACGGCCAACATTTCGAGGATGATCCGCGCCACGTTGTTCTCAGGCTGCGATGCGGTCAGTCCGAGCGAATTGACCTGCACGCCGTAGCGGAAACGGCGCAGTCTCGGGTCGGTGATGCCGTAACGCGATGCGGTCAGCTCATCCCACAGCTGCACGAACGCTCGCATCTTGCACATCTCTTCGACGAACCGGACACCCGCGTTGACGAAAAAAGACATGCGTCCAACCGCCTGGTAGAAGGCATCGGCCGCCAGCCGCGGTGCCGCGCGCGCGGCGTCCAGCACCGCAAACGCGGAGGCGAGCGCAAACGCAAGTTCCTGAACCGGCGTGGCCCCTGCTTCCTGCAGGTGGTAGCTGCAGATGTTCACGGGGTTCCAGTTCGGCGCGTCGGTCACCGCAAATTCGATGACATCGCGGGTCAGCGCCAGAGACGCCTCGGGCGGAAAGATGTAGGTACCGCGGGCCACGTACTCCTTGAGTATGTCGTTCTGGGTGGTGCCGCGGAGCTCGGCGCGATCGACGCCCTGGCGTTCAGCGACTGCCACGTACAACGCCAGCAACCACGGGGCCGTCGCATTGATCGTGAACGATGTGTTCATGCGTTCCAGCGGAATATCCTGAAACAGCGTCTGCATGTCGCCGATGTGTGCGACGGGCACGCCGACTTTGCCAACTTCGCCGCGGGCCAGGGGATGGTCGGGGTCATAACCGGTCTGCGTCGGAAGATCGAACGCAACTGACAAACCGGTCTGTCCCCGAGCCAGGTTCTGCCGATACAGGGAATTGGACGCAGCCGCGGAGGAATGCCCGGAGTAGGTCCGCATCAACCACGGGCGATCGCGCCCCGCGGGCAGCTCGAAGGCCATGGTTCCGGCGGTTGGGTTACTGGGCATTCACTTTCCTTCGGCAGCGAAGTATTGCTGCGGTGCAGCGTAACAATGGAATCAGCGCTCCGAGAAGCTAATGGTTCCAATGCATAAAATTGGTTTTGTTAATCTAAGAGGTGAGCACCGAAGACCTGCGACAGGCGCGCGGCTTGCGTAGAATTCGGCTCAAGACGAGTTGAGCGCAACACTTGCGATGACTACAAAAATCGACAGCCGGACGCTTGCGGACCGGCTGCAAAAAGCGGATTCCGAGGTGGCACTGCTGGACGTACGTGAGGTGGCCGCCCACGCGACGGGGCATATGTTCCACGCCGGCAACATGCCAATTTCACGAATCGAACTGGAACTACGACGTGCCGTGCCACGCCTCGATACGCCATTGGTCCTGACCGACGGAAGCGGCGAATTGAGCGAACATGCGGCCGACCTCGCGAGCGCCGCCGGATATACGAACATCAGGATTCACGCCGGTGGGGCCAGCGCCTGGCTGAACGCCGGCTTGCCGCTGTATCCCGAGGTAGACATACCGAGCAAAGGCTTCGGCGCGTATGCACGCAGGTACGGCCGCCCCCAGTTCATCTCGGCCAAAGAGCTCAGCACGCTCGTCGGGCAACCAGACGTAGTGGTACTCGACTCGCGTCCCCGCGCGGAATACCAGGCCGGGAATATTCCCGGCAGCCTGAGCGCGCCAGCGGGCGATCTCGTGCGGTGTTTCAACGACCTGGTGCCCTCACCCGATACCCGCGTGATCGTCAACTGCATGAGCGCTACGCGCGGCATTCTGGGTGGGCTCAGTCTACGCGCGGCGCAGGTACCCAACCGGGTACAGGTATTGCATCACGGCACGCACGGCTGGCTGCTGTCCGGAAACGAGTTGGAAACGGGCGCCACGCGGTTTTCGCATACGCCGTCACAGCCGGCACTGCGGGCGGCCAGCACCCGCGTGAGTCGCATGTTGAGCGTCGCGAACATCCCCGTGATCGACGCCAATACCGCGACTGCCTGGGCGAACGACAAGCGTCGGACGACTTATCTCATCGACGTGCGTAATCGCGAGGAATTCGAAGCGGTCAGACTGGCGACGTGGGTCAACGCGCCCGAAGGCTCGGTCGTCATGCATCCGATGGCCTACGTGCCGACGATCGGTGCGCGGGTGCTGCTCGTCGACGACGACGGCATCCGCGCTGGCATCGCCGCGCTCTGGCTCGCACAGATCGGTCTGTGGGACGTCGCCGTGGTGCGCCATTCGATGGTGGAATCGACCCTGATCGGCGGACCCGATGCGCCACCGAAAGTGGCGCTGCGTCCCGAACTCCGGATCAGCGTCCCGGAGCTCGCGTCTCTGCAGGCGAATGGAAGTGCCCGCATCATCGATGTCAGCCCTTCAGGGGACTACGCGGCCGCGCACATTCCAGGCGCCCGCTGGTGTTCCAGGGCGGAGGTGTGCGACTACATGCTGGACGCAACGTTCGCCAGCGACACGGTGCTGACCTCAACCGACGGCGTGTTGGCGGCGCATGCTGCGAGGGAAGTGGGTGCGCGGGTCATGGCGCTGAAAGGCGGGAACACAGCATGGGAACAGGCCGGCCACGGCCTGACGGATGAATACGCCGAGTTTGTCCATCCTCGTGACGATGTCTGGCTTGCATCTTCCGAACGACCGGGGGACCGCAACACCAATGTACAGCGCTACCTGGATTGGGAATACACCCTGCTGGAAACGCTCGAGAAAGACGGGAAAGTGCCGTATCGCAACCTGCTCTGGAACGCGTAGCGACCGCATCGGGTCCCCGTTCGATCAGGCTCCGGACTGCGCCTCACCGTCGTTTAGCTGGTCTACCGGAGGTCGCAGAAAGAACGCCAGTACAACGCAGACCGCCGGCAGCAACATGAGGGCCATCAGCGTCTCGTCGTAGCTGCCGAGGCGGTCCCACGCGAGACCGAGCGGCAAGGCGCCAAGCGATGCACCGACGACCCCGATCATCTGCCCGAGCCCTTGAATGCTGCCGAGATGCGCCAATCCGAAGAAGCGCGGCCACACGAATGAGAACAGCGTCAGCGTAACGGCGTTGTTCAGTCCGAACACCAGGGCGTAGACGAGCGCGGTGCCGATCGAGGTGACCTGCGACGCCGCGAACAGCGAACCCATCATGACGAGCTGGCCAAACGCGAACATCCAGTGCGTAGGCGCGCGGTCGAGCAGTTTTCCGATCACCGGAACGCACACCACCATCGTGATGGCCGAGACCGGAAACACGCGCGCCGCAACGGCGGAATCGAGGCCGTGCGACGTGAAGATCGCGACCTGGAACAGGTGCAGAGCCGTCACGAGGCCGGACAGGCTCAGCAACCCACCGCAGATGATGTAGAAAGCGCTGGTCCGCAAAGCCTGATGCCGGGTGAGGCCGCGCATTGCCGACCCGGCCGGGCCGCGCGCATCGGTGCGAACCACTCCGTCGGCGTGATCACCGACGTCAGACGGGCGGTTGATAGCCAGAAGCCAGACGACCGGGAGCAGCAGCAGCCATGTGCTGACCCCCATCCAGATCCAGGCCTCGCGCCAGCCAACCAGTTCGATCAGCCACTGTGCCAACGGAGGGTGTAGCGCCATCGACAGCGAGAAACCAAGGGCCATCAGACTGAGCGCGAAACCGCGCCGCACGTCGAACCATCGCGACACGAGATTTGAAGCGTTCAACATCACGGAGCCCTGCCCCAGGAAGCGCAGAACCGCGAACACGACCCCGAGTGCCAGGAAGCCGCTGAGCGCCCCAAAACACAGGCAAGCGATTCCGAGCAGGACGGCGACGATCAGCAGCATCCGCTTCGGCCCGTAGCGATCGGTCAGACGCCCCATATGCGGCAAGCCAAACGCCGCGGCGAGTGTTGCAATGCCGTAAGCTGAACTCCACTCCGTATGCGAGAGGCCAAGCTCGGAACTTACGGGCTCGAGGAACACGCTGAAGGTGTGCGATTGGCCAGCGCCGCTGACGAACATCGCGACGAAGCCGGTCGCGACGATGGCCCAGCCGTAAAAAATTCGGCCAGAGATGAGCGCGTAGAGCGGATTGGATTGCATTGAGGGCCCGCAGGTCGGAAGTCCGAGGTCAGTTCTGAGTCAGATGCGCCGATATATCGACTAAGCCGCATCGGCAGCGCGTCCGGTCGCCCGCTAAAGCGACTCGCGGAACACTGCGAAGCCGGGCGGCAGTATATCGCCGAAGAGGTGATCTTTGGCGGTGAGAGCGACTCCGACGCGTCGATGAGGCGCGAAAAACGCCAAAGTCATCACACTTCGGCCAACGGAACGCAAAAATTGAGCAATCGGACGTGACAAGGTCTCTTAAATGAATATACTGGCAAAAAGTAAATAAAATGAAATTGGGATTCAGGACATGATCGCTATCGAACACGTACTTGCCGGCCTTGCAGTCATCTTCGCGATTGGGATCGCGGCGGCGGTGGTCGCGCACTGGTGGGGCCGTCAGCAGGTTCAAAAGGAAGTGCGCGCCGAGAAAGACCTGCGCGCCGCGGTATCCCAAAAAGCCGCCGTCTCTGCGATGGCTGGCGACGGTAGTAAACCGGTAACCGACGAAGACGACACGCTTACACAGTCTGGCGTCATCGCCGTCAACTCCCTGCTCGAACGCTTGATCGAGAGCGGCGACCTCGGCACTGCCGAACTGTGGGCCAAGAACGCCCTGCGTTCGAATCCGGATCAGCCCTCTGTCGCCGCGCGACTGGCGGAGGTGCACTACCGGAATGGCAACCGACGCGAGTTCTTCGATGTGTTGAGCCGTTACGTGCTGCCGCAGCGCCAGAAACTCGACGCGCAGGTGTGGAGTGAGCTCGAACGCATGACAAAGGAATTCTCGCCGGCAAAAAAGTCGGTGGTCACTGAACTCAACCGCGCAGCTCGAGCCTGATTGGTAGCTCTGTGCTGCACGCGCAGCGCTCCAACGCTCTCCGGGTTCAGTGATGAACACGCTGCTTAGACGAGGCATTACAATACGCTGAACATCCGCCCGACAGGCTCCTTCAGCATGTACGTCCCGCTTCTTGTCGATGATTTCCTGCGCCGTGCGGCACGGCTGTTTCCGAACAAACTGGCCATTGTCGACGATGGCCGCGAATACACGTATGCGGACTATCAGCACCGCGTAAACCAGCTTTCCAACGCGCTCTTGGATCTGGGTGTCAAACAGGGCGACCGGGTCTGCATCCTGAGCCCGAACTCACATTTCTTCCTGGAGAGCTTCTACGCCACCAGTCAGATAGGCGCCATTCTGGTACCGCTGAACTACCGCCTCGTTCCGGAAGACCACGAATACATCATCAACCACGCCGGAGTGACGACCCTGCTGGTCGATTGGGAATACACCGGCATGGTCGATGCCATCCGCTCGAACCTGCCTCAGGTCCAGAACTGGATAGTCGGCGCCCACGACGGCGTTCACCGGGACGGCTGGACCGACTGGGAAGCCTTGATCGCCGGCGCCGCAAGCGACTTCCCGCCGGAACCCGAGCGAGACGAGAACGACATCGTGTCCATCAACTACACCTCGGGCACGACGGCGCGTCCCAAGGGTGTGATGCTCACGCACCGCAACTGCTACATCAACGCTTACAGCTTCATCGGTCATCTTCAGGTCAGTCACGAGGACGTCGAACTCTGGACACTGCCGATGTTCCATTGCAATGGCTGGGGCGGGGTTTATGCACTGACTGGTCAAGGCGGCACGCACGTGGTTTTGCGCGCCGTGGACGGCGAACGGATCTACAACCTCATCGAACGCTACGGCGTCACCTTCGCGTGCATGGCGCCCGCGGTTTTGCGCACGATACTCGACTACCCGAACCGGCACCGGCACAACGTGCGCACTCAGCCGCGCTTCACCGTGGCGGGTGCTCCTCCGCCAGCCGCGTTCATCCAGCGCCTCGAGAACGAGCTCGGATGGCGGTTCATCCAGATCTACGGGCTCACCGAAACCGCGCCGTTTCTGACTTCATCGCAGCCGGACTTCGGCACAGCCATCGATGACTATCAGCGGCGCGCCCGCGCTGGCATCCCGGGGATTGGAGTCGACCTGCGACTTCTGGACGACGATGGCAACGAGGTGCCCAAAGACGGTGAGTCAGTCGGCGAAATCTGCGCGCGCAGCAACGTCGTCTTCAAGGGCTACTGGGAACAGCCTGAGGAAACCGACAAGGCGATTTACGGCGGCTACTTTCACACCGGCGATCTGGCGGTGTGGGACGAGCACCACAACATCCACATCGTCGATCGCAAAAAGGACGTGATCATCTCTGGCGGCGAGAACATCAGCTCCGCGGACATCGAAGACACACTATACAAGCACCAGGCCGTGCTCGAATGCGCAGTCATCGGCGTACCGCACGAGAAGTGGGGCGAGACGCCCAAAGCACTGATCGTGCTGCGCGATGGCGCCAATATCGGAGAGCAGCAGGTAATCGACTTCTGCCGCGAAAACATGGCCCATTTCAAGTGCCCTACGTCCGTGGAGTTCATTACCGAGTTGCCCCGTACTGCCACCGGCAAACTCCAGAAGTTCAGACTTCGCGAACTCTACTGGGGTGACGGCAACCGACGCGTCGCCGGGTGATATGTCCGTTCGCACGGACGTTACAAAACTGCTGACGGCACTGGCCGAAGGCGGCGTCGGCATCGTGCCGCTCGACGTTGCCTACGCCATTTGTGCACAGCGCGAAGCCGGCATCCGGCGCATATTTGCGGCCAAACAACGGTCTTACGAAAAGCCGAGCGGATTGCTCGGCAACGTCGAGATGAGCCGTGCGATCCATCAGATGCCCGATTGGAAACACGAGCTGGTGGCAACGCTGGTTGCCGAAGACGACATTCCGTTCTCCGTAGTCGCGCCCTTTGACCAGACGCACGATCTGTTCGCCAATGTCGACCCGTTCGTCATGAACAGTTCCACCAAGGGCGATACGCTGGACATGCTTCTGAATGCAGGTGAGTTCCACGACGAGATCGCGCGCCAGGTCTGGGCGGCCGGGACGCCGGTGTTCGGCTCGTCAGCCAATACCTCACTGCAAGGCAGCAAGTACCAGTACCAGCATATCGAGCCGCCTGTTCGCGACGCCGCCGACGTTTTTTTCGATTACGGTGAGTCGCGTTACGCTAATCCGCAGGGGCGCTCCAGCACGATCATCGACTTCGAAGACTTCTCAGTGATTCGCATCGGCGTGATCTTCGATGAGGTGCGCGCGGCGTTCGCGCGGCGCGGGATCGATTTGAAAGTGCCGATGGCCTGACGGCCGGCCGAAGCCGGCCGTCAGGTGTGGCAGCACGCGGCTCGCCGCTACGCCGCTTCGCGCACCGGGTCACCTGTACCAATGGCGATCCGACGTGGTGCCAGGGCTTCGGGGACTTCGCGCTCCAGGGCGACATGCAACAGCCCGTCTTCCAGTCGCGCAGACTTGACCTCTACGTGCTCAGCGAGGCGGAAAGCGCGTTTGAAGCCAGCATTCCTGCGGCCCCGATGCAGATAGGTCACCCCCTCATCGACGGCCGATGGCTGGGCGTTGATCGTCAGCACTCCGGCTTCAGCCTCTACGGTGATGTCCGAGTCCTTGAAACCGGCCGCGACCAGTGTGATGACGTAACTGTTGTCGCCCGCTTTGATGATGTCGTAGGCCGGTCCGGTGTCGCGGGCATCATCCAAAGTGGCCATCAAACGGCCAGGACCAAAGTGGCGGGCGAATGGGGAAAGTTCGTAGCTCAGCATGATGGAAACTCCTGATGATCTGTTGAATCAGCGGCTGCCCGGTGAGTCCGCTCGAAGCGGTTGCCGGCGCCTGTTGCGAATAGAGGTTGGCATCGATCCGGTAAGTTCAAGAGCCGGGTAGGGGGAATTTCCAAGGGCGACCCGAGCGTTCGCCGCGCGGCTCCGGCATCGCCATGGAGCCAGCCGGTCCACTGCCGCTCGGGCGTCGCGGGTGCGGCCCCAGACACCCGGGCCGGCGCGCCTGCGAGTCACTCGACGCCGCTCGCCCGAATCCGGCCCTACCGCACGAACCGGGTTCCCGGAGCTGCCGGAACACGTCGCAGCACAGGCTCGTCTGCGGGCTGCCGCGGCGCGGTCGAAAGCCGAAGAAGCGATGCAGTTCACATTTTGAGGCCACGACCGCGATTGACTGCTTCGCGGCCAATCACGCAAGATCACTGGGTTTTTTGGTCAAAAAGCGGCTATGAGCCGACGCCCGGGCGACATCGCGTTTTCCCGCTCGCAATGCCCCAGACGCCGCTTGGCGGACCGCCGAACAACCACCACCCGAGAGTAAGTGAGGGCCACATGAGCCGCGCAGACCAGCTTCAGAAGATTCAGACCCAATCCGGCTTTGTGGCAGCACTGGACCAGAGCGGCGGAAGCACGCCCAAAGCGCTGCTGCTCTACGGCATCGACGAGAGCGGTTACTCGAACGACGCGGAAATGTTCGATGTGGTCCATCAGATGCGCACCCGTATCATCACAAGCCCGGCGTTCAACGGCGACCGGGTAATCGGCGCCATCCTCTTCGAGAATACGATGGACCGGGACATCGCGGGCAAGGCGACGGCGGATTACCTGTGGCAAGACAAGCAGGTCGTACCATTTTTGAAAGTCGATAAAGGACTCGCAGACGAAGCCGACGGCGTCCAGATCATGAAACCGATGCCGGATCTCGATTCGCTGCTCGATCGGGGTGTCGCCAAGAACGTCTTCGGTACAAAAATGCGCTCCGTCGTCAAACTCGCGAACCAGGCGGGCGTCAACGCGATCGTCGACCAACAGTTCGAAGTCGGCCGGCAGATTCTCGCCAAGGGGCTGGTGCCCATAATCGAGCCCGAAGTCGACATCAAGAGCCCTGAGAAAGCCGCGGCGGAAGGTCTTCTCAAAGATGCCATGCTGGCCCAGCTGGACGCGCTCGGCGACAGCCGCGTGATGCTCAAACTGACATTGCCGGAGGCCGACGGCTTCTACGCCGAATGTGTCGCACATCCAAACGTGCTGAAAGTTGTGGCGCTCTCCGGGGGCTATAGCCGTGAAGAGGCGAATGCCCGCATGTCGCGCAATCCAGGCGTGGTTGCCAGCTTCTCGAGGGCGCTTTCGGAAGGCTTGACCGCTCAGCAGACCGACGCCGAATTCAACGCGATGCTCGATGGTTCCATCCAGAGCATCTACGACGCTTCAAGCACCTGAAGCCAACTCGGCTCTTCCGCACGGCAGCGGCTCACGCCGCTGCCGGAAGCCACGCCAGATAACTATCCGAATGAACATCCTCGTAGTGGACAACGACGAGTCGAACCGCAAACTGCTGCTCGAATTCATCGAGATGCTGGGTCATGAATGTGTCACGGCAGGTTCCGGCATGGAGGCGCTCGCGCAGTTCAAGGAGCAGGAGTTCGGGTTGATCCTGATGGACTGCAAAATGCCCGGAATGGACGGCCCCGAGACCGTGCGGCGCATGCGGGCCGAAAAGCAGGCGTCAACACCCGCGTCAGTCCCGATCATCGGCCTCAGCGGCGAGGTGACGCCCGAGAACGAGGCGATTTGCCTCGCTGCCGGCATGAACCGCTTCGTCGGCAAACCGTTCGGTCTGACGCAGCTCGAAGACGTGATCGAACAGCACGCGTCGGAAACCTTCTGCGCCGGCAATAAAGGCTAACGCGAGCGAATACGCGGGTCCAATGCGTCGCGCAGGCCATCCCCCATGTAGTTGACACTCAGGACGGTGATCGAAATCGCTAGACCTGGCCAGATCACGCGCGACGGTGTCAGCGTCATGAAATTGGCTCCGTCGTAGAGCAGTCGACCCCAGGTCGGAAAGTCCGACGGGAATCCCAGGCCCAGAAAGCTCAGCGCCGACTCGGTGATGATGGCGTTGGCGATACCAAGGGTTGCCGACACCATGATCGGACTGAGTACATTCGGCAGCACGTGGCGATAGAGGATCCGCCCGGACGGCGCCCCTATGCAGTACGCCGCTGAAATGAAGTCCCGCTCTTTCAGCGCCAGCACATCGCCGCGAACAATGCGCGCGGTCTGCATCCAGCTCGTGATGCCGATGATGAACACCACCAGCAAAAAGATACCGACCTCAGGGCCAAACGCCGAACGCAGGGTATCGCGAAACAACATGATGACGACCAGCAGCAACGGCAGCAGCGGCAGTGCGAGGAACAGGTCGGTCAAGCGCATCAGCGGTCCGTCAAGGCGTTTGAAATAGCCAGCCAGCACACCGACCAGCGCACCGAGGAGCAGTGACAGCAGCATCGCGGTCACGCCCACGGCCAGTGACACCCTGCCGCCGGCGAGGACCTGCGCGAACGTATCGCGACCGAGGTTATCGGTGCCCATCGGATGTGCGAGAGACGGTCCCTGATTACGGTCGCGAATATTCAGGTACTGCGGATCCACATCATGAATCAACGGTCCGAACAACACACTGAGCACGATGCCCAGGAAGATGCCGGCACCGACCAGAGCGCCCTTATGGGTACGGAACTGCTTCCAGACGTCGTACCACAGAGACCGGTGCTCGGATAGTGGCGTATTCGAATCCGCAACTGCCGTGGCCTTGTCAGTCATAGCGAATCCTCGGGTCGCAGATCCCATAGAGCACATCGGCTAACAGGTTGAACAACACGATCAGCACCGCGAAGATAAAGGTCAGCGTTTGCACCAACGGAATGTCCGCGCCCTGTATGCCGATGATCAGCAGTTGGCCCAGGCCGTTCACGCGGAAGATCTGCTCAGTGATGATCGCGCCGCCAAAGATGTTCGGAACACCGAGGGCGATGACCGTGATGACCGGGATCATGGAATTTCGCAAGACATGAATCAGCAGGACGATACGTTCGGGCAGTCCCTTGGCTCGCGCCGTACGCACATAGTCCTGGCTCAGGTTATCCAGCATCGACGCGCGCATGAAGCGACTGAGCTGCGCCGCGTTGAAAAGCGCGAGTACCATGACCGGCATGATCATCTGCTTCACCTGGAACCAGAAGCTGCCGAGGTCGCGCACCTCGTGCGTGGTGTCGTAGATCGACGGAAACCATTCGAGATTCACGGAAAAGACAACGATCAGCAACAGGCCGGTGAAGAACGTCGGCACTGAGAAGCCGACCATCGACACAAAAGTGCCGAACTGGTCAAACCAGGAATACTGCTTGTAGGCCGAAATCACGCCGATCGGTACTGCTATGAGCACCCCCACGACGTAAGACATCCCGACGACCCACAACGTCTGCGGCATGCGCTCCACGATGAGGTCGACGACAGGGCTGCGGGTTGCCCACGACTGCACGCGGAGCCGGTTGTCGCTGTCGCCGATCGATACACCGAACCATTCCTCGATGATGTTCAGCGGCTCGTTTACGAAAAACTGCTCCAACCAGTAGAGATAGCGGATGTAGAACGGTTCCCCGAGGCCGAGCGAGATCCGGATTTTCTCCCGCACTTCCGGAGGGATCGTCATCGGCAGGTTGCCAGTCGGATCATTCGGCGCCAGATCGAGCAGCGCGAAGATGATGAAGCTGATGACCAGCAGTGTCGGTACGGCAAAGATAAGCCGCCGAATCGTGTAGTTGAACATCGGAACGTTTCCGGTCAGCCAACGCGCCGGAACTCAGGACGAGTCCCGGCACCAACCCGGCCAGGCCCGCGGCCTGACCGGATTCTGAAGGCGTTTAAGGGCGACTTACTTGACGCGGTGCCAGTCAGCTACGTTCCAGAGCTGGCTGTCCCAGACGTTCAGCTTCACGCCACCAAGCGTATTGGCATGCGCAGACACGGAGCCGCGGTGAATCAACGGAATCATCGCACCTTCCTGCATCAGCATGTCGTTCATCTTCTTGGCCATGGCCGAACGGTCTTCCAACGAAGCCGTTGTCGCAAGCTCAGCGGCCAGTTTGTCGTATGCGGCATTGCAGTAGCGCGGCATGTTGCTACCGAGCCAGTTCGACGACGGAGCCGGGATCTCCTTGCAGGTCCAGTTGCCGAGATATGCTTCTGGATCCGTACCGTTGAACAGGTTCGTGTACATCTCGATGTCGGCGTAGAACTTCTGGAAAGTATCCGGGCTCGACTGGTCGCCGCCGAAGAAGAC
Source organism: Pseudomonadota bacterium (assembly GCA_039030335.1). Lineage (GTDB taxonomy): Bacteria > Pseudomonadota > Gammaproteobacteria > HK1 > HK1 > JBCCEJ01. Next base: position 9,128 of record JBCCEJ010000018.1, on the reverse strand, counting down.
GGCCGCGTCGATATTGCGCAACTCGGTCTCCACCCCGATCGCCTGCCACATCTGCTTGATGAGTGCCTGCGTACCCTGGCGCACCGAGTTCGTTGATGTCTGATACAGGATCGACAACCGTACGCCGTTCTTGGCCCTGACACCGTCGCCACCTGGCTTCCAACCCGCGTCGTCCAGGATCTTGTTGGCGAGTTCGACGTTCTGCGTCAGGCACTCGTCGTTGGCCGTTGACACGAGGTGTGCCGGTGCCGGGATGACGTTGCAAGTCGGACTCCCGGCTTTGCCATAGCCAGCGTCGACCAGAATCTGACGGTCGATAGCGAGCGACAGAGCGCGCCGAACCGCGGGGTCGGTCAGGTACGGATGGGGCCCACCTTCGACGGTAGACCGCTTATCACCGAGCTTGGAATCCGGGTTCGTCAGGTTGACCATCAGACGCTCGACGGCGGTACCGAAGGCGTTCACGAGCGTGCCCTTACCAGCCTTTTCCATCTGCGCGAGGATTTCAGCTTCGACCTGCAGGTTCCAGGCGTAGTCGAACTCGCCAGTCTCGAGCACCGAGCGCGCGGCCGATGCGGCATCGCCGCCACCTTTGAACGTCAGCGTGGCGAAGCTCGGTTTGTTCGCATCACGGTAGTGAGGATTGGCCTCCATCGTGATTACGTCGTTCGCTTTGAACTCGACGACGCGATACGGACCCGTGCCGTGCGGGCCGAAGTTCTGCTCGGTGCATTCAGGTGCCTTCGCGCCGACGCAGTCCTTGAACTGGGCCTGTTGAATGATCGGCGATTCCGCACCGACGAACGGTCCGTACGGGAATGGCTTCGCCTTCGAGAACGTGACCTTCACGGTATGCGAATCCAGCGCCTCGACCTTCTCCACATCACTGAACCTCGTGAGCTGCTGGCAGCCCCCTTCCGGGTTCATGCAATAGTCAGCGGTGAAGGCGACGTCTGCGGCGGTGAAGTCGGAGCCATCTGACCACTTGATGCCTTTCTTGAGTTTCCAGGTGATCGTGCGCAGGTCCTTCGAGACGCCACCGTTCGACACAGTCGGGATCTCATCCACCAGCCACGGTTGCATCGCACCCGTCTCGTCGTAGCGCGCCAGCGGCTCGATGATCATCGATGAGCTGTGTACATCTTTGGTACCGCCGGACAGGAACGGGTTCAGGATCGATGCCGCCTGCCAGTAGATGATATTCAGATGGCCACTCTCGCCGCGCTTGGCCAGCGCATTCGGCGCCAGTAGCACGCCGGTCATCGCGGCCGCGATCAGGACGTTTCTCATTTTGGTTTCTCTCCCTTCTTCAGGTTTCTTGCGCCACCGGCGCGGTTTCTGCGTGCGCCATACAGCGCACAAACTGCCTGCGTCGTCGACGCCAGACGATTGTGAACGATCAACACAGGGGACGTTCGCGCACGGTCCATCCAAAGGCAACGGCTCGTGTGCGGGATAGAAACGGGACGCGCGGGCATCGACGCAGCCGCCGGGCGCAGGCATACCCGGTTGCGGTAACGAACTGGCGGCGGTCTCGGCTACCGTCATCGCCCACCTTTTTGCGGCTGGTAAGTATTCTTGTTCGTGCCTTCCGGTGGGGGCCGCGAACGAGGGCTCCGCACACGGGGCAGGTGATCACACCATAGCCCGTTTGGCCAGCGTTGCAAGATGCTTTGAAACTGGATCGACGCTCAGCCCGCACGGGTCGCCAATGTGGTGCGAACAACCCAACAGACGCACCAATTTCACCGCCGCCAACGCAAGCCGTCGGGCCGGCATCGGATTACAATGACGCCATGAGCGATGCAACCATCCAGACCGTCGGAATTCTCGGCGGCGGCCAACTCGGCGCCTACCTCTGTCAGGCCGCGCGCAAGCTCGGCTTGCGCACCCGGGTGCTGGCTACCTCGAATCCCGCGTCGGTCGACGACGACGCTGACTTCGTGCACGTCGGGCGCCTCGACGACGAGGCCGACACACTGCGTGTCGCGCGCGGAAGCGATGTCGTGACATACGAGATCGAGTCGATCGGACCGGCCTGTCTCACCGCGCTCGCAGATGCCCGGCTCGTGGTTCGGCCAGCACCGTCAATTCTCGCAGTTCTCCAGGATAAGGTCGTCCAGCGACGCTATTACGCGGAGCACGGTTTTCCTTCGCCAGCATGGCTGTCGAGGGAGGTCGTGACGCGCGCTGACTTCGATGCGATCGCCGCGGCGCTGGGCGTACCGTTCGTGCAGAAGGCCGCCACCGGTGGCTACGACGGGAAGGGCGTGCAGGTCGTCTCCACGGCGGCGGACCTGCGCACCGACTTCAGCGCGAGCCTGTTCGAACAGATGGTCGACATCAAGACCGAGCTGGGCCTGTTGGTCGCGCGTTCGAACAACGGTCAGATGGTCAGCTATCCGCCGGTGGAAATGCGGTTTTGGGGTGACAACCTGCTGGACCTGGCTGTCTGCCCCAGCATCATCGACGCCGCGGTTGCGGCAAAGGCGGTCGCGCTGGGCGAAGCCATAGTCCGTTCCTTTCAGGGCGTTGGTCTCTTCTGCATCGAGGTATTCGTCGACCGTCAGGACGACATCATCATCAACGAACTCGCCGCGCGCGTGCACAACTCAGGTCACTTGACGCTCGAAGCATTCGACGTCTCGCAGTTCGAGCAGCACTTGCGCGCCGTCTGCGGCCTGCCACTGCGCGAACCCGTCTTGAAGCAACCTGCGGCGATGAAGAATCTCCTGAGCCGCATGCTGCCGGGCACGCCTCATTCGTTCGGCCGCCAGGCCGAGCTGTCGAGCGACGATTGTCACGTGCACTGGTACATGAAGCCGGAGGCCAGGCCGCTCCGCAAAATGGGCCATGTCACGGCGACCGGAGCGACGCTGGCAGCAGCGGCCGCCACCGTTGAGGCGCGTACCGCCGCGCTCGGGTTCCAACTGGAGGGAGAGCAGTGACCGCGCCCATCGCCATCTGGATGGGGTCTGAATCAGACCTCGATATCATGCAGGCCGCCGCCGATGCCTGCGCCGAATTCGGTGTGGCCGTGGAGATGACGGTCGTCAGTGCCCATCGTACGCCCGACCGGATGTTCGAGTTCGCCCGCGCCGCGCGCGGCAGCGGTATCAAGGTCATTATCGCCGGCGCCGGTGGCGCAGCTCATCTACCGGGCATGGTGGCAGCGATGACCACGGTTCCAGTGATCGGCGTTCCAGTCGGCAATACGCGCCTGTCGGGGCTCGACTCGCTGCTTTCGATCGTACAGATGCCGCGCGGCGTTCCCGTCGCCACCGTGGCCATAGACAACGCGCGAAACGCCGGCCTGCTCGCCCTGCAGATCCTGGCCGTGGCGGATGCCGGACTCGCGCGTCAACTCGATGAGTTTCGTGAGACGCAACGCGAAGCCGCAATGGCGATGGCCGGGCGAGTCGAGCGGCCGAACCGCGACTGAGCGCCAAGCCGGGCGCGCCGGATGCTACCCGGCGGCGACCTCGGTCGTCGCCGCATCGCGAAACCGGTTCATAGCCGTGACACCATCAAACGAATGGGGGAATACGAGCGGCAGTGCCTCGGGCACGATCTTGATATTCGCAAGGACCGGGCCGGAGGCTGTGTAGAACCAGTCGCGCAACGCTGGCAGCTCTGATTCGTCTCGAACGGTGCGCGTGGCGCTGATGCCAGCACCCTTCGCAACCATTTCCAGATCGGTGCGCCCGGCGGTCGCCGTCGCCTGCCCGCCCGTTTCAACGTAGGCACCGTTATCCATAACGGCGATCGCGAGGTTCATCGGATCTTCGTTCGCGATGGTCGCCAACACGCCGAGCCCCATCAGCAGTTCACCGTCGCCGGTGATGAGCAGCACACGTTTGTCTGGTTGCGCCATCGCAAGGCCGAGCGCAAACGGTCCCGCCTGACCCATCGCGCCGATAAAACAGAAGTTGCGCGGATCGTCTCCGGCGGCAGTTACATCCCAGGTCGATGACCCGAGACCGGATACGACCAGCAGGTCGTCGGGCCGCTCGGCGAGCAGGAATTCAACCAGAGGTCTGCGGTTCAACATGTTCAACCCTCCGAAAACTGCTTTGCGCCGATCATTTTCTGCGACAACAGAACGGCCGCCGATGCGCGCGTGTTGTGTGCGAGGTGCGCAGCCGCGGCGACGGTCGCGCCCACTTCGACCTTCTCGTCAGCACGGAACAGCTGCACGCCCATAGCTTCGAGCACGCCAGGCGTACCTTGGCCCATCGGCATCTGCCACGGGATGAACTCACCCCACTCGCCGCGCATCGAGACGATCGTCAGAAACGGGATCCGGCAAATGGCTGGCAGCGCCAGCGCGTTCGCGCAGTTGCCCACCCCGCTCGATTGCATCAGCAGCACGCCCTTACGGCCCCCGGCCCACGCGCCGCTCACGAGTCCAACACCTTCTTCCTCGGTGGTCAGCGTCACGACTTCCATACCGTTGTTCGCCTCGCACATTTTTATGAGCGGCGTGTGCCCCGCATCGGGCACATGGGCGATCAGCGTGAAATTCTGTTCGAGCAGCACATCGAAGATGTCCTGATGCCAATTGATGGTGTCACTCATGGGTAGACGTCGGGTCGCGTACAAAAGGCGCAAGTATGCGGAGTTTTCCTCTTGAGCTGAAGCGCGTGCGGATCCGGAACGGCAGGTATCTGCCCTCGCGGCCGGACGTTGCACCAGGGTTCGCCCGCATTCCGGCGCCGCTGGTTTGGCGCTGCGCGGCAGGCGAGCTAAGGTTGGAGCAGTTGGGCCGCTCGATGCCGTGCGCGCGGCCGGCACGCTCCAACCGGGGCAACTGGAACGTGCCTGAGGCCTGGTCAGACGCCTCCCCACAACCGCGCGCAGGAGTGACAGTTGGAGTTCAACCACTTCCGGGAAGCGGTCGTCTTTCTGACTATCGCCGGACTCATCATCCCACTGGTGCACCGGCTGCGCGTCAGCCCGGTGCTGGCGTTTCTGCTGGCTGGTCTGGCCGTTGGACCGTATGGATTTGCGCGGTTCGTCGACACGCTGCCGTGGCTTCGACACATCACCATCGGCGACGTCGACGGCGTTCGCGCATTCGCGGAGCTGGGGGTGGTGTTCCTGCTGTTCCACGTTGGCCTGGAGCTGTCGTGGGCCAGACTGCGCAAGCTCGGGCGACTCGTGCTCGGCTTTGGCGGGGTGCAGATCTTGTCGACCGGCGCAGTGATTGCGGCCATCGCCGGAATATTCGGCAACCCGCTGCCCGCCGCGATCGTCATCGGGTTGGCGCTCGCGTTGTCGTCTACGGCCATCGTTGTGCAACTGCTGGCGGAATCCGGGCGGCTCGGTTCCACGGCCGGGCGGGCTACGTTCGCCGTATTGCTCGCACAGGATCTCGCGATCGTTCCGGTCCTCTTCATCACGGGGGCACTGGCCCCTGGCGGCCCGGACTCGATTCTGTTGACGCTCGGCATCTCCACGTTTCAGGCTGCCATCGCCGTCGGCATCATCCTGGGTTTCGGGCGGGTCCTGGTGCAGCCGTTTCTGACCTTCATCCGCGGGGCTGGCAGCGCCGACGCGTTCATGGCCGGCATGCTGCTCGTGATCACCGTGACCGCTGCCCTGACGCACGCGGCCGGCCTGTCGGCCGCGCTAGGTGCTTTCCTGGTGGGTTTGTTGCTCGCCGAAACCAGCTATCGCTACGACATTGAAGTCACGATCGCGCCGGTCAAGGGCCTGCTGCTCGGGCTGTTCTTCCTGTCGATCGGGATGGGCGTGGATCTGGGCGAGATCGCCCGTAACCCGTTTTGGATCGGGCTTTCGGTCGTTGGACTGATGACCATCAAAGCGGCGCTCGCCTGGTGTGCTGCCCGCGCGTTCGGAGTGCCTCCAGCAGCCGCTGTCGAATCAGCGCTGCTTCTCAGCCAGGGCGGTGAGTTCGCTTTCGTGATCATCGGTGTGGCCGCCGGCTCCGCGCTGCTGCCTGGTGAGACGGTGCAGTTCATGCTGATCGTCGTGACCGCTACGATGATGCTCACACCGCCCGTCGCCAGTGCGGCGCGGCGCATCACCAGAGACATCGGGTCAGACGCCGGCTCCGCCGTCGCCATGCCGGGCACGGCCGGGGAGCTGAGTGGTCACGTGATCGTCGTGGGCTTTGGACGCACAGGCCAGTTGGTCACCGGGATGCTGAGCCAGCAGAACCTCACGGTCCTCGCCGTCGAGCAGGACCCGGCCAAACTGTCAGTGACCGTTCCCGAGGCCGCGAGACTGGTGACGGGCGACGCCAGCCGTCGCGACATGCTCGCCCACCTGGATGTCGGCGACGCCCTCGCCGTCGTCATCAGTACAGATGATGCGGAAGCGGCGGAGCGGGTCGTTACGGCCGTGCGCGAAGTCAGCGCAACCGTACCGATCGTCGCCAGGGCCCGCGACGATCTGCACGCCGAACGGTTGCGCGCAAGGGGCGCGTCCGGCGTGATTCCCGAGGTCACTGAGGCCGGTCTGGAAATGACTGCCGAGATTCTGGCCGAGGCGGGTTTCTCCACGGAGGCGGCGCACGAAGTGGTCGATCGCAAGCGCGCCGAGCTGCGCGCACCAGGATAACGACAACTGAACCGTCTCTACCCTACTGGGGCGTTACGGACACGCGGCCGTTGGCGTTCGCGGTAACGCGGTAGCTGTTGCCGTCGCTGCAGTTGGCGATGTAGTCGTTCTCCGCCAGTCGCTTTGACCCGGTAACCTTGCCGCAGGGCTTACCTTGCAGCGCGATCACGGCCTGCAGGTCCTTGTTGGTGCGATCGCTCGCCATCGTGGCCGCGGGCCCGAGACAGACCGCTGCGATCACCATCGTCAATAAAGTTTTCATATCGGTCCTCCGACTGTTCAATTCTTGCGCATTTACAACTGCCCACGCGCCTGGTCCGACGCACGCTGGCCGCGTGCCCAAGCCGGAAACCTTGCACGCGCCCAGCCTACAGCTTCGCGAACAGTACCGGGTCGGAGAAGGTCCGCCAGATCTGCGGTCTGGCGCGCGCGAGGTCCCTGTGCAAATCCGGATCTTCGTCCTGTAACAGCGTCAACAACTTCAACAGCAAACCGTTGAATTCCTCGCGCAGCTGCGGCAGTTCGTCCGAGTCGGCGGCATCGTGAAATTCCCGGAAGCGTTCAGTCAGGTCATCGAGCTGGGATTTGAGCTCCAGCTTGGTAAAGAACCCGATAGCATCGGTGTCGACCAGCCTCGCTTCGAGTTCTTCCAGCGAGATCGCAGTCAGCGGCTCGGCACCGGGCGTCGGTTCGTCCGCTTTGGCGACCGGCTGGGACGCAGGCGACGCTGCGGATGCGGTGGCGTCGTTCGACTCGCTCTCTGTGACGGCCGGCGCGGCTTCAGCTTGGGCGGGTGCGGCGCCCGACTCGCTCGCTGAGTGCACGGCCGGTGCCAGCAGCAGGGCCATCGCGAATGCACCAAAGGGCAAGAAACCCCTTCGCAAGCCTCTCGACAGACGTGCTGTCATCGACAAAGGTCCCGGCATGGACGAACCTCTCCGGCTGCAGGTCGTGCGCATTAGACCGCCCGATCGCCACAACTACTGCGAAGCCAGTCGCATTTCGGCCGGCAGCCATGACGCACAGCTGCCCGCGATGAGGTTGCCCGCGACCCACGCCGCGTGCGCTCAGGCCGAGGGTCCTCCGACGCGAACCATCTTGCGCGGCACCCACCGGGCGGCCACGATCTCATGACTTTCGCCGGGCGCGTCCTCGGCCAAAGTGTCGTGATCCGGACGCCATAGCGGCTGGTCCGCCAGCGACAGCGCTGGTTGAATTCGGAAGAACGACCGCCTCACGCGGCCGAGCGCCGTCCCCGGGTCGCGCGGGTCATGGCGGCGCCAGGTCTCCACTTCGAGCAGCAGCGGCGAGCTGTCTCGGTAGGCCGACTCCACCACCGCGTTGAGCTGCGTGAGGTTGGCAACCGGCGTGTACACGCCCCCTCGCACCACGCCCGTGATCGTCTTCACATCCATCAGGTAAGCGAGCACGTACGGCCCGTAGTTCGTGACGTTCTTCTGTGAGCTGGCGATCTGGGCACGGTGGGCCGGTCCAAGACTGTGCACACGCGTAATCACCGGTCGGTCGAACTGACCACGTTCGTCATCGTGTTGAGACCACATTTCGACGTTCATGCCGAGCAGCCCATCGAAGTACTCGGCCTGCGGTTCGCGCTGCCGTTCGCCGCCCTCGGTGAGTTGCAACGCCAGCGTGAGGCGCTGACCTTCGCGCACGATGTCGAGCGCTACGGTCGCACCAGCGTCCATCGCACCGATCTGGCGTCGCACTTCGTCGGCGCTGGCTACCGCGCGTCCAGCGATTCGGTAGATCACGTCGCGAGCTTTCAAAACGCCGAGTGCGGGGCGTGCCGTTGGCGGTTCCGCAACGACGAGACCCGCGAGCCCGCGGGGCACCTCAAAAAGCTCCGCCTCGTCAGGTGCAAGCCAGGTCAGGCTGTCTTCAAACCCGGCATAGCCGAAGCTGCGCACACCGTTCGCCAGCTCGGATACCACGTCGAAGGCCACGTTGATGGGAATGGCGTAGCCGATACCGACATTCCCGCCGCCCCGCGTCGCAGCGATCGCCGTGTTGATGCCGATGACCGAGCCGCCCCGATCGAACAGGGCCCCGCCCGAGCTGCCCGGGTTGATGGCTGCGTCGGTCTGGAGATACGGCGTTGTACCGCTCGCAGAATAGCGTTCGGTGTGAGAGATGATGCCGCGCGTGATCGTATCGGGGTTTTGTCCAAGCGGATTACCGACCGCGTAGGTCTCGTCGCCAGGCCTGAGTTGCCCGGCGTCGCCGAACCTCGCTTCGGCAATGCCCTCGCACCGCTCCATCCGCAACACGGCTACGTCGGATCGGGGCGACCCGTGAACGAACGTGGCGGGGATGCCAGCGGACGCTTCCCAGCCGCGCGGGCGGACCTCGATCAGAGCTGCGTCGCGGACGACGTGAAAGTTGGTCCAGACCTCGCAGCGCGCAGCCGAAACCAGAAAGCCGGACCCGGAGCCGGGAGCCCAGACCGAGTCCCCAACCCGGTCGCGCCGGACCTGAGAGATCGTCTTGATAGAGACCGAGACATCGAGCATCGCCTGCGTGTC
>JBCCEJ010000017.1:0-75291 GCA_039030335.1 Pseudomonadota bacterium | reverse complement strand
GGGAAAATTTTTGTTTAACACCGCCGTCGAGCAGCAACTCGCGAGGGGACGTCTCCACGCAAAATTGCGCGTTGACTGCCCGCAACTCGATGCCGCGGACGTCGCCTTCATCCCAACTGCGCGCCGCGGCCACGGTCAGTCGACGATGTGGTAGAGCGGCGCCTTCTCCAACGTCCATTCCCCGGATTCGGGGTCGCGGCGCGAAACCGTCAGGCAATGCCAGTTGTCATCATCGAGTGACATGTGATCACCCCGATAGTAATAACCGGGCCAGCGCGTCTCCTGCCGGAACAGCGTGTGCTGCACAACACATTCGGAAGCGATCGCGCGGTGCTTCAATTCCCACGCACGCTGGAGCTGGTGCAGGTCTTCCGCCCCGATCTTCTCAAGATCTTCATGGAGTGTACCGAGCAGATGCAGCCCGCGTAGCAGCAACGGCTCATTGGTCATGTAGTTGTTGCTGATCCCGCCAGCATACTCGTCCATGATCTTCTCAAGCCGCTGCAAACCATGAATCGGCAGAATGTAGTTCGGCGAAACCGTGCCGGCAACGATTTCATTGCGATGCACTTCATAGTGCTCCATCGGCTTGTACACCGACTTACGCAGATCTTCATACTGCTTCGCCGACACGCGGAAATTCTCGTTCTTGTGGTCCCGCACGTACTGGCAGGCCGCCTTCGCCGCCAGCCGTCCTTCGGTGAACGAACCAGAGGAAAACGCATGCGCCGTTCCGCCGAGCGCGTCCCCGGCCCCGAACAGGCCTTCGACAGTCATCATGCGGTTGTATCCCCACTGATACTCTGGTGGGGATACGTCTTCAGGCCCACTGGCCCAGGCGCCGGAGCAGGTGGCGTGTGAACCCATGACGTAGGGCTCGGAGGTGGTGAGTTCCGGGTTCGTGTACTTCGGGTCGATATCCTGAGACGCCCAGACCACCGCCTGACCAACCGTCATCCCGAGGAAGTTCTCCCAGCCCACCGTTTCTTTGTGCGGGTCCTGAAAAGCTTCCGTAGTCACCATGTGGATCGGACCACGACCCGCTTTCATCTCTTCGACGAAAGCATGATTGCGCAGACAGGTCGGCGTTGGATGATGATCGATGTAGTCACCGACCAGCTGTTTGGTCTGGTCGTACCACGTGGTTTCGTAGTTATCGCCGTACGCGTTCTGCGTATAGGTCTTGAGGTGCAGGAAGTACGCGCCAACCGGTCCATAACCATCTTTGAAACGGCACAGCACGATGCGGTTTTCCATCTGCGTCATCTTCGCCCCGGCCTGAATCGGCAGCGCATAAGCCGATGCCGAACTCCACGGCGCGTACCAGGTGCGTCCCATGCCCTCGCCGACCGACCGCGGCTTGAAGATGTGCGAAGCACCGCCCGCCCCGACGATCACGGCCTTCGCGCGGAAGATGTGGAAGTTGCCCGTGCGGACATTGAAGCCGACCGCGCCAGCCACGCGGTTCGCCTTGGTCTCATCCATCAGCAGATGTGTGACCATGATGCGGTTGTAGATCTTGTCAGCCGACTTCTTGGCGGCTTCGGCCACGATCGGCTTATAGCTCTCGCCATGGATCATGATCTGCCACTTTCCTTCACGCAGATACCGGTCCGTGTCGGGGTCACGCATCATCGGCAGACCCCACTCGTCGAATTTGTGGACGGTGGAATCGACGTGCCGCGCCATGTCGTACGCGAGATCTTCGCGTACCATGCCCATCAGGTCGTTGCGCGCGTAGCGAACGTGATCTTCCGGGGTGTTCTCGTCCCACTGCATACCCATGTAGCAGTTGATGGCGTAAAGCCCCTGGGCGACTGCGCCGCTCCTGTCGATGTTGGCTTTCTCGGCCACGACGATCTTTAGATCCCGACCCCAGTGACGCGCTTCGTAGGCGGCACCGGTGCCGCCCATACCGCCGCCGACGACGAGAATGTCGCAGTCTTCGAAAACGGTTTTGATACGGGCCATCAGTAGTACACCCCCTGCTTGAAGGTGCTCGGGTCGCGCTCGGGCAGCCCATCTTCGACGTTCAGTGCTTCCGGCTCGTACAGCAGGTGCTGCGACTCGACGTCTTCCGCGGTTGGCGGCGGCAGATCCGCCACTGTCGGAATCGCAGAACCCCAAGGCTTCGTGGTGATCGGCGAAACGAAGTCTTTCTGCGTGCCGTTACGGAACTTGATACGCCAGGAAATGGTGCCTTTTTCTTCTTCACGGCGAACACGGACACTGTGTCCGAGCGGCGCGAAATCCGCATAGCCGCGATCATCGATCGCGTTTTGAGGACAGGCCTTCACACAGCTGTAGCATTCCCAGCACATGTTGGGCTCGATGTTCACGGCACGGCGATAAGTCTTGTCGATATGCATGATGTCGGACGGACAGATATCGACGCAGTGACCACAGCCATCACAACGGGTCATGTATACGAAAGTAGGCATGGATCTCTCCCAAGGAATTCTCTGTAGGAACGGGCTTGCAAGAACGACCGGCGACCGACGCCGGCAGCCTGTCAGTAGTGACGGGGCAACTCGCGCTTGATACCCAATCCCATCGTTGCAGGGCGGTCAGCTGGCGGCGGCAGGTTGTCCCGCGAGCCGTCTGCCTCGGCTATGTGCTTCTGGATGGCCGCGGCCGGTTTGAAGAACATATGCGCGAATTTCGACCAGAGGACACCGCCGAACAGCACCAGGGTCGAGACGACAAACGCCACCAACAAAAGCATGGTCAGCCAGCCCGCGTTCGCGCTCTGAGCGATTGCCCAAAGCAGGCCGAACGTGCACGTGGCCAGCAACGAGAGAACGAAGAGATCTGCCTTGACAATGCGGTACCAGGGATGGCCTTCCGCCGCGACATCGACGCGGATGAAAAACCAGAACCAGTACCCGCCAAGACAGACTCCGAGTGCGCCCAGATACCAAAGCGCTATCAGGACTTCTGGCGCCGGTGCTGCGGACGTGGGATAGACGAAGATCATCAGCGCCGAAGACGCGACAAACGCGACGAACCCGTACATCGTCATGAGGTGTGCTGCACGTCGGTGCGGATTACAGAACTCCGCCGAAGTCAGGACATCCTCTGCCACCGTGCGCAGCACGATGTTGGTCTTCTCCCCACTGCTCAGTTCTCGCTCGCGGTTCTGCTCAGCTTTCTGCGCATTTTCAAAAAAGTACTTAGCGCTCTTCTTGTGTAAGACATCCAACAACGTCCCAGCCGCCACGAGAATCACCATCAGCACGACGTATGCCTGCATGATGGCCGGCGAGATCATTGTGGAAAGTTCAGCAAATGGGTTGCCCATATGGTTTGCTCTCCCCAGGTTTTGGTTACCCAAGGTCAGTCTGGGGGACTCCCCGAAACAATACAATTCAAGAAAGTTGGGCGTGTATAAACCGAATTAATCGGGCCTAAAGCGAATTAATCGCCCCAATTCCGGTGCAACAGCGCTCGTGCAATTGCTTGTTGACGGAGCGCGGCAAGGCCCGCAGAACCGAATCGTTGCCACGTCGGTCACCGGTCCAGGCTTTTTGCAGGCAATGTACCCGTGAACGTCCCGGCCGCGCATCGTCGTGACCGGTGCAAATCCGTGCACCGCCGCCCGCCCGGCATCGATTCCGTCTACAATCGCGGCGCGCGAGGTTCTGCGTGGCTGTAACTCAGGCTGTTCCGGTGCTGTGCTGTCACCCCTAGATGCATCTTCCAAGGCTGGCCGTCCAGGCGCACCAACGCCTGCACGCATCGTCGTGGTCGTCGGCTCACTGGACAACGGGGGCACCGAACGACACCTGCTCCAGGTGTTGCCGGCGCTCGACCGCGCACGATTCCGGCCCGAGGTGTTTGCACTCCAGCGCCGTGGCGTTCTCGCGAACCGCTTGGAGGCAGCGGGGGTGCCCGTGCGTGCGCCCTGGATAAGCGGCGGCCGCGACTGGCACGCTCTCTTGAAGATCGCACGTCTGATGCTCGTCACATTCCAACTCTGGGCGTACCTGCTCGTCAAAAGACCGGGGGCGGTCCACATGTTCCTGCCCGCGAGCTATCTGCTCGGCATGCCGGCTGCGTGCATGGCCCTGGTCCGCAGACGGCTCATGAGCCGGCGCAGCCGCAACCACTATCAGCAAAACAAGCGGCTGGCAGGGTGGTTCGAGCGCCGTTGGCACCGGCTGGCGAGCGCGATCGTCGGGAATTCACAACGCGTGATGGACGACTTACTGCATGATGAGAAGGTTCCGCCCGGGCGCGCCGCACTCATCTATAACGGCGTAGAACCGATGGTCATCGCACCGGACCGCGCCGTCACCCGCGCTGCGCTCGGGATATCCGCGCACCAGCTGGTCATCGTGATGGTGGCCAACCTCATCGCGTATAAGGGACATCGAGACCTCATCGACGCGTGCGGCCGGGTGACCGACCGGCTACCACCCGACTGGCGCCTGCTTATCGTCGGACGCGACGATGGCATCGAAGGTGAACTGGCCGACCGGGCACGGCGCGTGGGTATCGCCGCCAACGTGCAGTTTCTCGGCGAGCGAGACGATGCGCCGGCGCTGCTCGTGGCCGCCGACATCGGCGTCCTGGCCTCGCACGAAGAGGGCTTTTCCAATGCACTCCTCGAGATGATGTCAGCCGGGTTGCCGGCGGTGGCAACCGACGTTGGCGGCAACGCGGAAGCCGTTATCGACGGCGCGTGTGGTCTCATCGTGCCACCTCGCGACCCGTCAGCTCTCGGCGCCGCGCTGGCACGGCTTGCCAGTGCGCCGGAGCTGCGCGCGCGCTTCGGTGCTGCGGCCCGCGCAAGGGTCGAAGAGCACTTCACCGTGCGCCGGTGTGTCGCCGCCTACGAAGACCTCTACGAGGCCGTCCTGAACCGCACATCGCTCGCCCAGGTCGGTGAGCCCTTGCGTCAGGCATCGTCCTCGGCGCAGGTACCATCGTGAGCGCCCGTCCACCGGCGCCGCCGCCCGGTCGCCCGTACCAGTGACCGCACCGGATCGCATACCATCGGAGCCCGCAGGATCGGAACGGGCGCGTGACGGCGCGACGCGGCTCGACTGGCGCGTGTGGCTCGCTATCGCTTTCCTCGTCATCCTGCCGATGCCACCGCTCGTCTATAACGGCTACGCATTGTTACTCGGATGCCTCGGCATCATCGCGATGGCGCGGACCTTCAACATCCGCTTCAGCAGCGCATCAGCTCGCCAGGCGACGGTCCTGTTCGCGTGCCTCTGGGTACCCATCGCCATCTCCTGGTTCGATGCGGCCGACAGCTACCGCGCCGGGACCTCGGGCGCGCTCTACATCCGGTTTCTGCCGATGGCACTGTTTCTTTGCCTTGCGCTCGATCGACTGAGCGCATCTGTCAGGCTGCGTCAGGCCGTCGCGCTGGTGTGTACGTTCTACGTTGTCGACGCTGGATGGCAAGGCCTGACCGGACACAACATCATCGGTAATCCTGCCGTCGGTCCACAACTTACCGGGATGTTTTATCCGAAGCTCCAGCTCGGCGTTGTACTGGCCGTGTTGACGCCGGTGATTCTGGCGGAGATCGAGGCGCGTTCGAAATCCCACCCGGCGTGGTGGCTCGCGGTGGTGCCACTCGCCGTAGTCGTCGCGCTCACTTTGCACCGCAACTCCTGGGTCGTATTCGCACTGGCCCTGTTCGGCTTCATCGCGCTGCGCGTCGCCGAGCGGCGCTGGCGTATTCGCGGCAAGACGCTCGCCTGGGTCGCGGGCATCACACTTGTCTTCAGCGTCGTGGCTATCCAGCACCTGAGTTTCAAGGTGCGGCTGTTCGATACCGTAGCGGCGGCGCTGGTCGAGCACGAGCAGCTCGAGATACAGCTCGGGCAGCGCCCGGACATCTGGCGCGCGGCATTCAATATGTATCAGGCCAACTGGCTGAACGGCGTTGGGGTGCGCGGCTTTCGGGGGGTCTACCCAGACTACGCCGTAGCCGACGACTACTGGCGAGGTCAGGACCAACCGGTCAGTCCTGCTCACCCGCATCAGCTAGTGCTCGAGGTCGCCGCCGAAACCGGCACGCTGGGCCTGTTGGGCTACGTGTTGGTCATCGCAATCGCGATCGCCAGCTACTTTCGCGCGCCGTCGGCTAACCGACACCACGCGGGCCCGTGGCTGCTGGCGGCTTTGCTGTTGCTATGGCCGCTCAACATCAACAAGGCGTTTTACGGATTCTTTATAGCTACGTTTTTCTGGTGGGTGCTCGCCGTCTACGTCGCCACGCTGCACGCGCAAACGGGCATTCGCGAGCCTGCCGACTGACCGTATCACCGCTCCGCGGTACCCGACGCTCAGTCGCCGGGTCGCGCAAGCCCGAGGTGTCCGCGCAGTGACTGTGTTTCGTAACGCTCGCGGAATACACCTTTGCGCCTGAGCAGCGGGATTACTTCGTCGGCGAATGCATCCAGCATGTCTGGCAGCACCGGCGGCATCAAATTGAATCCGTCCGCCGCACCGCTACCACACCAGTCCAACATTTCACCGACGATCTGCTCCGGCGTGCCGGCACAGGTGAAATGGCCACGGGCACCAGCGAGACGGGCCAGCAGCTGGCGCAGCGTCAACCGCTCTTTGCGCACGATGCCAACTATGATCTCGGTGCGGCTACGCGCTGCCTGCACGGTTGAGGTATCCGGAAAGTCATCCATCGACAGCGGTACATCGAGCGGCAAGTGCGAAAAATCGTATCCGCCAAAACGCCCGGACAGGCGCCGGCGCCCGACCTCCACATCCGCGAGCGCGTTGAGTTCATCCGCGTAGCGCCGGGCGTTATCTTCAGTGTCGGCGATGACCGGGCTGAAACCCGGCAGCACGATGACTTTATCGGGATCGCGGCCAGCGGCAGCGACACGGCGTTTGAGATCGCCGTAGTACTCGCGCGCGGTTTCGACCTGCAGGTGCGCAGTGAACACCGCTTCGGCATGCCGCGCGGCAAAGTCGCGACCGGTATCGGAGGCGCCGGCCTGCACCAGGACTGGCCGTCCCTGCGGGCAGCGCGGCAAGTTCAAAGGACCGGCGACGCGATAGTGCTCGCCCGTGTGGTTGACCGGGCGAATCTTGCTGACGTCGGCGTAGAGGCCCGACGCCCGATCGTCATGCACGGCATCGTCGTCCCAACTGTCCCATAGCGCCTTCGTCAGCTCGACGAACTCATCGGCACGGGCGTACCGCTCACTATGCTCGACCTGCGCCGCATCGCCGTAGTTGGCCGCGGCCGGCACCGACCAGGACGTGACGATGTTCCAACCGATCCGGCCACTGCTGATGTGGTCCAGTGACGCGAACTGGCGCGCCAGATTGTAAGGCTCGGTATAGGTCGTCGAGGCCGTCGCGATGAGTCCGATGTGACGCGTCGCCATCGCGAGCGCTCCCAGCGTGGTCACCGGTTCAAGCCATGTTCGTGCGGCGTGACCAGCGTCCTCTCCCACCGCCAGCGAGTCGGCAAGGAAAATTGAGTCGAAGCACGCCGCTTCGGCCCGCTTCGCCGCCTCCACGTAGAAGTCGATATCCGTCAGCGGCAACATCGAAGCCCCCGGATGCCGCCAGGATGCCTCGTGATGGCCGCGACTTTGGATAAACAGATTCAAATGCATGGGCTTAGAGTCCGAATTCTTGCAATACGTCATCCGTGTCCGCACCGCAGGTTGGCGGCGCGCGGCGATAGGTCACTGGCGTGCCTGAAAATTTAACCGGATTACCGATCAGCCTGACACCGCTCGGGCCGGCCAGCGGATGCGGAAGATTGACGACCATTTCACGGGCCTCCGACTGCGGTGAGGTAAATGCTTCGGGGACTGTGTGGATCGGGCCACCGGGTACACCCTCAGACTCCATCCCGGCCAGTAGTACATCGCGCTCGATGCCGGAAAGGATCGGGTTCAACGCGGCCAACAGATCATGGCGATTCTCGAGACGTCCCTGATTGCGGGCAAAGCGCTCGTCCTCAGCCAGGTCCGGGTGTCCGATGATGCGGCAGAACCGCGCGAACTGCGCATCATTGCCGACCGCGATGATGGCATGGCCGTCCGCGACCGCAAACACGCCGTACGGCACGATGTTCGGATGTTCGTTGCCCCGGCGAAGCGGCGCCTTGCCGCTCGTCAGGTAGTTGGTGCCTTCATTGACGAGCCATGCCATCTGGGTATCGAGTAACGCCACATCGATGTGTTGCCCTTCGCCGGTCGCGTTGCGGTGGTGAAGCGCCGCGAGGATCGCGCTGGCCGCGTACATGCCGCACATCACGTCGGCGATGCCCACGCCTACTTTCATCGGGGCACCTTCGGCATCACCGGTCAGACTCATGATACCGCCCGCGCCCTGAGCGAGCAGATCGTATCCGGCCCGATGCGCGTTTGGCCCGGTCTGGCCAAAGCCGGTCACCGAGCAATACACAACGCCCGGAAACTCATCCTTGAGGTCAGCATAAGAGAGCCCGTACTTCGCGAGCCCGCCGACTTTGAAGTTCTCCACGATGATGTCGCAGTGCACCAACAACTTTCGGATCAGGGACTGCCCTTCCGGAGTCGCGATGTCAGCCGTCACTGAACGCTTGTTGCGATTGGACGCCAGGTAGTAGGCGCTCTCCGTCGTGTCCTCTCCGTTCGCCGCCGTGACGAATGGAGGGCCCCATGCGCGTGTGTCGTCGCCGCCGCCGGGACGCTCGATCTTGATCACATCCGCACCAAAATCGCCCAACAGCTGCGTGCAGGTGGGACCGGCCAGAATGCGCGTCAAGTCCAGCACTCTCACGCCTTGCAGTGGGCCCCTGGGTCCAGACACGTTCTCACTCACTATCGGCTGCCTCAGATCCAATCATTTCCCCAACAGTCTAACCGAGGTCCGAAAGCACTCGCGCCGCAACAGCCCGGCCGGCCTGTCAGAACCCGTAAACGTCACGCAGGGCCATCGAGAAAGTTACGAGACCCACTACGCCGAGGGCGAGCAGCGCAGCACGCCGATAGTGGGCGGAACCACCGGCCGAAAAATACCGGGCCCCCCACCAGGTGGCGCCCGAATAGAGGGGCACGACGGCGATGGCTGCGATCACGGCGTCGAGCGTGAACAGTCCATGCCAGGCGAGCGGCACGATGGCGCAAAGCGCCAGCGCCGTAACGGCCCCGATGACGTTCGCTCGCTGGCGCTCGGGCGTACCGTCGCGCGCCAGGGCGATCGTGACCGCAGGCGGACCTCCCATGCCGGTGAGGCCTTGCACGAGCCCCGTGGCAAAACCGGCACCAAACAACGCGCGCGGCCCGAGCGCCACCGCGATGCGCATGCCGCGTAGCAGCAGGGCCAGCATTACCAGTACGGTCGCCGCGATCGCAACCTTCATGACCGCCGGATCCACACTCACGAGCAGCCAGGTTCCCAATGGCGCGGCCAGAATGCTCGCTGTCGCGAACGGCACGACGAAACCGCGCTCCGAATGTCGAACCGCGGTCGGCAGCAACTGTACCGTCGCTGGTAGGCCGGACAGGCAGGCCACCGCGACGGCCATCAGGGGACCCAGCGTGACGTTCAGCACCATGATGATGATCATGGCGCCACCAAACCCCAGAAAACCGCGTATGAAACCGGCCAGCAGCGCCGCGCCCGCCACGGCCAGCGCCGTAGCCGGTGTCCAGAGGGTCAGATGACTTGCGAGTTGATCGAGCATTTCACGCGCACCCGGCGAACGTCTGCGTGCATCCAACTACCGGTGGGGTTTCGCGCACGCCACGAACAGGCCGCGCGCGCAGCATGCGCCCCGACGGATGCCCGGCGGGTCTCAGTCGCCCCCGGACAAGTCATCTACGCCGCGGCGCTCCTGCGCGCGTCTTCCAGCATCATGGCGGCGCCCTTCTCGGCCACCATGATCACGGGCGCATTGATATTCCCGGATGGCATCGTCGGCATGACGGATGCATCGACAACCCGCAGAGCTTCCAGTCCATGCACGCGCAGGCGATCGTCGACTACCGCCTCGGGGTCGGTCTCAGGCCCCATCTTGCAAGTGCCCATCACGTGGTACGTCGTGGCGCCCGTGCGTCGGGCGTAGTCCAGCAGCGCGTCGTCGTCTTCGAGCTCTTTGCCCGGATTCATCTCGAACTCGCGGTACGGCGCGAGCGCATCGGCCTCACCGACCTGACGCGCGATGCGCATGCCCGCTACCAGCGTCCGACAGTCGAGATCGGCACTCAGGAAGTTTGGTCGGATCATCGGCTTGGCGGTTGGCTCCGCGCTTCCGATATGTATGGAGCCGCGACTCTCCGGTCGACACTGATATACACCGATGGTCATGCCGGGCTCACGGTCGAGCGCGCGCGTCTTGGCGCTGCTGAAGCTCGCATGCGCAAAGAAGAACTGACAGTCAGGCGACGCCAGTTCCGGGCGGGTACGGACGAAGCCGTGTCCGATGCCGGCGGTCAAGGTCAACACGCCGCGGCGCGTAAACACATAGCGCGCCATCTCACGTGCCATCGACCAGCCTCGGGTCAACTGATTTAGCGTGGTGGCGTTCTTTACCCGCCAGTTAATGCGGGCAGCGTAATGATCGCGGTAGTTTTCGCCGACTCCGCGCAGTTCGTGGTTGACCTTCAAACCGAAATTAGTCAGCAGCCGCGCCTGGCCTACGCCCGACAGCTCGAGCAGCTGCGGTGACTGGACGGCACCGGCACTCAGCACAACCTCGGCGGCGGCAGAGGCCAGGTGCCGTTCTCCACGCCGCTCGAAGCGAACACCGGTGGCACGCTTTCCATCAAATTCGACGGACGTGACATGCGCCCCGGTCAGCACGGTCAGGTTGCGCCGGTAACGAATTGGATGAAGGTATGCGTGCGCGGCACTGCAGCGACGTCCATCCTTCTGAGTGACCTGGTAGTAGCCGAAACCATCCTGGTAAGAGCCGTTGTAGTCGGGATTGCGCGGATATCCGCACTCTTCGCCAGCCTCGACAAATGCATCGGTTAGCGGATGGTGCTCGTACATATCCACTACCTGCAGCGGCCCGTCCTCGCCACGCAGTCGATCGCCGCCCCGGGCAAAGTTCTCTGCTTTCCGAAAGAACGGCAGCACATCGTCGAAACTCCAACCCCGGTTGCCGAGTTGGGCCCAGGTGTCGTAGTCGAGCGGCTGCCCGCGCACGTAGAGCATGCCGTTGATCGCGCTGGAGCCACCCAGTCCCCGACCGCGTGGGATATCGATCCGGCGCCCCGCCACACCGTCTTCAGGCTCGGTTTCGAAGCGCCAGTTGAAGCGCGGATGGTTCAGAAGCTTCTGGAAGCCGACCGGTACATCGATCCAAACGCTGCGATCGCTCGCGCCGGCTTCGAGCAGCAGCACGCGCGTGCTCGGATCGGCACTGAGACGGTTTGCCAGAACACAGCCGGCAGAGCCAGCGCCGATAATGACGTAATCGAATTCCACTGGGATTCCTCATCAGCCCGGGGGCAGCAAAGACCGGGTGTTTCCCGACACCCTGTTCAAGGTTGCGACGCGAGTCAATCGGCGGCCGCGAGGTTCACGGCCGCCGCCGCCCATTTCAGTCGCTTTTTAAAGAAACCTCAAAATCATGCGCTCTCCCTCAGCCGACTCGCGCATGGCACGACGACGCGCCGGAACGTTGCAAAGTGGGCGCTGGCGCATCGAATGTGACCCGGGCGCCGGCATCCCGGGCCGTCATCGAACCCGTTACGCTTGCGCCCCGAGAACACCCTGCCGACCGGCCCCGTTGCCTGACAGTGGAAGTCTCGCCTATGCTCGCCGGATGAACGTTTCTACCGACAAACATCTGCTGAACGCCCGAATCACCGGTCCATCGTGCTGGACCGGTCCGGATCTCAAGAACCGTGACGACTGGCACTACGTCCTCACACAGACCGAAGCTGACGAACTCGAGACCGCAGCCAGGGCAACCGCCGACCGCCCGGTGCTCGACATTACCGCCGATGAGTTTCCGCTGCCGTCACTTGGCCCGAAGCTCGCCGAGGCGCGCACGCAGGCGCTCTACGGTACCGGCATTTCGCTGCTTCGGGGCGTACCGGTCATCGATCGCGACGAGAACACGGCTGCCCGCATCCTCTGGGGGCTGGGACAGCACATTGGCATTCCGCAGCCACAGGATGCCAGCGGAGCATTGCTGCATCACGTGCGTGATACGGGTGCGAGCGTCGCCGGCAACAGCAATATCCGAACCTACGAGACGCGGGAAGCGCAGCCGTGGCACAACGACGGCGGCGACCTGTTCATGCTGCTCTGCCGGCAAGTGTCGACGTCGGGAGGTGGAAGCTACGTCGCGAGCGCCCATACCGTCTTCAACGCACTGCTGGAGCGCAACCCGGAACTGGTCGAGACGCTGCAGCGGGATTTCTTCTTCGATGCACGCGGCCAGGCCCTGCCCGGCTGTGGTCCTGTTCAGCAGGTACCGATCTACACCTGGTTCCGTGATCGTCTGATGATCCTGCACAAGCGGCATTACATCGAGCATGCCCAACGGTTCCCCGAGGTGCCCAGGCTGACCGAAGGCCAGATCGCCGCGCTCGATGCGTTCGATGAAATCTGCGAGCGCGACGATATCCATCTGTCCTTTCAACTCGAACCAGGCGATGTGCAGATCGGCCACAATTTCAGCGTCCTGCACAAACGCGGCGCGTTTGACCAGAGCGGTGAGGGTCCTTCGCGTCGCCATCTGCTGCGCCTGTGGCTCGGCTTGCCCGACGGCTGGCCATTGCCGGAAACCTACCGCCTGACGCGCGAATTCGGCCCGCTGTTCCAGGTCCGGGAGATGGCGGCCTGACTCCGTTCTGGCGAGCGTTTCCAATATCTGAAGCGCGATGAGCTATCGTCTGGGAGTCGACATCGGTGGCACGTTCACTGATTTCTGTCTGCTCGATGAGTCCGACCAGAGCCTGCACACGCTCAAGGTCCTGTCCACGCCAGAGGATCCCGGGCAGGAAGTGCTGACTGGCATTGCCGCCTTGCAGACGCGCTACGGGATCGACCCGGCCCGGATTCGTTACTTCACACACGGCACGACCGTGGGGGTCAATGCCGTCATTCAACGCAAGGGCATCCGCCTCAGCCTGCTGACTACGCGTCACTTCGAGGATGTCCTCGAAGTCGCCAGGCTGAAAATGCCCGACCCCTACGACCTGTTCTCGGCGAGGCCTGACCCATTGGTCCCGCGCGAGCTCGTGTTTTCGATAACCGGGCGCATGGGCCATGACGGCACGGTTGTAGAGCCGGTCGACCCGGCGTCAGTGTCAGCGGCGGTTCAGGCCATCCGGCGGGCCGGTGCCGAGGGGGTCGTCGTCGCCTTGCTGCACGCGTACGCCAATCCGGCGCACGAGCAGATGGTCAAGGCACAGATCAAAGAACTTGCCCCAGAACTCTTCGTCAGTTGTTCCAGCGACGTCTGGCCGGTGATCAGAGAATATGAACGAACCGTCACCGCGGTGGTGGCAAGCTACGTACAGCCACGCGTGAGCGACTACCTCGAAGCCCTGGAGCGCGCGCTGGCAGACGCCGGAGTCGCGGCACCCGCCATGGTCACGAAGTCTAACGGTGGGGTCATGAGCGCGGCGGCCGGTCGCGTCCAGTGCGCGCAGATGCTGCTATCGGGTACCGCCGCCGGTGTCATTGGCGCCGGATACGTCGCAGAAAACATGGGCGCCCGCCAGGTCCTGAGCCTCGATATCGGCGGCACCAGTGCAGACGTGGCCATCATCCAGGATGGCCGGCCGTTATACGGCAGCGGCGAACTGATCGGCGAGTTCCCGATCTTCGTGCCGACCGTCGCCGTGTCATCGATCGGGGAAGGGGGTGGGTCGATCGCGTGGGTCGACGACCTCGGCGTGCTGCGCGTCGGGCCCGAGAGCGCCGGCTCCACCCCGGGTCCGGCCTGTTACGGCAGGGGCGGACATCGACCGACGATCACCGACGCATTCGCAGCCTGCGGATATCTGGCAGCGGGTGACCTCGGTTACAGCGCCGTCGCCGTCGACGCAGAGCGCGCGGTGGAAGCCATCGCGCCGCTGGCGCGTGCCCTCGACCTGAGTGAGCCGGCCGCGGCCGAGGCGGTCATCAACGTCGCGGTGTCACAGATGTACCTCGAGGTGAGCAAGCTGCTGGCGCGCGACGGCGCCGACCCGCGCGATATGTCATTGCTCGCTTTCGGTGGCGCCGGCCCCATGCTCGGTTGTTTCGTGGCACGCGAGATCGGCATCGACCGTCTGCTGATACCGACCGCGCCCGGTGTCCTCAGTGCTTTCGGCGGGCTCGTGGCAGACATAAAAAACGACTTCATTCGAACCGTTTTCCTCGACGTTACAGCCGAAGGACTTAACCCGCGGGCGGCCGACAGCACTGCGGCGCTGAACGAGGAGGCGCTCGCGTGGTTGCAAGGCGAAGGCGTCGACACGGGATCAGCGAAATTCGCGTATTCAGCCGATATGCGCTACCGCGGCCAGTCATTCGAAATCGACACGCCGGTCGCCCTTACGTGGCTGACCGACGGCGGCGCGGAATCGCTGTGTGCCGCCTTCCACGACGAGCACGAACGCGTGTTTGGGCACGCCGATCCGGACGCGGCGGTTCAGATCGTGAATCTGCGCCTGATCGTCAGCGTCCCGGTGGCGCCGCCCAGGGCCGCGGCTATCGCCACCGCGTCGGCGCCACCGCTGGTTTCGGCATACGGTGCAATCTATTGCGACGGCACGCGTCGGGACGTGCCGTTTCACCGGCGCGACATGCTGTTGGCCGGGCACGCAATCAGCGGTCCGGCCGTCATCACCCAGCCCGACACGACGACCTGCGTGCTGCCGGGATGGCATGCCACGGTTGGTGCCGATGGAACGCTGCTGCTCGAGGCAGCCTCTCAGTGAAAATGGACCGGGCAACCCTCGGCATCTTCGCCAACCACTGCCGCGCGGCGGCTGAGAGCATGGCGCACACGCTGTACCGCACGGCTCACTCCACTTTCGTGAAAGAGACCGAGGACTTCACAACCGGGCTGACGACGCCGGCCGGCGCGACCTTCGCGACGCCGATCGACCTCGGGGCTACGTGGTTCGTCGCACTCGATTACGGCAACGTCATCCGGGCCATCGACCAGTACGAAGAAGGTGATATCTGCATCACGAACGACCCGTACAGCGGCTTCGTCTGTACTCATCCGCCAGACCTGCACATGTGGATGCCGGTGTTCTATGCGGGGGAACTCATCTGTTTTGCGGTCGGACACGTGCACAACACCGACGTCGGTGGCGCCGTGCCGGCAAGCCTGTCGCGGTCACTTACCGAAGTCCATCAGGAGGGGATCCGGATCCCGCCGATGAAGCTCTACGCACGCGGAGAGCTGAACCAGCAGCTGGTCGATATCCTCTGGACCAACGTCAGGGTGCCAGATCAGAACTGGGGCGATCTGAAGGCGCAGATAGCGGCGCTGAAAACGGGCGCGCGCAAGGCGGAGGGCATGGCCGCCAGATTTGGTCCCGAGACCTTCAAAGCCGGCATAGAGGCGGTGCTCGACTACGCCCATGCGCAGGCGAAACGGGTCGTTTCGGGCTTGCCGGACGGAGAATATTTCTTCGCAGATTACATCGACGAAGATGCCGTGAACGGCCAGCCCTGCCGCATCGCCCTCAACGTCGTGATCGAAGGCGACGAAGTGACTTTCGACTTCACGGGTACCGACCCGCAGCTCGAATCCTCGATCAATATGCCGACCGGCGGAGATCCGCGCCATGTGCTGTTGCTGGTGGGCCTCGTCTACGTGCTCTATTCGCTCGACCGCTCGATACTGCTGAACGCCGGGCTTGCACGCGTGGCGCACTGCATTCTGCCCCCGGGCACGATGGTCAACCCGGAGTTTCCCGCGGCCGTGGGCATGCGGAGCTTGAGCTGCATGCGCCTGCAGGGCATCACGATCGGTGCCTTCGCCCAAGCCGCGCCCGACCTTCTGCCGGCCGGCCCGGCGAGCGGTGGACCGATCATGAACGTCAACACCGTCGACAACCGGACCGGGCGGCGGGTCGTCGCATCGATCGCGCCCATTTCCGGCGGCGCGGGAGGCAGCGCGCTCGGCGACGGTACCGAAGGTTCGGGGGCGAATTCCTCGTTCCTCAAGAACACCCCGGTCGAGATCAACGAAACGGAAGTCCCTATCCGCATCCTCCGCTATGGGCTGGCACCAGACTCGGGCGCGCCCGGCAAGCACCGGGGCGGCCTGGCGACAGAACTGGAGTTCGAAGTGTTCTCGCCCAACACGCGGATTACCGCGCGCAATCGCGATCGCACCCGCTTTACCGCCTGGGGGCTCGCCGGGGGGCAGGCGGGTAGCGCATCGCGGTTTACCTTGAATCGCGGCAGCAAAACCGAAGTGGATCTAGGCAACACAGACATCGTGACCGTCGGCCCGGGCGACCGGATCTACATTAGCTGCGGCGGTGCTGGAGGCTGGGGCGACCCGCTCGAACGCCGCGCTGAGCTGGTCGCGCGCGACGTCCGGCGCGGCTTTGTGTCCGAAGCTTCGGCACGAGACAACTACGGTGTCGTCATTGAAGAAGGCCAGCTCGACGAACACGCCACCGCGCGCGGTCGGGCGAGCCGGGCCCGCCCCGCCACCAACGCGCTCTATTCCCACGGCGATGAGCGCAGGCAATTCGAGTCCGTCTGGAATCGCGACCGCTACGCCGAACTGACGGCCATTCTCGCGCGGGTTCCCGTGCACTGGCGCTTCTTTGTCAAACACCGGTTGTTCGAACTTACCGGTCGGGACACCGCGGATTCCAGAACGCTCGCGAAGAGCTTCCGGTCCCTGCTCGAACGTTACCCGCAGCTGCAGGCGGCCATGTCCGAGTCATCGAGCGACGAGCGGTTATAGCAAACTGAAGTCATTTCATGAGGCGAACCCGGGTCTGCCTTGCGCCTCGTCGTGCTGTAGCGGCTACTTCGGGTCGATCACGAACTCGAACCCGGCCACCCAGCCGCGGCGACCGTTTCGGTCTACCTGTTCGAGCACCATCGCGAGATCCTCGATGGAGTGATCGATATCCGGATCGTTCTTGAAGAACAGGCGCGTTATCAATTCCTTGTGACCGGGATGGCGAATCACGAAGTGAATGTGTCGCGGAATGCCACCCGTATAGCCGGGAAAAACGGTCAGCAAACTGGCACCACCTCGGGCATCGGTCTCGATGCGGGTACGCCAACGCTTGAACTCATGATCGCCGTCCTGATTCGCATGCAGAACCTGGACGCTGGCTCCGGCGACCGCGTCGCCACAGGTGTTCAAAACGCGTATGCGCAGGAACAGCGGTTCGCCTGGGTCGTCTTCCTGCCAGAGGCGACTGCTCGTCGCTGCGTCGCTGTAGTCGTGCGGCCCGGGATCGGTCGGCTGGGTCGCTTCGCGCGGGATACAGGCCTGTGCGCCCACCACGGCAAGAGAAGTCAATACCAGGATGCAGAGCCGGATGCGCCACAGAGTCTTCGACATCGGAGTCCCTCTTCTCAATGGATCGACCGCGGCAACTCAAGCGATGCGTCGGTCTGAGCAAAAGACGGCCACCGGAGCGACGGCGCAACACCCCGGAGCGGCGCTAGCCAGGGGGGTGTTCCGCCGTGAGCCTGAGCAGCCATGAATCTGGTCTACCTGCCACCATAGCGTTTCATCACGCGAGCGCAACTCGCCCCGGCCGTATGTTCTGTCCACACGCTCAGCGGGCACGGCCCGCGTCGCCGGAAGCCGTGACGACGGCCCCGGGCAGCGCTATATTCTGCTTCGCCAGACCCGATGGAGTAGCGGCCATGCAGCCTGTGTTTGAACCGATCGATGCCGAACGCCCCCAATTCGCCGCGCGCGTAACCGGGGTTGATCTGCGCGCGGGCGTCACGCCCGACCAGGCCGGTCTCATCGAACAGGCCATCGATCGATACGGCGTCCTGGTGTTTCCCGGGCAAGACATCAGCGATGACCAGCAGTATGCGTTCTCCGAGCACTTCGGGGCGATGGAGGTCGCAAGCGGCGACATCGCCCGACCAGAAGACCGGCGTCTGTCGTTCAAAGTCAATGATATCTCCAACCTGGACCGGCACGGGGAGGTGGTCGCACGCGACGACCGCCGGCGCCTGTTCGGGCTCGGCAACATGCTGTGGCACTCCGACAGCTCGTTCAAAGCGACCCCCGCCAAGTTCTCGCTCTTGTCAGCGCGCCTCATCCCGACGAGCGGCGGCAATACAGAATTCGCTGACATGCGAGCTGCGTTCGACGCACTGGCCCCCACCATGCAGGAAGAATGCCGCGGGCTCATCACGCGTCACAGCCAGCTCTACTCGCGCGGATCGCTCGGGTTCGAGGATTTCAGCGAAGACGAGATACGCAGGTGGTCGCCGGTGCGCCAGCAGCTGGTTCGCGAGCATCCGCGCACCGGGCGGGAGTCACTGTATCTGTCCTCGCACATCGGCACGATCGAGGGATGGCCGACGCCCGAAGCGCGCATGTTCATTCGGGATCTGACCGAACACGCGACCGCCCCCCGGTTTGTCTACGCCCACAGCTGGCGCGTCCACGATCTGGTGATGTGGGACAACCGCGTAACGATGCACCGGGCACGCCGGTACGACCATACCCAGCCGCGCGATATGCACCGCACGACGGTGGCCTGTGAGGAGCCAACCGTGGCAGGACAGGTCGAGCCCGACCAGCGCAACGAACCAGAGCGCAAGGCCGAACTGCAGCGAGCAACCGCAAACGCCTGAAGTCGTGAGTGCCCTCGCCGGAATCACAATATTCGACCTGACCCGTTTTCTTTCCGGGCCTTACGCCACCCAACTGCTCGCCGGACTCGGGGCCCGGGTCATCAAAATCGATCCTCCGGATGGCGGCGATCCGACCGCCAGCGCGCCACCATTCGCAACCGCGGATGGTGCGCGTTTTGAATCGTCCGCGCCAGACGAGCTCGGACTCGCTTACCTGAAACGCAATCGGGGCAAACAGTCCGTCTACCTCGATATCAAGTCGCCGCGCGGCAATGCCCTGTTTCTGCAGATGGTCGAACGCGCCGACGTCGTGATCGAGAACTTCAGGCCGGGTGTGGCCGCGCGGCTCGGTATCGACTATCCGCGCCTTGCCAAGATCAATCCGCGGATCATCTGTTGCGCCATCAGCGGCTACGGGGAAGGCAGTCCGGAGCGCGATCTGAAGTCCTACGATCTGATGGCCCAGGCCGCGTCCGGGATCATGGGCCTCACTGGAAGTCCAGAC
The DNA here is from genome assembly GCA_039030335.1 of Pseudomonadota bacterium. Taxonomy (GTDB): domain Bacteria; phylum Pseudomonadota; class Gammaproteobacteria; order HK1; family HK1; genus JBCCEJ01. The sequence goes on along the minus strand of JBCCEJ010000017.1, from coordinate 56,036 downwards.
GGTCCGCCGGCCAAGATCGGCAGTGCGTTCTCCGACATGGTGGCGGGTACTTACGCAGCGCTCGCCGTCAGTGCGGCTCTGCACGAACGCAGCCGGTCGGGCACCGGGCAGCATCTGGAAGTCTCGATGGTCGACTGCCTGTTTGCGATGCAGATGGACGAACCGTTGGATTGCTATGCGCAACTCGGGCTTAACGAGCGCCAGGGCAATCGCATCATGCGCTTCTCGCCCTTCAACACCTACGCATCTGCCGATGGTTGGGTCGCCATCGGCGTGGCGACGCGCAGCGAGTGGCAAAACCTTACCGCCGCCCTCAACCGACCCGATCTCACGGAGCATCCGGAATTCAGTCGGCCCGAATGGCGGGTCATGAATAACGCAGCGGTTGACGCAGTGGTAGCCGGCTGGGCGGCCGAGCGCACGAACGCTGAGATCGTCACGGTGTTGAATGCGGCCGACGTGCCGTGCGCCGAGGTACGCACCGCCGGACAGGCCCTTGCATCGGCACACGTCAAGGCACGCCGCATGCTCCTGCCGTTGCTCGCGCCAGACGGCTCGGCGACGAAGGTCCAGGCTGCCAACCTGCCGATGCGTTTCAGCCGGTCTGAGGTCCATCTCGACAGACGGCCACCGGCACCAGGAGGCGATACCGCCAGCGTGTTGCACGAATGGCTGACATTATCGCCAGCGCAGTTGCACGATCTCGCGGCAGCCGGTGTGATTCCCGCCGGTGCCCCCCAGGCGTTGGTTAACGACCCGGACGGCGAAGCGGGGTCGGACTGAGCCGGTAGCCGCGTGACGCGCGCGTCGCCGGTCGTACGCCGCGGGCCCGCGCTGGTCGCGCCAGCACTTTCTGTCGATATAGAGCTTCCGGATGGATCTGAAACGCAAACAACGCATCTGGCACCTGGGGATCTTCATCGTCTTCGCAGCGCTTACGGTGTGGTTGAGTGCCGACCGGATCCACGCTTTGCGAACGGGCTCGGTCCACCCGGCGACAGTGCTCGACTGCGATGGTGAGTGGTTCAGAAAAGGTCAGGGCGGCACCCGCCCGACCCGCTACGTCCTGCAGTACGCGCCCGTCGCGTACTCCGAAGACGGTCATCGCGCACGCGGCTTCGCGTGGCTCGACGAGTCCGTCTGCCTGCGCACCCTCGGCAGCGCCGTCACGTTGCTGGCCCATCCTGACGACCCGAAGCAAAACCGAATCGTGACCTTCCTGCACTTCTGGCTGCTACCGGCTGGAGCCACGCTGCTGACACTCATCCTGGGGCTCGGTCTGCTCTCGCTGCCGCGCGGCATGCCGATGATCGTATTTCTGCTCGGCGCCAGCGCGGGCGGCGGCACCTTGTGGTTCGAGCTGAATCCGTCCGTCGGGGCGGGCGGCCTGGATCCGTCGGAGCGGGCGCTGGCGCAATGCGCGCAGCAAGCCGTGTTCGACCAGAAAGTGTCCGACCGAACGCAGATCCGGCGCCTCATCTGCCAGAACCCGGCCGTCGAAGACCTCGCACCACTCGCCGCGATGCCGCAACTCGAAGAGCTGTATCTTCAGGGTGCCAGCCTGACCTCGCTGGATGGCATCGAAGCATTGCCGAAGCTTCGCAAGCTCTCGGTGGCGGGTAACAAGGACCTGGATTCGCTGACCGGGCTGGAAACCGCTACCGCGCTCATCGAGTTACAGGCAAACAGCGCGGGGCTCAAGTCACTGCGAGGCCTGGAAGGCGCCCTGGAGCTCAAGGTGGTGGCTGCGATGAACAATCGGCTTACAGGCGCGGCACTCGAACCCCTTAAGGGGCTGCAAAAGCTCGAGTCGGTCGTCATGAACAGCAACCGGATCAGCGATCTCAGCGCGCTCCGCGACAAGCCTGCGCTACGAGAACTGCAGGTATACAGCAACGACATTCGCGATATCCGGCCGCTGCACTCGAACCGCGCGCTCAATCTCGTCGGCATCCGGGGGCGGGGTAACGTGAGCTGCGCGGAGGTCGACGCCCTGCGAGCCGTGCTCGCGCCTGATGCGCGGGTTTACGGTCAGGCCGCCTGCGACGACAAATAATCGCGAACGGCTCGAGGCCGGCCGTTCAGCAGCTGTCGGCGCTGAATGCGTCGAGATTATGCCCGTCCGTAGAAAATGTGACTTCGATAGGATTACAGCAAACTTCGCAGTCTTCGATGTAAGACTGAGTAGCCGCGCTGAGGTCGAGCAGCATCGTGACCGTCTCCCAGCAGTAAGGACAGGTAAACGCATGCTCCAAGACCGTCGCGTCTGGTCGCATCAGCGTCCTCCCGAGGCGCGGCTGGCGGCGCGAACGAGACCTGGACCGCGGCGACGGCGACAACGCCAAACGGTCGCTTCGATGCCCGTGCGCAAATCTTGCGGCCGGGTCAACGCGACTTCCTCACGGTGGGGCGACCGCCGCCGGTCACCGGGCGTCTGCTTGCCACGTCTGCCATACGCTTCAATACCAGGCGTCGGGCAGCGCTTCTTTGCGGCGGGCGACGTAGGCGGTGAGCGCGTCGCGCACATCGTCGGCCAGGGGCGGCGCTTCGTAGTCTGCCAGCAGCTGGTTCCAGCGTTCGTAAGCCCGACGCGCCGTATCCTTTCCACCGCGCTCCTCCCACGACTCGACGTTTTCCGAGTCCGAGAGTTTGGCGTCATAGTAGGCCGTTTCGTAATTGGCCATCGTGTGCGCCGAGCCGAGAAAATGTCCGGCTGGTTCGACGTCGTCGTACGCCTGCTTGCCAAGAGCATTGTCGTCCACATCGAGGCCGTTCAAGACAACCGCGTAGCTGCCGAGGCGGTCGGCGTCGATCACCAGTTTCTCGTAGCCCGTGCACAACCCACCCTCGAGCCATCCGGCCGCATGCAACACGAAGTGCGCACCGCCAAGTGCGGTCTACAGCATCGAGTCGGCACTTTCCTCAGCGGCTTGCGCATCGGGTATCTTCGATGCCGTCAGCGACCCGCCGCAGCGCAGCGGCACGCCCAGGCGCCGCGCCAGTTGACCGATCACCAGATTGGAGAGCAGAGGCTCCGGCATGCCAAACGTGGGGGCTCCGGACTTCAGGCTCATCGAAGACAGGAAGTTGCCGAGTACAAACGGCGAGCCGGGGCGCACCAGTTGCGCGAACGCGCAGCACATCATGGCTTCGGCGAGCGCCTGGGCGATAGATGCCGCCGTCGTCACCGGCCCCATGGCACCGCCCAGTATGAACGGGGCTACGATCATGCCCTGCCCCGCGCCCGAGTACGTACGGATCGCTTCCGTGACTACTTTATCCACGAGCAGCGGCGAGTTCGTGTTCACATTGCCCATGATCACGCAATGACTGTCGAACACCTCATCGCCGTGGAGGATGCGCGCCATCGCGACCGAATCTTCGGCCCGGCTCTTCTCGGTGATCGCACCAAGATGCGGCTTGTCCGTGCGCGTCATGTGCGTGAAGAGCATGTCCAAATGCCGCTTTGACACTGGAATATCACAGGGCTCACACGTCACGAAACCCGAGTGGTGCAGACTCGGCAGCATGTGGGTGATGCGCACCAGCCGGTCGAAGTCCTCCAGCGTGCCGTACCGGCGTCCGCCGTCCAGGTCGCGTACGAACGGCGCGCCGTAAACCGGTGCGAAGACCTGATTGTTGGCACCGATACGCACGCTTCGAACGGGATTGCGCGCACGCTGTTCGAACGAAGCAGGTGCGGTCTCGCAAAGCTTGCGGATCATGCCCCGCGGGGCGCGCACACGGGTGCCATCGACGTCGGCGCCAGCGTCGCGCCAGATGTTGAGCGCCGCCGGGTCTTCGCGAAACTCGAGCCCGACCTCCTGGATAATCCAGTCGGCGTGCCCTTCGATTCGGGCGAGACCCTCCTCGTTCAGCATCTCGAAGAACGGAATCTGGCGCCGGATGTAAGGATCCGGCGTCGCCGCGACGCGCTGACGGTCAGCCTGATGTCCCCGGCGGCTGCGCCGCTTGCGCACTGGCTGCTCACTCACCCCGACAGTTCTCCAAACGCGAAGCCCGCGCGGCCCCGGTATGCGGTGACGGGCGCGCGCGGGACACCGCCCGTACGCGCCTCGAAACCGCGCCAGTATGCGGCAGCGCCAAGGCTGCGCATTGAGAATTACGACTACAATTTCCACCGCAACGACTCGCGGATAGCGGTGTCAACCGACGTGTACTGGAAGCTCTGGAGCGCCCGGCCCGGCACACTGCTGGCTGCAAGTCCCCCGGTCTGGATACACTGCACTATCGACGCCGCCAGTTCGCTGAGGACGCCGTAATCAACGTCGAACCCATTGCCGGCTCCCTCGGTGCCGAAGTGTCTGGACTGGACTTGCGCACCGCGAACGCCGTGACCAGAGAACAGATACTCGGCCTCTTCCGCGAACATCTGGTGCTGTTCTTCAAAGAACAGACACTGACGCCGCCAGAGCTGGTCGACGTCGGTCGCCTGTTCGGCGAGCCCGCCGACTACCCTTTCATCGAAGGCCTTACTGACGCACCGCAGGTCATACCGATCATCAAAGAAGCGCACGAGCGGAAGAATTTCGGCGAGGGCTGGCACTCGGACACCACCTACAGTCAGGTTCCTCCCAAGGCGACGCTGCTCTACGCCGTCGAGGTGCCGACGCACGGCGGCGACACGCTGTTCGCGAACATGGTCGCGGCGCACGATGCGCTGTCCGACGGCATGCAGCGGCTGCTCGCACCGCTGCGGGCGGTCAACAGTTCGGCGAAGCGCCGCGGTGGTGGACGGGCGGCGGGGAATCAATACGCCAGTGTGAAACTGAAGGCGCGCGACGAGGTTCACGAGGCCGTGCATCCGGTTGCGCGTACCCATCCGGACACGGGTCGGCGGGCGCTCTACGTCAATGCCCTCCACACCGCCCGCATAGACGGCTGCTCAGCGGAAGAGAGCGCACCGCTGCTCGAATTTCTCTACCGTCATGCCGTACGACCCGAGTTCACGTGCCGGTACCGATGGCAGCGCGGCACGCTCGCGATCTGGGACAACCGGACAACGCAGCATTTCGCGTTGAACGACTACCACGGTCAACGCCGTGCCATGTGGCGGCTCACGATCGCCGGCGAGCCGACCGACTAAGCCCACGTCGCCGCTTCGTATGGCGCCAGACAGCGCAGACTCTTAGTATGCGCCATCGTGTTGTGATAACGCGCCCAGTCGCGCGATACCGGAGTGCATAGATGTCCGACATGCAACAGATCGTCGTCGCCGAGCTGCCGCAGGGAGAGCTGACGGAAGCACACTTCGCGGCGCGTACCGCGGCAGTGCCCGCACCGGACGACGGTGAGCTCCTGGTGCGCACCATCCTGATGTCCATTGACGCCGCCAACCGCGCGTGGATGCAGGGCGCAACCTATCGTGAAGCCGTAGAAGCGGGCGATGTAATGCACACCTACGCACTCGGCGAAGTCACCGAATCACGTGCCGACGGATTCGCGCCAGGCGATCTGGTAGCGGTGGAGTCGCGCTGGAGCGAATACGTCGTGGTGTCAGCCCGGCGCGCGATGAACGTCCCACGCGTGCCGGAGCTCTCCCATCTGCTGTCGGTCTATGGAATCGCCGGCAAGACGGCGTATCACGGACTGACCCGCATCGGCCAACCCAAAGCCGGTGAAACGGTCGTCGTGTCTGCCGCTGCCGGCTCGGTCGGCATCTACGTTGGCCAAATCGCCAAAGCCCTCGGCTGTCGTGCCGTCGGAATTGCCGGTGGCGCCGACAAGTGCGCTTGGGTTACGGAAACGCTCGGCTTTGACGCCTGTGTCGACTATCGGTCACCCGGCTTGTTCAAGGCGCTGCGGACCGCATGCCCCGACGGCATCGATGTGTATTTCGACAACGTCGGCGGACAAATTCTGGAGACCGTGCTGTTTCAAATGAACCAGCACGGCCGGGTCGTCTGCTGCGGCGCCGTCAGCCAGTACAACGAGACCGCCCCAACCGGCCCGCGTAATTTGCCCGGCATGATCGTCGTCAAGCGACTGCGCATGGAGGGTTTTATCGTCATGGACTTCGCCGAGCATGACGACGCGGCGGTGCGGCAGCTCAGCCAATGGGTAACAGGCGGCGCGGTGCAGGTCGTGGAGGATATCGTCGAGGGTTTGGACGCGGCTCCGCGGGCCCTCGTCGGCCTGCTGAGCGGCGATAATCGCGGCAAGCGCATGGTGCGCGTCGGACCGGATCCGAGTTGAGCAGGCCCTGACGATCAAGCGCAGATGGGCAAGCGAAACCGAAAGTCCGGTAAAGGCGGCGCCAAGCCTGGTGCCGGCCGGCGCATGCGCTATGGCCAGCACCTGTTGGGGCTGCCCAAGTCGGCATTACCCGACACCCCGCAGGCCTGCTGGCAACTCGCCCGCCAGCTGAACGCGCGACAACAGCCGTTCCGGGCGCTTAGCGCAGTGCGTCACGGTCTTGCTCTGGCGCCTGGCAGCCCCGACCTGGCGCTCGAATACGCCGTGTCGCTCGGCTATACCGAGCAGATCGACGCGGCTCGGATCGAGTTTCCGAAGGCACTCGGATCGTGCGATGGCACACCGGATGCCGAAGCGGACATGCTGACGCGATTCGCAGAGATGCTGGTGAACTGCGGCTTCGCGAGCGAAGCCGAAACGCATTTGCGCAAGGCTCTGGCGCTGAAACCCAAACACGCCGCGGCACACACCCAGATGTGCTGGGCGATGCGTCGCGCCGGCAATCGCGCGGCCGCGATCGAACACGGCGAACAGGCGTTCGCGCTGAGCCCGGACGAAGACGCGGGTGCTTACCTTACCTACGCCTACCTCGGCGCCGATCGCTTCGCCGACGCCGTCGCCGTCACCGACCAGATGCTGTCGCGCAACCCGCTCTCAGTGCGTGCGCTGGCGCTTCGCGTCTCGGCTTTGGAGGGGGCCGGACGACGCGATGAAGGCGTCTCACTCGCTCACTTCGAGTCACTGGTGTGGTCAGCCGGCATCAATCCGCCTGCTGGCTACGCCAGTGTCGCCAAACTGAACCGCGACCTCGCGGAACTCGTTACGAACTACCCGATGCGTCCGTACGACACCACGCAGACGCTGAATCTGTTCGACCAGCCAGAGCCGCCCGCCGCTGCGTTGGCGGGCGTGCTGCAGATGGCCGCGAGCCACTACCTGCAAAACCTGCCGGCCGATCCGCAGCATCCGTACCTCGGACAGCGCCCCGATTCATTCAAGGCCGAATCCTGGGGCACGCTCCTCTACACCTACGGCGACGCGGAACATCATTTCCATCAGAATGCATGGGTGAGCGGTGTGTACTACGTCGACATGCCAGACTTCGTGCAGCGAGCGCCGCCAGACAACCTCGATGGTTGTCTGGAATTCAGTCGCTTCTTGAATTATTCGGGCAGCGCGCGGGTGGCGGACAACATGGTGATCCGTCCCGAGCCGGGACTCATCGTCATGTTCCCGGCCTATGCATATCACCGCGTCTTGCCATTCAAACGGCGCGGGCGCCGCATCAGCATCGCATTCAATCTGTTGCCGGAGTAACCGCCACTCGCGGGCCCGCGCCGCAGCTCAGCGTTTGCCCCATTTGCGCTCTTCGACGGTCTGCTCCTCGATCTCATAAAACGCGTCCAGTCCGATCAGGTCTTCGACGCTCTGACGTGCCGCCACCATTTCGTCTGTCGTCATGCCCGTGTAACTTCCGGTATCGCGCATTTCTTCGAGCGCCTGTCTGGCGAAGTGCAGACTCGCCAGCATGAACAGCTGCGCATCGATGCAGGCGCGGTAGCCCATGTCGGCAAGCTGTTGCATGGTGTAGATGGGCCGGCCTTCCCGGTTGCCACGACTTTGCACATAGACGAGCGGAACATCACATTCCTTCGGTGCGCGCTCGGCGTCTTCATCCGACATCGGGAACAACAACCCCATGTCGGCGCCCACTTCAGCGCACGCGTTGATCCGCCGCACCGCTTCTTCGATACCTTCGAACCGGAGCGTGTCCGTGCGGGCGATGACGACGAAGTCGGGGTCGACTTCGTCGCGAGTCTTGACGGCCCAGCGAATCTTGTCGACCAGTTCCTCAGCTTCGATCGCGTGTGCCACGTACTTGTGGTAGTGGGCCCGCTTCGGATAGAGCTGGTCTTCGATGTGCACGCCCGCGATGCCGGCCCGGGCAAAGTCCCGCACCGTGCGGGTGACATGCAGCGGTTCGCCGAAACCGGCCCCTGCATCGCAAATGACCGGAAGAGAGGTCGCACCGGCGACACCGGCAGCCGTCTCGACCTGTTCGGTCAGCGTCAACAGTGGTTCGCTGACCGCCCGCGACCCACCCGTGACGTAACCACCAACATAGGCGGCCTGTATGCCGAGCGCCTGCACGAGCCGGGCGGCCAGCGGATAGTAGATGGCCGGCATGTAGATGAACTCGCCAGTTTCGAGCAGCTTACGAAATGCCGCGGCATTGGATTGCATGGGCCAACCTCCAGTGGAATCAGATCACGGGCGCCGCGCGGTGCGCGCGTATTTGCCGTGTTGCGAAGCGGGCGGCTAGCATACGACGAGCCTTGGCGATGGTCATGCACCAGAGGTAAACCCGATGACATCCGATGCACGACAACTCGGCGGTACGCCGGAACAGCCGCTGCCGGTCGATCTGCCCTGCGCGTGGTACGGCTGCGACCTGCAGCACGACGACAGTTGGATCTGGCCGCTTCAGGACCACTACGTCGACGAACTCGACGCGGCGTTGAAAGCGATCGACCGGGCGGGCCTCAAAGAGACGGAGATCACGCGCGAGCGCTTCGTCATCCCGGAGTTCTCCGCGTTCTTGCAGCGTATGCTGCACGAGCTCGAGTACGGTCGCGGTTTCGTCTTGATGCGCGGCTTTCCCGTCGAGCGCTACGACTACGAGGCGCTTCGCCGGATCTACTTCGGACTCGGCACCCACGTCGGTCCGGCCGAGTCGCAGAACATCAAGGGCGAACTGATGCAGGAGGTGCGCGACCTGGGGTTCGATTACCGGCTGAGCGAGCACCGGGGCAGCATGACTTCAGCTGAGTTGCGCCCGCACTGCGACATCACCGACGTGGTCGCACTGCTTTGTATCCGCACGGCGAGGACCGGCGGCACCAGCACTATCCGTAGCGCCATGACGGTGTACAACGAGGTGCTCCGCGATCATCCCGAGTACCTCGATCCGCTGCACCGTGGTTTCCACTTCGAGCTCGACGGCAAAGGGCCGACCGGCGCGCCGGACGAAGTTACGCACCGTATTCCGGTCTTCAGCTGGCATCAGGGTTATCTGGCTTGCCGGTTCAACCAGAAAGCCATCGAGGGCGGCGCACCCAAAGCCGGCGCGCCGCTCGCGCCGATCGAACAGGAGGCTATCGATTTTGTTGGCCGAACGGCCGTGCGCGATGACGTGGAACTCGGCATGCGCTTCGAGCCGGGTGACATCCAGTGGCTGAACAATCACGTGATCCTGCATTCGCGCACGGGTTATGAAGACCACGTGGAACCTGAGCGCAAGCGCCTCCTGCTCAGGCTTTGGTTGAATCACGCGGGATCGCGCCCGCTTGACGACGCGTTCGCGAACAAAGCGCTGAACGGTCCGCGCAGGGGCGTATTGCCGCGTCAGGCGACCTACAGTTCGCAGGACCTGCACGCCGGCCAGAGCAGCGCCTGAGCACGCCACGGCCTGCCATGGCGCGCTCCGGTGAGAGCGCCCGCCAATACCGGCAACCCGGACCGCGACCGCAGCCGGCCGATGAGCTTCAAGGAAATCGCATGGCATCTCTACCTGTAGAAATCGGTGACACCACCCGGTTCACCAAGACCGTCGCCGAATCGGACATCTACGGCTTCGCAGGCCTGACCGGAGACTTCGCGCCGCCCCATATGGATGCCGAATTCATGAAAGCATCCCGGTACGGGGAGCGCGTGGCGCATGGCGCTCTGCTCGTCGGCTTCATGTCGACGGCCTCCGCGGCGCTGGCCGGACGCATCATCGACGAGAATCCCGGTATTACGCCGATGTCGATCGGCTACGATCGGATTCGGTTCATCGAGCCGGTTCTCATCGGTGATACCGTGACGGTTACCTACACCATCAAAGCGCTCGAACCGGAGCGCGATCGCACGCGCGCCGACTTGCTGGCCACGAACCAGCGCGGCGAGACGATCGGGGTCGCCGAGCACTTGATGAAATGGCTCGTGAACCCGGCCTGAAGATTCGACCAGCGGCGGCTTCGCATCATCCGGACGGCAATGACATCCGGGCGGCGCAGCAGACTACGGAGACAGACAGCAGATGAGCGACGGATGGCAGGAGATTTTTCGCGGCGTGGTGCACCCGTGGCACCACGACCAGTTCGGCCACATGAACGTACGCTGGTATGCGCATTTCTTCGACGATGCGGTGTTCCACATGTACGCACACGCGGCCGGCTCTCTACAGGCCATTCAGGACGAGCACGGCGTCCACACCGTCAGTGCACAGGCCACCACGAACTTCGTCAAGGAATTGAAAGCCGGCGACCTCGTGCGAATCGAAGGCGGGATCAGCCGCCTTGGCTCGAAGAGCATCACCTTCTCGATGCGGATGCTGCACGTCGACACGGGTGAACTGCACGCGACCTACGATCTCGTTGAGGTGTTCTTCGATCCGCAGACGCGCACGTCCGCCGCTATCCCGGCACCGTTGCGCGAACGGCTGGAAACGTTTGTCGTCAACCTGGACGGCTGATGCCCGCCAACCCGTTCAGCCAGGGCTCAGGGCACTGCGAAGTGCTCTGGATTCAGGTGAATGGTCGTGCGCTTGGCAAGCCGTGGCAGCGATGCATCGAACGCGTCCCGCCGGTGCATCAGTCGCGCGTTGTCCCACAGCACGATGTCGCCCGGACGCCATGCGTGTGTGTATACGAACGCCTCGTCGACCAGGCGGGGCAACAATTCGCCCAGTAGCTTCGACGCGTCGGCATCGTCCAGACCCTCGACGCCCATGACTTTTTTGGGATCCACGTATAGAGAGCCTGTCCCGGTGCCCGGGTCGCGCAGTACCATCGGGTGCGTCGCAGGTGGCGTGCGGTCGTGTACCTGCTGAACCGTGCCGGCATCTTTGAGATCGCGCTGGAAACCGGCATCGGGACGGAGACCGTACTTGCTGACCGCGCTCAACGCGGCAACCCGCTCGCGCAGCGCGGCGGGCAGCGCCTCGAAGGTATGACGGGTTGAGCACCAGGAGGTCGCCGCGTGGCCTTGCGGCATTTCCACGGCCTGGAAAATCGAACCCGTCGGCGGGCGCTGGCGGTAGATCTGATCGTGATGCCAGTTGAGTTCGTAACTGCCGAGACCGCCGAGGGGTGTACCGTCTGCGCGCATGAGGTTGGTCACGTAGATGACTTCCGGGTGCTCGCGTGAGAGGAGGTCGTCGCGCACCAGGATGTCCAGCTCGCCAAACCGCCGGCTGAACGCGACCAGCTCACCCTCGGTCATCGCTTGACGGCGCAGCAGCAGCAGGGGCTCCTGACGCCACAGCGTGTAGAGCGCGTCGAACTCGGCGTCGCTCATGCTCGCCAGATCGAGCGCCTGGATCTCCAGTCCAAATTCAGGATGTAACGAGCGTGTCTGCAACGCCATAGTATGTGCCTTCATCGTCATGGGACCGCCGGCCTCAGTATAGGCCTGCGATCGTGGCATCTGTATCTCACTTTCGACTGGCACGGTATGCCCCATGGAGACCCTCTGATGGCCTGGACTCCGGAACTCGATGAACTGAAGGCCCGCGAATCGTACGCCCAAAAGCTCGGTGGCGAAGACAAGATCGTCCGACAGCACAACAGTGGTCGTCTGACCGTTCGCGAACGCATCGATGCGTTGCTCGACGCGGGGTCGTTCCACGAGATCGGTGCGCTCGCTGGCGCGGTGCGCTACGACGAGGCCGGCAACATCGTCGAGTATCTGCCTTCGAACTGCGTCATGGGCCGGGGTCTGCTGGATGGACGACCAGTAGTAGTGACCGGCGATGACTTCACGGTTCGCGGTGGCGCGGCCGACGCCACCATTCACGAAAAGTCCCGCTATCCCGAAGCGATGGCCCGTGACCTGCGACTTCCGATCGTCCGCCTCGTGGAGGGCAGCGGCGGTGGCGGCTCGGTGCGCACCATCGAGCTGAAGGGACGCTCGAACCTGCCGGGTGGCCTGGGGCAACACGCCGCCTACGATGTCATGGGCGCGAATCTCGCGACCGTTCCGGTCGTGGCGCTCGGGCTGGGGTCGGTTGCGGGTCTCGGCGCGGCCCGGCTCGCGGCCAGCCACTATTCGGTGATGGTCAAGGATACGTCCGCGGTTTTCGTCGCCGGGCCGCCGGTCGTCGAACACACGGGCGAACAGGTCGATAAACAAACCCTCGGCGGGCATGACATCCAGACGCGCGCCGGCGGCGTAGATGATGCCGTCGACTCCGAGGCCGAGGCATTTCAGCGCGCGCGTCAGTTTCTGTCCTACCTGCCAACGTCGGTGTTCGACGTTCCGCCGCGGGCCACGCCGGTGCCGCCGCCGCGCGCGCGGAGCGACACGCTGTTTGAGCTGATCCCGCGTGACCCGCGCAAGGTCTACCGGATGCGTAAGGTGGTCGAGGCGGTCGTCGACGACGGATCGTTCTTCGAGATGGGCCGGATGTTCGGACGCCCGATGATCACCGGCCTCGCCCGGGTGGACGGCTGGCCCGTGGCCCTGATGGCGAGCGACCCGATGTTCTACGGGGGCGCCTGGACCGCGGATGCGTGCGAAAAACTGGTGCGTTTCGTCGACCTCGCAGAGACCTTCCACTTGCCGATCGTCTACCTGGCCGATTGCCCTGGCTTCATGGTCGGTACGGATGCCGAGCGCAACGGCACGATACGCAAAGGTGTCAGGGCGCTGACCGCGCTGAACCAGACGTCCGTGCCCTGGTGCACCTTCATCGTGCGCAATGCATTCGGTATCGCCGGCGGTGCGCACCGCCCCGTTGGCCGCTATTCCATCCGGTATGCGTGGCTGACCGCCCGGTGGGGTTCATTGCCATTGCAAGGCGGTATCGAAGCGGCCTACCGGGCGGAACTGGATGCATCGGCCGATCCGGCACAGACACTCGGCGAGATCGAGGCACGCCTCGAGCGACTGCGCTCACCGTTTCGAACCGCCGAGACGTTCTGGGTCGAGGAGATGATCGATCCGCGGGCAACGCGCGACCTGCTCGTCGAGTTCGCCGGCCTGGCAGCACCGTTGCGCGAGGCGGGCACCAGCGCCTTCGGCATGCGGCCCTGACCGGCGTTTCCAGGTTGCGAGCGATACGCGCGCGGCCTGCGGGCGCGCAAACATGAGCCGGCCGGCGTACGTCTTACCGACCATTGTGCTCGCCCAGTTCGCCGGCACGTCGTTGTGGTTCGCAGGCAACGCCGTGTTGCCGATGTTGCCGGGTGAATGGCGGCTCGGTGATGAGGACATCGGCTACCTGACGTCCAGTGTGCAGTTCGGCTTCATCACCGGCACGCTGGTGTTCGCCTTCCTGTCGCTCGCGGACCGGTTCCGGGCGCAGCGCGTGTTCATGTGGTCGGCACTCGCCGGCGCGGCCAGCAACGCTGCGCTCATCGGCATTACGCCCGATCTCTACACCGCGCTGGTGCTGCGCTTTGCGACGGGTTTCTTCCTCGCCGGGATCTACCCCGTCGGGATGAAAATTGCCGCCACGTGGTATGCCGAAGGCCTCGGCCGCGCGTTGGGCTACCTGGTGGGTGCGCTCGTGCTCGGCACGGCGTTTCCGCACGCGCTGGTCGCGGCCGGCGCAACGCTGCCGTGGCAAACGGTGATGGTCACGGTATCCGTACTGGCGGCGCTCGGCGGTCTCGCGATCGGACTGGGGTTACCGGACGGCCCTCACCTGCCGGGCAGTTCACCATTCAATCCCCGCGTGCTGATCGAAATCTTCCGCTCCCGTCAGTTTCGTGCGTCCGCGTTTGGCTACTTCGGTCACATGTGGGAGCTCTACGCCTTTTGGGCGTTTGTACCACTCTGGCTGGCGGCCTCGGCAACCGCGAGCGACGCGACGTTCAACGTCTCCGCATTCAGTTTCACCGTCATCGCCGTCGGCGCGCTCGGCTGCGCGGTGGGTGGTCAGCTCGTGGCCCGCTGGGGTTCAGCGCGCGTCGCGGCGCTGCAGCTCGCCGCATCTGGCATTTGCTGTGTGTTGTCGCCTCTGCTGTTTGGGGCCGCACTGGTACCGCTCGCGCTGTTCATGCTGATCTGGGGCATCACCGTGGTGGGTGACTCGCCGCAGTTTTCGACACTGAACGCGCAGACCGCGCCACCGCAATACGTCGGATCGGCCCTGACGCTCGCCAACTGCCTCGGCTTTGCCGTGAGTATCGTCAGTATCCAGCTGCTGGCGGGCCTCATCCCGGCGACCGGCGCGCAGTATCTGTTCTGGTTGCTGCTGCCCGGACCCATCCTCGGTTTGCTGGCTTTGCGCCCGGCGCTGGCTCGCAGCGCCGGGCGATAGCCTTGCGCACTCAGCGGTCCGCAGCGAAACATCCACCATGCCCCTCCAGGCATCTGCATGGTGCGTCGATGCTGACAGTCAGGCTGAGCGGCTCAGCACATCCGTCGTTCGCACGACGTGCCGGCCAACGATATTGCGCTGGATCTGATTGGTGCCTTCGACGATCTGCAGCACCTTTGCATCCCGGAAGAACCGCTCCACTGGATTGTCGGTCGAGATTCCCGCCGATCCCCAGAGTTGCAGCGCGTCGGTCGCGACCTGCATGGCCGTGTCGGTCGCGTGGCATTTCGCCATGGCAACCAGAGGGGCGAGGGCCCGTCCGGTGACGCCGGCATCAACGGTTGCCGCGGCCTTGTAGACCAGATGCCGGGCGGCCTCGGTCTGGATCGCCATGTCCGCGAGCATCCACTGCACGCCTTGAAAATCAGCGACGGGCTGGCCGAAGGCCTCGCGTTCGCGAACGAAATTGACCGCGAGATCCATGGCTCCCTGAGCCAGTCCGACACCGCGCGCCGCGATGATCGGACGCCCCTGGTTGAACGCTTCCATGACCAGCTTGAAACCTTCCCCCTCGGGTCCGAGTCGGTTTTCCTCCGGCACGAAGGCGTTGTCGAAACGCAGCTCCGACGATGGCACGCCCCGGGCCCCGAGTTTGGATTCGTTGCGCGCGACGATGAATCCCGGCGTACCTTTCTCGACAACGAACACACTGATACCGCCATGGCGCTCGGACGCATCGGTCTTGGCCGCAACCACGACAAAATCGGCGACCGCCGAGTTGGTGCAATAGATCTTCGTACCGGTCAGCTGGTAACCACCGTTCGCGCGCTCCGCGCGCGTGCTGAGCCCGGCGACATCTGAGCCAACACCCGGTTCCGTCACCGACAGCGCCCCGCGCAGTTCACCCGATGCCAGGCCCGGCAGCCAGCGCGCCTTCTGCGCCTCATTTCCGCCAGCCAGGATGGCCGCGAACGGTACCCACTGAACGACCAGCAGATAGGCGGTGTTGTAGCAGATCCGCCCGAGTTCCTCGATCGCGAGGCACGCCGACAGCATGCTGCCAGACCCACCCATCTGCTGGGGAAACGGCAGCGCGAACAAGCCGAGGTCACGCAACGCGTCGAACATGAACTGCGGGTACTCGGCGCGGGCATCGATGGCATCGGCGTGCGGTGCTACCTTGTCGCGCGCGAATGCGCGCACCGTTTCCTGAATGAGTCGCTGCTCATCGGTGAGTTCGTATTGCAGTAGCGTCTCGGACATAGTCAGCCTCTCAGCTGCCGCCATCAGGCAATTCGCCGCATAATCGCATGTTCGCCGCGAACGCGCTGCCGGCGCGCTCGCCGGGGTCAGTCGAGACATTCGCATGCAGGTTGGAATCTTCTGCGGCTTTTCCGCAAACACGCCGCCCGCGCAGATCGCGGCCATGGCGCGCGCGATCGAAGAGCGTGGTTTTCACGGCATCTGGGTGCCGGAGCACGTCGTGCTGTTCGAACAGTACGCATCGAAGTACCCATACTCGGAAGACGGCCGGCTGCCAGGTTTTAGCGGCGGCATCATGGAGCCATTCGCAGCCCTCGCGTTTGTCGCAGCGCACACCCAGACCATCCGGCTCGGCACCAGTATCTGCCTCGTGCCGCAACGCAACCCGGTCTACACGGCCAAACAGGTCGCGGACGTCGATTTTTTGTCTGGCGGGCGGTTCGACTTTGGTGTCGGCATCGGTTGGCTGAAGGAAGAATTCGACGCGCTGCAGACGCCGTGGGCAAGACGCGCCGCGCGCGTGCGCGAGCATGTGGCCGTCATGCGCTCTCTGTGGTGCGACGAGGTGTCGTCATTCCGCGGCGAACTCTACACGCTACCGCCTTGCGTTCAGCAGCCGAAGCCGGTGCAAACCCCTCATCCGCCCATATACTTCGGCGGTGAAGGCGAGCCGGCGCTGCGGCGTGTTGCCGAAGTGGGACAAGGCTGGCTCGGCGCCGGCCTGGGCCCTGACGCGCTGCCCGAGCGCCTGTCCGCGCTGGACCAGGCTCTCAGTACCGCCGGCCGGAGTCGCGACGACGTCCGCGTGCACATCATGCCGAACCGGCCAGCCGCGAAAGACGATCTGGTGCGCTACGCCGAACTCGGCGTTCAACAGGTTATCTATATGGTGGGCGGTCGCGACCTCGACGGCTATCTCAGAAGACTGGACGCGCTCGCCGGGATGGCCCTGACCTGAACCGCATGCCCTCTGTCGACCCCGTGCACCCCACATCCTCCCGCCATCGTGTGCTTCCGACATGCCTCTGCTAGCCGTAGCGATCATCGCCATGCTCGCGCAGCAGACGATGGCTACGGTCAGCAAAACCGGCGTCCCGGTCTTGTTCAAGCCGGTCGCCGACGACCTCGGGTTCGCCGCCGAACTCGTGCTGGTCTACACGTGGACCTTCGCGTGCGTGGGCATCCTCGTGATGCTGGGCTGCGGCGCCTTTATCACCCGCTATGGCGCACTGCGCATGACGCAGGTCGGCTGCCTGTCGATGGCCGCCGGTCTGACCGGACTCGCGCTGGTCGGCCAGCCGCTGTGGCTCGCGGCCGCCCTGCTCGGTGGCATCGCCGTGACCGTCAGCGGTGGTGCGACAGTATCGACGCCGGCCAGCTCGCAGATTCTTGCGCGCTACTCGCCGGCGCGCTGGGCACCACTCGTCTTTTCGATTAAACAGGCCGGGGTGCCGGCCGGTATCGTCATCGCGAGTTTCGCCGCACCGGCGCTAACCGAAGCCTATGGGTGGCGTACAGCCGGGCTCGTGCTGGCCGCCGCCTGCGTCGTTATCGCATTCGCCTTGCAGCTTTGCCGGGCCGAGTTCGATCGCGAACGCAAGCCATCGCATCCACTCCGCCTCGCGGGATTGCGCGATACGTTCCTGGAAGTCTTGCGCACCCCGCGCTTACGTAGCCTCGCGATGGCGGCGTTCGCGTTCATCGGTTTACAGGCGATCTACACCAACTTCACAGTGGTCTATCTGGCCGAGGAACTGGGCTACAGCCTCAGCAAGGCGGGCGCGATGCTCGGCTTTGCGACCCTGATCGCGGCACCAGGACGCATCTTCTGGGGTTGGGTCAGCAGCGTGTGGGTGAGCCCGCGCGCACTGCTCGTCGCGCTGGCGCTCGCGATGTCCGTCGGGGCCGCCGCGATGGGCTTTTATCAGCCCGACTGGCCGTACTGGCTGGTGATGACACCGCTCCTCGTCGTCAGCGCCACGGCGCTCTCGTGGCACGGTATATTGCTGTCGGAAACCGCGCGCCTCGCCCCGTCAGGCGAAGTCGGCCGCGTAACGGGCGGCGTACTCGCATTCGGTACCGCCGGACAGATCGCATTTCCCCTGTTATTCGGTATCGGCCTGCTGTTGGGCGGTTATCCACTCGCCTACATCGCTGTCGGCTGCCCCGCCCTGTTGACGGCATTGCTGCTGATGCGGCCACAGCCAGAGCCGGCCTGAACTTCGGAGAACCTGATGACCGATTACGAACACATTGCCACCGACGTCGTCGACCGCGTTGCGATCCTGACGATGAACCGACCGGAAGTATTGAACGCGATGAACGGCAAGCTGACAGGCGAACTGCACGATGCAGTCATGCGCTTCAGCGACGACGATGGGGTCGGGTGTATTGTCATCACCGGCGCCGGGGAACGCGCGTTCTCGGCGGGCGGCGATATCCATGAGCAGCGCGAAAACGATCGCACGCTCAATGCCGCCCAGCTCGATGAGCGCAAAGTCCAGTACGGGCAGCGGAGCCTCGACATCAGTCACTGCCCGCTGCCGACGATCGGCATGATGAACGGCCTGGCATATGGAGGTGCGGCGGTGCTGGCATCCTCGCTCGATATGCGCATCGGCTGCGAGCGTACGCGGTTCCGGTTCCTCGCGGCCGCCTATGGGCGTATCAACAGCACGTGGACGCTGACGAACCAGGTGGGATGGCCGATGGCGAAAGAACTGCTGTTCAGTGCCCGCATCGTCGAGGCGGAGGAAGCGCACCGCATCGGGCTCGTAAACCATCTCGTCGCAACCGACGAGCTCTACGACCGGACCCTCGAACTCGCGACGCAGATCGCCGCCAACGACCGTCCGTCGGTCATCGGCATCAAGTCACTGTTGCTCGATGAGCACAATGTCTCGATGCGTGACCAATGGCAGGCGGAGCAACGCTACACGACCGACGTGCTGCGTGGCGCCAAGGCCGAAGACGCCTTTCCAGATTTCATTGCGCGCAAGGGGCGTTGAATGGACGCAGCGCAATTCGCTCGGAGGCTCATCCGATGAAGCAAAGGACGCAACAATTGCGTACGACACTAATGATCGTTTGTGCCGCGGTGCTTGCGGCAGCCTGCGCCAATACGGATTTCCAGCCGTCGTCGAGCGCACCAAAACTGCCGCCCTACACGGGCGAAGTCCGGGTGATGCAGCAGTTTCCCTACGGTGAATACGTAATGCTCGGCACCATCTTCGCAACAGGCGCGGTTACCGTTTCCGAAATCAAGGTGCGCCGCTCACTCCTCAAGCAGGCGGCCGCGCAGGGTGCCAATGCGGTTGTGCTGCAAGGTAAGTTGAGAACCGTTGAAAGCGCGGACGGCACCGAGAAAAAACTCGCTGCCTGGGCGATCTTCATCAAGTAGGCACACGCTCGGCCGAGCCCCCTGGCGCGAGGCGGGCGCAACGGACGCGGCAGCCCACCTGCGCAGCCGGGAATCTGGCCTCAGTAGCCGGCAGGCGACGTGGTTTCGTCCTGATAGCCGGCACCCTGGTAATACGTGCCACGTCCGGTGATCTTCGCGATGCCCGCCAGCGACTTGTGCGCCTGCACGGCGGGTACCGCCGGCAGCTCCGGGTCCATCAACCACAGGCGCAACAGATGCCGACTCCGGGCAGGGTCGTCATGATCTTCAAAAGCGTTGCGCCGATGCAGTAACTGCGCGTTGTTGGTGAACGTCGCCTCGCCGGATTCGAGGCGCAGGTCGAGTCGGAACTCAGGCCGGTTGGCCACTTCGTCAAAGTAATCGAGGGCTTCGCGTTCCACCGAACTCAGCGCGTAGTGACCCTCGTCGAGCGCGAGGTCGATGTAGCCGCGAATGTAGACGACGTTCGGCCCGCCATCGCAGATCGAGAAGATCGGCACGGGATCGTGCGTGAGCGGGTCGCCGCCAGCCTGCTCGCCAAACCGGTGCAGCCTGAAGCCACGGTAGAGTGGTTCTAGCAGCTCGGGCCGCGACGCGAGAATTTCGTTGTGCACCGCCAGCGCGCTGGCGTAGCCGCTCAGGCCGCCGGACAACGCCGGTCGAATACAGAGCATGCCCACCGTATCGCAGCGATCGGTGTGCAGATTGAGTGAACGGGCATTCTGATAGGCACGACGGCGCCGGTCCTGACCGCCGAGGTTCACGACGTGACCAATCTTCTCGCCGTCGTTCGACTGCGAAACCGCCACCCCAAGATGGGTACCGAGGCCGTAGAACAGCCGGCAGCAGTCAGTGACGTCCAGATCTTCAATGGGCAAGCCCCGAAGCAGTACGAGGCCCGCGCCGTGCGCGACCGTCTCGCGCCAACGCGCGAGGGTCGCCTCGAATCCCCGCGGGCGGAAAGTCTCTGCCGTGATCGCATCCGGTTCCAGGGAGCGGTTGGCGTTGACCGCATCGAGCAGCGCCGCCCGCTGCGGGGCGTCCAGCTCTTCGGCGATGGCCTCTTTATCACCGAGTTCTGCCGCGCGCCATGCGCCAGGCAGCGTGAATGGCGCACGCGCCGGCGCAGGAGCCTTCGCTGCGGTAGTGGCAGTATCGCTCATGGGCCTCGCTCCTCCTTCTGGCGGTCTGGCCGCCGAAACCGCGGCCGCAGCGACCGACGTCATACCCGTTTGGCCCGCTCCCAAGCGGCGCGCCCCGTTCAGTCGAACATACGCTTGCGCATGTTGCGCAAAGCCAACCAGAACGCCAACGCGGTGAGCGCAATACCATAGCCGATATGCAGCACGGCCGTATCCCACTCTATCGGCAGGCCCACCATCAGGGGTCTCGCCACTTCGATGAGGTGAGTCATCGGCAATATCCACGCGAACCATTGGACTGCATCGGGAAAGCGGCCCACGTCGAAGAACACACCGGAGAACACGAACATCGGCGTCAGCCAGAACGTGAAGAAGTAGCTGAAGAACTCGTAGCCGCGGGCCATCGAAGTAGCGAGCAGGCCGTAGGCCGCGAACCCGACGGAGGCGACGAATACCAGCACAATGGCGAGTAGTGCCCCGGTCAGAGACTCGACGCCGCCCCAGGCGGCGCCGACGATCACCACCCAACACGCCGAGAAGAGCCCCTTCAATGCCGCGAACAACACTTCTCCAAACAGCAGTTCGGGGAGGGAGACCGGGGTCGCCAGGATCGCGTCCCAGGTGCGCTGCATCGCGTAGCGTGAATACGCACCGATCGTCGTTTCAAAGCTGGCCGCGAACATCGCCGCGTATGCCGCCATCCCGGGCACGATAAACGACAGGTATTCCATACCGTCGATGGATTTCACGAATGCGCCCAACCCGAATCCGAACGCGAACAGGAACAACACCGGGTTGACCACATTGCTCGCGAGCGACGACCACATCAGGCTTCGCCATACGAGGTAGTGGCGGTAGACGACCGCGAGCGTATAGCGACTCAATGTCAGTTCTCCCGCAGCGCCCGGCCCGTCAAGCGCAGGAACACGTCCTCGAGATTGGCCTGCCGGTGCAGGTAGTGCGTCGCCGCCGGGATCCGGTCGACGAAGTCGGCAACCTGCTCGACGTAGATCAGCACGGCGTCACCGATGTCTTCGTGATCGAACGCCTCGTGGTCCCATGTATCGGGCAGGGGTTTCGGCACCTCGAAAACATGGCCCAGTACGTATTGGTCGATCAAAGTCTGCGGTGCGCCTTCAGCCAGGATCTCGCCCGCATCGACGATGATGATGCGATCGCAAAGCCGCTGCGCCTCGTCCATATAGTGCGTCGTCAATAACAACGTACGGCCCTGTCGCTTCAGCTCGAGCAGCTGTTTCCAGATCAGTACGCGGGCCTGGGGATCGAGTCCGGTCGTCGGTTCATCCAACACCACCAGCTCAGGATCGGCGATCAGCGAGCGCGCGATCACAAGGCGGCGTTTCATACCTCCCGAGAGTTCGTTGACCCGTGCTTCGGCCCGCTCTTCGAGTTGCATGAATTCGAGTAGCTCCGGCACCCGCGCCGCGCGTGTGTGCGCCGCGACGCCGAAGTAGTGTCCGTAGAGTTCGAGGTTCTGCTGAACCGTGATGTCGGGATCCAGGTTGTCATCCTGGGGCACCAGACCAATGCGGCTGGCGTGATCGCGGCGCAGCGTCGCCACCGGCTCACCGAACAGTTCCAGCGTGCCGGCGGATACGTGCGAGAGCCCCATCAGCATCCGCATCGTCGTCGTTTTGCCCGCACCATTGGGTCCCAACAGCCCCACGCATTCGCCTCGGCTGACGATGAAGGAAATGCCTGCCACAGCCACCATGTCATCGAACCGCTTGGTCAAATCGCGCGCCAGAACCACTGTCATATCGGGGTCGGAAACCGTCCCAGACGCGAGGTTCTCCGTCACTTGTGTCAAAGTGATAAGGCTCCTACTTTCAATCGGCGCACTGCCGGGCCGCAGGGTCTGCCGTGGCGGTCCCGCCGAACGTCGACAGTGCCAGGTGAACGCTGATACGACTCTCGGAACAGCCGGCTCCTGCCTACGCAAACAACCTCCTTCACTTTATCAACCAGTAGCGGGTAAGTCTCTGCGATCAGGTCATTCCCGGTGGGCCGCGCGCCCGGCCCGAGCGGCACTTACCAAGCCGCAAACGGTCCGACTCCATTCCCGGTCGCCGGATTATTCGACCGCAACGGAGTCTTCACAGGTCCGTAACGAGTATGATTTCCACGATGACCAGCCCGTGAAGGTAACCGAGCTACCGTTCGTGAAAGACCCGATGCCGAAAGAAGTGTTCTACGTGCCTGCGTTTGCAGCCATTGCTCTCATCTTCTGTCTTCAGCGCCGCCGCTGCGCTTAGCGCAATTCGCGCGCTGGCGGTGGCCGCCGCGCTATGCCTGGCATTCTGGCCCGGGCTTGCAGCCGCAGCGATCGACCTGTCCGTGCACGTCGGATTCGGGCAGGTCTTTCGGCTCGCACATTGGACACCCGTCACCATAACGGTGGAAAACCGCGGCGCGAACGTCGACGCGGTGCTGGAACTCGTCACAACCGCCGGCAACGCACTCGAGCATCGGCAGTTCAATACCCATACCGCCGCCCATGTCGACCTGCCGGGAGGGGCGCGCAAGCGGCTGCGTTTCGCCATCATGCTGGACAGCCTCGCCTACCCGCTTCGCGTGCGGTTGCGAAGTGGCAGCAGGGTCCTCGCCGAAACCAGCATCGACCTGCGCAAACGGTTTACTGACCGCGAACTGATCGTCGTCATAAGTCCGGACGTAGGGCTTGATTACCTGAACAGCAAACGACGGATCAGCACCTACGCGCGAACCGAGCGTCTGCCTCAGCAATGGCGCGGATACGACGGGGTCGGTGCGGTGGTCGTACACGGCATCAGCCTCGAGAAACTGAGCGAATCTCAGTTCAGGGCTCTGGATCGATGGATTCAACAAGGTGGCCGCCTCATCGTGTCGGGCCGCGCCGACTACGGTCTGTTGCGCACGCCGCGCCTGTCGCGCCTGCTGCCGACGGCCCCGGTGGGGCTGCGGCGTATTTCCTGGTCGGCCATCCTCGGAGAGCAAGGCGCAAACAGAGGTTCGCGTAGCGCGCATGTACACCGCGTCGCCGACGCCGGAGAAGTGACCCATGCGCGAGGTGATGTGCCATTGGCCCTGCGCCGCGCGCACGGCCTCGGCAGCGTTGCCTACCTGACCTTCGATCTCGCCAACGCGCCGTTCAATCTCGCGGCCGTGACGGCCCCGATCTGGGGCGACCTCCTTCCCGAGCCGGATGACAAACCGATGATCGCTCTGGCTGAACCAGGCTCAGGCGACGCGCTGCCCGGCCCGAACCGGGCCTTTCAACCAGGTACCCTGCGACCCGATCAGCGGCTTAGCGACGCAGTGCTCGCCACGCGCGCATTCGGGTTCCCCGCGTTGGGCTCCATGCTGATGTTTCTGGCCTTCTACCTCGGTTTGCTGGCGACGCTTCAACACCTGGGGCGCGAGCAAACCGCAGCGCTGACGGGCTGGGGCCGACTCGTTGCGCCGCCCGCGTTCGTGGCGCTCGCCTGGACCCTCTTTGCGCCCACCTTTCCGGCAGGCCCGACGGCGATTGCCGTCGCCAGCGTCCAGCCCCTGCCTGAGAGCCCGCTGGCGCGTGTAGACATCGATCTGGCCCTGTTTTCGACAAGCCGGGCGAGTCCCGCTTACAGCCTGCGGGGAACCGACCCCTCCTGGCGTCCTCTGCTAGCCAGCCAGGACGGGTATCGCCCCCCGGATTGGACCTTCACCCGCGGCAACCGCGCGGACCAGCAGCGGATCTCGGTCTCGACGAATCAAAGCTACGTGCTCCACGCACTCGAAGGACACGCTCTGATCCCGTTCCGGCTGCGCGCGGAGGCGACCTTCAGCGATGGCTCATACGAACTCACCGTCTCCAACGAGAGCCGCCAGCAGCTACGCGGTGCATGGCTGCAACTGGGCCAGGACGTCTGGGCAGTGGGTGCTGTGGGCGCCGGTGAAACCATCCGCAGGATCCTGCCTGCGCGGGATGCTCAACCTGCCCGGGCTGACGTCGACACGTGGCAAGACCGCCTGCGGCAATCCGGGATGCTGACCCGCGGGGAACGCACCGGGGCGGGAGCGGTGCTCGCGCGACTGGTGCGCAAGGCGAGTCCACGGATCGCATCCGCCCTGCAAGCAGGCAACGGACGACTGTTCGGGTTCGTCGCGGCGCCACTCACGATCGAGACGGATGGCGGCACACCGCCGATCGTCGTCGGTCTGCTGGATACCCCAGCACCACTCACGTACGCCGATGGTGGTGAAGTCGACGTGCGCAGGTTCGACCCGGCCAGCCCTGGATTGGGCCGGTGAGGCGCTCGAATCCACTGCTGGTCGCGGCGTGGCGCGGGCTGATGCGCGGCGGAGCCGCTCACCAGGAATTCCTCGGCATGCTGGTACTGCAAGGCGTGGTGCTCGCGATCGCCTGGCCGAAGAGCAGTCTGTACTTCACCCTGCTCGGACAGGATGGTCCGAACACGCTGCTCGCCGGCCTGTTGGCCGCGGCCGCGGCGCTGTGCTACGCCGCGCTCCGCCACGGCGCTGAGGAGAGCCTGCTCGATGGTCAGCCCTCCATGCTCGAATGGGCCGCGTTGCCAACTTCCAGACCGGCGAATCTGACTCTCGGTCATCTGCAAGCCCAGATGCTGGTCGTAGCCTACCGGCTGCTACTTTGCACACCACTGCTGGCGCTGGCGCTGATCATCACACCCGGTGGGCTCGGAAACCTGGTGGTCGCGGTCACTAACATCGGCCTGCTCGCAACCACCTGTGGTGTTGCAGGCGCCGCGCTCTACGTGCAGTTCGGGACGCGTGGAACTCTGGTCTACCTGGGTTTGCGCCTCGGATTTGCCGTGCTCGTAGTGTTGCCAGCGGTGGCACTTCCCGACGCCAGCATCGTCGTGCAAACCTACGCGATGTACGTACCGCACTCTCCCGGCGCCACTCCGGAACCTACGCTCGGCGGTTGGTTCGAACACTCAGGCCTGACGCGGCATACTGGCCCCGTCAACGCGGGAGGCATCTGGCTCGTGTTATGGCACAGCCTCGCGCTGACGCTGAGCGCCGCTTGGTTGCGCAGCGCGCTGGGCAGAGTACGGAACGTAGAGACGGAGCGCGGGGAATGAGCGATACGGCCGATCCGGTCCGGGAATTGCGGCGACTGATCGCCCGGCTACGTATCGCCCGAATTCGACAGCGAAGCGTCGCGCTGCTCAGCAACGGGCTACTGGCCGGGCTGCTGGCCGGCGCGGGCGCCGCGCTGCTGGCTCGCGCTGGATGGCTCGGCCTGGCACCGTTTAACGTCGCGGCCGTCTGCGTGGCCGTGGGCGCTGGTGCAGCACTGTTATGGTCGTTGACCCATCGCCCCAGTGCCCTCGATGTGGCGATTCGAGCTGACCTCGCGTTGGCACTCAGGCAGCAGGTAAGCACAGCCTGGGATTTCATCGAGACCAGACCCGACGCCCCGGTGACCCGGCGCCTGGCAGCGCGCGCGTTGTCCACCCGGCTGACACACCGCATCGGCAGTGTGTTTCCTGTTCGAATCACCAACCCGACGCGGCTGCTACCGGTGGGCGCTGGCGCGCTCATCATGGTGCTGGTCATCGATCTGCCATTCGAAACCAGCCGTTCGGTTGCCGCACCGGCCGCCACCCGGCAAGAAGACCGCGCGGTGTCGAACGAAGGTGGATATCTCCGCGAGTTCGCCGAGCAGATGCAGCTCCGCGCGAAGCGCGAATTACTGGCGCGCAGCGGAACTCAGGCCGCCGCGATGCGCGATGTTGCCGAGCGCATGGAACGCGGGCTGCTCAGCCGCGACGACGCGTTGGCGGAACTGCGCGACCTCTCTGCGCGCATGGATGCGGCTCGGCGCGAGGCGCTCGCGAGCGGACCGAGCGTACCGACGGCTCCCATGGGCGCTACCCGCGACCTCAGCACCGTCCTGACCGCCGCTGGCGCACGGGATATCGATGCCCTGTTACGTCAGCTCGCACGGGGCGACCTGAGCGATGCTGAACTCGAGGCGCTGGCTAACAGCAGCGGGGCATTGCAACGGTTGGGGATCACCCCTGAAGCACTCGGCGAGGCCCTCGACAACTACCGGGCGGGCGACACGACCGGACTCCGTGCCATGCTCGAAGATGCCGCCGAGCGAGCCCGTAATCAGGCCGACGCGGAGCAACTGGCGCAGGCCGATGACGAGATCAACCGGTCCCGTGAGCAACTCGGTGACCCGCTCGCCAACCTGGATCGCGTCCGCCGCGGCGGCAAGCCGGGCGACCCTGCCAATCTGGAGCGTGAAGAGAACCTGAGCGATGCGGACGACGTAGGCGAAGGAGGGTCACCCGGTTCTGGTCAGGGCGAGGGGCTCGGAATCGGCGATGCACCCGCGGAAAATCGCTCCGGACGTGGACGCGGCGACAGCGGACTGCCGGCCATTACGGCAGCGATCAGGCCGACCGCGCAGGCTGGTGAGGGTACCGTCTTCAGTTCTCCGATGCGCACGCTGCCTGAGGACAATCTGGACACGCTCGCGCCAACGCCGGATCTGAACGGCATCGCAACAGCATTTCGGGCGCGGGTTGCCGAGGTCATGCAACGCGACGATGTCCCGGCGCACCGCAAAGCGTATATCAGGGCCTATTTTCTAGCTCTCAGTCAGGCCGAGAAGACACCGCGCACCGCCGGCAGTGGACCGCAGGGCCAACGATTGGAGGACCAACCTTGAACGAACCCCCTGCAACCGCCGAACGCGCTTCTGATACCGTCGAGGCCGGGCCTGCACTGGAACGGCTGAAGCGCGAAATCTGCCGACACATCATCGGGCATGATCAGCTCGTCGACGAACTGCTGGCAGCAGTGCTCGCCGGTGGACACGTACTGCTCGAAGGTGTGCCCGGCCTCGGTAAGACGCTGCTCGCCAGAGTGCTTGGCGCCACGCTCGGATTGCCTTTCGCCCGGATCCAGTTCACCCCCGACCTGATGCCCGCAGACATCATCGGCACGCGTATCGTGATGCAGGACGAAGCCGGTCAGCGTCAGTTCGAATTTCAGCCTGGGCCGCTCTTCACGGAGCTGCTGTTGGCCGACGAAGTCAATCGGGCGACCCCCAAAACCCAGTCGGCGCTACTCGAGGCAATGGAGGAGCGCCAGGTTACCGTCGGGCGCGACCAACACCAGCTCAGCCGCGCGTTCACCGTGCTCGCGACGCAAAACCCCATCGAAATGGAAGGCACCTACCCATTGCCCGAAGCGCAGCTGGACCGTTTCATGCTGAAGCTGACCGCCGATTTTCCGAATGCCGAAGCGCTGGCCACCATCGTCGACCGCGAGACCGCTGCCGAACGCGCGCCGGTAGAACAAGTCTTTGATTTCGCCCAGCTCGACGGGCTCAGAAAACAGACCCGCGAGATCGCGCTGGCGCGGCACGTTCGGGATTTTGCCGTCGGCATCATGCTGGCGACCCACCCGGACCACGACACCGCGCCGGCCGAGGTCCGCCGATACGTGCGCCACGGAGCATCACCCCGGGGCGTGCTGAGCATGATCCTGACCGGCAAGGCTCTTGCGCTGATGGATGGGCGATTGAACGTGTCGTTCGATGACATCGCGACAGTCGCGGCGCCAGCGCTCCGCCACCGCGTCTTGCTGAATTTCGAAGGTGAGGCGGCGGGGGTCAACGCCAATACGCTGGTCGCCTCGATCGTCGAGGCAACACCGCGCGGCGACAGCTGACGAGTACGTCGCGTGGAGCTGGAACAGAGTTCATCTGCGGCGTCCGCCGGCGGGTTCGAATTCACGCCCGAGTTCCTGCGTAAGCTCGAACGCCTTGAATGGATGACCCGGCGCATTTTGCGCGGACAGATCCGCGGCGAACAACGCACGCGGCGGCTCGGCCGCAGCATCGAACTCTACGACTATCGGGCGTATCAGCATGGCGACGACCTGCGCTACGTCGACTGGAATCTGTATTCGCGACTCGACCAGCTGTTCGTCAAACTGTTCGCCGCTGAGGAAGATCTGACGCTGCACCTGCTGGTCGATGCGAGCGCCAGTATGGCGCTCGGTACGCCGAGCAAACTGGATCATTGCCGGCACCTGGCCGCGGCGCTGGCGTACGTTGGACTGAACCGCTTCGAACGCGTTGGTATCACCGGTTTTTCCGACCATGTCACAGCCCGGTTGGCACCTCTGCGCGGACGTCGGAACTTGCCGAGGGCACTGGACTTCCTGAGCGCGCTGCAAGCGTCCAGCCGCACGCAACTGGCCCCGAGCATCACCGAGTTCTGCGAGGGCGAACAGCGCCGGGGGCTGGTCGTGGTTTTGAGCGATCTGCTGGATGCCGGAGACGTGTTGGCCGGCTTGCGTCACCTCAGGCAACATCGGCACGACGTTACCGTTCTCCACATACTCGCCGAAGAGGACATTACCGCCGCGCTCAGCGGTGACCTGCTGCTGGTCGACAGCGAATCCGGCGCTGAACTGCGGCTCAGTATGGACGAGGGCTTGCGCGACCGTGCCCTCGGGCACTTCACCGCAGATCTAGAAACGCTGCAGCGAGCGCTCAGTAGAGCTGGCATCGGCTACGCCCGGGCATCGACGGCGGTACCGTTCGAAGACGTCATCTTGCGCTACATGCGCGAAGGTCAGCTCCTGCGATGATCGAGCTCGCGACGCCGCTCGCCCTGGTGGCTCTGCTGGCCGTACCACTGCTGCTGTATCTCTACAGCCTGCGTCCTCGCCGGCGCCGGGTGGTCCTGTCGACCACGCGCTACTGGCGCGAAGCACTGGCCGAACGCCAGCGCGGCCTCGGGCTCCGGCAGTTGCTGAAGAACCTGAGTCTGCTGTTGCTGCTGTTGGCAATGCTGGCGCTCGCGTTCAGCCTGAGTGCACCTCAGTGGCTGACGCGCGGAGCGGAACAGGCAGACGTCGTCTTGATCATCGATACCAGCGCCAGCATGCAGACGCGCTCTGACGGGGGCCAGCGGTTCGATGCAGCCCGCGCCGTCGCCGAAAACGTGCTGCAATCACTGTCGAGTACCAGCCGCGTACTACTGCTCGCGAGCGGCGCTACACCGCGCGTGCTGACGAGCTTCGAAAGCGATCGGCGACGCCTCAGGTCGGTTTTGGATACGCTTCAGGTCACCGACGAAGCCGGTGCACCAGCCGCTGCCCTGTCACTGGCAGCCACGCTGGTGGGCGGCCGCCCGGACGCACGTATCGTCCTGGTCACGGATGGCGCATTTGCCGGCGAACTACCGGTGACACCAAATACCTCTCTCGAGCTCGTCGGAGACGGTAGTGACGACAATCTGGGCATCACGCACTTCGCGGTGCGCCGCACCAGCGCGGCCGCTGATACCTTCGAGGCGCTGATAAGGGTCCGCAATTTCAGCGCCGCAGAACGCCGCACGGACGTCACGCTGGACGTTGCGGGGAGTGAGGTTATCAGTCGCACACTCGAACTCGCGCCGGGCGACGACGCCCTGCTCGTCCATGCTTTCAGCAGCATCGGCGCCGGAGAAGCGCGCGCTACGCTGGATGTCGACGACCGGCTGAGCGTCGACAATACCGCGTACGCCGTCATCAACGTCGACGCACCGCTGTTGGTGGGTCTCGTCGGGAGTCGGAACTTCTTTCTCGAAGCCGCGCTGGCGGCATTACCCGAAATCGGTCTCGAACGGTTCGGGCCACGCGAGCTCGACACGTGGCGCCAACGCGCTGAACGGCTCAGCGTCTCGATCGTGGACGGCTCATCCGTACCGCAGTTCGCGGACGACGAACTGCGGTCGGGGCGCTACCTGTTGTTCGATACCGTGCCTCCAAACCTGCCGCTGGACGCGTCGCCTCACCGCGCGCGACAGCTGATCACCGAGACCGGCAGCAGCGCTCTGATCGATGGGCTCGCGCTCACCGGCACCGAGCTGGGGCGCGCCCGTGTGCTGCGCCCGAGCGCGCGCCGCGACCCGAGCGCGGTCATGCAGCCGCTGGTGCGCACCGCCGCTGGCCCGGTGGCATGGACCGTACTGACATCTGATGTCCGGGCGGTGGTGCTGGGCTTCGACCCGGTTCGCTCGAGCCTGCCGCAGCGTGCGGCATACCCCCTACTGCTCGAGCGCAGCCTGCGATGGCTCGCCGGCGTACCGGAAGTGACCGACATTGCGTCAGCGCCGGCCGGCGCCGAGGTGGCCGTCAACGTCGCCATCAGCGAAGGGACGGTCTATGTCCATCATCCCGATGGCACCCGTGCCGCGGGCACCGCACGAGCTGGCCGTGTACTCCTGCGCAACACTGAAAAAACCGGCATCTACGGAATCGAGGCAGGTGAGCAGTTCCATCTGCTGGCCGTGAATCTGACGAACGCGGCCGAGTCCGATATCAGCCGGCGCACGGTATCGCTGCGTTCCGGCGAGACGAGCGAAGCGGCGCAAACCGGCGTGGCGACGGCACTGCTCTGGCCCTGGCTCGCGCTGCTCGCTCTGGTGGCGCTCACCCTCGAGTGGCTGCTGCGGGCGACCGGACGTGCTCATGCCTGAGCCATTGGCACATCTCGCCAGTCACTTTACCGCACCAGGTTGGCTGTGGGCGCTGTTGCTGTTACCGCTGGTGGTACTCGCGCGGGGGCGTGCTGAGGCTACGCTCAGCCCGCGGCGCCGATGGTTTGGGGCCACCGTGCGATGTCTTGCATTCGCAATGCTGATAGTCGCGATGGCAGGGCCGGTCGGAGAACGAAGCAGTCGCCTGACCGACATCATCGTGCTGCTCGACGTCTCCAACAGTACTCATCGCACGGAACAGGCCCGCGCGCTGGACTTCGCGAACACGCTCATCGCGCGTCAATCGCGCGAGCACCGGATCGGAGTGGTCGCATTCGCGCGTGAGGCGGCCGTCGAGGCGTCGCTCGATACCGAGACTTTAGAGCTCGAAGAACTCACCACCGATCTCGACGCTGACGGCTCCAATCTCCAACGCGCATTGGAACTGGCACTGAGCCGCTTCGGAACGGGCGGCAGTCGTCGTATCGTGCTGATAAGCGACGGACTACAAACGGCCGGATCCGCAATGGCTGCCGCCGCTGCTGCCAACGGCGCCGGTGTGCGCATCGATGTACGCCCGATGCGCACCGGCGCCCGGCACGATGTACTGCTGACCGCGGTGAGCGCCCCGGCCCGCATCGCGGCCCGCGAGCCGTTTGCGGTACGCATCGAAGCGCACGCGGAACAGGCAACCTCGGGACTACTGACGGTGCTGCGCAACGGGGAACTCGTCTACGAAACTGAGGTGAAACTTCGCGCGGGACGCAACGTGATGCAGTTCGCCGACGAGATTGCGCGAGCCGGACTGTTCGAGTACGAGGCGGTAGTCAACGTAAAAGACGATCGGGTACCGGAAAACAATCGCTATCAGGCGTTCGTGCGTGTCGATGGACGCTCGAGTATCGCGCTCGTGGCCCAACCGGGCGCCACCGTGCCGCCACTCGCGGCCGCACTGACCACCCAGGGTCTCGATGTGCAGCAGTTGAGTCCCGCGGCGTTGCCCGGTTCGCTCCACCAGCTCGCAGACTTCAGTCTGGTCATTTTGCAAAACGTCTCGGGTTTCGACCTGTCGCTTGCCAAACTGGAACTTCTGGAGCGCTACGTCTCGAGCGCCGGGGGCGGCGTCATCGCGATCGGTGGCGAGCGCAGCTTCAGCGCCGGGGGTTATCAGGACACACCGCTCGAAGCGCTGCTGCCAGTGACCATGGACATTCCTTCTGAGGTGAAGATTCCAAGTCTCATCGTCTCGATTCTGATCGACCGATCGGGATCCATGTCAGCGTCGGCATCCGGCCAGGAGAAGCTATCTATCGCCAAGAACGCAGCGTTTGCAGCCATCGAAGTGCTGAACCCGCTGGACCGTCTGGGCGTGCTTGCCTTTGACAATGACGCAGAGTGGATCGTACCGCTGACGCAGGCCGGTCACCGCCGCGCGATCGCCGAGCGCCTACGCCAGCTCAAAGCGGGTGGCGGCACCAATCTGCTCGACGCGATGCGCGAAGCGCACCGCACGATGCGCGAACAGCAGGCCAAACTCAAACACATGATCATCCTGTCCGATGGTTTGAGCGACGACGATCGCGGCGGCCGCGCCGAATTCGATGCACTGACCAGGCAACTGGCTCAGGACCGGGTGACCGTATCCACCGTGGCATTCGGACACGACGCCAACCAACCGCTTATGGCGCGGCTCGCACGCCTGGGAAAAGGACGCTTCTATTTCACGGATGACCCGGGCAATGTGCCTCGGATCTTCACCAGCGAGACGGTGGTCGTGTCCCGCGGCCTGGTCGTCGAACGGTCCGCCCAGCCGGTGGTGCGAGGCACCAGCGAGGTTCTTCGTGGCTTCAAGCCCACCGACATACCGAGGCTTGACGGGTACCTGCGCGTGCATTCCAAACCGGCGGCCGAGACCTTGCTCGATGGCCCGGACCGTGACCCGTTGCTGGCGGTGTGGAATTATGGACTTGGCCGCAGCGCAGCCTTCATGTCCGACCTCGACGGTCGCTGGAGCAAGGCGTGGCTCAGCTGGCCAGAGTTTCCGAGACTGGCCTCGCAGTTGGCGCGATGGTCGATGCGACCGCGGTCCCGCTTTGGTCTGACGCCGCAGATCACGTGGCACGATGACGGGCGTGGCACGCTGACCGTGGACGCGCTGGACCTTGACCTGCAGTTCGTCAACGGTCTGGAACTCGCCGCTACGATCAACGGGCCGCGCGGTCTCAGCAGCAGCGCCCAACTCCAGCAAATTGCGCCCGGCCGTTACGTGACACGGTTCGGAACCACCGGCGCGGGGCGCTACTACGTCAACCTGAGCGCTACCGGCACGCGCCGTACCGACGGGCAGCCAGGCCCCTCGGAAGGCATCTCGCTGGCCCCGCAGACGCACGGCGCAGCCCTCCCCTACTCAGCCGAATACCAGATTCGCAGTACTGACCTCAACTTGCTGGCTGGCATCGCCCAGTCGACGGGCGGCACGGTACTCAGCGGTCAGGACGCAGATCTCGACGTCGTTCTCGCGACCAACCCAGCTCAATCTGCGCAACAGGATCGTGTCTGGTGGCCGCTGATCGTCGCGGCGATGGTGCTGCTGATCGCTGAGGTGGCAATCCGCCGCGTGCAGATACCCGCATTCATCGCGGTCCGCCTCGCGCGCACCGGAGCTGGGGACGTGCCGCCCGATCCGGAGTACGGCGAGCTGTTGGACCGACTCCGGATTCAGCGCGAAGCGCACCTGTCACGGCTGGCGGATCGCTTCGGCTACCAAGACGACGATCCGGTCAGCCGCGCGCGACTGTACACGGGCAAGAGGGACCGCTAACGCGCGCCCGCCGTTCGCGCCGCGAACAAGGCGAGACCTGACGCGCAAAGGGCACTCGCGAGCAGTGCCACCCAAAACCCCCAAGGCACCGGGAGCACGGCGACCGTCTGCGAGAACACCACACAGAACGTGGCAAAGGTCGGCAACGTGCGCTGCGTCGCGGCCAGCATCGCGGCCGCAAACTCAGACCCATACTGCGTGTATGCCATCCATACACTGACTGACAGCGTCAATGGAAACGTCACCAGCAGCCCCGTTACCATCGGCCCCAGCAGGGTGGCGACCGCGCTTACGAGAGCCACTGCCACCCCGGCCACCAGCGATCTGAACACGAGCGAAGGCCAGCGGGCGGGGCCAGCGCGCGGGCGTTCGTGCAAATCGAAAGGACGCCTCAGCAAATAGGCTATCAAGGCACCTGCCGCGCAGAACGCGACGCCGGCGGAAAGGCTTGCTTCGACCCACTGTACCGGCGCCGCCAAAACGACCCAGCTGGCCGCGCCCGCGAACAACGACAATACCAGGCCAACGCGGCGGCACGCCTGAATGAACCCGGCGGTAAACGCGAGTACTGCGCCTGTGCCCGCGAAGGCGACCAGCGCGCTGGTCGCCAGAAACTCCGCGGGCACCTCATACATCAGGAAGAAATAGGCCGGCCCGGCGAACAGCGGCAGTGTCAGGATGGTGGACGCAAAAAACGGACCGGCGCGCTCCGCAATTCGCGCGACGGTGATCACCAAAGCGGCCGTTGCGAGCAGGCGCCCGACGAATACGAGCATATCTTCACCGGCAAGGCCGAATTCAACCGACCGGTCGAATGCCGGCCACGACACCGGTTGCGCACTCAGCCAGCCCAGCCAGGCGCTGGCCAAAATGCCTGCTGAGAGAGCGAACAAACTGTTCCACCGCCAGGCAACTTCGGTACTACGCCGGCCCGCAATGCCGCTGATGATCAGCGTCGACAAGGTAAACGGCGAGGAACAGGTCGCGATCCCCCAACCGAGCATATAGGCGACGGCGACGGAGAGCGGCGAAGCACCGAGCAGCAACGGTGCAGGTAGAACCGCCCCGGCGATAGAAACGGTCAGGATCGGGTTCATGGCGAGGTTGGCGCCAACGAATACAAACCAGAACACCACCAGCGGCAATACCACGGACGGCAAGTGCCAGCTCTGCACCAGGCTCGCGATGTGCTCGACGGGCAGCGCTTCGGCCATGAAAGTCGCGGCAATTCCCGCGCTGCCGAGAATGATCACCTCCACGCGCTGGGTCGGATAGCGCGTGACCGCCTGCCACTCCACTCGGGCCAGAACCGCGCCGATGCTGCCGCGCTGCTGCAGGAGCATCCACGCAAAGGCGAATGACGGTACCGTGACCAGTACCGAACGAATAATCGGGATATCGGCCAGACGCGCGACCACCAATACCGCGGTCACGACAGCGACGACGAGACCCACCACGGCCGCGACCGGCCACAGCGACGGCGCGCGGGTGCCAGCTGGTGGGACCCGGGGCCCTTGCACCCAATCCAGCACCGCGCCGATCAGAAGCAGGATAATCGCGCTCGGTACGACGATGACCAACAACTGCAACCACTGTGCGCCGGGTGCGTAGGTCAGCGCGAGCGCCATGACGATCGAGATCGGATTGCACACCGTCGACATACAGAACCCGCGCAGCACCGCCAACATCGAGCGCCTCAGCCTGGTTGCCTGAACAGCCGAATTTCCGTTTGCAGATTCCAGCGTGTTCGCTTTCGCAACCATCGCTCCCAGGAGTTGCAACGTGCCAAAACTCAGCACAAAACCCATCGCGAACGCACCGAAGCTCAATGCCGCGTTACGGCGTGCTGGCGGCTGTCGAATCAGGGCCGTACCCGCGTTCAGGATCATTGACGAACGATCGGCCGCGTCGCGCAGGAAGCCGCCCGAGAGCAACACCGAAATGAAGAAGCAGCCGACCGACAGGGCTTTGGTCAACAATGCGACCGGCTCTGCTACGTGCAGCCAGGACGCAACCGACGCGGCGCCCGCGGCGAGCAGCACCAGCCAGCCCATGACCGCCAGGCGGCCAAGCTGGGTCAACGTGTATATGGCAAGGCCGGTCGCGGCAACGTAGCCGGCCGCCGCAATGCCGACGACCGTGTCCAGAATGCCGAACAGCCAGACGCTGCCGAGCGCGACGCCGGCGATATGATCGGAAGCGGAAGGAGTGGCCTTCGTCAGTGCGCAAATCCCGACCGGTGCGCCCAGCCGGTCATGCGCATCTCGAGCCACGCCATGATGGCGTACATACCGATGCCTTCGATGGCCAGCGCGATCAGACAGGCAAACACGAGCGGCACTTCAAAGTTAGCCTGAGCCGTCAGCATCATGTGACCAAGCCCTTTGTTCGCAGCAACGGTTTCCGACAACACTGAGCCGATGAACGCCAGGGTAATGGCCACCTTCAGCGAACCGAAGAAGTACGGCAGTGACCGGGGAATACCCACCTTCGTCATGATATCCAGCTTCTTGGCCCCGAGCGCCCGCAGGACGTCTTCCATCTCCGGTTCGATGGTCGCGAGGCCCGTCGCGACGTTCACGACGATCGGGAAGAACGAGATCAGGAACGCCGTCAGCACGGCCGGGATCCAGCCCGTGCCAAACCACAGCACCAGGATGGGCACGACCGCCACTTTGGGAATCGAATTGAAGCCGACCATCAGCGGGTAAAGGCCCGCGTATATGGCGCGATTCCAACCAACGAACAGGCCCAGCAACAACCCGAACACCACGGCGATGCCGAACCCGACCAGCGTCGTCCACAAGGTTTGTAAAGAGTTTGTCCATAGGGCCCGGTCGAACTCGACAAACGCCATCGCGATCGTCGACGGAGCCGGCAGGATATAGTAGGCAATGCCGAGCAGGTGGACGGCCGCCTCCCAGATAACGAACAGGCCGATAACGCAAAGCCACGGTGCCGCCTTGACCCAGTTCACTCGCTCTCCCCCGGCAGCCTGTAACGCACGATGACTGGCAATGCAGACGGCACTACGTCACACCAGCGCCGGCACGGCTAAGCGCGCGCCGCGGCAATATGACCGCGCAGTTCGTGGACGATGGCCACGAACTCCGGCTCGTAGAGCACTTCGAGTTCGCGCGGCCTTGGGATATCGACGTCGCGTTCCACCAGAATCCGCCCGGGACGGGCACTCATGACAAAAATCCGATCTGCCAGAAACACCGCTTCGTGTAGATCATGGGTTACGAGTACCGTCGTGAACCCGCGCCGGGCGTGCAGGTCCCGGATAACACACCAGAGTTCTTCGCGCGTGAACGCATCGAGTGCGGCGAAGGGCTCGTCCAGCATCAGAAGCTCGGGTTCGTGGATCAACGCACGGCAGAGCGACGCGCGCTGCTGCATGCCGCCTGACAGTTGCCACGGGTACTGGTCGCCCGCGCCGTCCAGGCCGACCGAGGCCAGTAGCTGTTCAGCACGCTGCTCGTACTCATCTCGATGTGAGCGCATGCGGGCACGATGCGGCTGCACGATCTCAAGCGGCAGCAGGACGTTTTCGATCGTTCGCCGCCAGGGCAGCATCACCGGGTTCTGAAACGCCATCCCGGCCATGCTGACCGGCCCGGTCACCGGTTGTCCCTCGATGGCGACAGAACCAGTCGTCGGAAAGTTGAGGCCGGTGGCCAGTTTCATCAACGTCGACTTGCCGCAGCCGGACGGCCCGACGACGGCGACAAACTCACCCTTTGCGACCTGTAAGGTCAGGTCTGCAACGGCGAGGGTGCCCTCGGTATCACCCTGCGGCTGATACCGCAGGGTGACTTCGTCGAGATCGATGAATGCACCATCCACAGCGCTTGGCCGCGCAAAACGACAGGCAATCGCTACTTCAGCATCCGCTCAGACTGGGCCGGCAGAAAGCTTGCATCGAACACGTCGGCCGGGGCCGGCTTGCTCTTGAAAGCGTAGGTGTCGGCAATCTGGTCGATCGAGCGCGCCAGACGCTTCATGTCGACACCACCAAGGCCATTCGCACGAACCTCATCGGTCACGATATTCTGTGCAATGGCCATTTTGAACCGCTCTAGTTCAACCGCTTCGCGCGCCACATCGTTGTGGTTCAGCACGTGTTTGACCGCCGCTTCGGGGTTCGCAATGGCATCCTGGAAGCCGCGAATCGTCTGCGCCACGAAGGCTTTGACAGCATCCGGGTTTTCCGCTGCAAACTTCGGGTTGACGATGATCACGTTGCCATACAGATCCAGGCCGTAATCACGCATCAGAATGAGCGAGATATCGTCCGCGGCAACCCCTTTGCTCTTCAGGTTGATGAACGACGAGAACGAATAGCCGGTAATCGCATGGACCTTGCCCTGCGCGAGCATCGGCTCACGTACCGGGAAGCCGACATTTTCGATGGTTACTTTGGAGGCATCGATGCCGTTGGCTTTGACGAACGCCTTCCACTGCGCGTACGCGCCATCGGGCGCTGGTGCACCGAGAATCTTGCCTTCGAGATCTTTGGGACCGGTCACGCCAAGCGACTTACGACCGATGATCGCAAACGGCGGCGCGTTGTAGAGCATCATCACCGCGGACACCTTCAGGTCCGGGTTCTTGTCACGAAACTTGATGAGCGAATTAATATCCGCGGCGCCGATCTGATAGGTGCCGGAGGCGACGCGGGGAATTGCATCCAGCGACCCTTTGCCGGTGTCCATCGTGACGTCCAGACCAGCGGATTTGTAGTAACCCTTGTCGAGCGCCATCAGCAGCGGTGCGGCGGGTCCTTCCCACTTCCAGTCGTTGGCAAACTTGACGGACGTTGCGGCGCTTACCGCGCCCGTCATCATCACGCCGGCCAAAACGCCAGCAAACATCTTCAACATGGCAAACCTCATTTTCTCGCGATTGACGGAACCGGGCGGTGGCCGGCATTAAATCACACGTCGTCATCGCCCGTGATATCGATTGCCCGACGCGACCATAGAAGTACCATGAGCAGCGCCTGAGCGGCGCTCCTGGGAAGACGGCGGTCAGGGCAGCAGGGTCGAACCGGTCAGAAACCGGTCGATCTCGCGAGCCGCCTCCCGACCTTCGTTAATGGCCCGCACGACCAGGGACTGCCCACGCCGACAGTCGCCGGCAGCAAACACGCCTTCCTGACTGGTGTGGTAGTGGCCGTACTCGGCTTTGAAGTTCGACCGTTCGTCATAGTCGATATCAAGCGGGTCAGACACCGCGTGCTCGGGCCCGAGATAGCCCATCGACAGGAAGACCAGATCGACCTCCCAGGTCCGTTCAGAGTCAGGGATCTGTTCGATCCGGCCGTCGACCAGTTGCACGTTCACGGTTCGCAAGCCCACCAGTCGGCCGTCGTCGTCGCCGGTGAAATCGAGCGTCGATATGCCGTACACCCGCGGGTCACGGCCAAAGCGCGCGGTCGACTCCTGATGAGCGTAATCGACCCGGAAAATGACCGGCCACATCGGCCACGGGTTGGTCGGCGCACGTTCATCCGGCGGTCGCGGAAACAGTTCGAAGTTGGTAACCGAATCGCAGCCATGTCGAAGCGAGGTGCCGATACAGTCAGCGCCGGTATCCCCACCGCCGATCACGATCACCTTCTTGCCTTTGGCGGAGATGAAGTTGCCGTCTTCGAGGTTCGAGTTCAGCAGGCTGCGCGTATTGGCGCGCAGGAAGTCCATGGCGAAATGGACTCCGTTCAGCTCACGGCCTGGAATCTTCAGGTCCCGGGGCACCGTAGAGCCCGTGGCGAGCAGCAAGGCGTCATACTCAGCGCGCAGCTGAGCAACGCTCAGCGAGCCGTCACTGCCATCGCCAACCGGAGAGTTCGGGCGGAACTCGACGCCTTCCTGACGCATCAGCTCCAGTCGGCGCTCGACGACTTCGGCCTTGTTCAGTTTCATGTTCGGAATGCCGTACATCAGCAAACCGCCGATGCGATCGTCACGCTCGAATACCGTCACCTCGTGACCGGCCTGGTTCAGTTGGGCTGCTGCGGCCAGACCCGACGGCCCTGACCCGATGATCGCCACCCGCTTGCCGGTACGGTGCGGTGGAAGATTGGGTACGACCCAGCCCTCTTCGAAGCCGCGGTCGATAATCGCCATCTCGATGTTCTTGATGGCGACCGCCGGATTCGTAATTCCAAGCACGCACGAGCCTTCGCACGGGGCCGGACATACACGCCCGGTGAACTCCGGAAAATTGTTGGTCTTGTGCAGGCGGTCAAGCGCCTCCCGCCAGTGACCGCGGTAGACGAGGTCGTTCCATTCCGGGATCAGATTGTGGATCGGGCAACCGTTGTCCGACTGACAAAACGGCACACCACAATCCATGCAGCGTGCGCCCTGAGTAGTCAGACGCTCGGTGTCGTGCCCGGTATAGATCTCATCGAAGTCGACGATCCGGGACGTGGGATCGCGGTACGGCGCGGTTTCGCGCGCGAACTCCTTGAATCCCGTCGGTTTACCCATGCCACATCTGCTCAGTCAGGCGACTGGCCGACCATCCGGTCTGACCTGCCGTCATTCGTCTCTGCCGCGAATTTGCGTCACCAGCAGTCCGCGCGCCGTCGGTGGCGGGCCCGCAGACTAGCTCAGCAGTCCGTTTCGTTGTTTGCGCCGGCCTTAAGCGGCGACGTGACGTCGCCAGCCGGGCTTTTTCAGGCGGCCTGATGCTGCCTCTTTCGCTGTTCGAGCACGCGCTTGTAGTCCGTGGGCATGACCTTACGGAACTCGGCCCGCGCCTGTTCCCAGTTTGCCAGGATGTCTGCCGCCACCGGCGAGCCCGTGTAATCAGCATGCTTGCGCAGCATCTGCAGCAAGTCGTTTTCGTCATCATCGTGCACCTCTTCGATGCCGATGGTCTCCATGTTACAAAGCGAAGCGAACTGCTCCCGCGGGTCGTAAACGTAGGCGATGCCGCCGCTCATCCCCGCGGCGAAGTTTCGCCCGGTGGACCCGAGGATGACGACGGTGCCTCCGGTCATGTATTCGCAACCGTGGTCGCCAACCCCCTCGACAACTGCTCGCGCGCCACTATTTCGCACGCAGAAACGCTCGGCGGCTATACCACGGAAGTAAGCCTCGCCGCTGGTTGCGCCGTAGAGCGCGACGTTCCCGATCAGGATCTGCTGCTCCGCTTTGAAGGGACTGACCTTGGGCGGGTACACGATGACCTTACCGCCGGACAGACCCTTGCCGATGAAGTCGTTCGCATCCCCTTCGACTTCCAGCGTAATGCCCTTCGCCAACCACGCACCGAGGCTCTGTCCGGCACTACCGTTGAACTTGAAGCAAATCGTGTCTTCGGGAAGCATCTGCGGTCCGATCCGACGTATCACCTGATGCGACAGCATCGCACCTACCACCCGGTTGGTGTTGATGATGTTCATCTCGCCGCGCACCAGCTCGCCGCCCGCGAGGGCCGGCTCCGCCAGTTCGATGAGTTTATTATCGAGCGCCAGTTCGAGCCCGTGGTCCTGTGTGTGCAGATTGTAGACACCCAGGCAGTTTTCGGGTCGCTGAGCCGGCGCCAGCACGGCGGACAGGTCCAGACCACGCGCCTTCCAGTGGTCGACCGCTGGTTTTACATCCAGGAGGTCGACGCGACCGACCATTTCACTGATGGTCCGTACCCCGAGTTCCGCCATGATCATGCGCAGCTCTTTCGCGACCATGAAAAAGTAGTTCACGACGTGGTCAGGCTGACCAGCGAACTTCTTGCGCAGTTCGACGTCCTGCGTGGCGATGCCAACCGGGCAGGTGTTCAGGTGGCACTTGCGCATCATGATACAGCCGAGCGCGATCAGCGGAGCCGTCGCGAAACCGAACTCTTCGGCGCCGAGCAGGGCGGCGATCGCCACGTCCCTGCCCGTTTTGATCTGCCCGTCGGTCTGCAACACGACGCGCGAGCGCAGGTTATTCATGACGAGCGTCTGGTGAGTTTCGGCTATCCCCAGTTCCCACGGCACGCCGGCATGTTTGATCGACGTAAGCGGAGACGCACCGGTGCCGCCCGTGTCACCAGCGATCACCAGATGGTCAGCGCGGGCCTTCACGACTCCGGCCGCCACGGTGCCCACCCCGATGGCAGCGCCTAGTTTGACGCTGATGCGCGCACTCGGATTGGCGTTCTTCAAGTCGTGGATCAGCTGCGCCATATCCTCGATCGAATAGATGTCGTGGTGCGGCGGTGGTGAGATAAGCCCCACGCCCGGCGTTGAATGCCGGATGGAGGCGATGACTTCATCAACCTTCCCGCCGGGCAGTTCACCACCTTCGCCCGGTTTGGCACCCTGAATGATCTTGATCTGCAACTCGTCTGCGTTGCTGAGGTAGTTGATCGTGACACCGAAGCGCCCGCTGGCGACCTGTTTGATCGCCGAGCGTTTCGAATCTCCGTTCGCCAACGGCTTGAAGCGCTCCGGGTCTTCGCCGCCCTCGCCAGTGTTCGACTTTCCGCCAATGCGGTTCATCGCCACCGCAAGCGATTCGTGCGACTCCTTG
Organism: Pseudomonadota bacterium; assembly: GCA_039030335.1. Taxonomy (GTDB): domain Bacteria; phylum Pseudomonadota; class Gammaproteobacteria; order HK1; family HK1; genus JBCCEJ01. The sequence goes on along the minus strand of JBCCEJ010000017.1, from coordinate 13,841 downwards.
GAGATCGAGCCGAAGCTCATCGCGCCCGTTGCGAAGCGCTTTACGATCTCGGCTTCCGTCTCGACTTCATCCAGCGGCACGGGCGCGCCGGCGCCGCCCGGATGGAACTGCAGCAATCCGCGCAGGTTGCTCGCCTTGGCGTTTTCGCCGTTGATGTGCCGCGCGAAGTTCCAGTAGGCATCTTCACTGTTCGTGCGCACGGCGATCTGCAGGTTTGCGACCGCGTTCGGGTCCCACATGTGCGCGTCGCCGCCGCGACGCCAGTGGAAGTCGCCCGGATTTGGCAACACTGGGAGTGACACCGCATCGCCCGGCGGGAAACCGATCTCATGACGACGCTGCATCTCTTCGGCAAGCACTTCGAAGCTGGCACCCTGAACGCGGCTCGCCGTGCCCCGGAAACACCTGTCTATAACGTCTGAGGCGAGGCCCACTGCTTCGAAGATCTGCGCACCCTTGTAGGATTGCAGCGTCGAGATTCCCATTTTGGCCATCACTTTCATGATGCCCTTGCCCACTGCCTTCTTGTACGCCGTGACAACGTCGTCATCCGACTGGATGTGCGCCGCCCCGTCCAGATAGTGTTTGCGCCGGGCGTCCCAGATCGACTCGAAGGCCAGGTAGGGATTGATACCGTCTACCCCGTATCCGACGAGAAGACAGTGATGGTGGACTTCGCGCGCTTCGCCGGTCTCGACGATGAGCCCGATACGGCTGCGCGCCTCGGTCTCCACCAGATGATGGTGGACAGCACCCACGGCCATCAGCGCACTGATGGCGACGCGGTCAGGGCCCACCGCCCGGTCGCTCAAGACCACCAGACTGTAGCCTTCCTCGATCGCCTGCGATGCTTCCATGCAAACGCGGTCGAGAGCGCGCAGCAAACCGCCACGACCGGAACCGCTTTCAAACGTGATATCGACCGTGCGGCTTCGCCAACCGCGGTGATCCATGCTCTTCAGCGCGGCCAGCTCTGCGTTCGACAGGATCGGGTGGGGCAGACGCAGCCGGTGAGCATGCTCCTGCGTGGTAGTGAGCAGATTGTGTTCCGGGCCCACATAGCACTCGAGTGCCATGATGACTTCTTCGCGAATCGAGTCGATCGCGGGATTCGTGACCTGGGCGAACAGCTGCTTGAAGTAGTCGTACAACATGCGCGGCTTGGCCGAGATCACGGCGAGCGCGGAATCATTGCCCATCGAACCCAGTGGATCCCGGAGTTCCATCACCAACGGCAACAGCATGAACTGCATCGTCTCGGTGGTGTAACCGAGCGCCTGCATGCGAGGGATAAGCGTGTCGGGCTCGAAACCGCCGACGTCATTGGAAGGCGGCAGGTCGCTCAGGTCGATGCGCTGGCGCGCCAGCCACTCGCCGTACGGCTGGCGCCGTGCGAGGTCCATCTTGATCTCTTCATCCGGAACCATGCGTCCGGCTTCAAAATCGATGAGGAAGATGCGCCCGGGTTGCAACCTGCCTTTCTGGACGACCGTCGCCGGGTCGACTGGCACCACACCAACCTCGGACGCCATGATGCACTTGTCGTCGTCGGTGACGTAGTAGCGCGACGGACGCAATCCGTTCCGGTCGAGCACCGCGCCGATGTAAGTGCCGTCGGTAAATGCGATCGAAGCCGGGCCGTCCCACGGCTCCATCATGCACGAGTTGAACTCGTAGAAAGCGCGCTTCTCCGGCGACATCCCGCGATGCTGCTGCCACGCTTCGGGAATCATCATGAGCACGGCTTCCTGCAGCTTGCGCCCACTCATCAACATGAATTCCAGCACGTTGTCGAAGGTACCCGAATCCGAGCAGTCTTCATCGACGATCGGCATGAGGCGCCTCAAATCATCGCCGAACACCGGCGAAGACAGCATCCCCTGGCGTGCCACCATGGCATTCTTGTTGCCGAGCAGCGTGTTGATCTCGCCGTTGTGACTCATATAACGGTTCGGCTGGGCGCGATCCCAGCTGGGAAACGTGTTGGTCGAAAACCGCGAATGCACCATCGCGAGATGACTTTCGTAGTCCTCGTCGCGCAGATCCTTGAAGAACGGAAAGACCTGCTGCGGTGTCAGCATGCCCTTGTAGACGATGATGCGGGTCGACAGTGTGCAGACGTAGAACAGCGATCGCTCCGCCAGGTCTTCGTCGCCGCGGAGCTTGTGCGTGACCGATTTGCGCAGCACGTAGAGGCGCCGCTCCAGGGCGTCTCCGGCCAGCTCATCGGAAGAGGCCACGAACACCTGTTCGATGTGCGGCATCGCCTGGCGTGCGGCACGCCCGATGTCGGCCCCGTCGACGTCGACCGGTAGTAGCCGCCAGCCGAGCAAGACCAGGCCGCAGTTGGCGATCTCGGCTTCGAACACGTCGCGACACCGCGCCCGCTCCGCCTCGTCGCGCGGGAAGAATACGTTCCCGGCGCCGTACGCGCCCGGGTCCGGCAATGTCACGTTCAGTACGTCACCGGCCACGCGCGCGAGCAGCTTGTGCGGCAGCGACGTCAGAATGCCCGCGCCATCGCCCGAGTTGACTTCATAGCCGACACCCCCGCGGTGATCCATGCAGCAGTTCATGTGTTCGGCGTCGCGAATGATCTGATTGCTCGCGCGGCCACGGATATCGCAGACAAAGCCAACTCCGCACGCGTCTTTTTCCTGGCGCGGATCGTAGAGGCCGTGCGCGGCGGGCAAGCCGAGTTTTAGTTGTTCTGTGAGTCCCGACATCGGTGTCTCCGTTCGCCCGCTCTATGCCCTCAACGCCTCGACGTTGCGGTTGACTGTGAACGGGAAGCGTGGAATTCGCCTGCGGGGCGAACCTATGACGGTGTCAGAAAATGTGACCTAAATCAACAATTTAGCCAGATATTTTCTGTATTGGCCGCAAGTCGTCAATGCCGGCCGGTTAGGCTTTCTACTGGAATTTCAGCGGGTTAGCTGTCAATCCGATTCAGTACCGCGGAGACCTCAGCGCTTCGCCGCGGCTGCCCAGTCCCAGTACAGTTCACGCGCCTCCCGCGTGACGGGTCCGGCCTGGTAGCCGACCTCGTCAAACGCCGTAACCGGCGTGACTTTCGAGAGGTTGCCAGTCAGAAAGACCTCGTCAGCGGCGCGGAAATCCTCGAACGTCAGCGTGGTCTCGTGAACCGCTCGACCCGCCTGCCGGAGTAACCCGATGTGCCGTTGCCGGGTAATGCCGTTCAGAAAGGTGCCGTTCGGCACCGGCGTGAATACCTCGCCGTCGCGCACCATGAAGACGTTGGCGGTGGCGGTCTCGGCGACGTTGCCAACGACATCCGCAACCAGAGCGTTGGTAAATCCCTTCGCGATCGCCTCACGCATCATTCGGGCGTTATTCGGGTAGAGGCATGCGGCCTTCGCATTGACGGTCGCGCATTCGAGCGTTGGGCGGTGAAAGCGCGTCGTCGTCAGCGTCGCCGATGCGTCCGAAGGCGGCATGGGGATCTCCTCGAGCACCATGCAGAAGTCCGTCGTGTCGGGATCCTGGGAGATGAAGCCGTCACCGCGCTCGACCGACCAGTACATCGGCCGGATGTACACCGCGGCATCCGAAGCAAACTGCTCAAGGCCTTCAAGTGCCAACTCATGGATGCGTTCCGGCGAGAGCGTCGGGTTCATCGCAAGAGCAGTCGCCGACTCGTTGACCCTCGCGCAGTGGCGGTCCAGATCCGGCACCTTGCCATCGAACTGCCGGGCACCATCAAACACCAGAGTGCCCGCCCACGTGGTGTGATCGGCCGAGCGTACGACCGGGATCGACCCTTCCTGCCAGGTGCCGCCATACCATGTCCAGATGCGTTCACTTACCGCCATCGAGCTATCCCGGTTTTCGCCCCAAACGGCCCGCTATTCTGCCATACGCGCCTCTCGTTGAGGCCGTTCGCGCAGCACGGTCCCGCGCGCCTTGTCGGCTCAGCGCCGCAGCGCCAGCACCGCGCCGCCCATCACGGTAACCATCATCAGCACGACCACGGCCTCGGAGGAACCCAGCGTCGCCTCGAGTGAACGACCGGTCAGTGACTTGTTGGCAAGCGCCACGAGCAAACACACGACAGCGCCCCCCAAGCTACCGAGCCCCAGTCGCAACAGACGTCCCAGTAAGCTTCGCCGAGGGGGGCCCGAATCCATACCAAGGGCCTGAAACAGGGCCAGCAAATCAGTATCGAACGTGTTGTGGCGAAGGGCGACCGCGTTCAGGGTAACGAGCCGCTGCAATGAGGCCGGAAGGTCGTCGCGCGACGGCATCGGCGCATCGTCGACGAGTACCGGGATGATGCGCTTGTTCGCATCGAACGCCGCCTCGACCTCAAGCCGAACGGCGTCATCCGGATTCGTCAACCGGTTTTCAGTTCCTCCTCCGGTCCAACCGGACCCGATCAGGACGAGCACCGTGTCGCTCGCCGCGACGGCATCCAGCATGCGTTTGACGAAGTCTTCGCCGGCGGCGATCGCATCCACATCGATGAAAACTTCACCGATGCGGGGGTCGGCGATCAGGCGATCGTAGAGACGTCCGCTAATACCGCCGGAATCCCGCCGTCGGTAGCTCAGGAACATCTTCATAGCTCGGTCCCGACCCCGGCCGGCTGGCCATCGACGAGTTGCCACTTCGGCGCCGCTACAGCTTGCATCACGGCACTCTACACCGACAGGTACCAGACCGGATCCTGCGAACCGACCGACGGTAACGCCGGGCCCGGTACCTCAGCGCGCCGTAAGCTGCGATCTGAGCGATTTCAGAATCCCCGCCTGACGCAGATGCTGGTCCGCAGACAAACGGCTCGGCACCAGTTGTGTCACATCGCCGCGACCACCAGCGCCGGTCCCCGAGCCACGGCTCTCGAATTCGTAGATCAACACCTCGACGAAGAAGCGCCGATCGAATTTCACCGTGCCGAGCGCATCGGAGAGTACGGGGGCTCCGCCGGCCAGCATCGCGTTGGCCTCATCGGATGTCAGTGCATCTGCGTGCGGGTCGGGCGCAAACGTCTCGTCGGTCAGCACGAACACGCCAAGTCGAAAGTAGCCCACTGGCTCAAACAACAAATCGCGCAGAAACGCGCCCAGGTCGAACGCGGTCTTGCGTACCTGGCCGACGAAACGCTCGCTGCCACCCTTGGGCCGTCCTTCGGTATCAATTCGCTCGAGACGCGTGACCAGTCCGACGCCGCGGGACCCGGGGATGCGGTAGTAGACCTGCTCCCAGTATCCCGACTCGCGCAAAGCGCCACCGAGCCGCGCCGTTACGTCGTTGAGCGAAGGCTCCGAATTGGACTCGCGCACCAGTAGATCGCGGGGAATGACCATACGCGCAGAGGGTCGCGGAGGTGGCCAGTCAAGTGCTGGCAATTGCGCCTTCGGCGGTCGGGTGACGCTCGATGAGCCAACCGGCGGCGCCGGTGCGAGGGCGATCCCGGCGCCCGCCGACGCTCGCTCGACCGGGGATTTCCCAACGGTCGCTGTTCGGGGCTTGAACGTGCCGGCCGTGCCACGCACCCCCAGCGCCTTCTTCGGGGTCTTTAACCTAAAAGTCGACGCGCTGGATTTCTTGCTGGCCCGGCCTGCGATCCGGTTGGCCTGGCTGGCGCGCTTGCGGCCCGGAATCAGCACGGAGTTCGACCGTCTCACACTGACTCCAGGCGTCACAAATGCCCAAGACTGCGCGCCGGCAGGCGCGCGCGCCGGAGCCCATTTCGAACCGCCCCCGCCACCGCGCCTGGGCGCCATCGAGACGGCCGTGCCGCCACCTCCGCGCGACAAACGTTCGGAGACCAGGTCTACCAGACGCCCGGCATCGGCTGGACGCGCGGCGATCACATGCGCGAGTGCCTGCAGCAGGTCGGTGCCGGTACTCCCGCGCCCGACGGTGTGGTGATGACGGTGCAGCAACAGCAGCGGATCGCGGCCTGGCGGAGCGGCGACGGCGGGTGCCGGACCTCCGACCGTATCCAGGAACAGAAAAGTTGCCCGGTCACGTCGACCCTGCAGGGTTTCGCGCAACAGGTTGAGAGCAGCCCGTTGGTCAGGGCCCCACGGCGTATCACCTACGGCGTCCGGCGCTCGCGACGACGAAACGTAGACGAGCACGCCCTCAGCGGACGCTGGCAGCTTGCCGAGCGCCAGACGGGCGGCATCTGCGTCCAACCCGGACATCTGCACCTCGGCGGCGAGCTCAAAGCCGAATGCGCTCAGACGCTCTTGCAGCTCGCGCGCGGCAGCCAAACGGGCCTCGGCGTATTGCCCCCGCACGTCGTGAAGGTAGAGCGCAAACCGCCTTGCCGCCGGTGCGACCGACGGCCGGTCTACTTGCGCAGTCGCCCCGCCAGCCGATGCCCCCGCGGCAAGCGCAGCACACGCCGCTCCCAGCATCAGAACCAGAGCCCCGGCGGACAGCACTCGCCGAAGCGCCTGCCGCGGCGCGCCGCGTAAGGTCACTACCCCGACGCGCCGCCCGCTCAACGTTGCACCCAACCCCCGCTGAATGGAATCGCCTGCCCGATGAAGAAGTCGCTCTCATCACTCGCCAGGAACAGCGCGAATGCAGCATCTTCTTCGGCCCGCGCCAGACGACCAAGCGGCACCTGGCGCCGCAGCGACTTCTGAAACCGCTCATTGGCCTGCAATGAAGGGGGATAGTATTCGGGATTGTCGACGTAGTTCTGGGCGATCAGGTTCACCTGAACATTGTGCGGCGCCACCTCAACGCCCACGGACTGCACGTAACCGACCTGCGCGGCCCGCGCGGCGCTGTAGGCGCCGACGGTCTTCAGACCCTTCAGCGCGGCCGCGCTTCCATAGACGACGATCTTGCCGCTCGCGCGCTCGATCATCTGGGGCAGCAACGCACGTGTCAGCCGGTGCAGGGGGTGCACCATCATGTCGAAGGTCTTGTGCCAGATGTCATCGCCGATATCGGTCACGGCGACGCCGGTGAAGTTGGGTGACGCGAGATTCGCAATCAGTACATCGATACGCCCCGACTCCTTTACCAGTGCTTCGCAGCGTCCCTGCACGCTGAGATCGCTGGTGTCCGTCAGCACCGTCGCACCCTCGCGCCGAAACAGCTCGACGGTCGCCGGGCCCATGAAGTCCTCCGCCTGCGTCACCAGCACGCGTTTGTTCGTCAGGCGTCCCATGGCCTTTCCCTTTGTCTCAGTGAAATTGTTATCGGACTGACGTTTCGTGTCCGGGTGCCGTTGCGTAACGCGCTCGCCAACCCAGCCGTCGACCGGCGCGCCAACGGCGCCGGTTTCAACTGGAGTTGGCTCAAGCTCCTCAGAGCTTCCCTTCGGCCTCGAGCACCTTGCGCGCCGACCGGAAGCACTCGATGCCCTGCGGTACACCGCAGTAGATCGCTATCACGTGCACGATCGCGCGTATCTCTTCGACCGAGCAACCGTTGTTGAGTGCTCCCCGGCAATGCAGTTCCCACTCGGTCATCTTGCCGAGCGCACCGAGCATCGTAAGGTTCATCATCGAACGGGTCTTGGCATCGATCGCGTCGTCACCCCAGCCGAATCCCCAGCACCAGGCCGTCATCGCTTCTTGAAACGGCCGGTTGAAGTCATCAGCCGCCGCGAGATTCTTCTCCACATACTCGGCACCCAGAGTGCCCTTGCGTTGCGCGATGCCAGCTTCAAACAGTTCAGAGTCCATGACGATTTCCTCGGTGGTGGTTAAGGGACCAAATCCCGTCATCGTACCGAACTCGGATACCCGGTGGGTTGGGGAGTTGACCGACACTGCGCGCGGGCACCCGGCGTTGACCCGACCGGTGCAGACAACATGAACGTTTCAGTGCGCCACAACGGGTTTACGAGCCTGCGCGGCGATGGCCGAGGCTCATTTCATGCGGTCAGCCGAGGCCGGGCGTCTCCAGCGACAGCAGTGACATCGCCTCGGCCCGCAGCGCGGCGTCCTTGCGAAAGCTGCCGCGAATGGCTGAGGTCGTCGTGCTCGACTCATGCAGTTTCACGCCTCGAGACGACATGCAACCGTGCTTGACGTTATAGAGCACGACCATCACTCCCTTGGGACGCAGCAGTTCCATCAGCGCATCGGCGGTCTGTTGCCCGATGCGCTCCTGGAGCTGAAACCGCCGCGCATAAATTTCGAGAATGCGGCCAAGTTTTGACAGACCCAGCAAGTACTGATCGGGGATGTAGGCGATCGCCGCATACCCTTCTATCGGCGCAAGATGATGCGAACAAAGACTGTAGAAGCGCATGTCTTTGACCATGACCATGTCGTGCGCGTCGTGGTCGTTTGCGAAGACGGTGATTTCATCGCGCGGGTCACGGCCATAACCGCTCGCCCAGTACTCGAGATAGGCTTTGGCGACGCGCGCGGGCGTCTCGGTGTAATGCGGATCTTCCCAGTTCACTCCGAACGCGTTCAGCAAATCCCGGATGGCCTGTTCAACGGCCTGATACTGCGCGGGCTCGCCTGTCAGCTGCTCGGTCGGCTGATGACGGGGCCTCGCTGTCCTGCGTCCGCGCGGCAATACGACGACGCCATTGTCCAACTCGTCGTGGCTGCCAGCTGCGTCGACGCTGGCGCGCGAGTCACCGCGTTTCTGCGACGCGCCATTTCCAGAGCCGTCAGGGGATGCACTGGCAGGCGACGGCGCGCCGCCCGGTTGGGTATTGCTCATGCAGAACCTTTGAGATTGGGTGCGCCGCGGCAAGCCACCCCGAAAGTAAAGAGATACGGCTCGATCATACACCTGTGCGGGCAGTTCCAGGATGCGAAGAGTGCCAACGCGATCTGCCCACGAGCTCTGACGTCATCACATGATTCCGACAAGCGGATTCCAGGCTGCCCGAGGTCGGCTGAATCGCATGGAAGGCGCGTGTCCCGCGCGTGGGCCTGGCCCGATCCGCGCAGTTACCCCGCTCGGTGCTCAGCACGGATGTTTCGTGTCAGGGAACGGCCGCGGATGCCAGCACGCGGCAGCTCCGCGTGTCGTCTACTGTCAGATCATTTGCAGGCCCCACAGGTCGTGCAGATGGATGACTCCGGACAAAGCGCCGTTCTCATCGCGCACCAGCAGGGCCGTGATCTTCTGGGCTTCCATGATAGCCAGCGCCTCGGTAGCGACGTGGGTACTTTCGATCCATCGGGGTTCCCACGTGCAAAGTGCACCGGCCGTCGTTGCAAAAGCATCGCTCTGACGCTCTTCCAGACAGCGCCTCACATCGCCATCGGACAACACGCCGACACGGCCGTCCGCATCTCGCACCGTAGTCATACCAAGCCGCTTCTCGGACATCTCACCGAGACACTCGAGCAAGGGCGAATCGCTGGGTACCGACGGAATCCCGCGACGCGCGTGCAGCTTGAGAATGTCCCCGATGGTCGTCAACTGCCGGCCCAGGCCGCCACCCGGGTGAACCCGCGCGAACTGCGCCGCCGAAAACTGCTTGCGGTGCATCACCTCAGCGGCGAGCGCGTCCCCGACCGCCAGAGCCACGGACGTCGAAGCCATCGGCGCCAGGCCAAGTGGACCGCCTTCGTCGGAAATCTCATAGCACACCGCCACATCGGCGTGCTCCGCGATGGGGCTGTCGGGGCAACCGGTCAGAGCGATCAGAGCAGCGCCGTGGCGCTTGGTGCGTTCTAACAGGCTCAGAAGCTCCTCGGTCCGGCCGGAATGGGAAATGCCGACAACAGTGTCGTAGGCGTCGATCATGCCAAGGTCGCCGTGCAGCGCATCGGCGGAGTGCACGAAGTACGCCGGCGTGCCGGTCGAAGCGAACGTCGCGGCGAGCTTGCGGCAGATGATGCCGCTCTTGCCGAGGCCACTGAAGATGAGTCGTCCGCGCGTTGCAAGTATCAGCGCGACGGCGTCCTCAAAACCAGAGGGCAACGTCGCCGAGGTGTCCAAAATGCTCTGCCCGGTAACCGCCAGCACGCGGCGCGCGACCTCACTCACGGGGCCAGAGTCCGTCCGACCACGAGCTTATCGAGCACCTCCGCGAGCATCGCAGGCGTGATTTGATTCGGGCCGTCGCTGAAAGCTTCGTCCGGATTGTCGTGCACTTCGAGAAAGAAGCCATCTACACCCACCACCGAAGCGGCAGCGGCCATCAGCGGCGCCACCTCGCGGCGCCCCCCGGAACTCGTACCGTGGCCGCCCGGGATCTGCACGCTGTGGGTCGCGTCGAAGATGACCGGTGCGCCAGCGTGTTTCAACCGGTGCAACCCGGCAAAATCCACCACCAGCGCGTTATACCCAAAGCAACTGCCGCGTTCAGTAACCGTAACGTGGCGCCCGCCCGCCTCGCGTACCTTGCTAACGGGATGGGTCATGTCCTCCGGAGACAGAAACTGGCCCTTCTTGATATTGACGACCCGGCCGGTAGCGGCCGCGGCGACCAGCAGGTCGGTCTGACGACAAAGAAAGGCGGGGATTTGCAGCACATCGGCCACATCCGCCGTCTCGGCGGCTTGCCACGACTCGTGAATATCGGTGACGATCGGGACGTCGAACTCGCGCTTGACCCGTTCAAGGATACGTAATCCGTCGTCCAATCCGACGCCACGCGGCGCATTTGAGGATGTACGGTTGGCCTTGTCGAAGGACGACTTGTAAACCCAGCGAAACGCATCCCTGCGGCTTTCCATGACCCGGGCGATCTGAGCGGCCATATCGAGCGCATGCCGCTCGGATTCGATGGCACAAGGCCCGGCGAGCAGGAGCTGCGGACCGTGCCGATCCAACGAATCGAGCAGCGCAGCAGAATCTTCAGCCGACATGAACTTCCTCGGACTATGGAGTTAGGGGCGCTGCAGCTCGCGTGCGGCGATGATCGCAGATGAAAGCACAGAATCGAACACCTTCGCCGTCGGCTGGCGCACCACCTTCAAATCGCGGCCGGATCCTAACAGCCACCCGCACTTCGCGCATCGCTCCAGAGGGTCTGCGCCCCCATCTGACCAGCGGGCCCGAGGCACGACTCTGAGCGCGCCCACGCAACAGCAGAGTCTCGCCGGCTCCCGGCCCGGCACGGTGCTCGCCGGTATCGGGTTCATGATCGCGGGCGTCAGCCTGTTCCCACTGATGAACACCTTCGCGAAGCAGCTGACAGCCGACTTTCCGCTGTGGCAGATCACCTGGGCACGATTTGTCGGCCATCTGCTGATCACTACCGCGGTATTCATGCCCCGCCGGGGGCTGGCGCTGTTCAAAACGGCCCGGCCCTGGCGCCAGGGCGTGCGCTCGACGGTGTTCTTCGCCTCCAACGCATGCTTCATCGGCGCGCTGCCCTTCGTCTCGCTGGCGACGGCATCGTCGATCATGTTCACTGCGCCGGTCATCGTGACAGCGCTGTCGGTCTGGTTCCTGGGAGAACGGGTCGGTGCCTGGCGCTGGAGCGCCGTCGTGATCGGCTTGACCGGCGCGGTCGTGATCATCCAACCCGGTACCGAGTCGTTCAATATCGCGACGCTGCTGGTCGTGTGTGCGGCCTTTTGCTACTCGATCTACCAGTTGCTGACGCGCACGCTGACCGAGCATGACGCGGCCGACACCCTGATCGTCTACACCGCGGTGGTTGGCTCGGTCGTGACTTGCTTCATCGTACCGTTCGTCGGGCGCACACCCGATGACCTTGGTCAGATCGGCAGCTTTCTCGCCCTTGGCACGCTCGGCGCGTTTGCTCACTTTCTGGTGATCGAGGCGTTGAAGCGTGCCCCGGCGTCGGTCGTTGCGCCGCTCGGATATGTCGAACTGATAACAGCCACCGCACTCGGCTACGTCGTGTTCGGCGACTTTCCCGTAGCTACCACGTGGTTTGGCGCGGGCCTCATCGTCGTGTCGGGACTAGTCATCGCTTACCGGCAGGCTCGCGCGAGCCAACCCGGCAAGCAAGACGGGCGGCGGGTCACCTACTATCTGCCTGAGTTCCTGATCGGCTGCGGGGTGCTGATGGTACTGGCGAGCGCCCTGTGGCAAGCACTGAGTTGAGCGTCAGCGTCAACCCGAGGCGGCTGGCCACGGCGCCAATGGCTGCCCGAGCGGTCTTCACGCGCTTGCTGTCGTTGACGCCGACGTCGCTACGGTTGCCTGAGTACGTCGTCGGCCAATAGACTCTCGCGGATTCAAAACTCTCCGTGAGTGACCGGTTCCCTCCGGCCACCCCCGCTGGAATGCCATGTCCGATATCGAAGAAGCCGCGCTCCGCGCAGACGCCCTCAAGTTCATTGACCGATACTTGACCGATGCCCTGGATGCTGCAAGTTCCGAGGGCGCCAATCCGGCAGTAACGCTCTACGCGCTGCTCGAATGCGCCATGAAGGTTGCTCAAGCCCATTTCCCGGAGCACGCCGGCCAGCTCTATGCGTCAGCCACGCAGATGGTCTACGAAGTGCACGACTCGGACAGCGCTTGAGCGTCTCGTACCGGTTCAGGGTGCCTGTCGGTCCGTCTTACTCAATTCAGGCCACCAGTTCACTGGCTAAGCCATTGATTCGTGTTGACATGTCGAAGAGCCACGAACACACAACAGCCATTTGAGCCTTAAATCCCCTTGCTTGACCCCTTCACTTGTCGGATATCTTTACAGTCCTGACACAAAACGACGCTATCACGCGCTCGGCATGAAAAGCGCTCCAGCCGGTTGTACAAGTTTATCTCGAACCATTCGCGTCAGCTGTTGTTGAACGCTCAAGGAAGGAAATTGCCGTGCAACGTCGTCCCCTCGCCCTGGTCGCTGGCCTGGAGCTGCGCGCTAGCTTGCTCGGGGTTAGCGCCGGCTTGCTGGCTACCGTGACTACGCTCGCACAATTCAACCAGTGGACCAAGGACGGCGGTATCGTTGAGGACTTCGGGTCGCCGTAATCGCCCGGCGTGAAGGGACAGCAGTTGCATCTTGCGGAACTCACCGTCAACAACATTCCGCCCAACGGCAACCGGCTGTTTATCTCATCGAACGGTCAGGATAATTTTGGTCCCGCCAACAGCAATTCTTTCGAAGCGAACACCCGGGTCCTGACCGGAAACGGAGACGACAAATTCGAAATCGTCTTCGACCTGCCGACCGAGGCGGTTGGCTTCGATACCTGCGTCACTAGCCTCGCCCCGGCAGAGCAGGTGCAGGTTTTTGGCGTCGGCAACACAGTGCCCGGCACTTTTGAACTGACTCACGCGGCCAACGTCATCGGGTTCTTCGGCGTGATCGATGGCGGCTGCGAACGCAACGCAGCCGCGTTGCAATCGAGATCAAAAAAAGCCGGCGTAAAGCCGGCTTTTCGTTTCACGAATCGGGTCGATCACGCCCGGGGCATAGCCGGGCGCAAAGGCGATCAACGGCGTTCGGATCAGGCTGCCTTCTGACGCGCCTGCACTTCTTCGATCACCGCTTCAGCGACATTTTTCGGGCACGGTGAGTAGTGCGCGAACTCCATCGAGAACTGCCCGCGACCCGAGGTCATCGTGCGCAGATCGCCGATGTAGCCGAACATCTCGCTGAGCGGTGCTTCCGCTTTCACACGCACACCCGTCGGCCCGGACTCCTGACCCTGGATCATCGCGCGACGACGATTCAGATCACCGATGACATCGCCCACGTGGTCGTCTGGTGTAAACACGTCGACCTTCATGATCGGCTCAAGCAACTGCGGCGAAGCCTTCGGCACGCTCTGGCGGTACGCCGCTTTTGCGGCAATCTCGAACGCGATAGCAGACGAGTCTACGGCGTGTGAGGCGCCGTCGATCAACGTGACCTTCATGTCGACCATCGGATACCCGGCCATAACACCTTCGACCAGCGAAGTCTGGAAGCCTTTTTCAATGGCTGGCCAGAACTCACGCGGCACGTT
>JBCCEJ010000016.1:0-78404 GCA_039030335.1 Pseudomonadota bacterium | reverse complement strand
TGGCAGCCTGGGTTTCCGTGCAGCCCGAGTTCAGGCGGAGCCATAGCATGCGAAGCAAAGCCCGTGGCGCTGGAGAGCCGCGCCGGAGGCGCGAGCGTTCCGGCGGCAAGGGCGGCCGGTTGATTTGATTGCGAAGGCTTACAAGGCGTGCTGATCCGATACTTCCGCATTCCGGTGTTCGATGCGGAAGCGGCGCAAAGCGAACTCGATCAATTTCTGCGGACGCATGCGGTTATCGGTGTCGAACAGCATCTGGTGGAGGCCGGCCTGGACAGCGCCTGGGCCGTTGCCGTGCGTTACACCGCAGGCGCTGAAATGGCCACAGGCGGCACGCCAAAGTTTGCGCCGTCCGGAAAGCCGCAGGCCGGGTCGCGCCGCTCTATCGACTACAAAGAGCACCTTTCGGCAGATGATTTTACGCTGTTCGCAATGTTGCGGAAGCTTCGCAACGACCTTGCCGAAGAAACTGGCAACGCGGCATATGTGGTATTCACCAACGCGCAGCTTGCCGAAATGGCCGAGCGCAGGCCGGCTTCCAAAGCTGACTTCAGCAAACTCCAGGGTGTGGGCGCAACGCGTGTTGAGCGTTATGCCGATCGTTTCCTGTCGGCCATTGGGGCATTCCTGGAAGCACCCGCGCGGCGGGAGGAAGAGTCCGGCCCGGCGAAGGCATCGGGCGCCGGGGACGCGGATTGAAGCGCAGCCGCGTAACGCTCGATGACGTCGCGGCACGGGCGAATCTGCACGCTGCGTTTGTGCGCGCGGCGCGGAGCGCCGGCGACCAGCACGCCGTGCGCCGTTTCGCGGCCGGCTTGCCGCACAGCCTGGAGGTGATCCGCGCACATCTGCTCGAAGGTGAACTTCCAGACGATGCGTTTCGAAGCTTCCGCATCCGCGATCCGAAACCCCGGATTATCCACGCACCGAGCTTTCCGATGCGTGTGGTGCACCATGCCCTGATCGCACACATGGGGCCGGTTTTGGAAGGTGTCCTGGTGGCGGACACCTTTGCGTGTATCAAAGGCCGGGGGCCGCTTGCGGCGGTGCGGCGTGCGCAGCACCACTCACGGCGCTTCAGATACTTCGTGCATGTCGATATCGCCGCCTACTTTGCGCGTATCGACCACGAAATCCTGGAAGCCCAGCTCGCCCGCCGTTTCAAGAACCCGGCACTGCTTAGCCTTTCCGGGCGCATCGTCGATGGCTTTCACGCCCGCCCGTTCCGGGGCTTGCCGATTGGCGCGCTCACGTCTCAGCACTTCGCGAACCACTACCTCGCGGGTTTCGACCGCTGGTTGCTCGAATGCGCGCGTGTGAAGGGCATGGTGCGTTACATGGATGACGTCGTGTGGTGGTGTGATGACCGCGCACACGCCACTGCCACGCTGCACATGGCCCGCGAGTGGCTGCGCGACAACCTCGCCCTGGAGCTGAAACCGGACGTTCAGCGGGGCCGCAGCCACACCGGATTGTCGTTTTGCGGCACCGTAATCTACCCGGGTGCATTGCGCCTGACGCGCCGCCGACGCCGGCGTTATAGCGCGCGGCGCGCCTGGTGGGAGGCCGCTTACGTGCGAGGTGAGATCGATGGCGAAACGCTGCAACGGAACATGGCGGGCGTGATTGGCGCGACCACGCACGCTGACGCGGCATCCTGGCGCCGCGCACAGCTAAGCCGGCGCCCGGTTGCCCCTGAACTGCTCGCCCTCTAGCGGGCTGCTGAAATCCAGTGCGCGACACACGAACGTTTCGCCGAATCTATGAACATTCAAGCACTGGCCCCTTTCGGCAGCCGATTGCAGACATGCGCCGCAATTGGTGCGCCGGAACACTACCGGATGTACTTTGCCAGCAACCTGCTAGAGTGCTGATGCGGGCGGAGGTCACAAAGCTCGCGGCAACCGCGTTATCCGCGGCGGCTCTTGGATCAACAACGCCCGCAACGTGCGGGCCGCGTACCGCAACTGGAACGAGCCAGGCAACCGCAATGACAACCTGGGTTTCCGTGCAGCCCGAGCTCACATGCAGCACCCGGATGGGCACCCGGGCGGAGTCCCGGGTGAGCCTGCAACTGAACAGACTTCCGTACCGGTCATACGCGGGCACGCCTGCGTCTGGCAAAACCAAGCGGCGCCCGGCGTGCGAGTAGGTGAGAAGACGTTGCTGCCCGCGCATGCGGTGAACGGTCGTCGGCCGGATGGCCTTGCTGAAAGCTCGCCGGTTCGCCAACCTTCGCCCACAGTGCCGAGTGGCAACCAACGCGCCGCTACCGGCCAGACCCCGCTCCGCAGCAAACCAACCCAGGCACTTCAGTTTTGGCGGTTCTAGAATCCATCGTCGATGCGTCGTTCCATCCGCTGGCGGATGGCACCGCGCCCGAATGGGCAACCGCCTGGGGCGAGGACGCGTTCGGCGTGTGGGTCGAATTTTCGGTTGGGGCTGTAACGCAGCGGATGCGTTGGTGTCCGCCGGGCACGTTTCCGATGGGCTCGCCGAAGACCGAGTTCGGACGGTATGGCGACGAAGGCCCACAACACAGCGTAACGCTGACGAGCGGTTACTGGATGTTCGATACGCCGTGCACGCAGGCGTTGTGGGTTGCGGTGATGGGTGAGAATCCCAGCAAACATCAGGCGGATGACTGTCCGGTTGAGTCGGTGTCGTGGAACGATTGCCAGGCGTTCATCGAAACCATCAACGCGCGGATTCCCGCATTGGAATTGTCGCTGCCAACGGAAGCGCAGTGGGAGTATGCGTGTCGCGCTGGGACTCAGACGGCCACCTACGCGGGTGATGCGAGAAATGAAGAGGAACTGGTCGCCGCGCTTGAGGACATCGCTTGGTTCGACGGAACTATTCCCGATTCCAGGTTTCACGTACAGCCAGTGAAGCTAAAGCGCCCAAATGCTTGGGGCTTGTATGACACGCTTGGAAATGTAGACGAATGGTGTTCGACTGGTGGATTCGATTATCAGCCGGAGGTGGAGGTCGACCCATTCGCCGAGCCTGAAGCTCGCGGCGACCGCGTTATCCGCGGCGGCTCTTGGGTCGGCAGCGCCCGCTTCGTGCGGGCCGCGTTCCGCTTCTGGTTCGAGCCAGGCGTCCGCATTGACAACCTGGGTTTCCGTGCGGCCCGAGTTCAGCGGAGCTGAAGTACGCGAAGCGTAAGCGCGTACGCAGAGCGCACCCCGGAGCGGAGCGTGGGGTGAGCGCTGCGGGAGCTACGCCAATCAACACAGGTAAGCACTGGGAACCCGAATTACGACCTCAACTCGGGTGTTAATGCTAGAAAGGTTCGCAATCGATATCTTCGAGGTCTGCTGCAGTCACAAACTCACCGGGCTCGGGCCATACGGCACCAACGTTGATCAGCTTTGAATTCTTCGCGGCGGATGACTTCGGGAATCCACTGACCCCAAACAGCACTGTGCCTGCCTGCATGACCCTAAGTGCCAACGCGCGGACCCGATCGACCTCAACCTTCTCGCCGCACCCAATGTCGTTGGTCTGGTCGTCGATGCGCGTAGCGTTTCCGGCCTTCGGATCACAGCGCTGGCATGCGCGCAGGTCGGAGACGCGACTGTCTCGATAATCTGCTGCCGGGAAGTCGTCCGGCGCCGAATTTCGCGGGCGTCGAATTTTGCCGGCGTCGAATTATTCCCGGCAGCCGCGCCGTCACTCAGACGCGGCTCCGGTATCCGTGAGCCGCGTATCAGGACAGGAAATCCTTGATGCGCGCAGACATTTCCGGTGCCCGGAGGTAGCCGTAGGACTTGTGATGGTTGGGCTTGTCACCAGACGAGAGACGCCAACGCGTCCAACAGATCTTCCGGTTCGCTCAACAGGCGGACAAACGAATGGGCAACCCGGCCCTCGCTGTTCAGTACGAAGATCTCAACCCGATGCGAACTCACTTGGCCGCCAGTGAAGCTAACCGCCAATTGCATCCGCGACACGAGGTCGTCGAAGCCCGCGCGGACTCTGAACATCCTGGCGTCTTCGTCGAAACGGAACCCGCGCGCCTCCCCATAGGAGCGCAGTGCATCCGGTGTGTCGAAGAGCGCATCGTAGGTCATGGCGCAGACGCGCACCTGTCCGGCAAGCCCACGTTGAGCGAGCCCGCTCTGCACGGCCGCAAGGTTGTAGATCGTGCGCGTACATTTCTGCGGGTTGCCGCAGCGGGTGTAGAAGAAGCCGAGCACGGTCGGCTTCTGGCCAAAGAAATCCGGCCACGCCAGCCGTGTCCCATCCTGATCTTCCAGGCTGATGTCACGGAAACCCCGGCTGGACTCTCCATCCATCGGGCCACCTTCCATGTGGCGGCGTAGCGGCACTGGACTACAGCCATCGCCCGTTGGTTGCGTTTCGCTGGTACGTACTCTTTCCAGGCACTTCAACAGGGCGGCAACCGCCGGGTCAGACAGCCGTTCGGATTCGGTCCGGGCCAGGCGTTCAAGCACCGGCAGAACCTCCCGAGCTTCAGCAGCAAAATGCCCCAATGTCTCGAAGAGTTCCGTCAGCGCGGTTGCGAAAGTGGGCTGTGGCCATTGCGTGTGATAGCTCGTGAAGCTGACGGGTTTGTCTGTTTGCCAGATGTTGAACATCCCTTTGGTAAGAAGTTGCGCGATCCCCGGATGGGAGGCCTGCGTTCCGCGCAAGGCCTTGGCAGCGGCCGCCACCGCGTAGGGGTGAAAAGCGCTCTCCAGGTTTTCGACAACAAAAGGCAGAGCGGCACGCGGCAGGGTTACGGTTTCAAACGCGGCCATCGCGTACGCGCGCAGCTTCAGGACCTCATTGGCGCTTCGCTCCGCGTAAACCGCATGCGCCTCCGACAACAACGGCACCAGCGCGTCGCGTGCGTCGGGGCCGCGCTGTCGGACCCGGTCGACGAATGCCGCAATAACCTCTGCCGGTGTCGAGAAGTCGAAGCTTTCAGGCTCCCCGGCGATGGGTTCGCGGTCCGCAGAGGCACTCAACCGCGCCACGTTCAGGGATCCGACGGCGGATCTTCGTTCGCCAGTAGCGCGGCCGCGGCCGACTTGAACGCTTCGGGTGCGGCCTCAGCTAACGCGCTGATCTCGGCTTTGGCCGCACGCACTTCCTCGGCAGCCTCCGCAGAGTTCGCGCCGGCCACGCCTTTCGCCAGGAATGGCGCGAGTTCGTGCTCCGCTCCTTTGCTTTTCAGCAGGTCTCGTGCGGCGCTGACGAACGCGGGCGCGTCCATCTCGCAGGCCATCTCGGGAATCATCGCGCGCGCTTCCAGCGGTGCATCATCGTTCTCCATGACGGCGCGTAGCGCGCCAAACGCTTCCGGTTCAGACGGCAGGTGCCGTAACGCCTCGATAAGGCAGGCGTCATCTGGCGGATTTGAGATGACCTGCCGCAGAACCGCCAAAGGCAGGCTTTTCTCGTCGCGGCCAAGCATCGCGATCGACTTGGCCGTCGGTAGCAGCTTCTCCGCCTCGGGTTTGTCGGCAACGATCTCCGCGACGAGGCGTTCCTGCGCAACTTCGTCTTTCATGGCCGTAAGCGTGCCTAACGCCCGCTCGCGGAGATCCTGCTCGCCCGAGTCCATATGGCCTCGGAGCGCATTGACGATCTCCGGCATTCTCGCGCGCAATAGCGGCGAGAAATTGCTGATCGTGTTGAGCGCATCGATCGCCGCACCTTTCTTGAGCGCGGATGCGCCGTTGTCGTTGATGATGGCGATCAGATTGCCGACCTCCGCCCTGTCACCCGCGGTATCGAGGGCGGATTGTGTGTCGGCATCGATTTCACGGGCGGCCTTGGCGACCTTGTCGCGCATGTTCTGCCGATATTCAGAAACTTTCATGGCTTGTTCCATTCAGGCGGTTGCTGCGGTTTTGCGGATTGGCCAGTTACAGCGCCGTTTAACCGACGCTGCGTTCGTGGTCGAACGGCACATCGTCATAGGCAAAACCCAGATAGTTGGTCACGTCGTGATAACCGAAGGCGTCCAGCGCATCGGTGATGGACGGCATACGCTCCGTAATCGGTTTACCCGTAGCCGATTCAGTAAAGCCGCGGCTGCGTGTCCCGGGCGGACGGAGGTTGTATGGCTTTGACCAGGTGTCGTCCCACGGCCACTGGAGCGCATCTACCAGTCTCGATTCGTCTGGAAACACGCCGGTGAACAGCGTGGGTACCTGCACTGATTCCGAGATCCCGCCGCTCCGCTGAAACGCGACCTCGACGCCAACCTGGGAGGGCGGAGAATTGAAGCCAATCTCGAGCTTGTTCTGATAGGGGTAGGTTGTTCGCTCGGCGGCCACATCCCGATCGAACAGGAACTGCCACATCGCCCAGAGCCGATCGACATTGCAGTGCAGCAAGAAGAACAACGGGTCCTGCGGTGCCACCGGTACGAAGTTCACGTAACCGTTGAAGCTGACGTGAGCGGCGCCGTGCGGTGTGCCCTCCATGCCGGAGAATCCCTGGCGCAACGCACCAAACTCATTGTTCTCACCGCCGAGTGCCAGCGTGTCCGCCTCGTTCCGCAGTTGGAAAGCACGGCGACCAGGAGCAGCCGGGAGACCGGGTGCCGCCTGCGTCTTGGTGTCGAAGAATGCGGCTCGTGGAATTCCGTTGACGTTGCCGATCTTCCAACTGGACAGATCGTTACTACTCGACAAACGCGCGCGTTTGTCGCTGGTGCCGGGCGTGAACGCACTGTCAGGGGGAATCGATTCCGTCGCGCCAAGAAAATCCTCACTGAAAAGACTCGGCGCCGGCACGTCAAAACGCCAGTACGGTAACGTGACGGCCGGGTTGATGCGCTGTAGCTGCCGTTCGAGGTCGAGCAGATAGAGCCGGTGCCACGGCAGGAAGTGTGCGTCGCCGTGCTGCGACTCACTCGCGCCTGCGACGTGCATCCCGACGAAGTCGGTTACGTAGATGCCGCGACCGTAGCCGTTCAGCTCGGCCAACGCGGACGTAAAGTCATTGCGCGCTTTGGCGTTCAGGCTCTCGGCGTCTCTACGTACGCGCACCATGAAACCCATGGCGCCAGCATCCACGCTCGGGTTGTCAGCCCAGGCGGCATGTATCGCCACATCCTTGCCATCCGCGCTGGCGCCGTTCAACGGCTTGTCGGCCTGGAATTTCCCGGAAATGAAGCAGGCCGCGCTGCCTTCCTCGCCGAGGTCGAGCAAGATCTCGTCGGCAGGGATCCCGGTGGCGGCGTTCTTGAACTCAATCTGCACGCCGGCCCGGGTAAGCGACTGAGAACGCAGTCTGACGACGTTTGGTCTGCCTGCTTCGTTGCGGCCGGTAACAATCAGACGAACGGGCGACCAGCCAATATAGGCTGCCGCGTCGCCGGCGCCTGAGATGAATGGACTTAGTTGAATGCTATTGGTCATGTCCTTGACTCGTTTAGAGGGAGCCGAGACTCAGTACCGGCCCGTACGGACTGGAGCACGGTCTTGAGTGCAGGCCTTACGTTCGTGGACTCGTTTTGTTCTGAACGAGATCGCGTACAACGGTTTTCATGCCGCTCGAAAGTTCTCGGGCAACCGGGATGGTCGGAAGACCAAGTCGTGCGAATCAGACGCCAGGTGCACTCGCATCCGTGCACGGTACGTCGATAACAGGGTGGGTGACACGAGTACCTCCATCCGTTGGGGGTGACTGAACACTAGTGAACGCACTTGTTTGGTCAGAAGTCAATGCGGCACTGAATTGCAATGCGCCTCGCTTCTGCTGGCTCGCCCGGCCATGGTGTGGGTGCCGGCACGCTGGCAATTTCTCTACGACTATTGGCCGTGGCGGCGGGTTCGAAATATCTAACGCAAACGGGGGAGCACTGCTTTCGCAGAGTCGGGCAGACTACTTCGCTCGGAACATGACTCTGGTCAGAGCGTTCCGGTTGCGACCATTCACGGAGCGGATGATGCAATGAAAAAAGCGCCAATCTCGAAGCTGGATCCCGATCTGGCCGGTTTCAGAAATCTGACTGACTTTGCGGCAGCGTTAGAGGCCACCGAAACCACGCTTGGGCAGGAAGCGATAGAACGTGCGCCCACCCCGGAGTCCGTGGAAATCAAAGTGGTGGTGGCTGAGCGTTCGCGGGAGAACGTTAGCGGATGGCTCACCGCAGGTGGAGCGCAGGTGACGTCCAGTGGCGGCCAGGTCATTACCGCGGCGATGCCGCGGCAAATGCTTGAAGATCTTGAACAGGTCGATGGCGTGATCGCTGCTGAAGCGCCGCGACTCTTACACCGCAATGTCGATGCCGCTGCAACGGAAACCAATTTGCCCGATGCACTCGCTGCGCACGGCAGAACGGGGCAGGGGGTGTATGTCGCGGTTGTCGATTCGGGGGTCGACTGGTCGCACGCTGACTTTATCGATGATGGCAACACGCGGTTTGCCGCCTTCCATCATCTCGATGCCCCGCTGGAATTCGGGCGTGCCGAGGTGCAGGCTGCTCTGGATGGGACGCAGGCGATTGCGCAGGGTGACCCCGACGGGCACGGCACCCACTGTGCATCGATCGCGGCCGGCAATGGTGCCGCCTCCGACGGCACGTTCCGGGGTGTTGCCCCGGGTGCTGAACTGTTGGGCATGCGTTGCGACCGACTGAGTGATACCAACATCATTCGCGCGATCCGTGCGGCGTTTGCGCAGGCGGATGCTGACGAGCGGCCTGTGGTCGTCAACCTGTCTCTCGGTGGTCACATTGGTGCGCACGATGGCACCAGCGCCATCGAGAATGTGATTCGCCGCGAGTCCGGGCCCGGCAAAATTGTTGTGGTTGCCGCGGGCAATCAGGCCGAGCATGCCATTCACTGGTCAGGCCAGTTGCGCGAGGGTGAAACAACTGAGGTGACAGCGCGTCTGCGCGATACGGAGCAGCAGACGCTCGACTTGTGGATCAGCCGGGAAGATGACGTCGATGTCGTCATTCAGGCGCCGGACGGGTCGCAGTTCGAGCCCGACGGTAGCATCCACTCGACCGTGTTCGGCGTCTTTCAGGCGCGCTTTCAGCAGAACCCGCTGAATGGCGACTTCAATCTGCGACTCACAATCGTTCAGGGTCTGGATGGACACCTCTGGCGCATACGTCTGAAACCGGATGTGGTCGTCAACGGTCAAGCGCACGCATGGGCGATGGGCCCGAACGGACATACCGGCGTCTTTCTGGATGCTGACCCCCGCTTTACCGTGGGGATGCCAGGCACCGCAGGCCGCGCCATCACGGTAGGGTCGTTCGTATCGAAGCGCACATTTGCAACGAAATCAGCCACGCTCACAGCCGACGGCCTGACCGTAGGCCAGCGTTCGCCGTTCTCCAGTATTGGCCCCGATCGCTATGGTCGGCACAAACCGGACATAGCCGCGCCGGGGCAGTTCATCACGGCCGCGCTTTCCAGCAACAGCAAGATGGCGACCGATGAGCGATACACGCCACGACATCATCCGACCGACGGCTACATCACCATTCAGGGCACCAGCATGGCGGCGCCCTATGTCACCGGTCTGATCGCCTTGCTGTTGGAAAATGAGCCCGACCTGAACCCCGAGGAGATCCAGCGGCGTCTGGTTGCGAGTGCGGTCCGCAACGAACAAACCGGCGGCGCGTGGAACGCCGAGTTCGGTTACGGGCGGGTCGATGCGGCTGCGTTCCTGGCCCAGATGTAGCAACGTATCAGCGTTGTAACAACGATTCTTCTTCCCAGTGGACCACCCAGTCGAGAGCCGCCACGGTTCTCGACTGGTCGCTACTGAGCGTCACGGCGATCAATCCCGGGCCATGGCTTGCGACAGCTACGCCCAGTGACTCCAGCTCCGCGGCCGCCTCTTCGGCATCTTTGGCGTATGCGATGTGCAGATGGCACGCGCCAACAGGGAGGTTCGAGCGGATTTCGTCGCCTTTCAGAGGCTTCATGGCGTCACCCCGTCAGGTTGGTTTGTCTGAAGCCTAAACGACCGTAGGCAAGAAGTCAGTGCGATGCGCCGCTCACGATGCTCCGGCGCGGGGAATTTGCGCGCGGGTTTACTCGCCTTCAGCAGAAGTTGGCCTCAGGGTTTTGCAACTGCCTCAGAACCGCATCCGTATAAACATCCGCCCGCTCATACATCACCCAATGCCCGGCACCGCTCAGCGTTTGTAAGTCGGCGCGCGGAAAATGCTGCCTAAAGAGCGCCACGCGCTTGTCGAGTTCGGGCTGGGCATACGGGTCCAGCTCACCCCAGATCGAATGCACCGGGCATTGAATGCGCGGCAGCGATTCGCCCAGCACGTTGCTGTCCGCCAGCGGATGCGTGCGTAAGCGCGCGCGCTCGGCGTTGTCGAGCTGCAGCTCGGCTTCGATGCTGTCCGCCGCGGCCGGTTGCGACAGCATGATGAGCCCGAGATTGTGGCCTTGCGCGCCGAGGCGTTCTTCGCGGGTCATATCGTCTCGCATACCGCGAAGCCGGCCTGCGAGCCCGCCCCACGGAATGCCGAGCCCGGATGCGCCCGCGAGATGCAGGCTCAGGACTTCATCCGGATATGCCGCGGTCATCTGCGCGCCGGTAATGCTGCCGGCTGAGAAGCCGACCACGTGCACCGGTCCATCGGCCAGTGCGCGGATGCCGGCGATGACGATATCGGCCAGATCGCGGACGGAACTCAGCAGGTCGTCATGATCGAAGTGCTTCGGCGGCATGTCGGAGTCGCCGAGGCCGGGCAGGTCGGCAACCAGCAAACGGAAGTGCTGCTGCCACGTGGGGATATTGGCAATCCAGTGACGCCACGAACCGGAACCGCCGTGCAGCACGGCGACGGTGGGGCCGGCGCCCCACTCGCGCCATGCCATGCGGCCATCGCCGCACGGCGTCCAGTGCACTTTGCCGGTGTTGGCGAGGCGGCGATACGTCTCGCGCATCGCCGCCTGATGTTCACCGGCCGCGTCACCCATGCGCCTACTGCTTCTTGCCGTCCTTGTTCGTGAAGCTCTGCGTACTGTATTCGCCGATCGGCAGTTTGCCGAGCGTGCCTACGGCTTTCACGTAGTCGACGAACGACTGGGCGTAGTCGAGATAGGTGTTCAGCGCATCGCCGCGTTTGGAGACGGCGCCGAAGGTCTTGTAACCGTCTTTGCCGCCCGCGATGTAGCTGTTGGTGACGATGGTGTACTTCGTGCCCGCATCCAGGGGTTTCCAGGTACCCGCCATACGCGCATTCACTTCGAGACCGCTGAAGCGCTCACCGGCCGGCTTGCTGGCGTCCACATGCCAGCGCAGTCCCGCCGCGTACGGATAGGCGCCGGTCGAGCCGCCTTCCGACATCGCGTAGTCGAGCGCTTCTTCGAGCACCGCTTTTAGCTCGGCACCCGTCATCGTCAGCTCAGTCAGCGTATTCGCGAACGGCAAAAGCGTGTAGGCGTCGCCGATCGTCACATCGCCTTCCAGCAGATCGACCCGCACGCCGCCGCCGTTTTGAACGGCGATGTCGGAGGTCTTGCTCATCTGCAGGAACGCCTTGGAGACGACGTTCGAGATATCGCTGCCGTTGCTGGCGGTGGCGTTTTTGTCGCACGCTTTCGACTTGCCCTGGCCCGGAATGCGTTCGAGGCAAAGCGTCGCGTTCGATTTGCCGATAACGGCCGACTTCAATTCCTTGACCTTGCCCGCATAGCCGCTCAGCAGGGCACTGGCGTCGGCGTCACCCTCGATCATCATGAGGCTCGGGTGCGCTTTGACTTCGGCCACCGCCGCGTCGCGCGCCGCGCCTTCGAGTTCGACGCGCTTACCCTCGTCGTGTTTGCGCTTGAAGCTGTCGGCGAGCAATAGGTGCGGCGTGCCGGCGCAGCTCTCGACGACATCCCGATCGAACTTGACGGTCAGGTGACCGACGACGTTGGCGTATTCCCAGGCCTGCACGACGCAGACTTTGTCGCCGTCCTTATTCGTGACTTCGGTTGGATACGGGCCGCCGGCGCGCAGGCCCACGGCATCGAAATCACCGAGCAGTGTGTGCGAGTCGCCGCCGACGATCACGTCAACGCCGCGCACCATCGACGCGAGCTTGAGGTCGTTCTTGTACTGGTAGTGCGTCAGCAAGATGATCTTGCCGACGCCCTTTGCAAGCAGCTTGCCCACTTCGAACTGGGCGGTTGCCACTTCGTCCAGAAACTCCGTCGAGGCGTCGGGATTCGACGAGTTCCTGGTCTTGTTCGCAACGTCGATGCCGATGATGCCGATCTTCACGCCGCCGCGCTCGACGATCACCGAAGACTTGAGATAGTCGCCGGCCGACTTCTTCGCGAGCGGCGATTTGCCGACCTCGGGTTTCACGTTTGCAGCCAGAACCGGCGTTTTGCAGTCACCCGAGTGCAGGTGGTCGAGAAACTTCGCGAGCCCCGCGTCACCGTCGTCGAACTCGTGGTTACCAACGGCGAACGCATCGAAGCACACGGTGTTCATGAGCGCGGCATCCGCCTCGCCCTTGAACAGCGTGTAGTAGAGGTCACCCGTGATGGCATCGCCTGCGTGGAGTTTCAGCAGATTCGATTTGCCGGCGCCGAGCGCCGCCATTGCCGCCGTCACGGCAGGGAATCCACCTGCTGCCACCCGGGTGCGCTTGCCGTCCAGCTTCAGATCCAGCCGGTTGGTCTGCAGATGCGAGTGGTGGTCGTTGATATGAAGAATGTCCAGTTGATACGCCTGGGTGCCAGTCATCGCTGTCGACAGGGCCAGGGTAGTCAGAAGGCCGGTCAGTTTCCGCATGGTGCCTCTCCGGGGTTGCGTCGTTGCTGCCTGCAAGACATGAGGCGAAGTATCGATCCGAACGCGTCCGCGTACCAGCACCGGAGATTCGTGTGCTAGCGTCGAGCGTCGAGCTTAGCGGTTCTGAGGACGCGCGCCCGATGGGGGTGGGTGAATCTGACATTCTGGACGTGCTGATCGTCGGCGCCGGCATCTCCGGCATCAGCGCGGCGTGCCATCTCGAGCGCACGTGTCCGGACCACAGCTACCTGATCGTCGAGGCAAGGAACGCCGTCGGCGGCACCTGGGACCTGTTTCGCTATCCCGGGGTTCGCTCTGACAGCGATATGTACACGCTCGGATTCGGGTTCCGGCCGTGGACCGATGCGCGGGCCATCGCCGACGGCGAGACCATCTTGAACTACGTGCGGGCGACGGCTGACGAATACGGCCTCGCGCAACACATCCGGTTTGGCGAGCGGCTTTGCGAGGCGCACTGGGATACGCCGTCTGCGTGCTGGACGGCGGTGACCGAGAATGACGAGGGCGAGCAGCGCCGCCGCGCCCGCATGCTCGTCATGTGCGCGGGCTACTACAACTACGACACGCCACATCGGCCCGACTTTCCTCACGAAGCGGATTTCCAGGGGCGCATCGTGCACCCGCAGCACTGGCCGGATGACCTCGACTACGCTGACCAGCGGGTCGTCGTGATCGGCAGCGGCGCGACCGCCATGACGCTCGTGCCGGCGATGGCGGCGCGTGCCGCGTCGATGACGTTGCTGCAGCGCTCGCCCACCTATGTGATCGCGAGCCGCGCCGAAGACCGGCTGGCCAGGGCACTGCTGCGGTGGTTCCCGGCGCGCGCGGTGTATGCGGCGCTGCGTTGGCGAAACGTGCAGATCCAGCGCTTCTTTTATGCGCTGGCGCGCCGTCGCCCGGACGCGGTGCGCCGTATCCTGATCCGCCGCGTAGCCCATGCGCTCACGCCCGACTACGATGTCGCGTCGCACTTCACGCCGCGTTATCAGCCGTGGGACCAGCGCCTCTGTCTGATCCCCGATGCGGATCTGTTGAAGTCGATTCGCCGCGGGCAGACGCAGGTCGTCACCGACCAGATAGAGCGTTTCACGCCAACCGGTATTCGACTCGCCTCCGGCGAACACCTGGATGCCGACCTGATCGTGACCGCCACGGGTCTTCAGTTGCAGTGGATGGGCGGCGTCGCACTTCACGTGGATGGCGTGCCGGTCGATTTTGCGAACACGCTGACCTACAAGGGCATGATGTACTCGAATGTGCCGAACCTCGTGCACACGTTCGGTTACGTCAACGCATCGTGGACGCTCCGCGCCGACCTGACGTCGCGCTACCTCTGCCGGATCCTCGGGCACATGCGAAACACGGGCACGACGATTGCGACACCAATACCCGATGCGCAGGTGCTGGGCGCACCGAAGCGCGCGTGGATCGAAGACTTCACCCCCGGTTACATGCGGCGCGCGATGCATCTTTTTCCACGCCAGGGTTCGGCCAATCCATGGCGCAACACGCAGAACTACGCCGAAGACCGCAAGCTCGCCCGTGGGCGCATCGACGACGGCACGCTGCGCTTCGCAGGGCCTGCCACCGCTACCTGAAGCGCGCGCGGTCGCGCCGCGATTGCCGCACGAGCAGGTCCATCGCGTGTAACATCGGGCGCGTTGTGAAACCCCGGTGCGTTGCTGGCCGGGCTGCCCGGGACCTCAACATGAACGCAGCTTTCGATGAACTGATGCAGATCCGTGCAGCCCATGGTGGCGCCACGGGCCCGACCGCGGAGGTCGGTATTCACGGCACCGACCCGGTGTTCCCGACCCGCTTTGCCGCTGCCGAGACGTCTGCCGGCGTGCTGGGTGCCATCGGCGTCGCCGTGTCTGACATCGTCGCGGCAAAAACCGGCACGCAGGAAAAAGTCGATGTCGATGTGCGCCACGCAGGCGCTGCGCTGAAGAGCTTTGCCTATCTGCAGCGGCGCGATGACGACGGGCAATACCACGTGCTCGGCAACTCGCCGCGGGCCATGACGGCGTATGCGATCACGAACCCGTGGCCAACGCGGGACGGGCGCTGGTTCTTGCCGCACTTCGGCATCGCGCATCTCAAAGAGCGCGTGCTGTCGGTGCTGCGCTGCGAGACGACGCCGGAATCCGTGGCGAAAGCGGTGCGCCAGTGGGACGGCGAGGCGCTGGAGCAGGCGATCGCTCAAGCCGGGGCGTGTGGGGGCATGATCCGCAGCCGCGATGAGTGGCTGGCGCACCCGCACGGTGCCGCGATGGCGCTACGCCCGGTCGTCGAGATCCAGAAGATAGGCGACAGCGACCCCGAACCCTTTCCGACTGACGGGCCGGCCCTTGCGGGGATTCGGGTGCTCGACCTGACGCGCATCCTGGCCGGTCCGGTGGCGGCGCGTGTGTGTGCCGAACACGGCGCTGACGTGCTGATGGTCGCGGCGCGCAATGTTCCGCAGATCAAGAACTTCGTGATCGATCTGTCGCACGGCAAGCGGAGTTGCTTTCTGGATCTGAATGAACCGGACGAAGCGGCGCGCCTGCTCGACCTGGTGCGCGACGCCGACGTGTTCTCGCAAGGCTACCGCCCGCAGGTGCTGGCCGCGCGTGGCTTTGGCCCGGAACAGCTGGCCGAAATTCGTCCGGGGATCATCTACACGTCGATCAGTTGCTATGGCGCGGAAGGGCCGCTAAGTGGCCGTGCCGGCTGGGAGCAGGTGGCGCAGTCGGTCATTGGTATCTGCGATGAGCATGGCGAGCCGGATCCGGCGCTGTTGCCGATCCCTGCCTGTGATTTCCTGACCGGCTACCTCGGCGCCTACGGCATCCTGATCGCGCTCGGGCTGCGCGCGCGTGAGGGCGGCAGCTATCACGTCAACGTGTCGCTGTGTCAGTCGGGCATGTTCCTGCAGCGTCAGCGGCGGGTCGATGTGCCCGCCGGTGAACTCGACGTGCCCCTCGCGGAAGTCGAACCGCTGCTGAACTCCGCTGACACGAGCTATGGGCACCTGAAGTATCTGGGGCCGCTCGTGCGCTATACGCATGCCAAACCCGGCTGGTCCACACCGACGCCAGCGCTCGGTGGCGACACGCCCGAGTGGCTGCGCACGGCCTGACGCCGACGCCTCAGGCTTGCGTTTCCAACCGGTCGGTAGCCGGCGGCGGTGTGCGGCTGAGGTCGGTGACAGCTGCGTAGAGTTCGTCGTCCATCGGCACTTCGGTTGCGTCGAGCGACGGACCCAGCTGTTCGACCGAACGCGCACCGACGATCGGGGCGGTGATCTGCGGGTGGGCGTTGACCCAGGCGACTGCCAGACTCACCGGATGAATGCCGCGCGCGTTGGCGAGCGCCGTGAACTGCTCGGCCGTTTCGTAAGACCAGTCTTCGCGATAGCGCTTCGCGTACATCTTGTTGTCGACGAGGCGCGCGTTATTCGGGCGTTTGTCGACACCGTATTTGCCGCTCAACAAACCACCGCCCACCGGGCTGTAGCTGATGACGCCGACCTCCTCGGAGGCCGCCATCGGCAGGATCTCGACCTCGGCCTGTCGTTTGACGAGGTTGTACATCGGCTGCATGACCTCGAAGCGGCTCCAGTCGTGCCGTTCGGCAATGCCGAGCGCCTTGGTCACCTGCCAGGCCGCGAAGTTGCTGGCGCCGGGGTATAGCAGCTTGCCGGCGCGCACCAGATCTTCGAGACCCCGCAGCGTTTCTTCGAGCGGCGTCAGATCGTCGAAGCGGTGCATGAACAACACGTCGATGCGGTCGGTACCGAGGCGTTTCAGGCTCTGCTCCACGGCGCGCCTCAGGTGCACACGGCTGCTGCCCTGGGCATTCGCGTCCTTGCCGATCGAGTTGAAGGTCTTGGTCGTCACGATCACTTCGTCTCGATGACCCGCCACCAGCTTGCCGAGGATCTCTTCCGAGCGTCCGCCCACGTAGCTGTTGGCGCAGTCGAAGAAGTTGATGCCGCGATCGCGGGCGGCGTTGTACATCGCCGCTGACTCGCGGGCATCGGCCTCGGCGCCAAACGTCATGGTGCCGAGACAAAGTTCCGAGACTCGAACGCCGGTGCGGCCCAGTACGCGATACTGCATGCGATCTTTACTCCGTGAACCGTAGATGCTGGTCGAACCAGTGCCGGCTATCGCAGCTGATAACGGGATGAACGGCGCGCCGTGCGACGCCTCCGGCACATCGGATGTGCGGTAGTGTAGCCTGTGCGGTTTTCAGCTGTCCGATACCGCACCGCATGCGCAATGAGCCAACGCGAGAATGGACCGATTTGCCGGACCGGGGTCGTATCGCGAGCCTGCACTGGCCTGAACCCGCTGCTGGCGGAGTGACGGTTGTGCTCGGCCATGCCAACGGTTTCTGCTCCGATCTGTGGCGCCCGATAGCCCGGCATCTGGCCCAGCACTTTCACGTCGTCGCCTACGACGCGCGCGGCCACGGATTGAGCGAACAGGATGCGGCGCCCGTCAATCTCAGATGGGAAGTGCTGCACGACGATCTCGGTATGCTGCTCGACCACTGGCGGGCGGCCGGGCGTATCCAGTCGCCGGTGGTAGGCGTCGGACATTCGATGGGCGGCATGATCATGAGCTGCGTGGCCGGCAAGCGTGCCGATCTGTTCGATGCGCTGATGTTGCTGGACCCGGTTGTCTGGTGGCCAGAAATGCACGATGCGGGCGGCGGCACCGGGCGCAAGCAACAACTGGTCGATGGCGCGCTGCGCCGGCGGAGCCGGTTTACATCCAGGCAGGAAGCCGCGCAGAGCTGGAGCCGGCGTGAGACGTTCGCGCATTGGGACGCGGAAGTATTCGAGGCGTATATCGAATACGGGCTCCGCGACGTGGACGGCGGTGCCGAGCTTCGCTGCGCGCCGCTCACCGAAGCGACCTTGTTCGACGCCCACTGGGATGAAGACATGCGCGCGCTGGCTCGCGCGATCGCCTGCCCGGGCATCGTCGCGCACGCAGCCGAAGGCCATTTTCGCCGCGAGCTGCATACGGAGTTCGTTGAACTCGCACCGCGCATGTCACTCCACGACTGGTCCGGGAGTCATTTCTTCCCGATGGAAGAACCGGCCGAGACGGCGCGTTGGCTGGTCGACAACATCAGGGCTACGATGGAATAAGGTGCAGGCGCTTTACGACGTTTGTTCCCCGCGCGCAGGCCAGGGCGCCGCGCCAGAGTTTGCATGAACGAAAACCCGAACGGAGGCAGGAGAGAGAACATGAAGATCGGCTACCTGTTGAGAGTGCGTCCCGACCTCGAAGACATCATCCCGGACGACGTGGAGGGTGTGCGTATCGAGGTGGGTGAAGATGGTCTGTACGCGGCCGAGGATCTCGAGAAGATCCGCGATGTCGACGCATTCGTGATCGGCATGGAGCCGGTCAATGAACAAATTCTTGCGGCGGCTGACAATCTGAAGATCGTGCAGCGGCTTGGCGTTGGTTATGAAACGCTCGACCTGGAAGCCTGCGCAAAACGGCAGATCCCTGCCTGCAACATCGAAGGCGTCAACAAGGAGGCAGTTGCTGAACATTCGATGATGTTCATCCTGTCGCTCTCGAAACACCTGCTGGAAGCGCAGGCGCACACGCAAAACGCCGACTGGTTCTCCGCCCGCAAGCTCACCAGCAGTGCGTTTGAAGTGAAAGACAAGAAGCTCGGCATCATCGGCTTCGGCAACACCGGGTCGTCGCTTGCAAAGCGGGCGAAGGCGTTCGAGATGGAGATCCTCTATAACGATCTTCGCGACGACATCAACGCCGACCTCGCCGCCGAGCTGGGCGCGCGCAAGGTCGACAAGGCGACGCTGTTCGCCGAGTCTGACTTCGTCAATATCGCGACGGATTTGAACGAACACTCACGCGGCATGATCAACGCCGAGGCGCTCGCTCAGATGCAGCCGCACGCACGTCTCGTGTGCTGCGCGCGCGGTGGTGTCATCGATGAGGATGCGCTTGCCGATGCGCTCAAGAACGGCACTATCGCCGCGGCCGCGATCGATGTGTTCGAAATTGAACCGGTGCGTCAAGACAACCCGCTGCTCGGCTTACCGAACTGCATGGTGACGGCGCACGTCGCAGGCGTCGTACACGAAAGCACGATGCGCATCTGGGACTGGGCCCACGAGAACGTCCGCCGTGTTGTGCAACGCGGGGAGCGCGCGAACTGGATCCGCAACGGCGTCTGATGCGCTGAACGTAGTCTGCAGTGCGGACTACGTCTTTTGAGCGAATGTCTGTGCTGGGGGCGTTACAGGCGCCCCAGCAGGTCGTTCACATTGTCCGGGCTGCCGATAACGATCGGCACGCGCTGGTGCAATTCACCCGGCTCGACGTCCAGCACGCTGCCGCTGCCGGTCTCGCCAAGGCCACCAGCCTGCACGACGACCATCGTCATCGGGTTGCACTCGTACATGAGCCGCAGTTTGCCGTTCGGCGCCTTGCCGGTCGGCGGATACATGAACACGCCGCCCTTCAACAGCACGCGATGCACATCGGCCACCATCGCGCCGGCGTAGCGGGCCGACTGGCCCTGCTCGTGACAATCGCGCAGGTACGCCTGATAGCCGTCTGGAAAACTCTCGAAGTTGGCTTCGTTGACGGAGTAGATCTTGCCGCGCGCCGGGATACGCAGATCGTCTTCTACCCGCACGAACGCGCCGAGGCCGGTGTCGAGCACGAACATCTGCACGCCGTTGCCGGTCGTCATGACCATCAGCGTGGAGGAGCCGTACAGCACGTAGCCGGCCGCGATCTGCGCGCGGCCCGGCTGTAGCTGTTCAGCGGTTGCAGGCGTTAGCGAATAGACCGAGAAGATCGTACCGACGCCGCCGGCCACGTCGAGGTTCGAGGAACCATCGAGCGGATCGAACATGACGCCGAACTGCGGGCCGTCGCCGCTCGCCGCATTGACGATCAGTTCGTCATCCTCTTCCGAGCCTATCACCATGACGCCAGCGTGCGTCGCGAGCACTTCCTTCAGGATGTCGTTGGCGATCACATCGAGCTTCTGCTGCTCTTCACCCTGCACGTTCTCGTTTCCGACCTCCCCCAGCACGTCGCGCAACCGCGCATTGCGAAGCGTTTCAGCGATCGCCCGGGCACTGACCGAAATGGCCAGCATGACCTGCGAGAGACCGGCGCCCGTGGCGTCTGTCGCCAGGCTGCGCATGTGACTTTCCAGGGTGACAAGACCGCTTTGCGACGTTGTGCTCATCAAAAGAAACTCCGGGCGGTGAGAGACGGGGCGAGTTTAACAGCAGAGCCTGCGGGTTAACCGCCGGCGTCGAGCACCGCGGCGACGCCGGCCGCCAGGATTCCTTGATCGGTGCCGGCCGCGAGCATGTTGAACCCGTAACCCCGGTATTCCCGCATCCACGCCGCGTCGGCCGCCATGAACCCGAGGCCCTTGCCGTTCGCCTGTGCGGCCGCGACGATGCGCTCGATCGCGCCCTTGAAAGCCGGGTGCTCGAACTGGCCTGGAATACCGAGAAAGTTCGTCATGTCGAAGTGGCCGAGCCACAGGCAGTCGATCCCGTCGAGCGCGGCAATCTCCTCCACTTCGGCGAGCCCACGCTCGGTTTCGATCTGCGCGATGACGAGATTCTGGTTGTTGGCGCGACGCATCTTCGTACTCGGATCGCCCGGCAGATAGTCGTCGTGCGCAAATCCGAAGGCGGCACCCCGGCGGCCTTTCGGCGGGTATCGGGTCGCCTCGACAATGGCGCGCGCGGCCGCTTCGGAATCGACCATCGGCACCATGATGCCTTCGGCGCCGACGTCGAGCGCGCGAGCCACAAACGCGTACTCACCGCGGGGCACACGCACCATCGGCGCGACACCAATGCCCCGGCAGCACGCGACCTGCCACTTCAACTGCTCGATCGAGAAGCCGGCGTGCTCCATATCGAAGATCACGTATTCGCAGCCGGCCGTCTTCATGATCTGCGCGATGCCGGGCGTGAAGAATTCGAACACCATCGACCCGAGCACTGGCGCTCCGGTCATGACGCGTTTGCGCAGGCTCTTGCGAGGCATCGGTAGTACTCCTGGTGTGGCTGATGCGCATGTTACGTCAGTAGACGAATGCCTGGCGGCGTTTCAGTCGCCTCTTGGCGCGCGCGTCGCCTCAACTCGTCAGCGCGAACTGCACCAGCAAGATGACCGCAAGCGCGCCCAGCAGAGCGTGCAGCCCCTTGCGGTAGGTTGCCTGCGGAATCCGGTTCTGCAGGCGTTGCCCGATGCGCAGCGCCACGACGGCGAGCACCGCGAGCGGCGCGGTTTCCACCATCAGCTGCCAGCTGACGAGACCGGTCAGCGACAGCACGCCGATCTGCGCGAGCTTGCCGGTCAGGAAGCACGTGTTCATGGCCGGCACCATCGTCGGGCGCGGTATTTCCAGCGCCAGGAAATAGATGATCAGCACGGCGACCATGACGTTCGTGGTGCCGCCGCTGAAACCGGCCGTCAGGCCGAACAACACCATCGCCGGCCACATGAACCGTTCGAGCCACGCTCTCGGTACCCGGTTCGCGTAACTCGACCACAGGAAAACCACGATCAGGATGGCCAGCATCAGCCGGAACGGATCGGGGCTCGAGATCGCCAGCAGATAGGTGCCGGCGATAGAACCGACCAATGATGCGGCGACCATCGGCCCGTAGCTTCGAATGATCGAGCCGAAGCCGCTAGCCGACGCGATGGTCGCGATGTTGACCGCAACCGTCGGTAACAGCGTCAGCACGATGGCCGTCTTGACGTCCAGGAAAACCGCGATCACCGGTGTGGAGATCATCGGGAAACCGAGCCCGATCGCACCGTGGATGAAGCCGGAGAACGCAATGGTGAGCAAGACCAGCGCAATGATCGGCCAGTCGTAT
The DNA here is from genome assembly GCA_039030335.1 of Pseudomonadota bacterium. Classification (GTDB taxonomy): domain Bacteria; phylum Pseudomonadota; class Gammaproteobacteria; order HK1; family HK1; genus JBCCEJ01. Next base: position 56,740 of record JBCCEJ010000016.1, on the reverse strand, counting down.
TGGACGAGAGTGATCATGGGCCGGGCATTGTGCCCGGTTCCTGACCGGGCTGCTCAAAGGCCGGGCAAGTGCGCCCGCCTACCGGGAAGCTGTACACCACAACGGGTCTGTGTATCGTTGCGTAGAGCTTCCGCTCGGAACGGAAGGCGGCTCTTTGCAGGTGGGCCCTGATGAACAACTCCCGCAAGCTTTTTCTCTGGTTGGGCACGATGATTGTGGCGTCCGGCGTTGGCGCCATCTACGGCGTCCTCGTCGGCGGAACGCCGGTTATTGGCGCGACCGCCGGGCTGCTCGTCGCCGGACTCGTCATGGGACTCGAGATATTCTTCATTCAGAGCGCATCGGGGGCGGTGATCCGGCGTCTGCCGCTCGCCGCGCTGCTCGTGGTCAGCAGCGGACTGTGGGTCGTGTTGATCTTCATCGGCTTACAGCTTGCGCCCCGCATTCACGGGCTCGAACCGTATGGTGACAACTACACCGAGACCACGCTCACGCAGGATATGCTGTTTGCGCTGGCGGTCTCGTTTGTCATCAACGCCGTGCTGCGCGTGCGCACGCTGGTGGGGCCGCGCGTGCTGTCGAATTTCCTGCTCGGGCGCTACTACACGCCGCTTCGCGAGCAGCGCATCTTCATGTTCCTCGACATGGCGGATTCGACCCGACTCGCCGAAACGATGGGAGATCTCAAGGTGCAGTCACTCATCCGGCGCTTTTTTCAGGACGTCGCGGGCCCGGTCATCGACTATGGCGGCGAGACCCACCGATACATCGGCGACGAAGTGGTGGTGACGTGGCCGCTTCGAGGCGACGCCCGCGACCGGAACTGTATCGACTGCGTGCTGGCGATCCGCGCGGTGCTGCGCCGTCGTGCCAAACACTACGAGAAGCGTTTCGGGGTCGTGCCGGAGTTCCGGGTCGGCATGCACGGCGGCGATGTGGTGGCGAGCGAAATTGGTGAAGATAAACGCGAGATCGTCTACTTCGGTGACACCATCAACACGACGGCCCGGCTGGCCGCGGCGTGCAAGACGGTCGGGCAGGACTTTCTCGTTTCTAGGGAACTGGCCGACCGTATCGGCCTGCCTGACTCGGTTGCGACGCTGCACCTCGAACCGCTCGCGCTGACCGGCAAAGAAGAGTTGTTTCCCGTCCTGGGGCTTGGCGAACGCGCGGCTTGAGCGACGCATGCGCGGCCTCGTATCCCCGGCCGCGGCTGGATCTCAGGCGACGACTTCGGGGGCCGCCGCTGGCGTGAATTCCGGCATCACCGCTTCGGCAAACCGTTCCATCGCTTCCAGCGTCTCGGCCTGCGGGGCACCGAAATTGACGTTCAATATCACGCGGTCGATGCCCAGGTCCTGATACACGCGAAGCTGCTCGCACATCTCGTCGGCCGTACAAATCAGCAGGCTTTCGGCCAGTTCTTCCGGCGTTTGCTCGCGCGCGAGCGGCCGCACCATGCCGTTGTCGACAACGCCCGGGCCCGTGAACACGTTATCGAATCGCCGGTAGTAGTCATGCGCCTGCACGACCTTTTCGCGGGCATCCGCCGCGCTGGTCGCGAGGTGGGCGACGCGCGACAGGCTCAACGTCAGGCCCGCACCGGCCTCGCCCAGATCGCCGCGCGCCCGGGTGAACGCGCTCACCTGGTCGATCAGCAACTGGTGATTGCCGGCTAGCGGCGTCGTCTGTATGTGGAACCCGCGCCGCGTGCAGGCTTCGATGCCGTCTGGCCGCATCACGGCCAGCATCATCGGCGGTCCGCCGGGGCGCACCGGGCGCGGCATGATGGTGAGCGGTTCGAACTGATAGAACTCGCCGTCCCAGCTTACTTCTTCTTCCGATAGCAGTGCCTGCAGTACGGCGAGCGATTCATCGAACCGGGCCTGCGTCTCGTTCATCGGCACGCCCATGCGCTCCATCTCGTAGGCGTACGCACCGCGCCCGACGCCGAGCAGCAGGCGACCCTCGCAGAAGATGTCGGCGACGACGATCTCACCAGCCAGGATGCGCATGTCGTGCAACGGCAGCACCACGATCGACGTCATGATGTTGATGTGCTTCGTATGGGCGGCGATCTTCGTCGCAAACGTCAGGGGTGCCGGCATCAGCAGAATGTTGATCAGGTGATGTTCCGTGATCGACACCGCGTCGAAGCCGAGCTGGTCGGCGAGCACCGCCTGTTCGAGCATATCGGCATAGAGCCGGTCGCCGCCGTAGGACTTGTCCGGGTAGTAGGCCGAGAGCTGAATGCTGAACTTCATCGTTGCGCGCGGGATCGTGACGTGAGCACTGTTGCGCAGTGTGGCGCTGACGAGGTGGCAAAGGTTGTTTGCGGGCGTCTTGTTCGACGGTGTTCGCGTCGCCCCGGGGGCAGGGCGTCAACGGTGACAGAGCGGTTGGCATCAGGCACGGCCGTTCCGTCGGTGTACAGTGATGCCAATCCGTTCGAGGAGCCGTGAATTCATGGAACCGTTCGCAGGCGTGCAGTTGGGCACGGTGCTGCCGCACCGCTCGCCCGAGCACATCGATCAGGCCACCGTCGTTCGGGCCGCGGCCCGCGCGGAGGCGTTGGGCTTTACCGACCTCTGGGTAACCGAGAACAATCTGGATCCAGCGTTCTCGTTCGAACCGATGATGCTGTTGGCGCACGCCGCGGCGGTCACCACGACCATAAAGCTCGGCGTGGCCGTGATGGTGCTGCCGGTCCAGCAACCGGCCCGCCTTGCGCACCAGGGAGCGACGCTCGATCAGTTGAGCAACGGGCGGGCCCTGCTCGCCGTCGGTATCGGCCGCGACCATCACTACCATGAGTTCGAGATCCCGGTGGCGCGGCGCGTTACGCGGTTTCGCGAAGGCCTGGAGGTCGTGCGCGGGCTCTGGCGCGAGCCGGTGTTCACGTACGACGGCGAGTTCTACCGCCTGAAAGACGCCGAGATGGCCATCAAACCCCAGCAGGCGGGCGGCGTGTCGATCTGGATTGGCGCCGGGCACCCGGATGGGGTCAGGCGTTCGGCAAAGCTCGGCGACGGTTGGATGGGTGCCGGCAGCCATCCGACGAACGTGTTCGTCGAGGGCGTCAAGATCCTGCGCGACGCGCTCGAGGAACAGGGCCGCGATGTGGCGTCGTATCCCATCTCCAAACGCGTTTTCATCGTGTTCGATGACAATCGTTCGCGCGCACGTGAGCGGATGCGCCATTGGTTCGACCGGGTTTACCGCGCGCCGGACCTGACCGATTCGGCCGGCGTGTTCGGGAGCGTCGCCGAGGTGCGCGAACAGCTTGCCGGGATCGTGGCCGCCGGTGCCAATCATCTGGTCATCAACCCGGTCGACGACTTTGAGGCGCAGCTCGAGCTTTCAGCCGAGGCCGTGGGGTTGTCGGCCTGACGTCAGGTCCTGGCTCGGGCTTGCGTTCACACTTAGCGGATCGGGAGCCAGGTTCGGTGAGCCGGCCGCCCGCTTCCCTGCGTTAGACTGTCAGGCCAACCGTGATCCCCGAGGTCACGCCCAGGCGATTGGAACGAACAGCCATACCATGCACTTCGAACACTCCGAAAAATCGCGCGCCCTTCAGGACCGGCTCAACCAGTTCATGGAGGACCACATCTACCCGAACGACATCGTTTATCGGGAGCAACTCGCCGACGCCGAGAACCGCTTCGCGGCGGTGCCGGTCATGGATGAGCTGAAAGACCGCGCTAAAGAGGCCGGTCTCTGGAATCTGTTCGTGCCGCTGAGTCACCCGGAGTATTCCGAATACGGCGGCATGAGCAACGTCGACTACGCGCCGCTCGCCGAGATCATGGGGCGCGTTATCTGGTGTCCCGAAGTCTTCAACTGCAATGCGCCCGACACCGGCAACATGGAAGTGTTCATGAAGTACGCGACGCCGGCGCAGCAGGCGCAGTGGCTGACGCCATTGCTGAACGGCGACATCCGCTCCAGCTATGCGATGACCGAGCCGCAGGTGGCCTCCAGCGACGCGACGAACATCGAACTACGCATCGAGAAGCAGGGTGACGAATGGGTCTTGAACGGGCGCAAGTGGTTCATCACCAACGCGATGAACGAGCGCACGAAGATCTTCATCGTCATGGGCAAGTCGGACCCGGACAACCAGAACCGTCACTTACAGCAGACGCAGGTGCTGGTACCGAAAGGGACGCCTGGCATCAGGATCCTCCGGCCGTTGACGACGCTCGGCTACGACGATGCGCCGCTCGGTCATGCGGAGATGGTGTTTGAAGACGTGCGCGTGCCGCTCGAGAACGTGCTGCTGGGTGAAGGGCGTGGTTTCGAGATCGCGCAAGGCCGCCTCGGCCCCGGTCGGATGCATCACTGCATGCGGCTCTTGGGCGCGGCTGACCGGGCCATCGAACTCGCCTGCGAGCGGGTCTCTACGCGCCGCACGTTCGGGCGCATGCTGAGCCAGCATCAGTCGATCCGCGAAGACTTGTCGAAGAGCTTTTCAGAACTGGAAATGCTCCGGCTGCTGGTGCTCAAAACCTGCTATCTGTGGGACCAAACGGGCGACCAGGCCAACCGCGACATGATCGCGGCCTGCAAGACGAGCGTGCCGGTCATGGTGCAGACGATCATCGATCGCTGCATGCAGATGCACGGCGCGGGTGGTCTGACGGAAGACTACTTCATGGCCGAAGCGTTCAACTACGCGCGCTGGTGCCGTCAGGCTGACGGGCCGGATCAGGTGCACCAGATGGCGCTTGGCAAGCAGATCATCCAGCGCTACACCAGTGCCTGATCGGAGGCGCGTGCGCGCCGCACGACGACCATTTTGCTGATCCGCAACGTTCGCACCCCTGACGGCACGCAAAACGATCTGCGGCTCGAAGGCGCCACCATCGCGGCCGTCCAGCCCGACCTGGTCGCGCACGATGGCGAGGAGACAATAGACGCGGCCGGCGCGCTGGCGCTGCCGGGGCTGGTCAACGCGCACACGCACATCGACAAGACGCTCTGGGGCTGCGGCTGGCATGCGCACAGTGCCGGGCCCACGGTGCGGGAGCGGATCGACAATGAACGGGCTGTGCTGCGCGACCTGACCCACGACCCGCAGCAGCAGAGCGCGCGCATGGTCGAACAGATGCTGTCGCTTGGCACGACCGCTATTCGCACACACGTCGACATCGTGCCCGAAATTGGTCTCGCCCATCTCGACGGCGTGCTCGCGACTTGCGAGCAATATGCCGATCGCGTGCAGTTTCAGGTGGTGGCGTTTCCGCAGCTTGGCGTGCTGAGTGCGCCGGGCACACTGACATTGCTGGAGGCTGCGCTGGAAGCGGGCGCGGACGTCTTGGGTGGGCTGGACCCCGTCGGCATCGACCAGGATGCCAAAGGTCAGCTGGATGCCCTGTTTGCGCTCGCCGAGCGCTTCGGTGTTGGTATCGATCTGCATCTGCACGATGCCGGCGAGTCAGGTGCACAAACCATCGATCTGCTGGCCGAGCGCTCCGCCGCTCTGGGCATGCGTGGGCAGATCGCCGTATCGCATGCATTTTGTCTCGGCAGCGTCGATGACGCCCGTCTCGAAGACTTGACCGCAAAGCTCCGCGATCAGGACATTGCCGTCATGAGTCATGGCCCGGCCGGCGGGATCAGCGCCCCGCCGGTAAGGTGGCTGCACGCCAACGGCGTGCGCGTCTTCAGTGGTAGTGACGGAGTCCGCGATGCCTGGGGGCCGTTGAATACGCCCGACATGCTCGAACGCGCCTATCTGGTCGCATATATCAACGGGTTCAGGGATGATCAGGGCCTGGAACTTGCGCTGCACATGGCGACGCGCGGCGGTGCTGACGTCATGGGGCTCGAAGGCTACGGACTGAGCCCCGGCTGCCGGGCCGACCTGGTGCTCGTCGAGGCAGAGAACGCCTGCGAAGCCGTGGCGGCGCACCCCCCGCGGCGATTCGTCATTGCGAACGGACGCGTCTGCCGTCCCAACTGAATGCCGCGCGACAGCGCGTATTGTCGCGCAACAACTTCTGGAGAATTGACCTTGAGCAAATCGCTCCGCTACGGCCGTGAACAGGTTGCCATTCCCGGACCGTCTGCCATGCCGGACAGTGTGATCGCCGCGATGAGCCGCGCGATGCCGAACATCTACGAAGGCGAACTGATCGACACATCTCACAGCATCCTGGCCGACCTGCCGGCCATCGCCCGCACCGAAGGTGAAGTGTTCGTCACGATCTCCAACGGCCATGGGGCCTGGGAGATGGCGCTGACGAATACGCTGTCGCGTGGCGACCGGGTGCTCGTTTTGGAGTCTGGCCGCTTTGCGACCGCTTGGGGCGACATCGGGGCCATCGCTGGCATCGATGTACAGGTCTTGCCGGGTGACGATCGCGGCCCGGTCGATCCGGCCGCAGTCGAAGAAGCGCTCCGCGCTGACACCAACCACGACATCAAGGCCGTCCTCGTCGTCCAGGTCGATACAGCGTCGTCGGTTCTGAACGACATCGCGGCCATCCGTAAAGCCATTGACGCGGCCGGTCACCCGGCGCTTTACATGGTCGATTGCATCGCTTCGATGGCCTGCGAGCGCTACGAGATGGACGAGTGGGGTGTCGACATCACGGTCGCCGGTTCGCAGAAAGGTCTGATGGTGCCGCCGGGCCTGGGTTTCGTCTGGGCGAGCGCCAAAGCCGGCGCGGCCTACGAAACGGCCGATCTCAAAACCGGGTATTGGGACTGGGGATTGCGCCGCTTGAAGTCGCCGCACTACCGGCGCTATTGCGGCACGCCGCCGATTCAGCACATCTACGCCATGCGCGCATCGCTCGACATCATCAACGAAGAAGGGCTCGAGAACGTCTGGTGGCGTCACGGCGTCATGGCGAGCGCGGTGTGGGCTGCCGTTGAGGCGTGGGCCGAGTCTGGCGAGCTGGAATTCAATATTCCCGATCCCGCCCATCGTTCGACGGCCGTGACGACCGTGCGCACCCCGCACTGCGATGCGCTACGCGCCCGGGCGCGCGACGAAGCGAATCTGGTGATTGGCGTGCCGCTTGGCGGGTTCGAGCATCAGGCGTTTCGTATCGGACACATGGGGCATCTGAACCCGCCGATGTTGCTCGGTACGCTCGGTACGATCGAAGCGACGCTCGGGAGTCTGGGGGTGACGGCGCCCCGGTCTGGCGTTGGCGCGGCCGCGGCGGCGTTGGCGCCGCATCTGGCGATCAACGGGGGCTGAGCCGGACCAGCGGTTCGGCAAAATGCCGCCGGCCTCGACCGGTGTCGAGGCCTGTGAAGCGCGCTGCAGCTCATGTCTGGCTCAGCGCTATCATCAGCGCGGACTCACAAGCAATACGCAGCTGTTTTACTGGTTTATTAACGTCTGACCACTTGTATCCGAAGCGGTCTCTACGCTTTGGAGATGGCCCTTTCATGCGTACCCCACAGCGTTTCACTCTCCAGCCCGATGCGCATCCATCGCCCGGAGAGCCTCAACTCTGTTGCGCAATCCGGGCAGCCGTGGGTGCACAGCCAGGGCGCTTTCGAATGCAGTGAGCGCTCCATTCAGATCGCCCAGGCGCAGCCTGATTTCGCCCAGACCCGCAAGGGCGCCAAAGTGGCGGGGTTCGAGCTTCAGGGTTATTGCGACATCAGCCAGTGACGCATCGTAGCGGCGCTCGATGTAGTGAAGAGTGGCGCGCTGATTCCAGGCCTCGGCAAACCGGGGCGCGCGACGCGTCAGTTCGTCCAGCAGTTTCCTTGCCTGGTCGAACGACCAGCTTTCAATGAGTTTTCTGGCTTCCGCCAACTGAGATGTCAACGCTGGAGTCGCGCCCCGGTTCCACAAACTCGTGATGCTGCGTTCGGCTTCTAGCGCGACAGTCTCATCCGGTGCCAGGCGAAGCGTCTCGAAGTGTGCATCCAGACCCGGATCGGTCTGGTCTGCGCTAGCGGCGCCGAACGCGAACGCGGCCGCAAGAGAAAGGGACCTCAGCGCTTTGCGCACGGTAGCGGAGGTCGTTCTGATGTCGAGTGGCGCCGCAGGTCATGCCTTGAAGGCGCTCGCAGGCGGCGAGCGGCGGTAGGGAGACCACCGGTCTGCGTCAACATCATGAGATTGCTCATGAGCACCACCATACGCGATGGCCAACGGGAACGTCCCGTGGCGCTGGTGATTGGCACGGCGTTGAGATCTGATTCAATAGACGTCCTGATCACACATCGCGGACCCGTGCCGTGGCTGGAGCCCGCGATGCACTGGAGGAGCTGGGGAGTGGATTTCTATCACGACGGTATGCGCGAGCTGCAGGATCGCTATGAGGGCCGGGCTGTCGCCGACCGGCTGGAACAGCACCGGCGCCGCACCGAATTCAACGACGACGACATCGCTTTCATCCAGAGCGTGCCGTTTTTCTTTCTCGCCACGGCGACACCGGAGAGTGTCGACTGCTCATTCAAGGGCGGTGCGCCCGGATTCGTGCGGGTAACGGGACCTGCAACGCTCGAGTGGCCGGACTACGACGGCAACCGCATGTATCGGAGCCTTGGCAACATCACGGCCAGTCCGCGGGTTGGACTACTGTTCATTCGTTTCGATGGCCAACTGTTCAATAACGCCGGCCGGCTGCGCGTCTCCGGTCATGCCGAAGTAGACGACGACCCGGACGCGATCGCGCGATTCGAAGGAGCGAAACGCGTGGTTCGCGTTACGGTCGAGTCGGTGTTTCCGAACTGCCCCAGATACATTCCGGGTATGGGTGAAGCGGAAATTTCGGAGTATGTACCGCAACCCGGCCATGTACCGCCCGATCCGCCATGGAAGTCGATGCGCATGGTGAAAGATATTTTCGAAACCGAGCGATCGGAAGGAGACTGACGGCACCGCCTCACGTCAGGGTTACGTCTGCCAATTCAGCGGCTAAGGCGAACGCCCGGTTATCGCTAACGCGAGTGCTCAGGCCCCCGGAATTTCGCAGAACTGGTCGATCTCAACAGGCGCATGAACGAACGCATTGGCATGCGGCCCGGCGCACCATGAGGGCATGATCATCGAGTAGAGCCCCGGCCCGCCGGCCACCACGATCAGAATCTTCGCGGGATCCCGTACCGCCCGCACCCGATCACCGTCGCCGTCCGGGATCTTGGCGCCCGGATGAATGTGGAGCAGGTGGTCGCGGCTTATCGTCGAGCGTCGACTCAACTCCTCCTGGATGGCTTCCCGATCCAGGCCAGCGCGCGTCAGCACTTGCGCGTGTTCGTGGTTCAACGCAACAGTAACAGCGCCGCCGCCGCCGAGGTGCACATTGTTGCTGCCCGGGTTCGCGATAACGCCCGCCAGCGAATCGAGCAGCCGCTCGCATTCCTGCGGGTCGTCTGCGTCGGTGACAAACCACGTCGAGTGCGGCGCCTCGGCGCCGACGACCGTGACCGCACTGTCATCAGGGCTGTAGCCGTGTGACGTATGCAATGGCGGCAAGGGTGAGCGCTCCTCGTCCTCCGCGATGCAGTAGGTGTACTTGCCGGGATGGCCGTGTAGCGCCATGTCGGATTCACCGGGTCGCGCGCCGCCGATGTTCAGCATCGCCAGACGCAACGCCCGCCCGACCGGACCGTTGGCATGCTGCCCCGGTCCGAACGCACCAAAACCTGATACGAATTCTCCGCACGCGCTCCGCGCGGGACCGTTGACGATGATCAGCGGCGCCGTGCAGTGCGTCGTGCCCTGCATTTCGCCGAGATCGAACTCCGGCTGCATGACGGCTTTGGCGATGCCGATGATGACTGGCATGTGATCCGGTATACACCCGGCCATCGCCGCGTTGACAGCAAGTTTGTGCACGCTCGCAGCGCCACCGGCCGGCCCCATGGCGCCGAGCACCAGGTCGCCATCGAGGCCGCTTGCCAACACCAGCGCTTCTACGCGTTCGGGCGTTGGTGGCAGTACCGGCAAACCGTCCGTGCAGCCTAGTGCCTGCAGTTGTTCGTTCGCAGCGAAGAGATCGTTTGCTTCAAGGAGGTTTGCGCTCATGGCTGATCAGTCTCCGCTATCGGCGACGGGCGACCCGGATCGGGCCGCCTTGCGAGTCGTTGATATCAATGCGGGCGTTGGCCGCTCAATGCCCGGCGCGCCCTTCCAGATAAGCGCAAATCTGCTCGACGATGCTGTGCGCGGTTTCGCGCATGGCCGCTTCGCCGGTTCCTGCAACGGGGTGCGGCAGGGTCACGCGCGGCACGTCGGGCATGCCGTTCGCTTTGGCGATGAAGTCGCCTTGCGCTTTGAAGACTTCGGTAACGAGGGTTACCGCGGGTTTGCCTTTACGGGCGATTGCGATGCCGTCACGCACGGTGCCGGTGGTGCAACTGCCTCAATGACCGTAAGCGGCTACCGCTACGTCGCACTTCTCGATGATGTCGTCGAGCATCTCGCCCGAGACGATGGCCGAGGCGTTGCCCTTGTCATAGCGATGGAACGCCGCCTGCGGCAACTTCTCAGACAGCGCCTCCTGGACGCGGTCGAGGAAATTCACCGAATCGGGAAAGCCGTTGGCCAGCAGGCCAATATTGAGCGGCCGGTCGAGGTCCGTGCGCAGGGTGTAGGGCGTTGCCGCCACCATCGGTTCTGCGCGCGGGTCGTGAAACTGTAAGCTCATGTTCAACTCCGCCTGGGTGCCGTCCAGCGCCGGCACGCTTACGCTCTTTCATTAAAGCCTGTGTGGTGGGCTGGCGTCTATCGAAGCCCGAATTTCGAACTCAAGCCACCATCAGCTCGCGCGGCAGGTGATTGACGCGCTCGCAGCCGGCCTGCGTGACGATCGCGGTTTCGCCCAGGCACATGCTGGTGCCGGACTCGGCCTCGAACAGGATCATGTGCAGGAAGAACACCATCCCCGGCGCCAGCACCTGTGGGTTGTCGGCCCAGATCATCGGCCAGTCCATCCACGTGGGCGGATAGGTGGCGCCGAGCGTGTAGCCGCACGCGGCGAGACGCGCGTCGCCAAACCCGGCCGCATCCAGCGTGCGGGCGTGCGCGTCGTAGAGATCGCCAACCGTACGCCCGGGGCGGAGCGTTTCGAGACACGCGTCCAGGGCATCACAACAGGCGGCGTGCATCGTGCGTTGCCGCGCGGTGACGCTACCGACGACGATGTTGTACATCTGGCAGGCGTGGTAGTGCCGGTAAGCGGCCGCCGGTTCAAAACAGACGTTGTCGTGTTCCGCGATCAGTTCGTTGCCGGTGTGATAGCGCCCGAACAGGGACTGTTCGCCCGCACCGAGCGGCCAGCGCGACGCGCTGAGATCGCCGCCCGCCATCAGCACGGCATGGGCCATATCGGCGTAGACGGCTTTGGTCGCGACACCTGGCGCCACGCGGTCGCGGCTGATCGCAAGAATTTCATCGCTCAATCGGCCGGCCGTGCGCACGAACTCGAGTTCAGCCACGCTCTTGACGAGACGCTGTTCGCGAATGAGGTCAGACGCGTCGGTCAGCGTGCAGAATCCGTCGAGGGCGGCATCGACCATTTTCGCGCGTTGCCCGGTCAGGCCATACGCGTGGTACTCGACGCCGAGCCGCGTGCCGCGGCATCCGTAGCTTTCCAGCATGTCGCGCAAATCGTCGCCTGGAGAGGCGTCTTCGCGGTCGTACCAGATGCGGATGTCTTCGATGACCGACGTCACGCGCGACTGGATGCGATCGGCCGTGCGGGTCAACAGGGCCAGTGCGCCATCAGCGCCCAGGTACATGCCCTGAAACATCGAGTAGCCGCTGGTGTCGTAGCCGGTCAGGTAATACATCGACTCCTGGCGAAAGACGATCAGTCCGTCGAGTCCTGCGGCCGCAATGCGCCGACAGGCCTCGGCCTGGCGCCCGGCGTATTCGTCTGACGTGAATACCGTAGCCACGGCTGCTCAGACCCGACCGAGCGCGGCGGCCAGATCGGCCATGAGGTCGTCTGGATCCTCCAGTCCGATATGCAGGCGCAGCAACCACTCGCTCTCAGTCCATGGCAGGACGCTGCGCTCCAGGCCAGGCCCGCGGTTCAGTGCGACCAGGCTCTCGTAGCCGCCCCACGACGAACCGATCTCGAAGAGTTCTAGCGTGTCGCAAAAGCGCGCCGTCGCATCCAGGTCCTGGTTGTGAAGGACGAGCCCGAACAGGCTCGCGCCGCCGTCGTAGTCGCGTTTCCAGAGCGCGTGACCCGGATCGTCTGGCAATGCCGGGTGCAGAACGCGCGCGACTTCCGGCCGGCCCTGCAGCCAATCGGCGACCTTCAGGCCATTAGCGTATTGCTGCGGGAGACGCACGCTCAGGCTCCGCATGCCGCGAAGCGCGAGATAAGCGTCATCCGGGCCGGCGACATCACCGAAGGTCATGCGGTGCTCGGCAACCTGCTGGTACAACGCTTCCGATGAGCACGTGATCATGCCGATGATGAGGTCGGAATGACCGGCGAAGTACTTGGTCCCGGCCTGCACAGACAAATCCACCCCGTGTTCCAACGGGCGGAAATAGAGCGGGGTGGCCCACGTATTGTCCATCGCGACCAGCACGCCGCGCTCCTTCGCGGCCGCCGCGATGGTCGGGACGTCCTGCATCTCGAACGTCAGCGAGCCTGGCGCTTCGGTGTAGACGAGCCGCGTGTTGTCGCGAATCAGGTCTTTGATACCGGCGCCCACCATCGGATCGAAGTACTCGGTTTCGACCCCGTAGCGGCTCAACACCGTTTCGCAGAACTTGCGCCCCGGGCCGTAAACCGAGTCGGTGACCAGAATGTGATCCCCGGCCGCGACGCAAGCCGACAGCGCCATCGTGACGGCCGACAGGCCGGAACCGGTGATGACAGTGCCGGCACCGCGCTCGAGATCGTTGACGGTCGCTGCCAATGCACGCGCGTTTTCGGTGCCGGTGGCGCCGTAGGTCACGTTGGTGAACCGCCGCCCGTCGTCGAACCGACCGAGGTAACTCTTGATATCGGGAGACAGGATCGTCGAGGCCCGGTAGACGGGGTGGTTGACGGTGCCTTCGCGCCGGGCCGCGGGCCGGCCGTGGTGAATCAGGCGGGTGGCGTCTTTCAAGGGGCACTCCGGATGAGTAGCGTATCCGGCGGTGCGCCGGGCGACCGGCCAGCTACATGGTGTTGACGGTATGCGGTTGGCGTGCGCCCAAACGAGCGAAAGCGGCCAACTGAGACGGCCGGGAACGCTACCGGTTCCCGGCTTCTGGTCGATGCGGCCGGATCTCGCGGCGAGGCCGACCCTGCCTGCCTGCGAGCAGGTCAGTCAGTGCGTTCGGTGACTTCCAGCAGATGGTAGCCGAACTGGGTTTTGACCGGCCCCTGCACGGTGTTGACCGGCGCGGAGAAGACGACCTTGTCGAATTCGGGAACCATCTGACCGGGACCGAACTGGCCGAGGTCGCCGCCGCTGCGGCCAGACGGGCAGGACGAATGCTGACGCGCCAGGTCAGCGAAATCGCTGCCGTTCTGGATCTGGGTCATCAGGTCCTGGCACTGGGATTCAGATTCAACCAGGATGTGGCGGGCACGTGCTGTGGCCATGAAAATCTCCGAGGTGTTGCGATAAAGGTCGGCGCGAGCACCGACGAGCGAATTCAGGCACCTGGCTGATCCAGCAGCAGCTCGCGGGTCAGCTCAACCCAGTAGCTGGCACCGATCGCCAGGATCTCATCATTGAAGTCGTAGTGCGGGTTATGAACCATACACCCGCCTTTTTCACCGACGCCGTTGCCGACCATGATGTAGTTGCCGGGGCGCTTCTCCAGCATGAAGGAGAAGTCTTCAGAACCCATCAAACGTTCCGCGGCCGCGTTGACATTGTCTTCGCCCACGATTTTGGCGGCCGCACGGCGCGCGACTTCGGTTTCCTCTTTCGTATTCACGAGCGGGGGATAATTGCGATTGTACTGCACGTCGGCGCTGATGCCTTGCGATGCGCAGACTCCGTCGATGATGCGGTGCAGGGCCGATTCGAACAGATCGCGGTTGGCGTTCGAGAACGTGCGCATCGTGCCGGCGAATTCGATCGAATCCGGGATGACGTTGATCGCGTCGCCGCCATGGATCCGCCCGACCGTGAACGTGCACGGGTACTGCGTATTGATCTCCTGCGCGAGCAGCTGGTCGATGCTCTGGATAATCGTGCAAGCAGTGTTTACCGGGGAGCGGGCAAAATGCGGCATCGCGCCGTGTCCGCCGACGCCGTTCACCTTCACCTCCACGCGGTCGGAGCACGCCATGAACGGCCCGGCCCGGGTGGCGAAATGGCCAACGGGCAGAGTCGGGTAGTTGTGCATGCCCCAGACGGTTTCGACCGGGAACTGCTCGAACAGCCCGTCTTTGATCATGGCATCGGCGCCGGCCTGACCTTCTTCCGCTGGCTGGAAGATGAAGTGCACGGTGCCATTGAAGCCCGGATTCCTGGCGAGGTGCCGGGCCGCGCCGAGCAGCATGACCGTGTGGCCGTCGTGTCCGCACCCGTGCATTTTCCCGGGAGTGGTCGAGACGTGCCCGAACGTATTCAGCTCCTCCATCGCGAGCGCGTCCATGTCGGCGCGAAGACCGATCGCGCGGTTGCCGCCGCTGCCGGCGCGGAGTGTTCCAACGACGCCGGTCTGGCCGAGCCCACGAGCCACTTCAAGGCCGTAAGACTCGAGCTCGCGCGCCACCAGATCTGCCGTGCGGTGTTCTTCGTAGGCGAGTTCCGGGTGCTGGTGGATATCCCGGCGAAGCTCCTGAAGGCGTTCCTGATCTGCAACGATGTCTTCGATAAGATTCATGCCGTGTCCTGAACGATTGGCCGCTTGGTAGCTTGCGAGTGTAGCAGCCGGGTCGAACGCCAGGCACTGCCATAATGGACGGTGAAGTTGCCTGCACAAGTGGACTGCCGGTGCGCTCGTGAGGCTGGCCGTTCCGACGGCGTTCAACGCCATTTCGGGCCCCGGATACGCGACGTGACATGAACGATCCAATTCAGCGAGAAACTGTAGTGCTGGGCGCTGGCATCGTCGGCATCTGCACGGCGCGCTACCTGCAGATGTCGGGCGTTCCGGTCACGCTGGTCGACCGGGGCGATATCGGTGACGGCTGTTCGTTTGGCAATGCCGGCGTGCTCTGCACCTACGCCGCGCAGCCGGCGGCGAGCGCGGATGTCTGGCGCAAGCTACCCGGCTGGATTCTCAATCCGCTGGGGCCGGTATCGCTCAAACTCTCGCACCTGCCGGCGTTGCTGCCGTGGTTGAAACTGTTCGCCGCAGCGGCCCGAAGCGGCGATCGTGGCGCCAACGGCGACGCGATGTTCACGCTCAACCACCCGTCGCTCGACCTGTTCCGGCAACTGCTCGCGGGGTCTGGTCACGAATCACTGGTCATTGATTCGAACTACGTGTTCGCTACTCGAAACCGGCTGAGTCAGAGCCTCGAAATGGCCGAGTGGCAGGAACGCGCGGCGCGCGGCACGCCGCTTGCGGTGCTCGACGCCGAAGAACTGCGCGAGATGGAGCCGGACATTTCACCCGACTTCCAGGGCGCGATCGCACAGAGCGGGCATGGGCGGGTCACCAATCCCGGCCGGCTCGTCAAGGTGCTGGGCGAGATGGTCATGGCCGAGGGCGGTGAGTACATCCAGGCGGATGTACGCCGGACGGCGCCGCGTATCGGCGGCGGCGCATGGCTCGAGACGGATCGCGGCGGCATCGAGACGGAGCGCCTCATCATCTGCGCGGGCGCGTTTTCTCGCGACCTTGTCAAACCGTTTGGTATCGACGTGCCGCTGCAGGCTGAGCGGGGCTATCACATGGAATTCCGGGATCCCGGCGTCACCGTCAACAACGCGATTCACGATGCTGACCACAAGTTCGTAACCAGCGCGATGGAAGGTGGCGTGCGTTGCGCCGGCACCAGCGAATTTCATTCGCTGACGGCCAAACCCGACTGGCGTCGTGCGCACATCATGCGCAAGCTCGGGCGTATGGTGTTCCCGAATCTGAACGTCGAGGATGCCACCGAGTGGATGGGGCATCGGCCGGCCGTACCCGACTCGGTGCCCGTCATCGGTCCGGTGCCGGGGCATCAGAATGTGATCCTGGCGTTTGGTCACGGCACCTACGGCCTGACTGGCGCACCGATGACGGGGCGGCTGGTGGCCGGGCTCGCGACCAACGAGCGGCACAACGTCGACATGACGCCGTATCGCGTCGATCGGCCACTGTTTAAGTAGAGCGTCTGTCATCGCCGGCGGCCCCAGCCGCCTTCCGCATAATGCGAGCACGTGCATGCACGGCGTCAAACCGCTGCGCATACTCCGCGTGCTCGGTACCGCAGAGGCGGTCCCAGAACGTGAAGTAGATGCCGTAGTTCGAGCGACCGGTGGCGTGGTGCAGGTCGTGGTGCGTGGTCGTATTGATGTATCTCAGTACCGGCACTTTGAGCCACCAGCGCGGGAACAACTCGTGCCCGGCGTGCCCCAGCACGTTCCTCAGGATCATGTGGCTCGTGAACAGGAATACGGTGACCGCAGACAGCGGTAGACACAGCGCCATCAGCGGCAGGATGCCGGCCTCCAGAACGGCTTCGGCCGGCTGGAAAGCGTAAGCCGCCCAGGGCGTGGGCGTGCGCGAGCGGTGGTGCACGCGATGTATGCGCCGGAACCACCACGGATGGTGCATGCCGCGATGCAGCCAGTAGAAATAGGTGTCGTGTGCCAGCACCATGACCGTCAACTCGATGAGCACGTCGGTGGGGCGCGGCGCGGTGTGGTAGAGCTTGAACAGATCGCCGCCCAGAAACAGGCTGAATCCAACGCCCGAGAAGATCGTGATGGTCAGCAGCGAGAACGCGATCTCGCGTATCTGATCGCGGCGGCTCGCGATATCCGTTTGAATCCGTAAGCATCGGAACCACGCGCGGCCCAGCCAGAGCACCAGCGTCAAACCGCCGGCAGCCAGAAAATAGCGGAGCGCATCGTTCAGCCAGATCCACGGCCACACGGATACCAGAAATTCCATCGCACTCGTCTCCAACAGAGGTTTGTGGAGAGCGACGTTGCGGTTTGGCGCCCGGTCGCGTCGCGCCGGTTATGGTGGAATGCTGGCCGTTTTTGAAATCGGCGAGCGATGGCAATAATCGATCAGTTGGTTTCGAAGTTTGGGCGCTCGCGGAACTCGGTTGGCGTGCAGCCAAAGCGCCGTCGGAACGCTCGGTTGCATGGACCTATCGAGGCGAATCCGGCTTCCAGCGCAATGGTCAGCACCGGTAGCTTCGGCTCCGTGATGAGCCGGCGCGAAATTTCATCGAGGCGCCAGCCGTTCACATAGGCCGAGAAGTTGCGGAAACCGAGTTCCCCGTTGATGAGATGACGAAGCTCGCGTTCAGCCACATCCAGTTCGGCCGCGACGTCGGCTACCGTCAGGCCATGGCGCGCGTAGAGCCGGTTACGCATCAGCCCTTCGAGTTTTGCCAGTGCCGGAGCCGCGATGCCGGGCGACGTGCGCGAATCGGTTGCCGCTGGCGGTCGGGTTGTCGGTGACGATCGGGGCGGCAGAATCTCGCTGTAGGAGAGCAGCGGTATCATCAACGCGAGGTTCAGAACGAGAATTGCGGCGGCGCTCAGCAAAGTCAGTTTCGCGAGGTAAGGCGCGCCGGCAGCGTCGAGCGTCAGCAGTTCGACGACCACGGTGATCGCCACCATCGCGCCAACACTCAATACCAGCGCTTGCCGGTAGCGGCGCCGCGCCGGCACCAGATCGTCAGACCGGCTCATCACCAGCGCATGCAACAACATGCCCACAACGCCAAGGGCAGCAATGCGCGCGGCAACGCCGAGCGCTGGTGCGCCCCACGACGGTTCGCCAGCCAGCAAGGCGACCATCTGTACCGCCGTCACGCACGCGGGTATGGCTATCCAGCGCCATGCCGCATGCAGTTCGAACGCGGCTACGGCGAACCACCAGAGCAGGTAGGGGAAGGCGGTGGCGAATAGGTCAACCAGTGGACCGAATGGCCCGACGGCGACACTCAGCGTGTGGTTGGAGGCGATCAGATAGCCCGCTCCGCCGAGCACCAGACCAGTGAGCGCGACAAAGCTCCGCGCGTCGATGCGCCTCAACCAGAGCGCCAGCACCGTGACCAGCATCTGGCCCAGCGTCAGCAGCCTGAGGCCAACGTCGATGTGTTCCAGTGCCAGACCCTGGCCCAACCGCGGTCACTCCAAACTACCGTGCCTGCGCCGCGCGACCTGCGCGGCGTCGTGGCGACTACTGTAGCGGACGGGCGGTGCCTTCAGACGTTACCCGGCAAGGGTGCCGTTGGCGCGGGGCTGTGCTCATCGAACGCGTTGGAGCCGGTTGGCACGTAGTCGGCGGCCAGCTCATCAGGCGCAGTCTCGACCAGCTCCGTGGTCGGATCGCCCGCGACTCTCGTATGCCGCATGACCCGGATCTCAGCATAGTCGTACGGGCATGCGCGGTGCAGCACGCACCGGTTGTCCCAGATCACCAGATCGCCCACCTGCCACTGATGCGCATAGGTGCGCGGGTGTTGGCAGGCGAACGTCAGCAGTTCTTCCAGCAGCTGCTCCGATTCTGCTTCGCTGAGTCCTGGAATGCCGTAGGCGTGCCGGCCGATGAAGAGCGATTTACGGCCGGTGATGGGGTGCGTCTTGACGAGCGGGCGAAGCGGCGCGCCTTTGGTGTGATAGCCGTATCCGTCGCCCGTTTTGGTCGTGACGCCGATCTTGGCCTGCGAGTGATAGAGCGAGTGGTAGGCGCTCAAGTCGGCGATACGTTCGCGCATCGCGGGCTCCAACGCATCGTAGGCCGCACGCATATCCGCGTATTCCGTTTCCCCGCCCGCGCTCGGGACCTGCAGAGCGCTCAGCGCGGACGCCTTGGACGCGAGCGGCATGTACGAGCTGTCGGTATGCCAGCCCTCGTTGCCGCGTAGTGTCTTGTAGCGAAACTCGTCCGAGCCCATCGCATTGCCGTCAGCACGTTTGTTGCTGATCGGTACAGCCTTGGCCTTTTTGTTGCCGGTCAGATATTCGATGGGACCAAAGCGCTCCGCAAAGGCCACCTGGCCGTCGTCGGTCAGATGCTGGCCCGGGAATACCAGCAGCCCGTACTGATGGAAGGCGTCTTCGACAACGCGCCAGCTCTGGTCGTCCAGAGCGCTCAGATCGACGTCGGTGAGCGTGGCGCCGAGAGTCAGGTCAAGCGGTGTTACGGTGGGCTGCATGGCGGGGAACCTCCGTGCTGAATACGGCCTGGCTGCGATCGGGTCCTGACACCTTGGGCGGGTCAGTCGGGTGGGCCGCATCGGGTGGATAACACGTTCCGTACTATTCTGCGCACGGGCTCGGCTGTCGGCTATACGGCTCCAGTCTGATTGTCATCCTGTTTTTGGTTGGGCTGAACGGCCCGACGGTGCTCGCAACCGGAGTCTGTAGCGATGTCGAATGGCAATGATGCAAGTAGCGCCGGCGCACTGGCCGGGATCCGCGTGCTCGATTTCACGCGGGTACTGGCAGGACCCTACTGCACGATGTTGCTGGGGGACCTGGGTGCCGAGGTCATCAAGGTCGAACACCCGAACGGCGGCGATCCGAGCCGACAGTTTCAGCCGCCGGCCCTGGGCGGCGAGTCGACGTATTTCCTGCAGCTCAACCGCAACAAGAAAAGCGTGGTGCTGGACCTCGGCACCGGCGAAGGCAAGGCACTGGCGCGAAGCCTCGCACTGCGCGCCGATGTGCTGGTCGAGAACTTCCGGCCTGGCGTCATGGCGAGGCTCGGGCTCGATTATGCGGCGCTGAAAGCGGAAAACCCGGGCCTGGTCTACTGCTCGATCTCAGGTTATGGCACGACCGGCCAGTTTGCCCACCGCCCCGGGCTCGACCCGGTTATCCAGGCTGAATCCGGCCTGATGGCGATGACCGGTGAGCCGGACGGTCAGCCGATGCGCACGGGCATGTCGCTGGTCGATATGACGAGCGGGCTGTACGCGTCACACACGATTACCGCCGCGCTGCTGCACCGGGCGAATACCGGTAAGGGCCAGGCGGTGGAGGTCTCGCTGTTCGGCGCGGGCGTCAACATGCTCGCAAACTTCGGTTCGACCTACCTCATGGCAGGCGACGCGCCGAAGCGCCCTGGTAACGGCAACCTCGTGGCACAGCCTTCGGATCTTTATCACGCGGCAGACGGATCGCTCGTGCTGACGGCCGTTGGAGAGCCGGCCTTCGAGCGCTTCTGCGCGCAGGTGCTGGACGAACCCGAATTGGCGAACGACCCCCGGTTCGCGTCGAATCCCGCGCGGCTCGCGAACGTCGTGGCGCTCTCCGCGCTCATCAACGCACGATTTGCCGAGCATCCACGCGCTTACTGGTTGGAGCGTCTCGCCGCGGCCGGCATTCCGGGTGGCGGAGTGCGTACCGTGCCGGAGGCGATGGATTCGCCGGAATTTGCCAACAGCGCGCTGGGGGCTGGAGTAGACCATCCAACGGCTGGCCGGCTGACCGTCCTGCTGCCGCCGATGACGTTGTCCGACACGCCGTTGGTCCATCCCCGCCCGGCTCCAACGCTTGGGCAACATACCGACGAAGTGCTAGCGCAGATGCGCGCCGACGCACAGGACAGCGGCGACTGAAAGTCACTGCAACCCAGGCGATGGCCGCGACATCACGCAGCGGCTGCCACGCCTCAGGCGAAGCGGTGATGGCGATCGGATGAATTAGCCGCGAACCGCCATTGCACCGTCATCTGCCGCGGTCAGGGCCTGAGACCAAAACTCACCGGACCGCGCAGCACTTCGAGCTTCGGTTGAATCCACTCGACCCACTCGCACAACATCGGGCGGGTCTCGCGGGGGTCGATCAGATCGTGGATCGCAAACGACTCCGCGTGCGGATACGGCCGCCGAGTGGCGGCGAGCCTGGCTTCCAGCTCCGCGCGTAGCTCGTCAGGATTTTCGGCGGCCGCCAGCTGGCGGCGGTAGGCTACCGCGACGCCGCCTTCGATCGGCAGCGCACCGTACTGAGCTGATGGCCAGTTCAGTTTGTAGGTGTCCGGCCCGTAGTGCGCGGCGGAGGCAACGCCGAAATTCTTGCTGATGAGCACCGAGGCCCACGGGGTTTGCGCCTGCGCGGCTGCGGAAACCGCGGCCATGCCGTAGCGAATCGTGCCGTTCGCCTCCGCTTCCGGCCCGATCATGAAGCCCGGCTCATCGACGAAATTCACCACCGGCAGGTGGAACGTGTCGCAAAGCTCGACTAAGCGGCGCATCTTCTGCGCTGCTTCCATCGTCATCGCGCCCGCGACGAACCGGCAGTCGTTGGCCGTGATGCCCACGGTCTGCCCGTTCAGGCGCGCGAGACCGATCACGAGGCTCTTGCCGTATCCGGCGCCGAGTTCAAAGAAACTGCCTTGATCGACCACGGCATCGACGATGCGCTGCACCTTGAACGCATGCCGGCGGTTGCGAGGAACGATGGAGAGCAGTTTTTCTTCCTTGCGATCGACGGGGTCGTCGCACGCCACGCGCGGCGCCAGCTCCCAGACGTTGGTGGGCAGATAGCTCAGAAAGCGGCGCATGCGCGCGAGCGCATCCGCTTCGTCGTCGGCCACCTGATCGATGAGTCCGCTGCGCGAGTGGACATCAGCGCCGCCGAGTTCATCCTTGCTCAAGTCGAGCCCGAGCGCGCGCTGCACAACGGCCGGGCCTGCGATCATGACCTGCGAGGTCTCGCGGGTCATCACGGAGAAATGGGATGCGACGAGCCGCCCGGCTGGAAACCCGGCCACGGCGCCGACGGCGGCTGAGACTACCGGCACGATGCTCATGGCATCGGCAATGATACGAAAACGGTGCGGGTCGTATACCGGCGTGCCCACCGTACGCGGAATGCGCGGATCGGCGCCGCTCGTATCGACGCTGCCGCCGCCACCTTCAAGAAACCGTACGAGCGGCACCTTGTATTCAACCGCCACGTGCTCGGCGTAAACGCTCTTGCGAATGCCTGATGCGTTCGGTGAGCCCCCCTTCAGCGTGAAGTCTTCACCGCCTACCGCGACGCGCCGGCCGTGAATCTCACCGAGGCCTACAACGTAGTTGGCCGGTACGAAGGACTCGACCTCGCCGTCGTCATCGAGGAACGCAGACCCGGCCATGCGGCCATGTTCACGAAAGGTATCCGCATCGAGCAGCGCGTCGATGCGTTCGCGGATTGTCAGCTTGCCGTAGTTGTGTTGGCGCGTGATGCCTTCTTCGCCGCCTTGCTGGCGCGCCAGCTCACGGCGTTTGCGGATCTCTTCGACTTCGGGTTCCCAACTCACGGTGCGCTCGTCCTCAGGTGATGTCGCGGGCTGGCCACGTATCCGTAATGCGGTAGCCGCGAGGATACGGGTCATCCGGGTCCAGATGGTACTGGTGAGTGCCTGTGATCCACGCGCGGCCGCTCACCCGCGGCCGGATGGCGGGCAGTTCACCAACGTGACCGATCTCATCGATCCGCCCGCGAAACTCGGAATCGATGATCGAGCTTGCGATCAGCTCATCAGACTCGGTCATCTGCTCACGCGCGTGCAGTACCGCCATGCGCGCGCTGACGGCCGTGCCGGTCGGCGAGCGGTCGATCTTGCCAGGCTCAATGGTGCACGCGTGATGGGTCAGCAGCGTGCGGCCGTAACGCTCCACCGGCGTTGCGAACAGGCAGAATGAAAAATGGCGCCAGTCAGGTTGTTCGGGGTGTCGAAAAGTTAGCGAGGCATTCGCTGCGCTGGTGATCAGGCGGCCCTGATCGGCGATGTAACGCGCGTGCTCCGGCACCAGATCGACGCCGAGGGCGTCGGCATCGACGATCACGAAGCTGTCGCCGCCGTAGGCCGTGTCGACGCCGAGCGTCCGTCCATCCGGCAGGTCGAGTTGGGCATCGAGCTCGAGCGCGAACGAAAAGACGTTCTGCACCTCGATGCGCTCGGCTTTGCCGTTCGCACAATGTGCTTTGACCTGCACGAGTCCGCCCGGCGCTTCCAGCAGGAATTCCGTCACCGGCTGCTGCATGGCGACGAGACCCGTATCCAGCAGCACCGTGGAAACGCAGATGGCGTTGGAGCCCGACATCGGTGGGTTGTGTTCTGGCTCCATGATCAGGAAGCCCATGACGGCGCGTGGATCCTTCGGCGGCACCAAAAGGTTCACGTGTCGGAATACGCCGCCGCGCGGCTCGTTCAGCAGCAGGTCGCGCAAATGGCCGTCTTCCGCCAACCATCGGGATTGCGCCCACAACGTCTCACCAGGCGGCGGCGCGACGCCGCCGACGATCACATCGCCAACTTCGCCTTCGGCGTGACAACTGACAACGTGGACGGTTTGCTGGCTTCGCACGTTCCGGTTCACCGCGTCATTCAAGCCCTTTACGCACTTTGATATACGATGCCGTGTTGAACAAGTCAGATGATCCTGAACCTGTAACGGGCCAGGAATGGGAGTCGTATCCATGCGTAGCAAGATGTGCGAAATGTTCGGCATCGATGTGCCGATCTTCGCGTTTTCACATTGCCGGGACGTGGTTGTCGAGGTGTCCAAGGCGGGTGGCATGGGCGTGCTCGGGATGGCGCGCATGCGCCCGGAACGGGTCGAGGAGGAACTGGACTGGATCGATGCCCACATCGAAGGCAGACCGTACGGGATCGACGTGTTGATGCCGAGCCGGTTCGACGACACCAGCGACGCCAAGTACGACCCGGACGACCTGATGCCGGCCGAACACGTCGAGTTCGTGCGCAAGATGCTCGACGATGCCGGCATACCGCCGCTGCCGCCCGAGGAAGAGGCCGAGCTGAAACGCGAGATCGTGCGCGGTATCAACTTCACGCCGCGCGAGAGTCTCGCGATGCTGGAAACGGCGATGCGTCATCCGATCAAGGCGATCGTCAACGCGCTCGGGCCACCGCCCAAAGAACTGTTGGAGCGCGCGCACGCGCAGGGCATCAAGGTGGGTGCGCTCGCTGGCAAGCCGCGTCACGCGCAGCGTCATCGCGATGTGGGCTGCGACTTCGTCGTCGCGGTCGGCACCGAAGCGGGCGGCCACACCGGTGACATCTCCTCGATGGTGCTCTGGCCCAGCATCGTGGACGCGGTGGCGCCAATGCCGGTGTTGGGCGCTGGCGGCGTGGGGCGCGGCCGTCAGCTCGCTGCCGCGCTGGTGCTCGGCTGCGAAGGCGTCTGGGCTGGATCGCTCTGGCTCAAGACCGTGCAGAGCGAAGTCATTCCGGAGATCAAGCGGAAGATGTTCGAGGCTGAGGCGAGTGATGCGGTGTTGACGAACACGGTGACCGGTAAACCGTGCCGCACGCTGCGGAATGCCTTTTCCGATGCCTGGGAGCAGCCGGGCGCGCCCGAGGCTCTGCCCGCGCCCACCCAGAACTACCTGTGGTGGCAGGAAGGCCGCACCCGCGTGGAGCGCGTGCGTGCCAAGGAATTCCTGACCTATCCGGTCGGGCAGGTTGTGGGCGATATGCGCGAGGAGATCACCGTTAAACAGGTCGTGTATGACTTGATGAGCGAAATGCTTGAGGCGAAAGAGCGCTTTGACGGTATGTTGGACTGACGGTCGGGTCTGGCGCGTCGGATTGCGCGACAGCGTCGGCTCGATGGATTGCCAGGAAAGATCTGAAGTATCAGAGCTTTCCCAGGGGGAACTGACATGAGTGCAGCGGCACATGAGCTGAACGGGCGCAGCGTATCCGAAGCCGAATGGGAGGTGCGCGTCGATCTGGCGGCCCTGTATCGCCTGTTCGTGCGCTACGGCTGGACCGATCTCATCTACACGCACATCTCAGCGCGCGTGCCGGGTGAGCCGGAGCATTACCTCATCAATCCGTTTGGACCGCTATTCGATGAGATCACCGCATCGTCGCTCATCAAGGTCGACTTCGACGGGAACGTCGTCGAGGGCGACGGTGAGGACTACAACGAGGCCGGGCATCTGATCCACTCGGCTGTGCTGCGCGCGAGGCCGGAGATCAACTACGTGCTGCATACGCACTCGCGGGCCGGCACGGCCGTTTCCGCGATGCGCTGCGGTTTGTTGCCGCTCTCGCAGCATGCCAACGTCGTGCTCGGCACCGTCGGTTATCACGAGTACGCCGATGTCACGACCGATGAAGAGGGCTGCGAGCGGCTTGCGCGAGACATCGCCGATCACTATCTGCTCGTCATGCACAACCACGGCCTGCTGGCCTGTGGGCGAGTTGCGTGCGAGGCGTTTCACTACCTCTACTACCTGGAGATGGCCTGCAAGATCCAGGTCGACGTGTTGACCTCCGGCACGGAATACGTGACGCCCGCCCCGGCGGTAGTCGACGGGCTGAAGGAATGGGGCAAACCCGGTGACGTCCCGAAGGGTCAGCGCGAATGGCCGACTCTGCTCCGGATGCTCGACCGGGCCGACGATTCTTATCGCGATTGATTTCGTAAGGCTTCAGGGGAGTCTGACGATCGGCCCCTGAGACTCGTAGCGTTGCGCGACCGCACGATGGATAAGGAGGGAGAGCGTTGTACCTGACCGCAACTGAGAGCCCCATCGGCGGTGACCTCAACGGCATCGACCTGTCGACGGATCTAAGTGACGCAGACATTACCGAGTTCAAGCGTTGTTTCTTCGATCGAAGCGTGATCGTCGCGCGCAATCAGACGCTGGCGCCGCATCATCTGCTGCGTATCGCGCGATGGTTTGGGGAACCCGACCAGCATTTCCTGAAGCACTATGCACACCCCGACGAACCGCAGGTGCTGGTGCTGTCGAACATCATCGACGCCGGAAAGCCG
The DNA here is from genome assembly GCA_039030335.1 of Pseudomonadota bacterium. Classification (GTDB taxonomy): domain Bacteria; phylum Pseudomonadota; class Gammaproteobacteria; order HK1; family HK1; genus JBCCEJ01. Next base: position 30,929 of record JBCCEJ010000016.1, on the reverse strand, counting down.
CGCGGCTTTGCCGATGCCGGCCGGGTCTGGCACAGCGACGGTTCGTATATGCAAACACCGGTCGCCGTGACCCTGCTCTATGCCCTCGAAGTGCCCCACGACAACGGCCGGGCGCTCGGAGACACGCAGTTCGCGAGCGCGTGGGCGGCCTGTGACGGCTTGCCGGTTGCGACCCGTGAGAAAGCGCGCGGCCAGGAAGTGGTGCACCAGGTGGGTGGCCGGCGCCGCGATCTGGGTACTGGCCGATCGTCTGACCGCGCTGAAGAAGACCGGCAGCCCGAAGCATTTCATCCGGCGCTTCGCGTTCACCCGGAGACTGGCCGTGAGTACATCTTCGTCTCAAAAGGCGAGTGCCGGCAGGTCGTGGGGATGCCGGATGAAGAGGCGCTCTGCCTCATCGATGAACTGGCCGAGGCCGTGCAGCGGCCCGAGTATCGATACACCCACCGCTGGCAGGTTGGCGACCTCCTGATCTGGGACAACCAGGCCGTGCAACACCTCGCGAGCTTCGATTATCAGTGGCCGCAGCACCGGCGCCTGATGCACCGCGTGACGGTGCCAGAACCGACGCAGGTCAGGGGCGGCTGAGCGCGCCCTGACGAACGCTCGTCGGCGGCCGCGACTACTCCGGCGCCGTCCGCGGGAATTCCGGCATCGCCTCGACCTGTTCGAGCCACGTGTGCACTGCTGGGAATTCCGCTGCCCAGTCAAAGTCCGGAAGCGAATACCGGAGCCGCCACAGTGCCACCGCAATGCAGCTTCGCGCGTAATCGAGCGGCGCTGACAACGTGTCCATCTCCGCAGTCATCCACGCCATGCAGCGCCGTGCGCGGGCCTGTTCCTGCTCGATAATGCCCGGCGACTGTTCGTCCACCGGTCGGCGCGCTTCGCGAATGTAGACCGCCACGCCGTCGATGAATCCGATCGCCTTGCCCTCGAACGCACTCTCCGCCAGTGAACGTTCGACCGGTGCGAACTTCGGGCCGTCGTGAAACTTATCCAGGTATTCGCAGATCAACCGCGCCTCGGCGATCGCGTGATCGTCATCGACGACGAGCGTCGGAATCTTGCCCGTTGGATTGTGCTTGTGGACCGGACTGTCCGGTACGCGCGTCGGCACCATCTCGAGCGTGACCTGGTCGTGCAGCTTGCACAATTCGATTTGCAGGCGCACGACGCGCACGTAGGGAGAGGTCTGGCCACCGAGCAGGATCATGCGTATTGCCTCATTGAGTATCGGGGCGCGCGGGTGCGCGAGGGATGTGAATCAAGCCAGGTATCCGCCGCCGTTCACGTGCAGGATCTGGCCCGTTATCTGTGCAGCCTTGTCGCTGGTAAGAAACACGATCGAATCGGCGATGTCTTCGGGTGTGCTGATCCGGCCGAGCGGCACGCCGCGGCCGGCCTCGGCTATCTCTTCTTCGGTCATACCGTAACGCGGCTGCGCTGTATCGGTAATCCCGGGTGCCACGGCATTGACCCGGATACCGTGGGGCGCAAGCTCCTGCGACATCGCCTTGGTCAGGCCGACGACACCGGCTTTGGCGGCCACATAGTGCGCGCCGCGCGGAGAGCCGCGAAAGGCGGCACCCGAGGTCAGGTTCACGATATTGCCGGGTGTTCCGGCTTCCACCAGATGTTGCGCGAACATTTGACTCATCAGGAACACGGCCCGCAGGTTGACGCCATGGATCAGGTCCCACTCTTCCAGGGGCATTTCGAGAAATGGCGAGCGCGGAAACACGGCCGCGTTGTTGACGAGCACCCGCGGCGTACCGAGTTTGGCGGCCGCGGTTATCAGCCCCGCGAGGTCGACCGTCTCACGCATGTCGCCGCGCACCAGGGCGGCCTGCTGTCCACTACGTTCTATCTCGGCGGCAACGGCCGCGGCAGCCTCGCCGTCATCCAGGTAGTTGACTACGACGTGGTGGTTCGCCTCCGCCAGCCTCACCGCCGCCGCCGCGCCAATGCCCTGCTGTGCACCGGTAACGATGGCAACCGCGCGATCTGGCTGCAGTTTCGAAGTTGCCTGAGCGTTAGACATGGCTTCAAGTCCGATGGTCCGGAAATCGACGCTGCAATGTATCGGATCCAGCCGACCGATCGGAATGCTTGTGTGCAATTGTCGGCCACGCGGTTAGCATCACGGGTTGACGTCGTCTCCGGTTATCCGGAGTTCGGGTGCTCGCAGGCTGCGTGGAGTAGACGAAAATGGGCCTCAGTTATGAAAAACGTGATGGCGTCGCCTACATCACGCTCGACAATCCAGCCAAGGCCAATATTCTCGACAAGGAAACGTCCGATGAAATATCGGCTGCGTGGATCGACATGTGGGAAGACCGCGAGATCCGTTGCGCGATCCTGACCGGCACGGGCGACCGGCATTTCTGCGGCGGGCACAATCTGGCGCCGCGCCCCGATCTGACGGACGACGAGCGCGAGTTTCTGCGTGCAAGGCGCGCCATCTGGCCACTCGCCGGCACCGTCCATGGGCAGACGACTGGCGTCGACGGGCGGATGGGCGATCACTATCCGCGCGTGTGGAAGCCCGTGATCGCAGCCATCAACGGCTGGGCTGCCGGCGCGGGGCTATATTTGATGTTATCGAGCACGGACATTCGTATCGCAAGCGCTGAGCACGCGAAGTTCAAGTTCGCGCTGCTGAGCCAGGGCTGGGTCGGTCATGGGCCTGGCGCGACGATGCTGATAAAGCAGCTCCGGTATATCGACGCGATGCGTATGTTGCTGACCGACGAGCCCGTTCTGGCTGAAGAAGCGCTTCGGATCGGTCTCGTCAACGAAGTGGTACCCCACGCCGATCTGATGGCACGTGCCGAAGCCATCGCAAGACACATCGTCACGCTCCCTCCGGTAGCTGTACGGATGATGAAAGAGTTTGTCGTGCGCTTTGGCGACTTGCCAACCGATCAGGCCTGGCACGTGCAAACGCTCATCAATACCTTGCTCGTGCACAATACGATGGATGGGGAAGAAGGCCGCCGCGCGTTCAATGAAAAACGCCCGCCGGATTTCACCGGCGCATTGCGCAGCCGTGGTGAACCCTATCCGGAGCCTTCGGCCGAAGACTGGGAGCGCCTCGACGAGGCGTTCAGAAGCGGTGAATTTTGATGTCGACAAACGGCGCCATGTGCCGTTGTTCAATGCGAGTTCGATGATATGAACAACTATCAGAAAATCACGGTCAAGCCGATTACAGGCGCGCTCGGCGCTGAAATCAGCAACGTTGATTTAAGTGCGCTCGAAGATCCCACCTTCGATGAAATCTATACGGCTTTCCTCGAGCATCAGGTCATATTCTTCCGCGACCAGACGCTGACACCAGGCGATCAGGTCGCTTTTGCAAAGCGCTTTGGCGATATCCATTTCCATCCGTATTTGAACGGCATGGATGAGCATCCCGAGATTCTGGAGATCGTTCGCGAGCCGGGCGATGCGTATACCTTTGGCTCGACCTGGCACAGCGACCAGATGTTCAACCCAAGGCCTGCCAAGGCGACGATGCTCTACGCGAAAGAAACCCCACCCGTCGGGGGCGATACGTTGTTCGCAAGCATGTATCTGGCCCACGACGGTCTTTCGGAAGGCATGCGGCGCATGCTGTCGAACGTGAAGACGTGGAACGATGGCGATCGCAACCGCAATGGCCGCGCGTCGCGCTACGCGAACGCAAAGAGTATGGTCGGACAGATGCGCGATCCGGGCGATCTGGTGACGTCAGCCGCCCATCCACTCATCCGGACACACCCGGAAACCGGACGCAAGGGGCTCTACTTCGGCATTCACGCGCAGGCACTCGAGGGTTTTGAAGACAACGAAGCCAAGCCGTTACTGCACTATCTCCGCGATCATTCGACCCGCCCGGAATACACGTGCCGCTTCCGCTGGAAGCCGGGCTCGCTCGCGATCTGGGACAACCGCTGCGTACAGCACAAGGCGCTGTCGGATTACACCGAGCGTCGGCATATGCACCGGGTGACGATCGCGGGGGATGAACCGTTCTGAATCACGCTGCCCGTCGCGTTGGGGCACTTCGACATGCAGCTACTCCGGAGACCCCGGCCTTGGAGTGTCTTTTCCAAGTGCCCCGTTCCAGGCTGGTACCCCGGTGGGGCTGGCACTTTCCGCTCCTGTGTGTGCGGGGAAGTGCGATGGCATGATTAGATTGCGGCGTGCAGGCGTAATGTCGCCGCAACCAGCCCGCCTTCCGAGGAAATCCTGATGCTTAAAGGAGCGGACGTCATCGTCGGCGTCTCGATCAACAACGTCACCGGCATTACCGGCAAGGCGTACACGATTCATGATCTGGTGCATGCCGGGGTTGAAGCCGAGGCCATGGGGTTCGACGCCGTGTGGGTGCACGATGCGATGATGGGCCGGCGCACTACGGCCGCTTACTGTCCGATCAATGCGCTCACGGCCATTGCCGCGCGGACGCAACGTATCCGGCTTTGCACCGGCATACTGACGCCGCAGGTTCGCAACCCGGTTTCAACGGCGAACCAGTGGGCCACGCTCTACGAGATCTCGGAGGGACGGGCCATCATGGGTGTAGGCATGGGGGCTGGCACCCCAACACTCATCAAGCGCGAGTTCGAAGGTCTTGCCGCTCTCAAGCACGACACGGCGCTCAGTGCGGCGGCGCTCTACGCCAAACGCGGCAAGGTATTTGATGAATGCCTCGACGTCATGCGCAGGCTCTGGAGCGAAGACAAGCTCAGCTACGACGGTCAGTATTTCCGCTTCAACGAAATCACGCTCGGGTATGCCCGCCCGTCGGAGATGCCTCCCGTGCTCGTCGGCTCCGGCATCTACTTCCCGACCGAGATCGGCGGACCAGTTCATCATGGCTGGAAGGAACACAACGCGGGTAAATGGATGCCTGGAAATCTGGAGCGCGTGGTGGATTATGGCGACGGCTGGATCACTGTTCACACGACGCCGGAAGAATATGCGGATAACTTCCAGCGTATTGAGCGCATCGGTGCCGAGCGTCATCCCGGCAAGACCTTCGCCCAGGCATTCAACTGCTTCATGAATGTCAATGACGATCCGCGCGCTGGGTGGGAAGCCGTGCGCTCTCACCTGGAGGATTTTCATGGCCCGCCCATTCGCGATGACGTGGTGGACCGCTGGGCGGTTGCCGGGCCTCCGGAACAGATCGCCGCTCGTTTGCAGGAATACATCGATGTCGGCGTGCGCATCTTCCAACTCGTGATTGGGTCACCAGACCAGTTCGGACAGATGCGGGCGATCGCCGACCGGGTGCTGCCGCTCATCAAATCCAGCGGATGAACAAGTACCGCGATCTGTGCGCGCCGTCGCACGCGCCGGAACTTCGCTTCGACTTACTCGATCTCGATTACGCGGCGCGTCTCAATGCCGTGCGCGAAGTGCTGGAGAGCGCCCGTGAGCGCGGCTGGGGTGAACGTACCGCGTACTATTGCGGCGGTCGCGAGAGGTGTTTCGCCGATGTCCACCGGGATGTGCATCGTCGCGCCCATGCGCTGCGCGCCGCAGGTGTCGGCATAGGCGACTGTGTTGTGCTGCGTCTGCCAGACGACTACGAACTGGTCGTTCTGCTGCTGGCCGTTCAAGCGATTGGCGCCGTTGCGATGCCGACCTTCGTGCAGCTGCGCGCGGACGACCTCAGCTACAGGATCTCAGACGCCGATGCCCGTTTCGTCATCACGAGCGAGGCGCTTCTGGATGAAGTCGAAAAGACGCCGCAACGGCGTGACGCCGCGCTGCAGATCCTCGTTACCGACACCGGAGCAACGCCTTACCGGGCACTCTCAGCGTTGATGCCGGATGGCGACGTCAAGCCGGAATACGCCGATACGGATGCCGAACAGGTCTGCCTCCTTCTCTACACCTCCGGGAGCACCGGGGCGCCCAAGGGAACCTGCCACTGCCACCGCGATATGCTCGCAATTGCAGACACCTACTGGCGCCACTGTGTGGCTCCAGGGCCCGACGATATCGTGGCCGGGCCGCCATCGATCGCATTCGCGATGGGCTTCGGCCTCTCCGTTTACTTTCCACTGCGCCTGGGACATGCCGCGGTACTGGAGCCGGATAAGTCGCCAGAGCGCGCACTGGAAATGATCGAGCGCCATGGGGTGACGATCTTCGTCGGCGTGGTCTCTTACTTCAATGCGATGGCGCGGTTGATAGACGCCACGCGTGCGAATCTGGGCAGCCTCCGACTGGTGCTGACCGGAGGCGAACCACTGACGGACGAGGCCGCCAGACGCTGGACCGAAGTTACCGGCACGACGCTCGAACAGTTCATCGGCACAACGGAGATGCTGCACATTTTTGTCACCTCCAGTCGACCGGGTGCCGCAGCGGATTCCAGCACTCTGGGCCGCAGCGTCCCGGGCTACGACGTAGCCGTGCTCGATCCGAATACATTCACTCCGGTTCCCGATGGCACGCCTGGTCTCCTGTCCGTGCGCGGTCCTACCGGCACGGTCTACTGGCGTAAGCCGGACCATCAGGCCGCGACGGTCGTGGGCGGTTGGAACGTTTTTCAGGATCTCGTAACGCGCGACGCGCACGGCTGCTTTCATTACATCGCCCGGTTCGATGAAGTCATCGTCTCGTCCGGCTACAACATCTCACCGGTGCAGGTTGAAAGCGTGCTGCTGCGTCATCCGGCCGTGCTCGAGTGTGCGTGCGTACCGGCGCCGGACCCGACCGGAGATCGCAGTGCCGTCGTCAAGGCATTCGTTGTGCCGTCTGCCTCAGTAACCGCCGATGACGCGCTGGTCGCGGAGTTGCAGGACTTCGTCAAGACCCACGCGCCGCCATACATGTATCCGCGGGTCGTCGCATTCGAGCCAGAATTGCCGAAAACGATCACCGGCAAGATTCAGCGCGGGCAACTGCGTGCCCGCGAAAACTTTTCGTAAATCCCCCTGCCTTGCGAGCTCCAGAGTACGGTTACTGAGTAGAGCCCAGGCGTCGCCTCACCGCGCACCGCCCGTCGCTCGCAACACCTTTGCGGCAACCATTGCATCGATGTCGGCGTCGTCATAGCCGACTTCACGCAAGAGTTCGAACGTGTGCTCGCCGAGCAGTGGCGCGCCGCGACGGACGCTGGTGGGGGTGCCCTCGAACCGTGCAGCAGGGCGCGCCTGGCGAAGTCGTCCGGCCTGCGGATGCTCGGTCTCGATAACCGTGCCGCTCGCTCTGACCTGTGGGTGGTCGATCATCTGGCGACGCGTCAATACGGGCGCACACGGTACGCCCGCGTCATCGAGGATCTTCAGCCATTCGTCCGCGGGTCGCTCGAGCAACGCCTCCTGGATGAGCTGCAATCGCTCGTTGGCATTCTGATCGCGCAGCGACGGCGTTGCGAAGCGTTCGTCCGACAACAGATGCTCGCGGTCGGCCGTGCGGCAGAATGCTTCCCACTGGGTGTTGGTCATGGTCGAGACCGTGATGTAGTCGGTTTTTGTCTCGTAGATGAGATCGATAAACGTCGCGGCGCGCTGCGCACTCATCTCGTTGCCTACAAATGTCTGGCCGCCCATATCGGACGACCACAGGAAAGCGATGATCGAATCGAGCATCGAGACCTTGACGTGCTGCCCTTCGCCGGTCTTGGCGCGTCCCGCCAAGGCGGCAGCCACCGCCTGCGCCGCCGTTACCCCGGTAAGCTTATCCGGCAAGATCGTGCGGATGAGGCGGGGGCGCTCCTGATCGGACCCGGCCTGCACGGTTGCGAGCCCCGACAGAGCCTGGATGATCGGATCGTAAACCGGCTTGTGTGACAGCGGGCCGTTCTCGCCCCAGCCGCTCATCGACACGTAGACCAGATCAGGGCGCACGGCGCGCAGGTCGGCTTCAGAAATGCCGAGCCGCTCGACCACGCCGGGCCGGAAATTCTGGATGAACACATCCGCCGTCGCGACGAGCCGCTTCAGCGCTTCGCGCCCGTCTTCGGATTTGACGTCGATCGAGATCGACCGCTTGTTGCGGTTGTTGTTCAGGAACACCGCCGTAAGACCAGTGCTGCCCGGGCCCGCGTGTCGGGTATGGTCGGGCCGATGGGGCGCCTCGACTTTGATGACGTCTGCCCCCTGGTCGGCGAGGATCATGGTCGCGTAGGGTCCGGCAATGACATTCGTGAAGTCGATGATGCGATAGCCGGTGAGCGGTCCAGACATCTGTCTAACTCCTGCGTGGATGCGCTGTGCCCCGAGTGCGCTAGTGCCTGCCAGGTCCTGGCGGTGGACAGATTCCCCGGGGCCGGAATTCCAAAACTTCGAGTACGTGGGAAAGCGAACATGCCGCACGCCGCCGTTGCGGCCTGAGCCTCGCCAGACCTTCATGATACCCAAGGTGAGCGCATCGGCGGTGGGTTACGGGGTCGGACCGCGGGTTTAACGCCTGGCGAGCCCTGCATGTGCCTCAGGTATCCGCTCTTTGAGTGGCGTAGGTGTATGCGGAGCGCCAACCGATATGACGAGAGGTCGCGCAGCCGGATTAAGGGCGTCTGCGATCGACCGGCTACTGCTCGTGGGGAGAGTGCTTGAAAGACGCCGAAGCGTTCGGGCGGGCAGCGGCTGGACGCACTTGCCACCTTTCTACACCGGGCGCAATGGAAGCGGACGCCGGGTTGGCAAGACACCAACCCGGCGCGTCAGCTGCTTTAGACGTCGAGCTGGTAGCTCATCGGCACCCAGCGGTGGGCGGCACCCACCTGCTCGACATAACCGATCGATGGGAACGGCATGTGGTAGCCGGTCGCTGGAATCTTGTCCGCGGCTGCCATGTCGAGGATTCTCTTGCGCGAGGCGATGGCCTTCGCTTTGTCCATGTCGAAGATGACATGCCACTCAGGCTTTTGCAGTGAAGCGATGTAGTGATTGCACGCGTCAGCCCACAGTAGCAACCGTTGACCATTGCTTTCGATGTTGTAAGCCATGTGACCGGGGGTGTGGCCGTAGGCTTCCACGGCCGTGATACCGGTGACGACGTCATTGCCGCCTTTGATGAAGGTCGTCTTGTCAGCCAGCGGTACCATCTGCGCCTGGACGAGCTTCGACCGGCCCTGCATCGACTTGTTGGTGCTTTCGGTGACCGTTTTCGACGTCCAGAAATCGTTTTCGGCTCCGCCGGTCACATAGCGCGCGTTTGCGAACTGCGGGTTGCCTTCGACCATCAGACCGCCAATATGGTCGGGGTGGTAATGGGTGATCACGACGACGTCGATCTGGTCGGTCGAGAACCCGGCAGCCGCCAGGGACTGGGCCAGATGGCCACGTGTCGGGCCTCTTCCGCTGCCGTTGCCGGTATCGAACAGGATCAGCTCTGTGCCCGTATTGACAACCACCGGGGTGAAGCCGATCTGCATGGCGTTCCCTGGCAGATTGTTTTCCTGCATGTACGCGGAGACGGTGTCGGCTGACTGGTTGTTTCCGAAGATCGGATGCACCTTCGGGATGTTGGCGAAGCCGTCGAATACGGTGGTCACTTCGAAAGCACCGAGCTTCACCCGGCGATACGCCGTCATGCTCGCGCCGGCAAGCGGGGCTTTCGCGAAGGCCGTGCCCGTGCCAAGCAGTGGCAGCGCTGTCGCCGCCGCGGCGCCGGCCGCGCCCAGAAGTAATTTGCGCCGTGAAAGGTCGGTCGTGTTCGCAGTCATTGGGACTCCTCGAGGAAACGGCCGGCAAACCACCTGGCCGCTTTACACATTTTCAGACGCGAACAACCGGTCGAACCGTTCGAGGCCGCAAGTTATCTGCGTCAGTAGTAATCTGCGGTCAGGGAATCGAATTCCGATCGCTCTTTGTCCAGGCGTGATTGTGGTACCCGTACGCCGCTATTCGTTGACCGCAGATGGACGAATATCCGGTCGTGCGTTGGCATGTCCTTTTTTGCTGTTCGCTACGTATCTGCCTGGCTGCTTTGTCTTGTGGAGCGTCGACCTTCGGTCCTGGCGATTGGACTGCAGACCGCCCAAAAGGTTCTTCGCGCACCATGACACCGGAAGTGCGTTCCCGCACCGGCTCGCAGCCGGTTACCGCGCCGCATCTCGCTCGCGACCGCAGGGGATGAGCTCTGGTATCGCTGGGGGCAGCGCCGGTCGGCAAGAGGCGCCATAATTCACCGAGCATCCATTGCGAGGATAAACGAGTGCAAGCAGTCGACGGTGGTGAGGCGATAGAGCGCCTCATGCGATTCCTTGGCGTTGAAGGTGTCACGGGGCAAGAGCGCGCCATTGGCAAGGAGATTGTCGCCGCTCTGCGCGATGTTGGCGTGGCGCGCAAGTGCATCCGGTTCGATCAGGCACACGAGAAGATCCCGTTGCCAACCGAAACCGGCAATCTGATCGTCGACCTACCCGGCGTTGGCAGCTTGAAGTCGGCCGCTCCGCTGCTTTTCATGACCCATATGGATACGGTGCCGCTGTGCGCTGGTGCCAGGCCGCAGCGCAAGGGTCGGAAGATCGTCAACGCGGCAAAGACGGCACTGGGTGGCGACAACAGGACCGGCTGCGGCGTGCTGGTGACGCTGGCGGCAGAGCTGAAGCGGCAAAAGCTCGCCCACCCGCCTCTCAAGCTGCTGTTCACGGTACGCGAGGAGAGTGGTCTATGGGGCGCGCGCTGTCTCGATAAGGCTGAACTCAAAGGGATCAAGGCGGGCTTCAATGTCGACGGCAGCGCGGCTCGCAACGTCGTGATTGGCGCGGTTGGCGCTGACCGCTGGGAAGCTGAAATTCACGGTCTGGCGGCGCATGCGGGCGGCGCACCTGAAAAAGGCGTGAGCGCGACGCTGATCATGGCCGAGGCGCTTGCGAGCGTGCACCGCGACGGTTGGTTCGGCAAGGTTGTACAGGGCGACAAATTTGGTACGAGCAATGTCGGGCCGGTGAGCGGCCCGACCGGTGGTTCGGCGGGCGATGCAGCCAACGTCGTCACCGACTTCGTGCGCGTCCGCGGCGAAAGCCGCAGCCACAATGCGAAGTTCTTCAAGGAAATTACCGCCGCCTACAAAAACGCCTTCGCCGTAGCCGCGAAGGTGATCGTAAACAGCGCGGGCAAGTCTGGGCGCGTGAAGTTCTCCGCGCACACCGACTACCACCCTTTCCACATGCGCGAGAACCTACCGGTGGTGCAGCGGGCGAGGGCTGCTGTTGGGGCACTGGGACTGGAGCCGGATGTGCGCGTTGCCAATGGTGGTCTCGACGCCAACTGGATCGTGCGCCATGGTCTTCCGACGGTGACGTTCGGTGCGGGTCAGAACGAAGTTCATACCGTCAAGGAATGGGTTGATCTGACGGAGTATGAGCGCGCCTGTAATCTGGCGGTGGCATTGGCGACGGCGGATAGCTAGACCAGGGCGCCTTCGCGCAGCTTGCGACCGCTTGTCACGACGAGGACCGGCCCTTGTTGCGCGGGACCTATTGCATCACGAACGGATCGGCGATCGGATCCGGCGAGGTGTTGATCCACACCGTTTTCGGGCGCGTGTAGTCGTACACGGCTTCAAGTCCCGATTCGCGCCCCCAGCCGCTGTCCTTGACGCCGCCGAAGGGAGCGATCGGTGAGACCATGCGATAGGTGTTGACCCACACAATGCCCTAGCGGATCTGGCGAGTGACGCGCAGCGCCTTGCCCACATCGCGTGTGAAGACACCGGCTGCGAGACCAAATCGCGTGTCATTGGCCGCCTTGATGACTTCGTCCTCATCGCGAAATTTAAGTGCACTGACAACGGGACCAAACAGCTCATTGCGCACGACATTCAGATCCTGATGCGGGCAATCCACGATGGTTGGTTCGTAGTACCAGCCCTGGTTCAGCGCGGTCGGTTGCCGCCCGCCATGTACGACGGTCGCGCCGTTTTGTTCAGCATCGGCGACTGTGGCCTCAATATTCCGGAGCTGCGCGAGCGTCGCCAATGGCCCCATCTGACTGTGGTCGTCCAGCGGGTCGCCGATACGTATCTGGCTGGCCTTCTCGGCGACCCGATCGAGCATCTCATTGTGGATGCGTTCGTGCAGGAACAGCCGTGAAGCCGCAACGCAGCTCTGCCCGCTGGCGCTGAAGATACTGAGCAACACGCCGTTCGCGGCGCTTTCCAGATCCGCATCGTCGAAGATCACCATCGGGGATTTGCCGCCGAGTTCGAGCGACACCTGCGCGAAATTTTCGGCCGAGTTGCGCACTACGTGACGCGCCGTTTCGGGCCCTCCGGTGAAGCTGATGCGGTCAACGAGTGGATGCGTCGTCAGTGCTTTTCCGCACGGGTCGCCGAAACCCGTTACGACGTTGAAAACACCCGGTGGGAAGCCCGCTTCTTCAAAGACCTTCGCGAACTCGAGCATGGGCGCAGACGCGTGTTCTGAAGCTTTCAACACGACGGTGTTGCCAGCCGCGAGCGCGGGGCCGATCTTGACCGCCACGAGGAACAGCTGAGAATTCCATGGCACAACGGCCGCGACGACGCCAAGCGGCTCACGCATCGTCATAGTCCACATGTCCGGTTTGTCGATCGGCAGGGTGTCGCCGTGAATCTTGTCCGCGAGACCGGCGTAGTACTGAAAGAACTCGGCGATGTAATTGGCCTGCCAGCGAGTCTCCTTGAAGAGCTTGCCGGTATCGACGGTTTCAGTACGCCCTAGCGACTCCGAGTTCTCCGCCAGCACTTCCGCCAGACGGCGGAGTAGCTTGCCGCGCGCCGTGGGTGTCATCTTGCCCCATGGGCCTTCGGTGAAAGCCTTGTGGGCAGCCTGCACGGCGCGGTCAACATCGCCCGCGTCTGCTTCGGGCACCTGTGCCCAGGGTTCACCGTTGGCCGGGTTCACGCTTTCGAAAGTGCTGCCGCTGGCGGCATCAACCCATTCACCGCCGATGTACATCTGATAACGCTCAATCTCGGGCATGAGACTCTCCGAAGTTCGCTCGGGCTAACGGGCAAGCAAGCCGGTCAGACTTGTGGTTTGAAGGCGATGCATTCGATCTCGACGCGGATATCTACGAGAAAGTCGCTCACGAGGGCTGAACGGGCGGGCGGCCCTTCAGGGAAATACTCCCCGTAGACGGCGTTGAAACCGGGGAAATCTTCACGCGATTTGAGCCAGACCATCGACTTCACCACGTCTGCCAACGTGCAGTTCGCTTCGGCCAGCGTGCGCTGGATCTCCTCCAGGCACGCGCGCGTCTGTTCCTCGATTGTGCCGTGGGTCATGGGTGCACCATCGCGCATCGGCACCTGGCCAGTCAGAAAAACGAAATCGCCCGCACGCACCGCCTTCGACAACGTGAGCTTGCGCCCACCGATGATGAGATCGCCGCCAATGATCTCCTTGCTGCTTGCCATCGCGTCTCTGGCCGTCCGGGTCTCCGTGAGTTCGCAGAATAGTCTACATTAGCGCTGCCGAACGCATCGGGGACCCCGCCAGCCATGCACAGCCACGTTGAGACCGGACAGACCGCGCCTGACGGCACGTACTTCGTGGACGCATCTCCTGGCGCTGGCACCGGTTCGATCGATCGACCAACCGTAGTCCTACTCCACGGAGTTGGCCTGGATCTGGACATGTGGGATGCGCAGGCCGAAGCACTGACACAAAGTCATCGGGTGTTGCGCTATGACATGCTCGGACACGGCCGTACTCCGCCACTGGAGCGGCGGAGCACGCTTCGCGATTATTGCGATCAGTTGGGGCGACTGCTCAAGTTTCGTGATGTGAGCCGCGCGATCCTGGTCGGTTTTTCGATGGGCGGTGTGATCACGCAGCGATTCGCGGCGGATCGGCCTGAAGTGCTCGCGGGCGTCGTCATGATGAGCACCGTGTACAGGCGAACGGAAGATGAGCTGCGCGGCGTGCGTGAGCGGCTTCGAGTGACCGAGGAAGACGGGCCGGGCGGCATTGTCGAACTGGCGGTGGAGCGCTGGCTGCCATCCCAGTTTCAGAGCGCAAATCCGGATGCCGTCGAGTGGCTGAAACATAAACTCGGAGCCAACCACAGGCACGGTTACACCGACGCGTATCGGGTGTTCGTGGAGGCCGACGCGGAAGTGGGCGATGCCTTGCGTCAGGTGCGCTGCCCGTCGATGGTCATCACCGGCGGTGCCGATGTCGGCTCGACGCCCGCGATCGCGCAGCGGATGGCTGACGACCTCGGCGGCGCACCGTTGGTGGTGCTGGAGGGCTGCGCCACATGGTCACCATAGAGGCGCCGGACCGCGTATCTGAACTGCTAGTCGATTTTGCGCGGACGTCTGCCCGGTAACCGTGGACGCGATGCATCCATAGCGGTCGATAACACATGAGCACGACAATCCTTACGACTTCGCCAATACCGGGTGCCGCGCTCGGTGCGACGCTACCGGTTCAAGGTAGCGGCGACACCGCACTTGCGTATCTGGAAGCCAACGGCGCCGCGGCCCTTAATGCACTGCATGAGGCGGATGGACTGCTGGTGGTTCCCGGTTGGCGTGAACTGGCTGCGCACCCCGACTGGCTGGTGCGGATAAGCCGGGTGTTTGGCCCGGAGGTCGAGAACTACCACGACACGCTGACGCCGGTGCACATGATTCATCCGGATGTTGGTGAGATTCTGGTGCTGTCGAACGCGCCACCTTGCAATCAGTTACCGCCGCCGCCGCCAGAGCCGCCGCGCACCGCTGAAGGCGCGCTGCCGATCACATTTCCCCATCGCCGCGGCTGGCACACCGATCAGAGTTTCCGGCGCCCGCCGCCCGACATTTCGCTGTTCTACGCGGTCACGCCCGCGCCGCTCGAGCAGGCGCAGACGCTGTTCGCCAATGGCTACGCCGCCTACGACGCGTTGGGCGACAACATGAAAGCGAAGCTCGACGGACTGATGGGACTGCATGCGCTTTTGGGCACCGGGCGTTCCGAGAAGGCGGTGCTCGCGGGTGAAACGCCGCAGGCGTTGCTGCCGCACCAGCGATCGCAGGCCCAACCGGTCGTCCGTCGACATCCGGTTACCGGCCGCAAAGCGCTCTACCTCTGTGAGGGTGGGCAGATGGACTGGCTGGACGGGCCGTTTATCGGTATGGAGCCCGGGCCGGAGGGCGAGGGGGCTCAATTGCTCTATGAGCTGATGGCTCACTACACGCGGTCGGAATTCGTCTACGCCCACGAGTGGAACGAAGGCGATCTGCTGATCTACGACAACCGCTCGATGATCCACAGCGCCACGTGGTATGACGCTGAACGCCATCACCGCGAGATGTGGCGGACCACGGTACACGGGAACCCCGGCCCTGAATATGCCGGCGAATCCAAGAGCTGGATGCCGGCAGACGCGGCGCGGCCCATGGACGGCCTGGTCGACTACAAATGGCGCTGACCGGGCGCCTCGGCCCCGCTTGGTAGCTGGGTTAACCGCTAATCCGGCGGCGACCCGGCCACGGTGATGAGCGCGTCAGCCGCGTAAGCCCGCTCATGCGTCACCATCAGCGGATTGACGTCGCACTCGACGGCATTGGCTTCGAGCAAAGCTTGGACAATCTGCGTCACGGTGCTTGCCACCATGTCCAGGTCTGCTGCCGCGCCGCCGCGGAATCCGCAGAGCAGCTTTGCAACCTTCAGTTTACGGATTGCATCCGCGATGACGCGTTGGTTGGCCGGAAGCAATACGGAACGCGTATCGCCGAGCAACTCGACCAGCACACCACCGGAACCCAGTACCAGCACCGGCCCAAACGTCGGGTCGCGGTAGAAGCCAACGAGTAGTTCTGCGATCGCGCCGGTAACCATTTGCTCAACCAGGAACTGCTCGACGCGAATCTCCGGGTGCGACCGCGCGATCGAATCGCGCATGACCGTTGCCGCTTGTTCGAGTGCGGCGTCGTTCGCAATGTTGAGCTGCACCGCCCCGGCGTCGGATTTGTGGGTCAGTGATGGATGTATACACTTCAGCGCCACCGGGTAGCCGAGCGTGGCGGCGAGGTCCCGGAGCATGTCTGCGGTCCCGCACGCACCGGATGGGATGGGTACACCGGCGTTGGCCAGCAGTTGTTTGCCTTGCCATTCGTCCAGCAGGCGATGTCGGGGATGGTCTTCGGCGTGCGCGTGCCGCTCGCACCCATACTGCACTGCGAAAGCCGGATCCCGATGCATCGATCCCGAGGCAGCGCGAATTGCCTTCAAAGCGTGTTCAATGCCTTGCAGGGGCGCCAGACCGTGAGTGCAGATGGTCTGGCGGACGCCCGCTTCGAAGTTCTCTGGCAATACGCTGACAACCGCCCCAGGTACACGTTGCGCGCACGTGGCAGCGGCGAACGCGCGGGCGTCGGCGAGTGAATTTTGATTGTCAGCGCTCGGTTCGGGCAGATAGTCCTGCACCAGCACGGCGGCGTCGTAACCCGGTTTCAGCATCACGCCAAAGAGGTCGCGAAGCGCTTCTTCGTTCCCCCAGAGCGGTGTTGTGTAGTCGAGCGGATTGGATACCGTTGCGAGAGGCGGGAGTCGTTCGCGCACGGCACGTGCCGTTTTGTGATCGAGCGGTACGAGGTCGAGACCCAGTCGCTCGCTGGTGTCGGCAAGCATCGTCGCGTCGCCGCCTGAACATGTGAGACCCAGCAGCCGCCTGCCGCGTGGCGCGCCTGCAAACTGCAGCAGCTTGCAGGTTTCGAGCATCTCGACCGGCGAGTCGACTGCAATGACACCAAGGCGTTCGAACAGATCGCTGTAGAGATCGTTGGTCCCGGCGAGCGAGCCGGTATGCGTGACCGTGAGTTCCGCGCCAATCTTCGACGAACCGGCTTTGAGTGCAACGATGGGCACCCCCGCATCGATGCTGCGTGCGGCCGCGCGGGCGAATCTCGGCACATCGTTCAGCCCTTCGATATAGAGTGCGATGGCGGACACGGCGTCGTCGCCGTGCAGCGCTTCAATCGTTTCTTCGATGCCGCACGTCGCCTGATTGCCGGCGCTGATGACATACGCGAAGGGTAACGAGCGGTCATTCAATGTCAGCGTGTTGCCGAGCATGCCGCTTTGCGTGATGAACGCCGTGCCGCGCGATACGCGAGTGCCGCCATGCTGAAAAGGCCACAGGTGTGCGCCGGAAACGAAGTTCAGCACGCCAGACGAGTTCGGGCCGATGATCGGCATCGTGCCGGCCACTTCGACGAGCTTCGTTTGCAGCAACTCGCCGTCTTCGCCGAGTTCGGCAAACCCCGCCGAGTAGACCACGGCGGCGCCCGCTCCGATGCCTGCGAGGGTTGCTACGGTATCGACTACAGCATGGGCAGGTACAGCGACAAACGCGGCGTCGGGTGCTATTTGCAAGGCGCGCAGATCGGGCACCGTCGGCACGCCGGCAAGGGTCTGGCGACGAGGGTTCACAGCCTGCAGCGTGCCGTCGAAGCCACCGCGTCTGGCGACCTCCACGGCGGCCGCCGCGCTGTCGCCGCCGACGAACGCGAGACTGCGTGGCCGGAACAGGCGGTTTAGCCGGCTACTCACGACCCGCGTTGGCGAAGCAGCGACCGAGAGATGATGTGACGCTGCACTTCAGACGTTCCGTCCCAGATACGTTCCAACCGCGCGTCGCGCCACAGTCGTTCGACCGGGAGATCTTCCATCAAACCCATGCCGCCGTAGATCTGCAGGGTGTGATCGGCGGCACGGCCCAGCATCTCGGAACAGAACACTTTCGCCATCGCCGCGTCGTCCGAAGACATGTCGCCAGCGTCCGCCCTGCGCGCTGCGTCCAATACCAGCAGGTCGGCCGCACGCAGTTCCGTGGCGATATCGGCGAGCTTGAACGACGTGCCCTGAAAGTGGCCGATCGGTTGGCCGAACTGCACGCGGCTCGCGGCCCATTCACAGGCGAGATCGAGCAAACGTTCGGTTTTGCCGCAGCACCCGGCCCCGACCCAGACGCGTCCCATGCCAAGCCACCGGTTTGCCAGTTCCAGACCGGTGCCCTCTGCACCGAGAATTGCCGAAGCAGGCACACGGCAGTCGTCGAATGACAGCACGAAGTTCTTGTACGCGCGCTGACTGACCGGGCGCGGACCACGCCGTACGTCGAAGCCGGGGGTGCCCTTGTCGACCAGAAAGGCGGTAACGCGTTTGCGTTCTCCGCGCGCGGTCTGGTCGATGCCCGTCGCTGCGAACACGATCGCGAAATCGGGTTCACGCACGCAGCTGATGAAGTGTTTGGTCCCGTTGATGACGTAGTCGCCGCCATCGGCGACAGCCCGCGTCTGCATCGACATGATGTCCGATCCCGCGCCGGGCTCGGTTAGCGCGAAACACTCGGTTTTCTCCCCGCTCACGCATGGTGCCAGGTATTTCTCGGCCTGCTCTTCGTTGCACGCCATCAGAATCTCGGTCGGTCGCGCGACAAACTCGTTCAGGGCATGAGTGGTTTTTCCAAGCTCACGTTCCAGAATCGCGCGCGACACGTTATCGAGTCCGCCTCCGCCTATCGACTCCGGTAGATTGAATGCGAAGAAGCCGGCTTCCCGGGCCTGCGCGGCAATGCGTTCGCCGATTGCATCGGAAACCTCACCGGCCTTATCGACCTCGACCTCATGCGGGAAAATCTCGCGATCCATGAACGCCCGGATCGAATCCAGCAGCAGGCGTTGTTCTTCGGTCATGAGCGCTCTCTCGATCCATTCCGGCCGGCGATTATGGCGCGAAGCGATCGACGATGAGAAGGATGACCCTGCACGACGTACGTCTGTCGACGCGCGCCTCGTCGTGACAGCGCCACGGAAACTCTGCGATGCTCGCGCCGGGCCCCAACACACGAGGAAACATGGTGAGCGAACGCGACGACGAGGTGCGCATCGAACAGCGCGGGCACGTGCTCGAAATCACGCTGAACCGGCCGAAGGTCAATGCCATCGACATGGCCATGAGCAGGCGGCTGGGCCAGGCGTTTGCAAGACTGCGCGACGCCCCCGAACTGCGCGTTGGTCTTATCACCGCTACCGGCGAGCGGATCTTCTCCGCCGGTTGGGATCTGAAAGCTCTGGACAGCGGCGATCAGCAGCTCGACAACTGGTGGGAGGCCGAAGATGCCGCCAACGGTGGCTTTGCCGGTATTACCGAGATGTGGGATCTGCACAAGCCCGTGATCGGGGCCTTGAATGGCCTGACCATCGGCGGCGGCTTTGAAATTGCGCTGGCGTGCGATCTCATCATTGCAGCCGAGCACGTCGAGTTCGCGTTGCCCGAGATGCCGCTTGGCATCGTGCCTGATGCCGGCGCATTACAGCGCCTGCCGCGCAAGGTTCCGCACAACGTCGCGGTCGAGATGCTGCTGCTCGGCCGCCGGATGCCGGCCGCGGAGGCGGCGCACTACGGCCTTGTCAACAAGGTAGTCGCGGCCGATTCGCTGCTGGATACGGCCCGGGCGTGGGCGGACCAGATAGCTGACTCAGCACCGCTTGCGCTACAGACGGTAAAAGAGGTGCTGCGCGCGATCGACGGCGACTCCGTGCAGAACTCGTTTCAGACGATGCGCACCGGCGAGTTGCCGATCTATCGAGCGATGCTGCGCTCGGACGACGCACAGGAAGGGGTGCGCGCATTCGCCGAGGGTCGTAAGCCTGAGTTCAAGGGCCGATGAGCAGCGCGAGACCGAATGTCGATGATGTAAAGCGGGTCGCGTGCATCGGCGCTGGCCCGATCGGCGCCGGGTGGGCAGCTTACTTTCTGGCGAACGGTTACGACGTCTCTTCGTATGTACATGCGGCGAGCGAAGAAGCCTCGCTCCGGGGGCTTATCGATAACGCGTGGGCAGCGCTCGAAGAGATCGGGCTTGCCGAAGATGCGAGCCGCGCCCGCCTGACCGTGCACACAACACTTGCGGGCGCAGTTGCCGATGCGCACTTCGTGCAGGAGAGCGTGCCCGAACAGCTTGCGCTCAAACAGGCGATCTACGCGGAGCTCGGTGACCTGGTCGCCGACGATATCGTCATTGCGTCGAGCACCTCTGGTCTGACGATGACAGAGATTCAAGCGACGTGTGTAACGCCTGAGCGCACCGTCGTTGGCCATCCGTTCAACCCCCCGTACCTGATGCCGCTGGTCGAAGTGGTTGGCGGTAAGAAAACGACGGCCGACACCGTCGCTTGGGCCGACGCGTTCTATACGGCAGCCGGCAAAGCGCCGGTTGTGCTGAACCGTGAAGTTCCCGGCTTCATCGCCACCCGGCTGCAAGAAGCGATCTGGCGCGAGGCGCTACACATGGTCGCGAACGGCGAAGCGACCGTCGAGCAGATCGATACGGCCATCACCAACGGCCCGGGGCCGCGTTGGGCCATCATGGGTCCGTGCATGGTTTTTCATGTTGGCGGTGGTGAAGGTGGTATGGCGTACAACCTCGACCAGTTCGGCCCGGCGTTGAAACTGCCCTGGACCCGCCTGCAAGCGCCCGAGCTTACGCAGGAGCTTCGCGACCGTATGGTCGACGGTTGCGAGGAGATGGCCGACGGGCGTGATTTCGCCACGCTGTCACGCGAAATGAACGCCGGTCTCGTTGCGATTGCGCGGGCCCTGAAAGCGTCCAGGCAATAGGTCGTGCCGCTGCCCGACAGGCAGCGGTAGCCGGTGCATCAGCGTAGCGGTGCGGTCAGCTGCGCTTTTCGAGTCCGAGTTTCGTGCGCGCCTCAGCCGGAGATAACACGCGTCCGCCGAGGCGCGCGACGATTTCCGCTGCACGCTCGACGAGCTGACCGTTGCTGGCGAGGACGCCGCGGTCCAGATAGAGGTTGTCTTCCAGACCAACGCGGATATTCCCGCCGAGAATCATCGACTGCGCGGCCATCGCCATCTGCGCGCGCGAGATGCCGAACGCTGACCACACGGCGTTTTCTGGCAGCAGGTTGCGCATGACGACCATCGACTCGGTTTCGGATGGCGCGCCCCACGGCACGCCCAGGCAGATCTGGTAGATCGGAATACCTTCGACGTAGCCCTGCTCGACCAGCCAGTTCGCGAGCCGGATATGGCCAACGTCAAAACACTCGAGTTCGGGATGGGCGCCCGATTCCTTGATGAGCTCCGCCATCTTGAACAGCGCATCGGGCGGGTTCAGGAACGCGCAGTCGTGGAAATTCATCGTCGCGA
The DNA here is from genome assembly GCA_039030335.1 of Pseudomonadota bacterium. GTDB lineage: Bacteria > Pseudomonadota > Gammaproteobacteria > HK1 > HK1 > JBCCEJ01. Next base: position 9,823 of record JBCCEJ010000016.1, on the reverse strand, counting down.
CGTCGAGGCTGCAGATCTCGGGTTTCAGATCCAACACGTGCTGCACGCGCTCGGCGGCGCTGCCGAGGTCGGAACCCGGTCCGGCCTGATAGGGATTGTCGTCGTTCCAATAGAAATCACCGCCCATGCCGGTGGTCAGGTTCAAAACGATGTCGACGTCGCTGTCGCGAATGCGAGCCACCGTTTCGGCGAACAGCGCCGGGTCGCGCGCGCCCTTGCCGGTCTCCGGGTCGCGCACATGAATATGAGCAATGGCGGCGCCCGCGTTGGCCGCTTCGATGGCCGCATTGGCGATCTGTTCGGGTGTGATCGGCAAGCCGGGATGTTTGTCGGCCGTGTCGCCGGCCCCGTTCAAGGCGCACGTGATGATGACGTCGGTATTCATGGCAGTTTCTCCCCGCTCGCATTCGACCGCGGATTCTACGCGACCCGGACGCTCCGGAACGACTGGTATACACTTTTGGCGTTATGCGACTGCCGCCCTACACAAGCCCTCTCGCGCGCGCCTGGCACTACGTGTTTCTGTTCATCTGTGCTTGTGTATTCTTCTTTCTGATCGCGCCCGTACTCGTGGTCATTCCGCTGTCGTTTAACGCCGAGACGTACTTCACGTTCTCGGACGCAATGCTACGGCTGGACCCCGATGCGTTTTCGTTGCAGTGGTACCGCGCGCTCGCGCAGGATCCAAACCGACCGGACTCCGAGACTTCCGCCTGGGTTATCGCGGCAAAGAACAGCCTCATCATCGCCCTCACGGCCACCGCGATTTCCACAGTGCTCGGTACGCTGGCCGCGGTGGGTTTGACCCGGCGCAACATGCCCTGGCGCGGACCGGTCATGGCGCTGCTCATCTCGCCGATGATCGTGCCGATCATCATTACCGGCGCTGGCATGTTCCTGTTCTATTCGTCGATTGGGCTTGCGTTCTCCATGACTGGCATGGTCCTGGCGCACGCAGCACTTGGCACACCGTTTGTCGTGATCACGGTGACGGCGACACTCGCCTCGTTCGACGAGAATCTGATTCGCGCCGCTTTTTCCGTAGGCGCGAAGCCGCTTCGCACGTTCTGGTCGGTGATTTTGCCGCTCTGCTGGCCAGGGGTGATATCCGGCGCTCTTTTTGCCTTCATCACCTCTTTCGACGAAGTGGTCGTCGTGATCTTCCTCGCGGCCCCGGATCAGCCGACCATTCCACAACTCATCTGGGGTGGCATACGTCAGGAGATCACACTGAGCATCCTCGCGGCTGCGACGATCCTCATCGCGATATCGACGCTTTGCATGATCTCGGTTGAGTTGCTGCGACGTCGATCGGAACGTCTGCGAGGCGTGCGCGCCTGATTCGATTGCACGGGAAGAGGGGCATCACTTTTTCAGAAGCCTCAGGGGAATCGCGTAAGGAAACGCGCTGGCTCGCTCGCCGTGACGAATTCTGCGAAAGCGTCTGCGAGCTGCTGACTTGCTGACATTGCAGTGTTCCAGAACTTCAGGCGATCTGTCCGGCGCATGCTCTTGAAGTCCTTTCTGTTTGGAATTCTGCCGTTCGGAAGTCGCTTCAGATATGCTCGCGACGGCGCCAACATGACCACGCGCGCGAGTTCGGCTGCGGGTGTGCGCCGCCAGGGCAGCGCCTTGTCGAACCAACCCTTGATGACCGCGTCAGTGAAATGCGGGTAAAGCACCAGTCCGTCGCCGGTCTGATTCGCGAAGTCGAAGTGGTAGTCGATGATGCCGCCGTCCCAGTACCGGCCAACGTCAGCACCTGGAAGGTCCTGCTGGCCGGACATCAAAAACGGAATCGAGCCGCTCGCGAGTAGCGCCCGCTTCAACGCACTTGCCGTCAGCCCGACGTGCCGGGTGCCGAAGTCGCTGAACTGAAAGGCCTGCGAGGGACCGCTGCTGAACACGACGCGCTGAAACCCGCTGCCAAGCAAATTTCGCGTCAGCATGTTCGCGGCAGCGCTGACGCCCATGCCAAGTGCCAATCGTGGTCCAGCCGGTCGTCCGTTCCAACCCAGTCCGCGAGCCGTCACGACGTGAGTGGTGTAGCGCGGATGACTGCACACATGGCGGGCAACTTCCTCCGTACACAATCCGTCGACCACCCATGCGCAGAGTTCGTCCACGATCTCTGAAGTCCTGCGGGGGTCGTTCTCGTCCCACGCCTGGTTCAGATAGCGCTCCTGTAAATCACTCAATGCGGCGAGTGGATCAGGTGCCGCCGCGGCCGCGTGCCGCCACGATCCGATGGACGATCCAAGTAACTCGACGCGATGACGCGATGTGGGCAGGAACTCGCCAAACAGGTAGCGATCGAGGTGCGTCAGAGCCAGCATCTTCGCACCGCCGGACGCGCCTACCACACAGGAGAAGATCTCGGGTGAAATCCCGCGTTGCTCAATTCGCTGAACAGCTTCGCTGCCCGCGAATACGGTGAGCGCCGGCTGCGTCATCGTTGTTCGCGAATTCGAATACGCGATGCAAAAGCGGCCGTCACCCGTGCCTAGCCGAAAGCGCCGTCGGCATTGGCGTCCGCCAACATCTGGTCGTCGAGTCTTAGAACTTCCCGCAGCACCTCATCGGTGTGTTCACCGAGACCGGGAGCAACGCAAGGCGCCTCGACAAAAGGTGATTGCCAAGGCAATCCAGGCGCATGACCAGTTTCGAGTTTGCGCCAGAATCCGCGGGCCTGGAGGTGCGCCGACCTCGCCAGATCGGAAGCACCGGCAACAAAGCTCGCGGGGATACCCGCCGCGCCGAGTTCCTCGGCAACTTCTTCAGCGTCACGTGCGGCGAGCCAGTTCTCCAAAGCTGCATCGATCTGCTGTGTGTCGCTACGTCGCCCATCGAGCGACTCCCACCGGTCACACTTGAGAGCTGGCACGAGTTCGACGAGAGCGCGCCATTCAGCATCGCCCGTTACCGCAAGCGCGAGCCACTGGTCTTTGCCGGCGCATCGATAGGCTCCGTGGGGGACGTGTTCCGAAGAGGCATTGCCCTGCGGCACGGGGCGCTCACCCAGTTGAGCTTTCGCAAGCGTCTCACTCATTGCCCACAACATGGCCTCGACCATCGACAGGTCGACTCGGGTTCCGCGGCCGTCGATTTGCCGTGCCTGCAGCGCTGCGCTCGTCACGGCGGTTAACAGCAACGCGCACATAGGGTCGAGCCATGCCATGCCAACCCGCGGAATGCGATCTGGCACCCCGTTCAACCAGGCGAATCCCGAGAAGCCTTGTAGCAACGTTCCGTATGCAACGGCTCCAGACTGGGGGCCGGTACGCCCCATCCCTGACGCTGACAGATAGATGAGACCGGGATGCGCCGCCTGCAGGGTTTCGGCATCCAGTCCGAAGCGCGCCATGACGCCGGTCGCGAAGTTCTCTATCAATACGTCGGAGCGCATCGCCAAATCTACGGCAATCCTCTGACCAGCCGGAGATTTGAGGTCCAGCTGAATGGCGCGTTTGCGCTCGCCGAGCACCGTGTGCAGTTCGGAGCCGCGCGCCGGGTCGCCGCGGCCGGGTGCCTCCACTTTGATGACGTCCGCACCGAGGGCTGCCAGATAACGTGTTGTCGTTGGCCCGGCGATGACCCAGCTGAAATCCAGCACGCGGACACCGGCCAGTGGCCCTTTCGCTCTCGTATCGCCGTTCGTAGATTCGCGAGTATCGGCGGCATTGGACTCACCGCCGGATACGCGGCTGATGCCGAACGGATGATTCGGTATACGCACCGAGCGCTCGCCTGTATCAAAGATCTCGGGATCGGGGTGCCACGCTTTGAAAAACTGCCGGTGGTCGAGCTGCCCGTTGTCGAGGTGCTCGGACGGTTCCATCAGTGCAAACGCGGGGACGTGCGCAGCCTGCGCGGTGCTCGCGAGCTTGGCGCGTTCGCGCTTCACGCTCTCGGCACATAGCAGCGCGTACAACGCATCCCAGTTGGCGACCCGGTCGGACTTTCTCGCGAAACGTGGTTCGCGCCCCCATGCGGGATTTCCGATCACGCCGAGCCAGGACTGCCACTGATGCTCTTCGCGCGGCGAGATCGCGACGTAGCCGTCACTGCACGGCAATACACACACGGTTGCGCCATTACCGTCGGTATTGCGCTTCCTCGGGCGAACAGGCTGCTGGTTGATCGCCTGGGTCAGATCTGTGATGGCCAGCGTCGCGAGAGCCTCGAAAGCTGAAACGTCGATGACGCCCGGGCGGTTGCCGTAACAAGCGGCGAGACTCGCGGCGACCGCCGCGAAACCGCTTATAAATCCGCTCTGTTCATCGACGGGCCGCTGTGGAGGTTCCGCCTCTGGATCGTCGACCTGTCCGGTCAGGATTCGGGCGATGCCGCTGCCGGCGAACAGCGTCAGGTCGGAAGCGGCCCGGTCGGCGTCGGGGCCGGTAAGGCCGAATGGGCTGATATGAGCAATGACTGCCGACGGGTAACGCACGTGCAGATCGCCCGGGTGATGACCGTCGTTGCGCGCGACCGCAGGTTGACCGCCACTCAGGATCAGCGCGGCGTCGGTTAGTGCTGGCTCCAGTGCATCCGGCTGTACGAGCGTCTTGCCATCGGAGAACAGGGCAGCGCGGAGCGATGCGTGGGCCGGGCGCACGGTGTGGACATTCGCGCCCAGGTCCGCCAGCAGTCGCCCCGCGATCCGGACAGCGTCGTAGTCACCCAATTCGACAACTTTGAGGTGGCTCAACATCATCGATGGTGATCCTCGACCGGGTTTCGGATGACGCGCAGTGCAGCGCCAACTTTGATGTTTCTGCCGATCACGGTTTCCTCGACTGCCTCAGGGCGAAGAGTGTGCAAAAGTGCCACGGTTAGCGTCGTTATACTGCCGGGGTTCGGTTGGCCGGCGCAATTTGCCGGCTGACTTGTTTTGCCGCGCCTGAGATTGAGGAGGATGAGTCATGTCACAACTGCTGTTTGACGTTCACGAACACGTCGCGACGTTAACGCTGAACCGGCCGGAGAAGCTGAATGCGTTTACGAGCGATATGTTGCAAGGGCTCGTGGCTGCGCTCGATGAGTGTGATGCACGTGACGAGGTGCGGGCGGTAATTCTGACCGGGGCCGGCCGGGGCTTTTGCAGTGGCGGCGATATTGGCGGCATGGGGGCGGAGCAGGACAACCGCCCGCACATCACAAAACATCGGATCGCAAGCGAGATTCAGGCATTCCCGAAGCGCCTCGCCCGCTTCGAAAAACCGATCATGGCGGCTGTGAACGGTCCGGCCGCGGGCGGTGGCATGGATCTCGCGCTCGCCTGCGATTTTCGCGTGGCGGGCGCGAGCGCCCGGTTCGCTGAGACCTACGGCAAGATCGGATTGTTGCCCGGCGGCGGCGGAGCGTATTTCCTGCCGCGCATCGTCGGCAAAGGGCGCGCGCTTGAACTGTTGCTGACGGCCGAGTTCATCAATGCGGAAACGGCACTCGAGATCGGGCTCGTCAATCATGTGTTTCCGGATGACGAGCTGATGGCGGAAGCGACGCGGATTGCAACGCGCATCGCTTCGATGCCGCCGCTTTCGATGCGCCTTATAAAACGCACGGTCAACGAGGGTCTCGAATCGGACATGGCAGCGAGTCTCGATCTCGTGAGCTCCCACATCGCGATCACCCGATCCGGTCCCGATCATGCTGAAGCGATCGCGGCGTTCAAGGAAAAGCGTGCGGGCGAATACGTCGGCTACTGACTCGGGTGCAGACGCAGCTCGCCGCATTCAGCCGGGGGGCGTGTCCGGCGCTTCGGCCAATCCGAGCAATACCGCCGCGGTGTGCCGCCGGTCTGCGATCAGCAAGGCTCGGGCGACGTGCCCGGTACCGTAGAGCAGTCCGCCGAGAGTTTCTTCATCAGTCTGGATGCGGATGGTCAACAGCCGCCCGCCGTGACGTTCCGACAATGTGGCCACCCGCCGGTAAAGGCGCTCGGCGGCGTCGCTGGTAACGATTAGCAGGCGCGAGAGCCGCGCACCGCGGGTTGTTCCAGCGCGGGCGTCGGCTAGCGCCATGCCGTGCGCTTCGGCGCTCAGTTGCTGTTCGACCTGTTCGAGACCGCGCACGGTCGCCTTGGCCAGTGCGGCATCGACCAGTGCGGCTCGCATAGTGCCGGTGAACGGTGCTTCGCAAAGCTGCGTTTCGCTGCCGGCCCACATAGGGGTCAGCCGGGCGCGCAACTGCTCAACGATCGCTGCGGCGTCCGGCCGCGCCTGCACTTCGCGCGGCAACCGCCAGGGGGGCCAAGAAACGGAAGGTGCCGGTCGATCGGATGGGTCACTCATCTGCGGTCCACTTCCGTACCGGAGGGCTTGGGTCGGCCGGCCCGCGCGGCTCAGCGCGCATACAACGAGAGCTTTGCGAGGCGCTGCTCGAAACGGTTGACCTCGGCGTTGTAGGCGCGCGAGCCGATACGGCCGTAGCGGCGTTTGAACTCGGCTTCCGGCAAGAACTCCGGCAGATCCGCAAATGGTGGCGCGAGGTCCCGATCGCTTAGCCCTTTGGACATACGTACCTGAAGCCGGTTTGCCAACGCTTCGGAATAAAGCGCCGTCTCGCCGAACATGGTGCCTGCCCGGTCGGCGGCAATGTCGGTGAAACTGAAGCCACTCCCGCCTCGCGAATCGGCCACCTCCTTGGCGAGACCGATCAGATCAGAAAACTGCTGACCGCCGAGCACCACGAGCCCGGCAGACGTCAGAAAATGTTGCGCCGAGTCGCGCCGCCCGCGTAGCGTCAGCTTGAGCGGGGCCGGCTTGGCCCACGATTTCGCTTCCGGCACCAGACCGCTGATGCCGCGCCCGGCGCCGTAGCCCGACAGGACCAGCAAAACGGCGCGGTTCTCGGCGATCGGCTCTTTTGAACGTTCCGCTTCCTGCTGTGCCAGCGCAAACAGGGGCTTCAGTGCCGCGCTGACCGGCGCGTCCGGGGGCAGTCGGCGCGATACCGCGACCAGCTCGTTGTGGTAGCGCTCGAGCCGCACGCGATCGGCGTCGGTGACGATCTGTCCACGCAGTCCGTCGAGGACTTCGGGGCGCCATTCGTACGTCACTGCCAACGTGCCGGGTTCAAACTGCACGTCCCGGAGCAACTCCGCAATCGCAGTGCCGCCGGCGCCGCCCGAGACGTTGCGTAGCGCGAAGGTCAGTCCGGCGTTCGCGATCAGAGCGGGCACCGGCATCGAGCCGAGCTTCAGCCGCTCGAACGTGGGCGGCCCTGCCGGACTTTGTTTGAGCGTCACGGAGACGTTCACGAAATGTCCGCTGCCAGATGCGTCGCCTTTCGGCAGTTCCGTGCTGAGGTCGATTTTGAGGCGCGCCTTTTCCAACTCGACGTTGGCGCCGCCGCGTCCGACTCGGGTAGCAATGAAGTTTGCGCCTAGTTCCAGGTCGTCTTTGCGTAGCCGCACGGTACGCACTGAGCCGGCCGGCAGTTTGCGTGGGTCGTGGGCTTTCAGGAGAGATCTGGCGCGTTTGACGTTCTCGGGTGAAAGCTCGACGCGTGCATCGACGAGTGGCGCATCTTGCAGCACGACGATCACCATGGTGATGGCGAGCGCCGGTACCAGCACGACCAGCCACAGGCACAGTTTGATGAGGAATCGCACCTTGAGCTTCCCGACCGACGCCCTACGCGAACCAGTAGTTCAAGTACTCGATGTAAGCGGCCGCGCTGTCCATGCCATCCACCCAGAGTATGACTTTTGCGCGCTATTAGTGGGCAGTGAAGGGACGTTAGCGGTGATGACGGAGGCTGATCTGCGGCTGGTACCTAATCCAGGCGGGGTCAAGACGATGATGGTGGCCTTTGATACGATTGGCCAGGCTGGGCAGGCTGTATCAGCTGTGATTGCGGCAGGGCTAGTGCCAGCAACCTTGGAGATGATGGATCAGGCGGCCATGCAGATGATCACCCAATTTGCTCCCGCTGGGTTGCCTGTAGATGCCGCGGCTGCATTGATTGTGGAAGTGGATGGTCACCCTGAAAGCCTAGATACTCAGATCGAAGAGGTTGCCGATTTGCTAGATGCCAATGGTGGCTTTGATATCCGCATCGCCCAAAGCGAGGACGAGCGCGCTCAGATCTGGTATGGGCGCAAGAGTGCAGCCGGAGCCTTGGCTCGCCTCTCCCCTCGCTACTATCTTACCGATGTGACTGTGCCGCGCAGCCACCTGGGAGAGGTACTGCCTGAAATCGAAGGGATCTGCCAGCGTTACCAGCTTGAAGCCATTAATGTCTTTCATGCTGGTGATGGCAACCTCCACCCGCTTATCTTATGCGACGAGGAGGATGAGGCATTGATGGAACGGGTACATCAAGCTGGCAAAGAGATCATTGCGCTTTGCGTGGACCGTAACGGCTCTATTAGCGGCGAACATGGGATTGGTATAGAAAAGCGCGAAGCCATGTCTACCATGTTTAGCCCCAACGAGCTAACGGCTATGCAGGATATTAAAGGGATTTTTGACCCAGCCCATCTCCTTAATCCAGGGAAAGTGCTACCCAGAACGATCCCAGCGCCAGAACGGATAGAGCCGCTTATGCCCAATAGCAAAACTTTTGCACCAGAGACGGCTGAGGAAGTTGGGGCGGCGCTGGCTGCACTGTCTGCGGCTGGGGAGCGGGTAGGGATCAGTGGCAGATATCTCTCTAGCGATTTGTCGAGCGATCCCTCTCAACTTGAATCGGACGCCTTGAAGGCTCCTTATCAGCTCTCAACAAGCCACCTCAATCAGATCATTCACTTTGCCCCAGACGATCTCTACATCCAGGTTGGTGCCGGAATGAAATTGGCCGATCTACAGCACTTCTTGCAGGCGCACCAGATGCAGTGTGCGCTCATGGCGCCGAGCCTAGATGCAACCATCGGTGGTCTGTTGGCGGCAAATGTCAATGCCCCCCAAAGATGCCGATACGGCAGCCTGCGGGATAACTTGCTGGCTACCACGGTGGTACTGGCCGATGGTCGAATTGTGACATGTGGCCGTCCCGTTGTGAAAAATGTGGCGGGCTATGATCTGCCCAAAATCTTCGTCGGCTCCTATGGGTCATTAGGCGTGATGGTAGACGTTACCCTAAAGCTAACCCCATCTCCTCGGGCTATCGAATCGGTTCGCATTCATATTGGAGAGATGGCAGATGCCCTTCACCTCGCTCAACAGATTGCACCCCATCTATTGAACTGCTCTGGTGTGGTCATTTGCAGGCAAGCCGGAGTAGATGCTCGGGCATATCAGATCGTCTGCACTGCTGAAGGGCTACCAGAGGATGTTGCCGCAGAACTAAGGACCGTCAAAGCCATTGTCGAAAAGGCAGGAGCTGCACCACCGCAGCAGTTGACATTTGGCAATGCCACCAGCGAATGGGGTGCTTTTATGGCGGATATCCACGCTGATTCCATGATTATTCGAGTCGGCGTGCCTGCCGCTGCCTTGCCTGCTTACTGGCAGGCTGTTCAAGCGATCCAGAATGATGAATGGACACCCTTTGTCGACACGTTAGCTGGCCTATTGTATATCCGAACAGCGCCTAAATCTTCTGCCGCAGCAAGAGATCTGCTTGATCAGCTCAGGCGGCCATTGAGATCTATGGATGGATACGCTGTTGCTCTCCTCGCACCATACGCACTGGCTTCTCAACTTGACTTATGGGGTTTTGAGCCAGAATGTATGGACCTAATGATGGATCTAAAGGAGCGTTGGGATCCAGCAGGGATTTTGGTTCCTGGCGGCTTTTTAACCCACCTAGCCTGAGGTTTAACTTTTCCTAGTTCTTCGCAGCCAGCTTCAGCAGGAACCCGGATCTCAAGTTGTTC